>JAKQSI010000054.1 GCA_029570205.1 Candidatus Omnitrophota bacterium | reverse complement strand
CCGGGATCGGCGCATCCCCCGGCCCAAGCTGGGAACCATCCTCATGCAGACGGCTTATATTACACGGGATCAGCTCAATGAGGCCATCCGGCTCCAGGCTCAAACGCAGAAGGGCCGCATCGGGGAGTGGCTGCAGCGTCTTGGATTTGTGGAAGAGCATCAGATAACGGCCGCGCTGGCAAAACAGTACGGGCTTCCGCTGATCAACCTCAACAACTCCGAAGCGAATACGGACGCCGTGCGCATGATTCCTGGAAGGGTTGCCAAATGTTCCGGCCTGGTTCCGGTCGGATTTGACGATGGGCAATCCGCCTTAAGGGTGGCCGTTACCGCACCCGTAAATTTTCATTCGCAGGAAGCCATTCGACGCATGGTGCGAAAGGGAATCGTCCCGTACATCGGCGATGAATCCGCAATTGAGAAGCTTCTGGAGCAACTGTACGGGCCGGATGAACTCGATCTTTCCAATGTTCCGACCTTTAGTTCTCTGGAAGAACTGCTGGATGCCGGCAATGAAATCATCGCCTCAGCCATCAACAATCGCGCTCAGGATATCCAGGCGGAATTGGTGCATGACTTTTTCTGGATGCGGCTCGATTTCCCGACGGAATCGCACCATCACTTTTTCCGATATGAAGCGGCTGCCATGCAGTCACACGATCCGATTCGGGACAACGAACTTCACTATGGCGTCGGAAGCTAAGGTGCCATTTTTGCCCAGGTGGATGGGCAAGAGTTGCCAGGGTGTCAATTTTTTTACAGCTCCCATCCGACTTCGGATCCGAAACGCCAAAAAAATGGCGTTTTCGGGGCAAAAATCATTGGCACGGAATTTGCTACAAGGTTAGTTATTGGAAAAGGCCGCGTTAGCGATCAGGCCAGAGGAAAGAAGAATGGACAGCGGAATCTACACAGCATATTCGGGATTGCGGGCTCAGTCGGATGCACTGGATATTCTGGCAAATAACCTGGCCAATATTCATACCACCGGATTTAAAGAAGAGAAAGCATTCTATACGTACCTGAATCAATCATCGGAAAAGCCGCAGGGACCCGATACTTTCAATGCCGTCATCAATCGATCCATTCAGGCGCAAAGCACTTTGAATTTCGAAACAGGTTCTCTAAATGAGACAAGCCGGGAACTGGACATCGCGATTGCGGGAGATGGATTCCTGGCAGTACAAACGCCGCAGGGTGTGCGATACACGCGAAACGGCAATCTGAATCTGAACGCAAAGTCCGTGCTGACAACGTCGGAAGGGCATCCGGTGCTTGGTACAAGCGGCAAACCCATTACGCTTGGGCCCGGAAAGATCCGCATCGGCGAATCCGGCGATGTATTTCTGGATGGCGCTCAGGTCGACCGCTTGAAGGTGACGTCTTTTGCGGATCTGTCAAAGCTTGAGAAGGAAGGCAGTTCCCTTTTCAGATCATCGGCAGGCCAGGATTCCGAAAGGGTTTCGGATGCAAAAATAAAATCGGGATTTCTGGAAGGGTCCAATGTGAATCCGATTTCCTCCATCGTGCGCATGGTGGAAATCCACCGGCATTTTGAAGCCATACAGAAAAGTATTCATCTTGTAATGAACGACGTTAATTCCAAAGCCATCGATAAACTTGGTCGCTAGGAGAAAGCATGCTACGAGCTCTACATACCGCGGCAAGCGGAATGGAAGCGCAACAACTGAACATTGACACGATTGCCCACAATCTTGCCAATATCAACACCAGCGGGTTCAAAGCGCGAAAGGCCCAGTTTCAGGATTTGCTGTATCAGAATATCCGGCAGGCAGGGGCTTCCAACACCGCGACAACCGAAATTCCCGTGGGCCTGCAGGTTGGATTGGGAACCAAACCGGTCGCCACGGAAATCATTTTCACGCAAGGCGATTTTTCGGCAACCAATAATCCGATGGACATGGTTATTCAGGGGCAGGGCTTTTTCCAGATCCGCCAGTCCAGCGGACAGATTGCATACACGCGCAATGGAAATTTCCATATGAACAGCGACGGCAATATCGTGACGTCCGAAGGCGATCTGCTGGATCCGCAGATCACCATTCCCCAGGATCAAAAGGGAATCACGATTGGCGCGGATGGAACCGTATCCGTCACATTGGAAGGACAGTCCGAGCCGCAACAGGTCGGAAGAATTGAGCTGGCCTATTTTCAAAATCCTTCGGGACTGCAAAACATCGGCAAGAGTCTTTTCCTTCCCACCCAGGCTTCCGGAGATGCCGTGACGGGAACTCCCGGCGAGGATGGGCTGGGAACCCTTCTTTCCGGGTATGTGGAACAGTCGAACGTCA
>JAKQSI010000039.1 GCA_029570205.1 Candidatus Omnitrophota bacterium | reverse complement strand
GGATATGCAATCTTCGGAAGAATGCCGAATTGGTGGACATTTCTGGCGATGCGGGAAATACTGCCTCGCTCTTGGAACCCGCGCTCATCGAGCAGGCTCGATTCTGGCAGATGCGGGCCGAATATACCAGTATCGCAATCCCGTCCCCTATCCGGCAAACCAAGACCCACGCCAGAAGAATCTGCGATGTGATTTCGATGGGACTTGGCGTCTTGTGCGTGAATGGCGGTGTCCAAGTGGCCGCTGCGCCGAAGAAGATGGAGTGCGCACGGAGCGAACGGCTCCGAAAGTTCCTGCGCGAGGAACAGAAAGACTATGCACCGGCAGGGAACAACCGTTCCGATTTCGTGTCCGGGTTTCGGCTGACCTGTGACGCTCTTCGCCATGTGGTCGAGAATGAACCTGGATTCCGGCTTTCGCCGGAATGACGATGAAGGGGGCCGGAATGACGAAGAGAAAGAATCGTTAATGATGAAAACATTCTTTGCTATTGAGGTTTGCTCGTGCCTGATTCCGATAAAACCCAACGCCCTCGACTCTTGATCGAAAACTGGCTCCCCATCGCCGAAATCGGGGAGGAAAGCGTTCGCGAACGCCGCTCCATGAGTTCCTTGCCCCCGACCTATTATCTGCATGTCTGGTGGGCGCGGCGGCCCCTCGTGGCCAGCCGGGCGGCGATTCTCGCAAGCCTTCTTCCCGCCGATGCCGACCGGGAAATGTTCCTGCATATCCTGGGGATACATGGAGACCCCGTGGGGGCGAGGAAGAGGATTCAAGAGGCAACCCGGGAGGGTGTTCGTTTGGGAAAAGAGGCGTATGGATATCAGCGCGCTTTCAAGTATCTACTGGACGAAGGGGAAATCCGTTGGATTTACGATCAAACGAAGATCATTTCATGTGCGAAGGATCTAAGGGTACTTGATCCGACGGCCGGTGGAGGAAGCATCCCTTTTGAGTCGGTTCGACTTGGATTAACGTCAATCGCAGATGAATTAAATCCTGTCGCGTGGTTATTGCTAAAATGTACTATAGAATTTCCTTTGAAATATGGCGACGCCGTTTTGAAGCGGCTTAGCTCATTGAGCAAGGAATTTCTGACGAGAGCATGTTCAAAACAGGACCAATTCTACCCTCCCGAGCCACAACAGAATTGCGTTCCTGACGGCTACCTCTGGTCCCGGACCATTACATGCCCATACTGTAACGGTCTGGTGCCGTTGTCGCCGAATTGGCGTCTGGACGGTAAAGGCAAAGGGGTGCGCCTGGTTCCGCATACCGAGAATCCCAATCACCGGCATTGCACATTCGAGATTGTCGAAAAATTAAAGGAACAGAGCGCGGGCACGGTAAAAGGCGGCGACGGCCAGTGTCCTTACCCGGACTGCGGGCGGGGAATCCATGGCGATGAAATCAAGGCGCAGGCACAGGCCGGAAAGATGGGCCAGCAACTCTACGCCATCGTCTACAAAGAAACCAAAATCGTCGGCTACACAAAAACCGGCAAACCGAAGGTCAAGAAAATCCGTGGATTCCGCGCCCCTCGCCCCGAGGACGACGTCGAAGAACAGGTCCGCAAGGCGCTCGAAGCCAAAATGCCCGAATGGCAGGCTCGAAATATCGTGCCGGATGAAGAAGTTCCCGAAGGATTAGAGACGAATGAACCATTGCGTTACGGTATGCCCCTCTGGCGCGATATGTTTGCGCCCCGCCAACTCTACGGCCACTGTGTCTCGGTCGAGGTATTCCAGGACATGGTGGAAGAACTTCGGCAAAAGAACGGGGGCGAACTCTCCGAACTCGACAAAGCCGCCATGGCCTACATCGCCATTGCGATTGACAAGATGCTGAATTACAACTCCCGAATG
>JAKQSI010000030.1 GCA_029570205.1 Candidatus Omnitrophota bacterium | reverse complement strand
GATATGGTGGCCAATGTGCGCGGCTATCTCCGGAGTACACAGAAACGGCCCGACGTCGTCCGAAATTTCTTTCACGCACCTTCGGTTCGCTACGCGATGGAGTAAGCGACATTACTACAGTATGCCTACTATTTAGGGTTCGGAGTAATAGTATACTGACTGTATGGTGCCCTGTCAATACCCTAGATATCTCAATATCCCTCTGTGCCAACATTCCATGAGACAACCTCCTATGAGAAATTAGTGTAGAAACGGAGGTTAAAGATGAAGATGATAAGAAGACGAAAAGACTCCCCCATCGCCGGCGCTTTACGGCGGAGTACAAGGCCGGAATTGTGCGGCAAGCGGATGGGTGTACGCAACCGGGGCAAATCGGGTCGCTGCTGCGCCGAGAAGGGCTGTACTCCTCCCAGCACTGGCGGGCGCAGTACCGCGAGGGGGCCTGTCGCGCTCTGCGGGATGATCATCGGGGCCGGAAGCGGAAACGGAGTCTGTTGGAGGAAGAGAACGAACGATTGCGCAACCAGGTGGCCCGCCTGGAACGCCGTCTGAACCAGGCGGAGACGATCATCGAGTTTCAAAAAAAATTCGGAGATGCTGGGAATCCCCCTCACCAAGCCGGAGAACGACGGGAGAGCCTGATGGAATCGGTCCAGGAATTGGCTACCGTGACCGGCGTGTCCTGCGCGTGCCGGGCGCTGGGGGTGGCGCGATCCACGTTGTATCGGTCGATTCGGCCTGCATCCGAACCGGAGCCCCCGCGTCCCCGCCCGAAACCGGACCGGGCACTCTCGGAACCGGAACGGCAAGAGGTTCTCGCGCAGTCGCATTCGGAACGATTTGTGGATCGAGGATGCGCAATCGTTTTGTCGTGAGTTTTTCATATAGTACAACACGGAACACCCTCATTCGGGGATTGCGTGGCTGACACCGGAGACGGTGCATTTCGGTCATGGGGAGGCGGCGCTGGCGGCACGGCGCCAGGTGTTGGCGGAGGCCTGCCGCGACCATCCGGAACGATTCGTCCGAGGAACCCCGGTAGTCGCTGCACTCCCGAAAGCGGTCTGGATCAATCCTCCAGACCAGACAAACCTAACACGAGAAACACTCACTAATTTCCAAACGGAGCTGTCTCATTGGACTTGACACATTCCGTGTCGAGGAAAAGGACGGCCGTGTGTTTTTGCTGAACAGAGCGTGACAACGCCGCTTGCATATGAGGCTACCAGTGAATCTGTGTCCGTCCAAAATAGAACGTACGTCCGCCTGTCAACTTCCCGAACAACGAAGAGTATCACAGTTCAGGAGAAGTCTCTTGTGCTGGTTTGACAAGAATGGTCGGGATTTTCCATGGCGAAGATCTTCGACCAGCAATTATCAGGCTATAACATCTGAGGTGCTATTGCAGAGAACCCGTGCAGAGACTGTTGCGACCTTCTTCCCAAGATTCATTCGTGAGTTCCCATCATGGAGGCGGCTGAGTTCCGCCAATATCAGGCATCTTGAGCAATATCTGAAGCCAATAGGATTGTGGCGTCGTAGGGCCAATTCGATCCTGGCGCTGGCCCAGGAAATGTCTCGAAGAAATGGGCGATTTCCTAAAGACCGCGAAGGAATAGAGTCATTGCCTGGCATCGGACAGTATATTGCAAACGCCGTCTTGTTATTCTGCCATCATCTGCCCCAACCCTTGCTCGACATTAACATGGCCCGGGTTTTGGAGAGGGTTTTTGGTCCCAGGAAACTGGCCGACATACGGTACGACCCCTATCTACAACATCTTGCCTTGAAGATTGTCCGCTGCAAGACACCTGTACAGATTAACTGGGCCATTCTCGATCTGGCAGCCACAACTTGCCTCGGACGTAAGCCCCGCTGCAACAATTGCCCACTGGTCTCCATGTGCCAATGGAAAGATTGAAGCAATCAGTTCTGGTCTTTTATTCCAATAATGATATTCTCGACCGTCGGTTTCAATCCTTCAAATCGGGCCAGCGGTTCGGATTCCTCATTTTTGAGCACTTCCAACGTGTATTCCTGGTCCTGCCGCAAGAACCCAATCCAGAACAGGCCGGTTACGTCGGTTCGCGCAACCTGGGGAAATCCGAGATGCATCGTGCCGACCATTACTCCCTCTGCAGGATTCTTGTTCTCGTCCACTACAATTCCCGCGAGATGACCCGATTTGTGCAGGACGACATCCACTGTGACCGTATCCTGTTCCTGCGCAATCTCGATTTGAACGGATTCCTCACAGTAATCCGAGATGAGTCGGAGGCCAAATCGCTCGATCATTTTCTGATAGGACGTTGGTTCGAAGGACAGCCACGCTTTTCCGGGTGTGACTCCCTCGATTCCATAGGTTCCGTCCTCGGACATTTTCCCGGGAATCCGGAACTTGCCCTGCCAGGCGTATATATTAACCGCGCCGGCCGGTTCTCCATCTTCCGTCCGGATCGTGCCTACGATGGACTTGTGTGGTTGTTGTTTCAGAACGATCGTGATACCCGTTACTGTTTCTCCCGGATGCATAGGTACTTCACAGAAACCTCCGGCGCGCAGAATCCCGGGATTCTGCACGAGCATTCCATTTGAATCCAAATATGGCGGAGAGATGTCCGCCTCTTGCGCTTGAACCTTCGCAGTACTTTCCCCCCAGTCTCCACCCAGCATCAAGATGAAATCGAATAGCCCGTCCGAATCAGTGGTTGGACCTTCAGTCGTGCAGTATCCCATCAGTCCGTCGATAAAGACAGATACTCCACTTGCCGGAGAGCCGTCCTCCCTCGTTACACGACCACTGAACCGCGTTTCCAGGCTTGGGGCGACATAATAGACAAAACCATGGATGCCCTCATCACCGACATCAAACTCGGCCATTTCCTCAAGTTCCCCACCTTGGGCAGACGGAATCCGGGGGCCGGAGAGACCGCCCATATATCCACTCTCCATATTTGAATTATCATCCATACCAGTAATCGTATACCGACCTGGGAGTACATTTCGAAAGACGATATTTCCCTCTTTGTCTGACCGTTGTGCACCATAGTAGACAGGTTCTTCTGTACGGGTCAACGTACTAAGAATCAGCTCGAATCCCTCTACAGGTTCCTTTGTATCCTGGCGAAGGACTTTCCCGGAGATCATGACACCGAGATCGAAAAAAAAGAGGAAGTAATGTCCTGCATCCTCTATTGTTACAGTCCTTTGTTGGGAGCTGGTGCGGTAATCGGGGGGCGGTGTGACGATGAGGTTATAGGTTCCCCATGGAATCGACCGAAAGGACACTCTTCCATAGTCGTCTGTTCGGCCCATGTAGCGCCCGGGATTATCTGTGCCGGGCTGTGCTTGCAGCAAGACATCAGCACTCCGAATGCTGGAGAGATCCCAGTAGTGAAGATCTACACCGGCCGCCCGGGCTTCGACTGCAACCTTACTTCCCTGGTGAAGATGGTGCTCGGCCCCGCCACGCACCGGGGGAACCGTAACGATCAGGGTCCGCTCGTTTCCCTTGCGTGCCTGAACGTAATACATTCCAGGCTCAAGCGCATCAAAACGGCATCGTCCCTGCACGTCCGTCGTCCCCATGGAGACCAATTTCCTCTCCGCCGATGGCCTCGGCAGACGAAGATAGGTATGTGCCCTGCCGAATCGGCCTTCAAACTCCATGATTTCGGATTTGCTGGAATTGCCTGCATCGCTTGCTGCAAGGGCGCACATCGCTATTGTGTCCCACACCCGTAATCGGGGAGAATTCGGCTCCGCAATCGCTTTGAGGATCGGCTCTCTATTTCTGTGCTGGAATTGTGCGTGATCCCCAAATCGATACATGCACCCGCCCAGGCCCACGATGAGATTATCCGTACTGAGTTTTAAGCGACCATCCGGATCTGGTGGGAGTTCTCTTTCCCACTTCTTCATTTCGGCATTTGCCACCGTGATGCCATCCTGCTCCATCTTGAGATCCGCATTGTAGAGATCCCCCCCAACCGAGCCTGGTTCCACTTTTACAGCGGCTGTTGGGGGAACAGGTCGCTTCGGTCTTGCCCCCACCCACAGGAACACCTCTGCACCAACGGCAGGATCTCTCTTGTTCTCCGAGGCATACACAGTCACCTCAATGGAACTCAGGTACTCAAGAACAATAGTTGCCTCATCGGTATTCGAAAAATCAACACTCTTCGTCGCCGACTGATACCCCTCCGCCTCCGCAACAATCTCCTGCTCCCCCTCTCCAGGCACGGAGACTGAAATCCGCCCCTCCGTAAACGGATATTCCTTCCCGCCGATACGCAGCAGCCCCGTTTGGATTGAATCGCCGAGGGCATCAACAATGGAAACTTGGAGGGATTTCTGGGCAGGTCCGGGTTCGGGTATCCTGTTTTGCTCAACCGGTGTAGCGGAGGCAATTTCAACGGGAGCGGGGATTTCAGTCCCCGAAGCAGGCGATATTGTGGGTGCGTAGACTCTCTCTGGCCCGACGGTCGGTGTTCGGGCCTCCCCGTTGAGTTGTTCGATCTCACCGAACGTTATTGTGGCCCGTTGATCTTCCCCGGTAGGCCACAGGACAACGAGAAGCACCAATAAGACAACGCACAAAAGAATACCCAAATACAGCCGCGTTTTCATTTCATGGCCCTTCTGACTCCCGGTTTGCTACCCTCTTCAATAAAAAATTGCCCGATTCAATCTCACCCGATGGCACCTTCCCTATCGAACATGAATCTCCGGAATGTGTCAAGTCCAATGAGACAGCTCCGTTTGGAAATTAGTGAGTGTTTCTTGTGTTGAACTTCTCCGGTCTGGCGGGTTGATCCAGACCGCTTTCGGGAGTGCAGCGACTACCGGGGTTCCTCGGACGAATCGTTCCGGATGGTCGCGGCAGGCCTCCGCCAACACCTGGCGCCGTGCCGCCAGCGCCGCCTCCCCATGACCGAAATGCACCGTCTC
>JAKQSI010000029.1 GCA_029570205.1 Candidatus Omnitrophota bacterium | reverse complement strand
CGCGAGGATATGGTGGCCAATGTGCGCGGCTATCTCCGGAGTACACAGAAACGGCCCGACGTCGTCCGAAATTTCTTTCACGCACCTTCGGTTCGCTACGCGATGGAGTAAGCGACATTACTACAGTATGCCTACTATTTAGGGTTTGGAGTAATAGTTTTTATGGATGGGGCGGATTGGATTGGCGGTGTCGCTGGGGCCGGGGAATTGCTGGAAATCGGTCCTCTGCCGGGTGGTACACATCGGGTGGAATGTTTCTCGGGAATGACTTCAGTTGAACACTGGCGGGCATACGTGTCGGAGTGAGGAAAAGAATTACAGAAATAGTGAGCAGGATGGGATGGGCAGGAAATGGCCAATTCTTTTGATAGTGTAGAAACCCCGGCGGGCTGTTTCACTTTTCGGGTTGCTTTCTATTTTCTCTTGGGATTGGTTTTGCTTCACATATTATTCTTTTCGGCGGTGGGTGTGCAGCGTTATGAGAACCTGGAGACAGGCGGCGATTTCGCCTTCTTTGTACAGGTGTTATGGAACCACCAACACGGGATATTCTATTACACAACATTGGAAGACGGCGGTCGAAACGCTTTGGGCACCCATGTGGATTTGATCACCCTGCCCCTGGCTTTGATCCTGTGGCCCTTTCCACTTGCTTATGGGATGATTGTTCTGCAGGCCGTGTTTTGTTGCGGTACAGCGGTCATTCTTTACTTGATTGCGGAAAAGCGAGGATTACCGCCGTGGCCTTGTTTCTGGGCGGGGATGTCCTGGCTTATTGCGCCACACATACAGGGGGCTTTAGTGTTCGATTTTCACTCAATCACGGTTGCGCCGTTCTTTTTCTTTTGGGGGGTTCTGTTCTATGAGTCGAAGCGGCGTGTGTGGGCTTCCGTGTTATTTGGTTTGGCCGTGTCGTGTAGAGAAGAGGTCGCGCTGCTTGTAGCCTTCTTCGGATTGATCGAGTGGATCCGGGGGCAACACAGAAGATTCGGAGCGGGTCTGCTTCTGGTTTCTCTTGTTTATTTTGTTATCGCGTACAAATGGATTATGCCCTGGGCGCTTCAGGGGAAACCGGCTACATTTAGCGCAGCCTTCGTCGAGTTGGATCGCCATCCCGTGCGGTGGGCTTTGGGTGTTCTGTCACATCCCTCCCGGTTGTTGGAGTTGTTGCCCCTTCACAAAGTGTATAATTACATCCATTTTCTTGTCTCCTTCTCTTTTCTACCTTTTCTCGGCGGATGGTCGACACTTCTGCTTATACCGCCTTTCGGTATTCAATTGGTTTCCACGAGCTCGCTTATGACGGGATTGTACTCATCCTTACCGACTCAATATGGAATTTCTCCGATGGTAGGCGTTGCTTATGCCGGAATTGAGGGCCTGAATTGGATGTATGAGAAGAGCCGGCGGCTCGGTAAAGGAACGGTATGGGCTATTTGTGCCGTCATATTTATCTGTTCTGTAATTCACGCTTCTTTATGCGGCTATTATCGACCGGATCAACTCCTGTCACCTTTTCAGTGGCAGCGTCTTCTTGCTCGGGATAATCGTGCCAGGACGCTCCGTCAGATCATCGGAACAATCGATCCCTCGGTGAGTATTGTGACAACTCGACAAATGAAACCCCATCTCGCAACTCGCGCCCGGATATGGGAATGGGTAGTTCACGGAAGATCCTTCTTTCCTGAATCTCTGGAAGTGGCAGATCGGATTGCCGTAGATGTTCAATACCTTCGGAATCACGATATGCAGGGATTGCTGGAACTGATTGATTGTCTTCAGAACAAGCCGTTCGGGGTCACGCTTTTCGAGAATGAGTTTGTACTTGCCGAGAGAGGCTTCTCCACGGAACGAAATGCGACAGTGGTTTCTGCAATACAGGTTGGATTGGGGACTTCCTCTTCGGAGAGATTCATCTTGTCTCAAACGGCAGAAATACTCTGGATCCTGGACTGCGATTCCCTGGAGGGTTGGTCCCCCCAACCGGCTGTGTACCTTGATACGGTGAATGCCTGTGAGGGTTCGGCTTGTATCTCAAGAAAAACAGACACGGATAACCTGGAGCGGAATTTCTGGTATGACGGGCCACTTACTCTGGAAACACCGGACGAAGTAGCCTGTGATCTCTGTCTCGCTCTTCGTTCGGAGAATTGGGAGTTGACACATATTCCATCCATTGCGCTGGCGGTCAGTCGATCCTTCTATGTCTGGCGCGAACCTCCGGCCGAATCTGGAAATATCCGGGCACTCTCCGGGAATTGGAACATTCTGTCACTGCCTTTGTTCAAAGCGCAGAAAAGCCTGAAACCTCCCGGGGCGCACACGCTGGAAATCAAGATTTTGAATCCACAGAAGGTCCCCCCGACAGCAATCCTGGTTTCCGTAGATGCGGTGTTTCTGCAAACCGGCGTACCGGCGGAGGGAAAGTGACGGACCTGCACGGGTATTCTCTGTCCCTTACGTCGTCTCTTTCGGATAGCAGGCCAGTTCTTCCACGGATTTCACGCCGTCGGGAAGCACCAACTCATCGATCAGCATGACGGGGATATCATCTTTAATCGGGTATTTTGCGCCGCATTTTGTGCAAACCAGGTATTCCCCCTCCAGTTTGACGGGAGCCTTTCCGAGCGGACAGGCGAGAATTTCAAGCAGTCGTTCGCTGACCATGGGAATCTCCTTCCGGATTTTTGATGAGTGTAACGTCCCAACGGGCCATGCTGCAAGACCCAGTCCGTCTCGTTTTCAGCTGTCATGGGCATTCAGATCGGTTTCAATTCAATTCGGCAAAAGATTCTGCTACAATATCTCAGGTTATATTGAAAGACTCGATTCCGAGTCCTGTCCGAAAAGATTTTGAAGTGGGCCTATAGCTCAGCGGTAGAGCCACCGGCTCATAACCGGTTGGTCCCTGGTTCGAATCCAGGCAGGCCCATCCGTTTTTTTCCGATCCGATGAAGTACATTGCGATTTTCGGCAGTTCCAAGACTCCACCGGAGCATCCTCATTATAGAATGGCTTATGATCTGGCATACCGCCTGGCTTGCGAAGGATATGGAATCTGCAACGGCGGATACTGGGGAATCATGGACGCTGCCACTCGTGGTGCGCGCGATGCCGGTGGCGTGGCGGTTGGTGTTACCCTGGAGCATTTCTCAGTCAAACGCAGCGGAGCCAACCCCCTTTTGACCCGCGAAGAACCGAAATCTCGTCTCCTGGACCGCCTCTCCACCTTGCTCGATATGTCCGATGCCCATGTCGCTCTACCGGGAGGAGTCGGCACACTGGCCGAGGTGTTCCTTTCCTGGAACCTTCAGGTGACAAATGAACATAAGCCTTTGATTTTACTGGGACTGGAATGGAAAGGACTTCTGGATTTTCTCCAGGAACACACTGAGATCGAAGACAAACATCGCGCCAAATTAAGTATCTGTGCCACAGCGGAAGAAGCTTTTGAGCAGATTGTACAGCAGGTTCCTCTCTCGAACTCTTTCCCCTCATTTGAAGAAAAGAATTAATCGAAAAGCGTTCCGGTGGGGATAACGGAAATCCCGCTCTCGGTCACAAGAAACCGCTCCCGGTCGGCCTCCGGGTCCTCGCCGACAACAAAACCGGCTGGGATTTTAATCCGCTTGTCCACAATGGCCTTTCTGAGACGCGCCCCGTCGCCGATCGTGACATCATTACAAATAATGCTGTCCGTGATCTGTGTGTTTTCCCCGACGAACACACTGGGAGAGAGAATACTATGAATCACTTTTCCGTGAATGCGGCAGCCGGAGCTGACCAGCGAGTTAAACACCTGGCCTTCTCGCGGGGCGATCCAGGCGGGCGGGACTTGGGGATGATAAGATCGAATCGGCCAATTCGGATTCCATAAATCAAACGGGGGATTCTCCTGAAGAAAATCCATCTCGGCCTGGTAATAACTCTCCAGCGTACCGATATCACGCCAGTAAGCGGTGGTCCCATCCTCTTTTTCGAAGAAATAAGCATAAATCCCACCGCCTTGAACCAACGCGGGAAGCACATCCCTCCCGAAATCATGTGTGGAATCCATTTTGGAATCCTCGATGACTGCGCGTACAAGCGTCTCCGTATTGAAAACATAGACCCCCATGTTCACCAGAGATTCATTCGGGCGGCCCGGCATGGCGGGAGGATCAGCCGGTTTTTCCACAAAACTCGTTACTTCCTGGTTGGAATCCACCTGCATAATCCCGAAAAAAGAGGAAAGACGTCTCGGATAGACCAGAGCGGCGATTGTTGCTCGCGCCTTCTTCTCCAAATGAAAGCGGATCAGAGGTCGATAGTCCATCCGATAAACATGATCTCCCGACAGAATCACAACCAGCGCGGGTTTCTGCTGTTGGAGAAGGTATATGTTCTGGAACACGGCATCCGCTGTTCCGTCATACCAGTTGGTCGAGAAACGACGTTGGGGCGGAACCGGCTCGATGAATTCCCCGAGTTCGGGATTGTGAATCGACCAGCCGTTACGCAGGTGTCTGTCCAGCGATTGCGATTTATATTGCGTCAGCAGGTAAATCCTTCTCAGGTTTGAATTCAGGCAATTGGAGAGGGTGAAGTCAATAATCCGGTAACTTCCGGCAAACGGGACGGCCGGTTTGGAGCGGTCTTTGGTCAGAGGATGTAATCGTTCCCCCTGCCCGCCCGCCAGAATCAAAGTCAAAAGGTCCCGGGGGCTGGGTTGGCGCTCCCAATCCAGGATCATCGAAAAGTCTGACCGATTCATGTTGTCTGATCAGGTAACCCCTGTTCTATCTGTTCTTCTTGTGCGTCAGAATCTCGGAGATCTTCGCCTTCAATTCGGACATATCGGAGGATTTGACCACATAGGCATCGGCATTCCAGCTCAGGAAATTATCTTTATAGCCCTGATATGCCGTGTGGATGATAACAGGGATTTTTTTGTACCGATCCAGGATTTTTCCCATCGCCTCCAGCCCATCCATGCGGGGCATCCGAATGTCCATGATGATCAAATCCGGGGGAGATTTCTCGACCAGTTCGACCGCCTCGATCCCGTCTTTGGCTAAAAGAATCTCGTACCCCTCAGATTCCAACTCCAACTGATAGAGTTCCCGCAGACTTCTTTCGTCTTCAACCACGAGCAGCTGTGCCATTTTCCCGATATCCCTCATTTCTCTCCTTAATTTTACCGCATCTTACCGCCTCTCGTCCACAACCCCTAGCTTATCACCGCCTTCGACAGAATGCGACCCCGGATGCAGCGGCAGCCTGATTCGTACGGTCGTTCCCTGATTGACCCGGCTCTCGATCTCAATCTTCCCCCCATGATTCTTAATGATCTGATAGGAAACATGAAGTCCCAGGCCGGTCCCTTTGTTCTTCGTCGTGAAGAATTCCTTGAAAATCAAGGGAAGAATCTCTTCGGGAATACCGCAGCCGGTATCCGTGATCTCCACGACAACCTGATCACCCTCTAAACGGGTACGTATGGTGAGAGTCCCCCCGTCCTGCATGGCATGGATGGAGTTCTGAATGACGTTCAGAATGACCTGACGGATTTGACGGTCATCGAGCGGGACTTGGGGAAGATTCGGATCGAGCTCGAAAACCATATCGATATGTGTTTCCGAAGCCTCCTGGGCAAAATAGAGACTGAGGGTTTCCAGAAGCTCATTGAGATTGCACTCTCTTTTCTGGGGTTGAGAAGGTTTGACATAGAACAGAACCGCATCCAGTGTCTCTTCCAGTCGCAAGGCCTCGGACCGAATAATATCCAGCATTCGCTGGGCGCGTCGGTCACGGATGTCGTGGGACAGGCGCTTGGCAAATCCCCCGATAGCGACAATGGGTGTCCGGATTTCATGCGCCACGGTAGCTGTCATTCGACCCAGCGCGGCCATTGTCTGGGCTTCCACCAACTTGTCTTTGCTGTCCTCGAGATCCCTGTACGCGGATTGAATTCGATACTTATCCCGCTCCAGACGGGCCACCATGCGGGCATTGGTAATAGCCAGGGCTGCCTGTTCCGCAAACAACTCCAGAACCCATAAACTGGCATCGGCAATAGGTTCCCGGTTAATCAGGTTGTCCACAATGAGGCAACCGACAGGTCCGTCCCGCCAAAGTAACGGAACGACTGCGAAATTGTTGGTTCCGAGGTATTTGGATATGGTCACGTTGCACAATTCGGCGGAGGGTTGATCAACCTGCACCGTATGCCCGCTACCGGGATACCGCAGTACAATCCCTCTTGAAATGCCATGCGCGTGACCGTTCACGACGTTGAAACCGCGTCGCTCTTTGATCGCCCGAACAATAATGGAGGATTCATCTTTCATGGAAGCACTCAGAGAGTGGACAATCCGATTAACCTCAAAGTTCTCATTCTCCGCAGACACCAGGTAGGATTCCAGTGTCTCGGCAAGGTTTCCGCGCTTTGGCAGGTAGGACATTTCATGCCAGATTCGGCCTGCTTCCTCCGGTGTGGACGGCCCGATGGCCAGTTTGCCGGAAATCGTCTCCTCATTTTCGTCCACGAGGAGCAGAAAAGCCCGGTTGAATCGAAATCCGTCGCCTGCCGTTACCGCAATCAGGATCAGTTGGAGTACCTTGTCCAATGAAACTACGCTGTGAAGCAACTCCCCGATTTCGCGCATCTTTGAGAGCGCTTCCGTTCGCGAGTGGACTCGCTTCTCAAGCGTTTCGGTGTATTCCTCCAGCTGACGTTCCAGCCGCTTCCGGTGCGTGATATCTCGCTGGACGGTCAGAAAGCTGATCACCTGTCCGTCGTCGTCTTTGATGGGGGTTACGGTGACATCCGCTTCGTAAACCTCCCCGTTCTTGCGGCGGTTGGTCAGTTCTCCGCGCCACTCCCGTCCCGCCCGAATGGCGCTCCAGAGTTGGTCAAGCACCTCACGAGAAACCTGACCGCTGGTGAAAATCTGTGGATTTCGCCCCAGTACCTCTTCCGAGGTGTATCCGGTCAGCCGTTCAAACGCGGGATTGGTGAAATAGATCATGCCCTGCGTGTCCATAATAAACACAGCATCCGCCGAGGCGCGAACGACGCTTGTCAGGTTGCGCAGCTCTTCTTCCAGGACCTTTCGCCGAGAAACATCCCGGCAGAAAATCACGGCATGGCCATTCAGGTGCGAAGCAGTAATTTCGCTTTCGACCAGGGTTCCGTTTCCTCTTCGAAATTTGACCTGTGTAAATATGTTGCCCGCCGCAGAACCATTGGTCAGCAGGTTCTGATATCGCTCCCGGGATTCATCTTCCATCAAATCGAGCAGATGCTTCCCCAGCAGATCCTCTCGCGAATACCCCAGAAGCGAAATCGCCCTGTGATTCGCATCGTGAATCAGGGAATCCTTGTCCAAAAGCAGAATCGCTTCAGTAGCATGTTCGACAATGGACCGATAAATCCCGTTGCCCGTTGCATGTAACAGCCTATCCACCATACTGCTCAAATCCGATGAAAAACAACCGTCTGATTTGCCGGCTATTTTACCACATGCAGCCCTCTTGACGTTAAGTGAAGGCTACCCCGGAGCCGTGTTCTCCAGGCAGGCAAGAATCAGTATACCTACATTTTTCCGACAGGGAAGAACGGAAGCGAACCGAATTCCCTGTCGCCAGGATGAAAAATGTGTTACCCATGTCCCCGAACACCTGTTACCTATGTCTCCGGCCCAAACAAAGATCGGGGGAGGTCAGGTGGGGGTTGACCGGATAGTACAAGACTCCTCGGCGCGACGGTTGTGACCGAGCTTTCTCAGGAGAAAAAAGGCTTTTTCAATCTATAAGGAGCATATTGTGTCAAGTATGATTTTGGATAACCCGGAACGGATTCGACAGATCGACCCGACAGGGATGTTGAAATGGGCTGCGGAATTCGCGGACCATTGGCGCGTGACCTATCGACGAGCCAAATCGGTCCCGCTGGCGACACTGCGTGAGGTGGACAATATCGTTCTGTGCGGCATGGGCGGTTCTGCCATCGCGGGTGACCTTCTCTGCAATTATCTCTCCAACAATCTGCGTGTCCCCTTCGAGGTCTCCCGGAATTACCGCCTGCCCGCTTACGCGTCGCCGCGAACCCTGGTCATCATCTCCTCCTATTCCGGCACAACGGAAGAGACAATTTATGCTTACAGGGAGGCGCTTGCCCGGAACTGCCGGATTTTCACCCTGTCCAATGGCAGGCCGAGTGACACCATTCGGAAAATGGCCCTTGAGAGCCGTCATGGGCATTTCGATCTTCCGCAGGGATACTCTCCACGAGCCGCGCTCGGATTCTCACTCGCACCGCTGATTGTGTTTTTCGACCGCTGGGGATTTGCCCCACCCCAGGATGTTGCCGTCGCGCACACCATCGCGGTTTTGCAGCAATGTGTCGCCGAATATGGCCCGCAGTGTCCCGCAAGCGGCAACCTGGCGAAACAGATTGCGATGGACCTGGCCGGGAAATTCCCCGTTATCTATGCCGCCGTGGATCATCTCGGCCCGGTTGCTCTTCGCTGGCAAAATCAGATCAACGAGAACGCCAAGATGCTGGCGCATATCAATATCCTGCCGGAAATGAACCACAATGAGATCCTGGGCTGGCCCGTAACCCCGGAATCTGTCGGCGAGAAGATTTTCTCCCGCGCCCCGCTGTATCCCGACGGAAAGCCGGTCAAGCCGCAAGAGGCGCTGTTGCCCTTACTCTATGTGCTGTATCTCCGGGACAAGGACGATCATCCCCGAACCGCCCATCGTCTTGACACGATGAAAAAAGTGATCGGAACTTACGGAGTTCCCATTCGAGAGGTGTATTCACGAGGAGAAGGACTCCTGGCGCGCATGATGTCGCTTGTCAGCTTGGGCGATTTCATCAGCATCTACCTGGCCATTCTCATGGGGATCAATCCGACCCCCATTCCTGGAATCGACTATCTCAAAGAGCATCTGGCGGCGATTCAGGCAATCCCATGACCTCTTTGGCGGATATTCAGGGTTTTCTGCTCG
Source organism: Candidatus Omnitrophota bacterium (assembly GCA_029570205.1). Taxonomy (GTDB): domain Bacteria; phylum Hinthialibacterota; class Hinthialibacteria; order Hinthialibacterales; family JAKPRU01; genus JAKPRU01. Next base: position 12,696 of record JAKQSI010000029.1, on the reverse strand, counting down.
ACCTGGACGGCACGTTGTATCTGGGAAGCAAGACCTTTCCGTGGACTCCGGGATTCCTCAAAGTCCTGCAAGACCGGGGCAAGCGATATCTGTTTCTCACGAACAATTCCTCCAAGAGCACATCGGATTATGCAAAATCTCTTGTGTCCCGTGGCGTTCAAGCCGACACGGCGGACATTCTCAGCTCCGGATGGTCGGCGATCCGATATTTGCGGAAAGAAACCGATATCCGTTCCCTTTTTGTGCTGGGCACTCCCAGCCTGGAAACGGAACTGCAGGAAGCCGGATTTGACCTGGACTCCGCCTCACCCGAAGCGGTACTGATCGGATTCGATCTGACCCTGACCTACGCCAAACTGGAGCGGGCCGCGCATCTTCTCCGTGCCGGGCTGCCGTATTACGCCACCCATGCCGACCTGGTCTGTCCGAGTGAACGGGGACCGATCCCGGATACCGGTTCCATGATCGCGTTGCTTGAAACCGCCACGGGGCGACGGCCCGTGGTTCTCGGCAAACCATATCGCCCCATGATCGAGGCGGCCCTTGAACGGTTAGGAACGGCGGCAGAACAAACCGCCATGGTCGGCGACCGGCTGTATACCGATATGAAAATGGCCCGCGATTACGGCCTCATTTCCATTCTGGTTCTCTCCGGTGAGACCACCCGCTCGGATTATGAAAACTCCGGGACTCCCGTCGATTTTGTTTTTGAGAACGTGGGAGAGATTGCTGAGAGTCTGCAAGCATAAATCCAGACAATTCAACTTGAAAGAAATACAACCGCAGACCGCTACCCCCCACCTTGCCTTGCTTGAACAAGGGGTCTACCGTAATCTGTCTTCTGTGGGTTGTGGCGTTAATCCCGAAGGCAACAAGGGAATGAGAGAGATGTCGGCGCAGTATGCCGCGATTTTGGTGTTTCTTTTGGTGGCAATTGCCTTCGTGGCCGGGAACCTGATCCTGAATCGTCTTTTCCGCCCACAGCGCCCTTACCCCCAGAAACTCAACACGTACGAATGTGGCGAACAGCCCGTCGGCGGACCGTGGGTTCGTTTTAACATCCGATTCTACATCGTCGCCATCATCTTCATTATTTTCGATGTCGAGGTACTGTTCTTATTCCCCTGGGCGGTTGTATATAAAGATTTGGGATTATTCGCTTTTGTGGAAATGTTCATTTTCCTGTTGATTTTGACGGTCGGACTGGCCTATGTCTGGAAAAAAGGTCACCTGGAATGGGTTTTGGCCCGGCGGACACCCCGCACTTGAGGAACCGAATCATGGGCCTGTTGGAAAACAAATTCAACGATAACGTGATTGTCACCAGTGTGGATGCGGTGTTCAACTGGGCGCGGCAGTCCTCGCTATGGCCGATGAGCTTCGGCTTGGCCTGCTGCGCGATCGAAATGATGTGCACCGGCGCTTCACGGTACGATTTGGAGCGATTCGGCGCGGGTGTATTCCGCCCCTCCCCACGCCAGGCGGACCTGATGATCGTGGCCGGTACGGTCACCTACAAGATGGCCTCCCGCCTCAAACAGCTCTACGATCTCATGCCGGAACCCCGCTGGGTGATGGCCATGGGGTCTTGTGCCATCGGCGGCGGGCCGTACTACAAACACGGATACAGTGTTGTGAAAGGCGTGGACCTCTATGTGCCCGTGGATATCTACATCCCCGGCTGCCCCCCACACCCCGAAACGCTCCTTGCAGGTTTGTTGGAACTCCAGGAAAAAGTTCGACAGGATCGTATCCTGAGAAAGAAAGTGTCGGCATGAACCAGGAAGCGAAGGCGGGCGAACCCAAACCGCCGGTGATCAATAACTCGATGAGATTCCGGACCGAGGAGGCATTCCCGGTCCTGAAATCCCACTTCGGGGATGCAGTCCGGTCTTTATCGGATACCCGGCCCGACCGACACATCCTGGTCCGGCCCGGCTTCTTGCCGGAGATATGCAAATTCCTGCGGGATGATCCCGATTGGCAATGCAATATGCTTCATTGCGTCACCGGCCTGGATCAGGCAGAAACACTCGCCGTAGTGTACCACCTGTTTTCCATGCCGAAGCGACATTTTGTGGTCCTCAAGACCGAGGTTTTAAGAGATTCCCCGATGGTGCCCACTCTGGCCCATATCTGGCCCTCGGCAGACTGGCTGGAACGAGAAACCTTTGACTTGTTCGGAATCGTCTTTGAGGGCCACCCGGACCTGAGACGGATTCTGCTTCCTGATGAATGGATCGGTCACCCGTTGCGAAAAGATTATGAAATGCCCACGCACGAGAAACTTCGTGAACTGGGATTGTGACAGGGGTCGGTGAAGAAGCCATGGATGTGGATCTGAAATCGCTGGGATTTCGCGTTGAGGAACGGCGAACTCTCGCTTCCGGAAGCGATGAGTTGTTGATCAACATGGGGCCGCAGCACCCCAGTACTCATGGCGTACTTCGGCTCCTTCTCCGCACCGATGGCGAAGAGATCCAGGAAGCGGTTCCCTTTATGGGCTATTTGCACCGATGCGCTGAGAAGATCGGCGAAAATGTCCCATACGACACTTATACCCCATACACCGACCGTCTGGACTACCTCTCTTCCATGAACAACAACTGGGCTTGGGCCATGACCGTGGAAAAACTGGCCGGGATTGAGGTTCCCCAACGCGCGGAATACATCCGTGTGATCGTGGCGGAGCTGAACCGGATCGCGAGTCACCTGGTCATGGTGGGGACTTATGGTCTCGACTTGGGGGCATTTACGCCATTTCTGTTGACCTTTCGCGAACGCGAGGAAATCCTCGACATTCTGGAGGAAATTTCCGGGGGGCGGTTATGCTATGGATATATTCGAATCGGAGGCGTGACGGACGATATCACCCCGACCTTCGCCACAAAATGCAGGGCTTTTCTTCGCCAGTACGTTTCGAAACTCGACGCAATCAATGAATTGCTTTCCTACAACCGGATTTTCATCCGCCGAACCGCAAACGTCGGACCTCTTTCCGCCGAGAAAGCAATCGCCTGCGGCTGTACCGGTCCGATCCTCCGCGCGTCGGGAGTAGATTGGGACCTTCGGCGTGATGAACCGTATTCGATCTATGACAAGTTCGATTGGAATGTCTGCGTGGGCAAAGGGGAAAAGGGGCAACTCGGCGATACCTGGGACCGCTACATGGTTCGGGTTCGCGAAATGTATGAATGTGTGAAGATTTGTGAGCAGGCGCTGGAAGGCATTCCAGAAGGGCCGTTTCGGGCAAAAGTCCCCAGGAATTTCAAACCGCCGGCAGGGGAATGCTACTTCCGGGCTGAGAATCCCCGTGGAGAACTCGCTTTCTACGTTGTCAGCGATGGGAGCAAGAGACCTGTTCGTGTGAAGGTTCGGGGGCCTTCTTTCTGCAATCTCAGCGTAGTTCAAGAATTGTCAAGGAATATGCTGGTCTCCGATTTCGTGGCGGTCGTGGGAAGTTTCGACCTCGTAATGGGGGAGGTGGACCGCTGATGCACTTCGTTCCCTATCTGCACGAACAGTTCCTGTCCGCCTGGCCGGCTTCTGTGGTCGTTCTGCTGGTTGCCCTGATCGGCGCGGGAATCATGCTGGCCTGGGTAGCGCTCGTGGCGCTGGTTGCAGTCTGGGCGGAGCGGAAAGTCTCTGCGCACATGCAGGCACGCCTGGGGCCGATCTATGTCGGCGGATTCCATGGTTGGCTTCAGACCGTAGCGGATGGACTCAAACTGTTCCTGAAAGAAGACATTATCCCGGCGATGGCGGATAAATGGCTGTATATTCAAGCGCCGGTCCTGGTATTCGGCGGCGCATTTCTCGCCTATGCCGCAATCCCGTTCGGCCCGAAACTGGTCGTTAGCGATCTCAATATCGGCGTATTCTATATTCTCGCCATGTCGGCGATTGTCGCCGTTGGAATCATCATGGCGGGCTGGGCCTCGCATAACAAATGGTCCCTGTACGGCGGGATGCGGACGGCGGCTCAGTTTCTCAGCTATGAAATCCCGTCCGCGTTGCATCTCATGCCGGTAATCATGTATGCCGGAACGCTGAACCTCGGTGAGATTGTCCGGTCTCAGGAAACCGGCCTGTTCGGCTGGGCCGGGATTTTCGGCTGGTATCTATTCCGAAATCCGTTCCTCTTCCTTTCGTTTATCTGCTACTACATTTCTTCTCTTGCCGAAACGAATCGAACTCCGTTCGACCTGCCGGAAACCGAATCGGAACTGGTCGCCGGTTATCATACCGAATACACCGGAATACGGTTTGCGTTCTTTTTTATGGCAGAATATGCGAACATGTTTGTCGCTGCCGCATTGAGTACACTTCTGTTTTGTGGCGGCTGGAATGGCGTGTTGTCCCGGAACATCCAATACCTGCCCGATCCCGTTGTATTTCTATTAAAATGTTCCGCATTTATTTTTCTGACCATGTGGCTACGCTGGACATTGCCTCGATTTCGCATAGATCAATTGATGGCATTATGCTGGAAATTTCTCATTCCGCTCGGACTGCTGAATATCGTCGGCAGCGCGTTGTGGATGTACATTTTCGAACAGGTATAATCGTTCCCCGATTCGGGAACAACGAATATGGATTTTCAACTATGGTGAACATCCTGCAGGAAGTGTTTGAAGGGATTACAACCAGCCTGAAAGGGATGAAAGTTACCCTGCGGGAACTTTTCAGCCCCGGCTGTACCCTTCAGTATCCCGATGAACGCCGAATCATGCCGGAACGATTGCGCGGCATGGTGGTAAACGATCCCAGTCGGTGCATCGCCTGCAATGCCTGCGTCAATGTCTGTCCGGTCGGCTGTATCGAATGCGAGGGCGAAGGCAAAGGGAAAGAACGCCGCCCGATACGTTTCGCCATCGACTACCGTAAATGCTGCTGGTGCGCTCTATGTACCGAGGTCTGTCCCACCGAAAGTATTTTCATGTCCGAGGATTACGAGACCGTCTTTCAGGATCGCACCCAACTGATTCGAGATTTCTGTTCGAATCCGATTCCCCCAAAACCGGGGGATAAGAAACGAACCACCAAACCGTTAGGAGTTCCGTTAAGTGGACGAGTGGCTTTCTAGTCTCGTGTTTTGGACGCTTGCAGCGGTCATTGTCGGATCGGCGCTGATTACCGCCTTCGCGCGAACACTGGTCTATGCCGGTTTCGCGCTTCTGTTCACGTTCCTGGGCGTGATGGGCCTGTACTTGTACCTGGCGGCGGACTTCCTGGGTATCGCACAGTTAGTGATTTATGTCGGCGGGATACTCGTTCTACTTCTGTTCGGCGTGATGTTTACCCAGGGTGGTGGGCTGATGAAACAGCCGGGGCGGGGAGCCATTCAGATTCCATCTGCCGTGATGGCCGTCGGGATGGCATTCGTGGTTCTGCTGCATGTCGTGTTGTATACTCCCTGGCCTGTGATGGCCGTCGAGCGGGCCGCCGAACCGACAACACGAACAATCGGCACACTCTTGTTGACAAAATACCTGCTGCCGTTTGAGGTCGCATCCGTATTGCTGCTGATGGCCCTTGTCGGCGCGGTGGTTCTCGCTCGGCGAGAGGCTAAGGAACAAAAATAGCACAGTGAGTTTTTCCATGATGTTGCAGCCGACTCTTTCGCATTACCTGGTGGTATCGAGCTGCCTGTTTGTACTGGGCCTGTTCATCCTGGTCACACGGCGGCATGCAGTCCGTCTGTTGATGGGAATCGAGTTGATTCTGAACGCGGCGAATATCAACCTGGTCGCGTTCAATCATTATACGGCTACCGGTCTGGACGGCCACGTTTTTGCGATATTTGTCATGATTCTGGCTGCCTGCGAGGCCGCTGTTGCCCTCGCTATTATTCTGGCGATCTACCAGCAATACGCCAACATCGATATCGACCGCATGAACTCCATGCGGGAATAATGGAAAATAATGCACTCAGTAGTCGAGATATGTCTGATCATTCTTTTTCTGCCGCTGATTTCATCGACGGCGCTGATTTTTTTCAATAAGCGCCTGCCGAGAGGCGGCGACCTGCTGGCGACCGCCTGTATCGGCATCCCGTTCTGTCTTGCCTGGTATGTCTTCTACCGGGTAATTGCAGTCGGACATGATCCGCAGTTTCTGATCACGGGGGCCATGCAGTGGTTCACCATCGGCCCCGGTAATGCAGGTTGGGGGTTCCACATCGACAACCTGACGGCGGTGATGCTGGTTGTTGTTACAACGGTCAGCTTCTGTGTGCATGTCTATTCTATCGGCTACATGCGTGGTGAAGACTACTATGGGCGATATTTCAGCTACCTCAGCCTTTTCAGTTTCTCGATGCTGCTGCTGGTCCTGTGTGATAATCTGTTGTTGCTGTATGTCAGCTGGGAATTGGTCGGTCTGAGTTCTTACCTGCTGATCGGATTCTTTTTCCGGAAACATTCGGCGGCGGATGCCTGCAAAAAGGCATTCATCACCACTCGTGTGGGCGATGTCGGCATGTTCATCGGGTTGCTGATGATCTATCGGCAAACTCACACGTTTAACTACATCGAGGTGTTTCGCGGCGTTCAGGAAGCCGTTCAGAGCGGAGCCTGGTCGGAAACTACCTGGACCATTGCCGGCATTCTGTTGTTCTGTGGAGCAATCGGAAAATCTGCTCAGTTCCCGCTCCACGTCTGGTTGCCCGATGCCATGGAAGGCCCTACGCCGGTCAGTGCCCTGATCCATGCGGCCACCATGGTGGCCGCCGGTGTCTATCTGGTCGGCAGGCTGTACCCGCTCTTTTCACCGGATGCTCTGTTGTTTATCGCATATACCGGCCTGATTACGGCATTTTTCGCTGCCACCATCGCCATCACACAGTTCGATATTAAACGAGTCCTGGCCTATTCTACAATCAGCCAACTCGGCTACATGATGACGGCCCTGGGGGTTGGAGGGTTCGCCGCCGGATTGTGCCATCTGATGACGCATGCGGCGTTTAAATCACTGCTCTTCCTGTGCAGCGGCAGTGTGATCCATGCCGCACACACCCAGGACATGCGTGAAATGGGCAGTTTACACAAGAAAATGCCCGTGACGTTCTGGACGATGCTGATCGGCGCAGCGGCTATTTCCGGAGTACCTCTGTTTTCAGGATTTTATAGTAAAGACGCCATCCTCGCATCCGCGCTCGGCTTCGGAATGGAGCATCCCAACCATCGCATCATTTTCATCGGCCTGTTAATCGGCGCAGGCATTACGGGCTTTTACATGTTCCGCCTGATTTTTATGACCTTCTTCAGAGCGCCCGCCGATGATCACCGGTACAGACATGCGCATGAATCCCCTCGGATAATGACCGGCCCCTTGGTGGTCCTGGCTATTCTCAGTGCAGGCGCGGGTTGGTTTGCGCTCGGCGAACATGGCTGGTTCGAACGATTAGTTGTTCCTTATTCTGTCGGAACGGCTGGAGTGGCTCCTGCCGCTGTGGAGGCTGACGGGCACAGTGCGCATAACATTGCAATGATTCTTTCTATCGTGATGGCCGGGGCGGGCATTCTCATTTCGGCCGTTTTCTACTATTGGAAAACATGCTCGGCGGAACGATGGGCAAAAGCCCTCGGCCCGATTTATCGACTTGTTTACAACAAGTACTACATCGATGAACTCTACAAGAAAACCGCCGTCGGCGGGACACTGATCGCCATGCGGATTCTTGCCGTATTCGACCGTGTTGTCATTGACGGCCTTGTCAATTTCTCCGCCTATTTCGTCCGCGCGTGGTCCTATATCAGCGGCGCGTTTGATCTCCATGTTGTGGATGGCGCGGTCAATGGGCTGGCTTGGGGAACCCGCCTCGTCGGAACGATCTCCACATTGTTTCAGTCCGGCGTCGTCCAGAATTACATAATGAAAGTCGTCGCCATTGTGGCCTTTATTCTATTGTTCCAGAATATTCTGACAACATTCCTGTAGGAGCCTGATCGAATGAGTGACTCCGGTCCATTATTAACATTGATTACTTTTCTGCCCTTGTTGGGCATGTGTGCAATCCTCTTTATTCCGAGCCGACAGAAGGAATGGATCAAAATCGTCAGTCTGATTTTCACTCTCCCGTCGCTCGTGCTCGGGATCAAAATGCTGATTGAATTTGATCCGCAGGTCGGCTACCAGTTTATTGAAAAAGCACCCTGGATCCCTGCATTCAATATCCATTACTACATGGGGGTAGACGGGCTTTCCGTCCCGATGGTGTTTCTGACTGTTCTTCTCTGTCCCATCTGCGTTCTGGCTTCCTGGGGAATCGAGGATCGCATTAAAGGCTACTGTGCAATGTTCCTCCTCCTGGAGACCGGAATGCTGGGCGTGTTCTGTGCGCTGGATCTGTTTTTGTTTTACGTATTCTGGGAATTGATGTTGCTGCCGATGTATTTTCTGATCGGGATCTGGGGCGGACCTCGAAAAGAGTACGCGGCGATCAAGTTTTTCCTGTACACCCTGTTTGGAAGTGTATTCCTGTTGTTGGCCGTGATCGCGATATGGCTGGCGACAAGCCCGCACAGTTTCGATATGACACAACTGAATGAGCAATTGCTTCAGTCGGGAGTCGGCGCAACATTCCGCAACCTGTGCTTTCTGGCGATGTATGTCGCGTTTGCCGTCAAGATTCCCGCGTTTCCGTTCCACACCTGGTTGCCGGATGCTCATGTGGAGGCTCCGACCGCGATCAGCGTCATTCTGGCGGGCATCCTGCTGAAAATGGGGACCTACGGTATTCTGCGCGTCAGCTACCCAATTTTCCCCGACAGCGCAAAGTGGTTCGCACCAGTAATGGTAATGATAGCATTGATCAATATCGTTTACGGTTCGTTGTGCGCAATGGCCCAGACGGATCTCAAAAAACTGGTAGCCTATTCCTCTATTGCACACATGGGCTATGTGATGCTCGGCATGGCTTCCTTTACACCCGCCGCCATGAACGGCGCGGTGTTCCAGATGTTTAACCACGGAACCATTACCGCTATGCTGTTCCTTTTGGTAGGCGTGATCTATGACCGTGCCCACCACCGTGACATTGACGGGTTCGGCGGCCTGGCGGCACAGACACCGATTTACGCGGGGATCACCTCGCTCGCGTTTTTTGCGGCACTTGGATTGCCCGGTCTGTCAGGATTTATCAGCGAGGCGCTGGTTTTCCTGGGCGCATTCCCCACCTGGCCGATTATCACGATTCTTTCCACATCCGGTATTGTTCTGACCGCCGGATATATGCTTTGGACTTTCCAGCGCATTTTCCTCGGACCGTTGAATGAAAAATACCGTACCTTACCGGAAATTAACGCCCGCGAGCTGGTAACCCTGGTTCCGCTGGCGATCATCGTTCTGTTTCTCGGCATCTACCCCGCGCCGATGCTGAACATTTTCGATCATGCCGTGCGCGAACTGTTGAACAGGATTCTGTAAGAAGAGAGAGCCGCCGGATGGATAACCTGTCCAGCCTTTCATACTTTATTCCGGAGCTGACCCTGACGGTCACCCTCTTGCTTGTCCTGTGTTCAGATCTGCTCCACCGTGAACAGGAGGGGCTGGATTTCCCGGCATGGTTGGCTCTCGTGGGAATGTTTGTAGCCTTTGTTGCACATTTCGGCCTGTACGGCAAACCCGCCGTTTCCCTGTTCGAGGGAATGATTGCGCATGATCCGTTCGCTGTGTTCTTCAAGGGCTTCTTTATTTTCTGTACTTTCATTATCGTCCTGCTGTCGATCTATTCCTCAGAAGTGTTCTATTACCGTAAGAGCGAGTACTTGGCGATTCTCTCGGCGATCTGCCTCGGGATGTGCCTGACCGCATCGTCTACCAATCTCATTATGCTCTATCTCTCCATTGAGTTGATGAGTATCGGTTCCTACCTGCTGGCGGGATTCGCCCGGAGCGGCGGCAAGACGGACGAGGCGGCTATTAAGTACGTGTTATTCGGCGCGATGTCTACCGGCGTGATGCTGTTCGGCATGTCCATCCTGTACGGCCTGACAGGGACAATGGACATCGCCGGAATTCGACAGGTACTTTTCGCGAACGTCTCCTCGGATCCGGTGGTGCTGCTCAGCTTCTTATTTGTGTTGGTGGGAGCGGGATACAAAATCGCCGCCGTCCCCTTTCATTTCTGGTGCCCGGATGTCTACGAAGGCGCGCCGACACCGGTGACGGCATTCCTGTCCGTAGCCTCCAAAGGAACAGGATTCGCCCTGTTAATCCGCTTTTTCTACCGGGCCATGCTTCAACCGGCGGGGGAGGGGACCTGGTCTTCGCTCCCGGCGATTGACTGGATGCTCCTGTTTGCGATCCTTTCCGCGGTCACGATGACCGCGGGGAATCTAGGCGCCATGCCGCAGCGTAATATCAAGCGACTGCTGGCGTATTCGGCCATCGCCCATGCCGGGTATCTCCTGATGGGAATCGCCGCGCTTACCTCGGAGGGCATCGCTTCGATCCTGTTTTACCTGGTAATGTACCTGTTCACTAATTTGACCGCATTTCTAGTTGTCATGATTCTGGTGAACCGTACCGGAGAGGATGAAATCCCCTCTTATCGAGGTCTGTGGCAGCGAGCCCCGCTTCCGGCCGTCGTGATGGCCATTGCGCTGATCTCGTTGACCGGCTTGCCCCCCACAGCGGGATTCGTGGGGAAACTGTACCTGTTTATTGCGGCGTGGCATTCCGGTCTGTATTGGCTTGTGGTGGTGGCGGTGCTGAACAGTGTGGTTTCGCTGTACTACTATTTCCGCATTGTTCGGGCGATGTTTCTGGAGACAGGTCCCGACACGGCGATTTCTCACCAGCCTGTGTATGAGACGGTCCTTGTGTTGTTAGCCGCGCCGATTCTTCTTCTGATGATCTTTTTCGGCCCGGTTCTTCGCCTGGCGCAGTACTGCGCGCAGATGCTTCCATAGTCATCGGCCTTGTTTCCCCTTGATCCGGCAAGGTATAGTCTTGCAGAGATGCGGCGAGTCCTGCCGAAGTGCAATCCGAAATGAGGCTTATGTATACCCATGCGATACTGCAAACGATGCGTCATGCCCGATACAAAACCGGACTTGTGGTTTGACGAGGCGGGAGTGTGCAGCGCCTGCCTGAGCTACGAGCAGCGCCCGACAGTCGATTGGGCGGCACGTCGAAAAGAACTGGTGCGCATCCTGGATCAATTCCGCTCAAAGGATGGCTCCCACTGGGATTGCATTGTGCCGGTCAGCGGCGGGAAGGATTCGACCTACCAGGTATCGCGTCTGCTCGAATTCGGCAATGAATCAGCTGACAGGAGTGACTCCCGTAATAACGAGGGGCATTATTTCCACGATACATAATAGCCGCCGCAGCTTTTTCCAGATCCGCCGGCGCACAATTCTCACCACGATGGACAACACCGAAAAAACCTGACATTTCTTACCTATCTCGTTATAGACTCTGCAATGCCGGAATACCGGGAGAGACAATAATCAGCACCATATTCCCCCTGCAGAGAGGCCACAATTCACCCTGTGAGACCTTTCGCCGGTCTTCCTTCTCTTGAGTCTCCGTATAGAATGTCACGGGTTCTCATTCCCAGACAGTCTCCTTTGGTCGTCCTGTTGAAAGAGAACACCGATAAAATTGGCAACATGAGGAAACACATTCCCCAGTTTCATTGCGATTTCTGTTTTTCCTGACAGAAGGGATATTCGGAATAAATAACAATTGAGTTGGATTTCCAAACATGAACCGAACAACTGTAATGGGATCATATTTAAATCTCTCCCCATCTGCACCAGCTCCTTTATTGTGTACTCCCGGAAATGCAACGGATCAACATACTTGGGAGGTTTCCGGAGTAAGTGCCGCAAACGGTTTGAAACGCGATTACGGTTTGGGGTAACCACGGCTATGAAGCCACCCGGTTTCACAAACATGTTGCATTGCTGCAAAAACTCCACTGGTGTCTGTAAGTGCTCGATAACGGAGAAGGAGACAACAAGATCGAACAATCCGAGGCTTTGCAGGGCAGGGGAGGGTTCGAACATGTCGGCGACAATGCGTTGAATCTTTTCGTGCGGATAATGCCGATTGGCTTGTTGAATACTCTTCTCCGAATAATCAATGCCCACAATCTTCCTGATCCCTGGGAATCCGGCAAAGAGGAGATCGTGATAACCGCAACCGCACCCGACATCCAAAACGGACTCGCAACGATGTTCGATCGGCGACATGATGTTCCTTACGTCGAACAGCCGGACGCGATCCCAATGGGGATCAGTGTAGGTTTCCCAGTCCTGCGTAATCAACCGATCAAAGAAGTGTCTCTGGTCCGGAAAGTAGCCTTGATTTCGAAACTGTTCGTGTGTCTTCGACATCCATTACTCTTCCTTTTTCACGACAAAATACCAGCGATTGGCTAATGAAGGAAAAAGACGGGATACCGCATAATCCCAGTCCGGCTTGTCCCATGTCCGGTGGAATATCTTTTCAAGCCGCTTGACACGCTTTAGTCCGGGAACGTATTTCCATTGATCACACAGGCCTGTGGGATAGATTTCCAGGATTTGGAACCCCCCTCTGTGCCAACATTCCCTGAGACAACCTCCTGTGAGAAATTAGTGTAGAAACGGAGGTTAAAGATGGAGATGATAAGAAGACGAAAAGAAAGGTCGGAGGAATGCGATGGGGGAGTCCTGAAGTGGAGTGAAGAGGAGCGAAGCG
>JAKQSI010000024.1 GCA_029570205.1 Candidatus Omnitrophota bacterium | reverse complement strand
CGCTTTACGGCGGAGTACAAGGCGGGAATTGTGCGGCAAGCGGATGGGGTGTACGCAACCGGGGCAAATCGGAGCGCTGCTGCGCCGAGAAGGGCTGTACTTCTCCCAACTGGTCCACTGGCGGGCGCAGTACCGCGAGGGGGCCTGTCGCGCTCTGCGGGATGACCATCGGGGCCGGAAACGGAAACGCAGTCCGTTGGAAGAGGAAAACGAACGGTTGCGCAACCAGGTGGCCCGCCTGGAACGCCGTCTGAACCAGGCGGAGACGATCATCGAGTTTCAAAAAAAAATTTCGGAGATGCTGGGAATCCCCCTCAACAAGCCGGAGAACGACGGGAGAGCCTGATGGAATCGGTCCAGGAATTGGCTCCAGTGACCGGCGTGTCCCGCGCGTGCCGGGCGCTGGGGGTGGCGCGATCCACATTGTATCGGTCGATTCGGCCTGCATCCGAACCGGAGCCCCTGCGTCCCCGCCCGAAACCGGACCGGGCGCTTTCGGAACCGGAACGGCAAGAGGTTCTCGCGCAGTTGCATTCGGAACGGTTCGTGGACCGATCCCCGGGAGAGGTGCATGCGACGCTCCTGGATGAGGGCCGGTTCCTGTGTTCGGTGCGGACCATGTACCGGATTCTGGCAGCGGCCCAGGAGGTGCGGGAACGCCGGAATCAGGCCCGGCATCCGCAATACAGCAAGCCGGAATTGTTGGCGACCCGGCCCAACCAAGTCTGGTCGTGGGACATCACCAAACTCTTGGGACCGGAGAAATGGACCTATTTTTACCTGTACGTGATTCTGGACATTTTCAGTCGGTACGTGGTGGGCTGGATGGTGGCGAGTCGGGAATCGGAAACCCTGGCGAAACGATTGATCGAGGAGACCTGCGCGAAACAGAACATCCAACGCGACCAGTTGACCCTTCATGCGGATCGGGGGCCGTCCATGACATCGAAAGGCGTCGCAATGCTCCTGGCCGACTTGGGTCTGACCAAAAGTCACAGTCGCCCGCATGTCTCGAACGACAACCCGTTTTCGGAGAGTCAGTTCAAGACGTTGAAATACTGTCCGGAGTTTCCGAAACGATTCGGGTGTATTGAGGATGCGCAATCGTTTTGTCGTGAGTTTTTCACGTGGTACAACACAGAACACCATCATTCGGGGATTGCGTGGCTGACACCGGAGACGGTGCATTTCGGTCATGGGGAGGCGGCGCTGGCGGCACGGCGCCAAGTGTTGGCGGAGGCCTACCGCGACCATCCGGAACGATTCGTCCGAGGAACCCCGGTAGTCGCTGCACTCCCGAAAGCGGTCTGGATCAACCCGCCAGACCAAAGAAGTTCAACACAAGAAACACTCACTAATTTCCAAACGGAACTGTCTCATTGGACTTGACACATTCCGTCGATGTATCTTCTTCGGAAATCCCTCACCTGAAAATTGAGAGCGTCTCAGAGGGGGGTGGTAGTTTCAATGCTGTCAACCCCCACCTGACCTCCCCCGATCTTCGGGGGAGGGAATAACATCAAGTCTTCTCTGTCCCAGATTCACGGCAGGGAATTGTGCGTTCGAATATACAGAAGGGGCGACATACGCGTCGCCCCTTGTTCTCTACAAGACCTTGATCCTTGCCTACTTCATCTCGATTACCGTAATAAACGTGTCTTTGGTTTTCTGGCGCTGCACTACCAGGAGAGCCGAATCCTCTCGTTTGGCCAACGCTTCTTTGAATTCGGCAACCGTTTTCACCGGCTGATGATTCACCTGCCGGATCAGATCGTACTGCTGAATCCCGGCATTGGCCGCGGGGCTGTATGGCGCGACATCCGTCACCAAAACACCCGTACCCATGGTATATCCCAGGCTCTGCGCCGTGGATTCCGTCAGATCCTGCACCGTCATGCCGAGATTCTTGCTCGTTAATGGCGCGGAGACCTCGGCAACTTCCTCGTTACTGGGTCGCGTGCCGATTGTCACCTGGATCTTCTTCTCTTTGTATGAATCGCCATCGTGACGCAGGATTGTCAGGGTTGCTTTCTCACCGGGAGTAATGGCGGCTATTTTCAGCTGCAATTCCGAGGGTCCCTTGATTTTCTCTCCGTTCAGCTCGATGACAATGTCGCCGACCTGTATTCCGGCTTCTTTTGCGGGAGTGCCATCCTGTACACTGTTCACCAGGGCGCCGTCCTGGTTCTCCAGATTCTCGTGTTTGGCGACCTCTTCGCCCACTGCGGTAATCCCAACTCCAAGGTATCCCCTTGTGACAGAACCTTTTTCAATCAGAGCATCTTTGACGGATTTGGCGATATTGATCGGAATCGTGAACGCAATTCCGGCATAACTGCGCTCGAACGGACTGCCAGTCGCAATCGCCGCGTTAATCCCAACCACTTTTCCATCCAGGTCCACCAGCGGTCCGCCGCTGTTACCCGGATTAATTGCCGCATCCGTCTGAATAAAATCGCCGAATTGGGGACCGCCCATCGGCCCACGTCCCAGATAACTCACTATCCCTGCCGTCACAGATTGGTCCAGCCCAAACGGATTCCCGATGGCGATCACCCATTCACCCACTTCCAACTGGTCGGAATCTCCCAACTCCGGAACCGGAAGATCCTTCGCGTCGATCTTGATAACCGCCAAGTCGGAAACAGGATCCTGACGAGGAGGATTGTTTTTCATATCAACCGTGTAGGTCTTGTCATGTCCGCCGACTCTCAACCGAACCTCAATCTTGTCGGCCTCATCCACAACATGGTTGTTTGTGAGAATGTATCCGTCGGGAGTCACAACAAGCCCAGACCCCATCCCATAAGGCACTTCGCCCGGTTCGCTATCCTGTTTCCGGCGATCTTCCCGGTTGTCCCCCCGGTCTCTGGGATTCAGGAAATGCTCGAAAAACGGCGCGAACGGAGAATCCGGTGGAAAATCCTCAAATGAAAAACTCTCGGTGGGGGTGACCGTCTTAAGTGTGCGGATATGTACCACCGACGGAGTCACCTTCTTTGCCGCGTTGGAGAACGCCTGGCTCATTTCTTTCAGCGCCTGCGCCGAACGCGCTCCCGCCATATCCGAAATCGAAACACAGAACAACGAGGTCACAGCAACAATCGCCGTGACGCGCAAAAGACGGCCCATTGTCAGTGGACTTTGTGATGCTTTCATGGGAAGAACCTCCTGATGAAATATCGGCGCTCCTGGGAGGAGTGGCCTCGCCTCCTAACGATTGACCCCAACCTCTCGGTACGCTTCTCGTAAACAGAATACCAAATAACACCCACTAGGAATACCTGTTTCTTCTGGTCAAAGCACGTTTCAAGCCAAATCGCACAAGGTGGAAATCCCCTCGATCAAAATGACCCATCTTTAGATAAAATGGTTATGGCACAATAAATATAATAGCAGTATAATCAGATAAATACATACCGCATAAATGATACGAACTTCA
This sequence comes from Candidatus Omnitrophota bacterium, assembly GCA_029570205.1. Lineage (GTDB taxonomy): Bacteria > Hinthialibacterota > Hinthialibacteria > Hinthialibacterales > JAKPRU01 > JAKPRU01. Next base: position 47,343 of record JAKQSI010000024.1, on the reverse strand, counting down.
ATCCTGTTCGGGTCCCGAAATACAACGCTACTCTCATCCTGGATTCAGGGATCTGTGACAAAGTGACACACCCACACCCGGCTGCCTGATCGCTCCTCACCCCTACTCCCATCTCCATTTGACTCTTGATTTCTGACTTTCTTCTTTTCTGGTTTTTTAATTTTTGATTCTATCCCCACCCTTCCGCCTGATGCGCAGGCACAGCGCTATGATCCAGGTTCAAAGCAGAGGAGAGGAGATTGCGAAGAACATCTGTCCGAAGGTTACGCTTGTCGATCACAGCAGCGGCGCGCTGCAAGAGGCGGGACCGCTCCTCGGAGGTCAGAATCTTGCCGGTTACCACAATCTTGGTGACCGCGTTCTCTCCCCACATGCTCCCACAGTAATGGAGAAGTCGCTCCCCGTTAATCTGGGGAAGCATCAGGTCGACAAACAGAAAGTCAGGACGCTGTTCCGTAAGGCGCAATTGAGCATCCACACCCGAATAGGCTTTCCGAACTCGGCAATGGGCGACACACTCCAGAAACTCGCTCAGCATCTCCACCGTGTATCGGTCATCGTCCACCACCAATGCGTCACGGATGCCGTTCTTGCCGGAGAAACCGGATTCCTCCGCGAACGGCTGCACACGAAGAACCGTGTCGGGCAGACGAAGCGTGAACACAGTCCCGCGCCCCATCTCCGTTTCAATCTCGATCTGTCCACCCAGAAGATCCGAGAATTTTTTGACCAGTGACAGTCCCAGGGCCGGTCCCAAGTCCCGACGGGTGAACGATCTCTCATGAGTCCGAAATATCCCGAAAATGTCTTCAAGATATTCATGCTCCATCCCGACCCCCGTATCGCGCACCGACAAAACCGCTGTGGCTCCATCTACCCTCACAGAAACCGTCACTTCACCCCGCTCCGTAAACTTGACGGCATTCCCGAGCAACAGCCGAACAATGTTGCCCAATTTCACCGGGTCCGTCCGGCAGATAATACACCTGTTCTCCGAAAGAACATCGCCTCGCAATCCCCTTTCTGCCAGTTCATTGCGATATGGCTCGAATTCCTCATGCACCAGGGAAACCAGATCCACATCTTCATTCAGCGCCGAGACCGCCCCCGCTTCCAGACGGGACAGCTCCAGCAATCGGGAAATCAACGATTTCAAGTGTGACGCTTTCTTCTCCATCTTGCGCAGGATCTCTTTACGCTCTAATGGGGTCAATGCATCGTGAAGCTCATCATCCAGCAGAATCCCGCAGTGGCCCTGGATCGCCTCCACAGGAGTCAATAAGTCGTACGACATCGAGGCAAGGAACTCAGATTTCAGTCTCTGTGCCCGTGCCAACTCCTTGTTCCTGTTCTCCAACTCCTCCGCGTACTTCTCGGTCTCCTTTTTCAGGCGGACACGTTCCGAGACATCCCTCAATATCGCCTGAACCACACTCCGGTCTCCGAATCGGACCAACGATGAGGAACTGTCCACAAACCGACGGGTCCCATCACCACAAATAATTGATATCTCAGAGGTTATGACATTTGTCTCAACTTGATTTCTCTCGAATTCCTGACGCTGGGTGGGTAATTCGCTCTCGGGAAATAAATCCCACAGGCTCATGCTCGCTAAACTTGCAGCATTGTAAACAAGAAGCGTTTCAGCCCTGGAGTTCCAGTCCAGTATCCGGCCCGATTCCGGTTCCAGAATCAGAATGGCATCGTTCGCTTGTTCCAGGAGAGTTCGGTATTGTTTCGCGACTTGCTCCAACCCGATGGCAGCGGCGATAGCCTTATCCCCATCTCCTGATGTGATGGCTCTCTTGAGCTCCTCCAAATGGTGCAAATATGTCGGATGAGGCACAGCTCAGTAATCCCGGTCCTGTTATGTTTCCTTCTATTATACCGTCCACAAGTCCTTGCGTCAAAGGGATTTGTCAACAAAGTTTTATTTGATCGCTTTTTTTCAATCTGTTCTGCTTGTGCCTGAACGCCCGTCTAATGTGTACAACTGCGCCCCCAACGGATCTCTTCTAAGGGCCGTCCAAATCTCATATTATGAATCAGGAGGCGCGCATCTCATGTCATCCGATAAATCCAATTCCCCTTCTCGCCCGCCGCGAACTCGCAAAGATATCTTCCTGCCGTTACTCAGCTTAGGTGTGATGATCGCCTTTCTGCTTTTCGTTTATTTGGGCCGAGCGCGAAACGAGAAGCAAACCGAAGCGGTTTCAAGCGCTCGCGTTGATATCAAGGCGGCATTTGATGAATCGTTGTACGCCGAAAAATACGCAAATGTCGTTCATCTCATAAACAGTCTCGAGTATGACGCGGCTTTGAAAGCGCTGGACAGGATTTCAACAGGGACAGTTCATGATCTGTTTATTCGAGGCATTCTGATGGCCTGGATCGGTCAGGATGAAAAATCCGCATCGCTTCTAACTCAAGCAGCGAAATGGGTTCCTTTTCCCGCAGCCGGTCCTGTGCTGATGCGCTATCAGGCCGAATGGAACTTGAAACCGGATGTTGTCAACAGTGCGGTTTTCACCACGGAGGATTCTCAGTATCTCCGTCGCTGTCATTTTCTGCAATGTATTGCAGATCGACTTGTTGCCGGGTGCGTCACCGACCGGGAGAAAGTAGAAAAACTTCTGGAGTGGGTTTTTCTTCATATTGCCTTTTGGGAACCGGATGTGATCAATGTGGGAGCGGTAGATGTTTTGCTGCGGGGATTCGGTCTCTGTGATCGATCTGCGTGGGCACTTTCTCTCTTGTGTGATCGGGCGGGTCTGGACTCGACGGTCGTTCTGCTCGGGGAACCGGAAATCGCAAGCGCAACCCAAACAACGGTCCAACCCAGCCATACGCTGTGCCGGGTATGCGCATCGGACCAGTGGCTTCTGTGCGACACCGTCCACGGGTCCCTGGTTATGTTTGAAGACACAGGCGAGCCGGCGACCCTGGTCTCAATCCGGCAACGCCTCTTTGCAGAACCTGACAATGTGCCTCTAAAAGAACAATTCGAGAGATATCTTCACGCGGGAGTCGGTGCGACTTGTCAGGCCGAGGGGGTTCTCCCGAAGTTCCAACTGCTGGAGTCATATATCCGCATTTTGCCGCCTCATCCCTCGGTGTATGTCGATCCGGACCGACTCCAGCAAATGGTTACCGAGTCGGTTACACTTGAGGACGGTACAGCCACAAATCCGACAGGAATCTGGGATTATCCGTTCCATTCTTTTGTCTCCTATCGGGACCCGGCTTTTCTGAAGAGACGGGAAGAGGCTCATGCCAATCTGCTGACCTACCAGAATGCCCGGATTCTCCAGTTGCTGGGTCATCCGATCGAGGCAATACAAGCCTATCTCAAGGCCTCAGAAAATTGTTCTCCCTCCGCAGCCGAGGATATTCTCTATTTCATGGCGCAATGCCATTATGAAACAGGTAACTCAGCTAACGCCGAGAAAAGCCTTTCGATCTATATCCAGAAATATCCCCATGGACGATGGCGGACATACGCCCTTTATCAATTAGCGCGTGTTGAGGAGGAAATGAAGAAACCGGAGATTGCGGCCAGATTGTACCGTGCCATCGACTCATTCCGGATTGCCCGAATGCGCGCCGAGCTTATCGAGTCGAAGTTATCAATTCCAACTCTACATAGTAGGCAGGAGAATGTTGTTTACTCCACCGCGTAACGGACCGACGGTGCATGAAAGAACTTCCGGGCCATGTCGGGTTATTTGTGGGTACTCCACAGGCAGCCGCTCACCTCGGCTACATGTTCTTTCCGCCGCCGGCCCACCGTGTTCTGTTTCACATTCTGATTAAGCTAGTTATTGTTCCGATTAGTAATTCCCCCATTCGCCCCCGGCCTGTTTGCGGCTCCGGGGACAAAAGGCTCCGCTTCTCTGTCAACGGATCGGTTTTTCGTTCGGGCAGCGGCATTCGGTCCAGTAGACCATGCGTTTTTCGCGGCTGTACTTGACTTCGAAATGCGTAGCGGTAGAGGATTCCTCAGTGCGGGCCATTTCGCTCCAGGTCCGCACTTCTTCCCATTCTGGAAGACTTTTTACCGCCAAATCAATATGATGCGCATATTGCTGATGATCGGTACAGATTCGCAATACACCGGACGGATTAAGAGTCCTGTACAGGTGGCGAACAAAATCCGGCTGGATTATCCGTCGCTTGTGGTGTTTCCGCTTCGGCCAGGGATCAGGAAAGTAGACATGATACGCGGCGATACTGTTGTCTACAACTAATTGCCGAACGACATATCCTGCATCCTCGCAAATCAAGCGCACATTTTCGCAGCCGAGTTCGTTCAGCCGGAGATGAGTCATCCGAAGATATTTCCGTACTCGTTCAATGCCCAAAAAGCCCGTATCGGGGCGACGAACCGCCTCATCGAGTATGAATCGGCCTTTCCCGACACCGATCTCGATCTCCACGGGGCATGTCCTTCCGAAAATAGCCGTGTAATCGAACGGATTCAGGAGATCATTACCGGTAAGAAGGTATTTTTCATCAATGGGAGTCGTAAACATGTCTGATTGTAAGAATGCCGGGTCGCCTGCGCGGAGAAAATGTGATACCGCTGGAAGCCCAACCCGATACATTGCTGTCCCTGAATTCGCTGGGCCAGGCCGGCCAGGTCGGTGGACACCGCGCCATTCATGACACACTTTCCTCGCAGGTATTCCACTTGTGAAAGTACGCCCCCAGGAGTCCAGGATATGGGAGATGATTCCTCAAAGCGATTTCTTCCATCCGCCTAAAAGTTAACTGGTCGCGCACTCCGGTATCACCGGCGATGCCAAAATCGTCTGAAAAGGAAGATACCAAAACCCGTAGCCACCCCCGCGTAGCCCGCGCGCTCGAGAATGGGCCGTACGGGGCGGTCCGGGCCGTCAATCATACTGAATCCCCGACTGGAACTATAACCGTCAATACGCCAGATGTAGATCCCCGACGCCATCATGCTGACGAGACCGACAACAATTGCGCCCAAGATGGCTCCGAACACGATGAATTTGATGTCTTTGCGGTACTCCCGCGATGTCGTGACCATGCGACGATGAGAAAGCGAGCGCCGGGACGACAGCAATTCTTCCCACTCGCCTGCCTTGAGAAGAGGGTTCTGTCGTGCCAGAAGTTCCTCATCGGAGTTCGTTCTCTTTTTCCTGAACCATCCCATGGGATTGTGCCTCGCATTCAGGAATCCCGCAAAATCCATGCACTCACGGTATCTATATTTTAGCAATTCCCAAAGGACACAACCACATTTTTCGGCGGGATCGAGCGCTCAAAAACGGGGCAGCCGGAACACTCTCCCCTTTTCCGGCTGCCCCGATCGCTTTCTGACCTGTCACAGTTCGATGATTCCTTCCGCCGCGAGGCGCGCAACATGCCCCCTCGGCCAGAACAGCACGGCAACGCGGTGCACGGCGGTATGAGAGAATCCCCGAAACCGGGCGGAAGTGATAAATGATGTTTCCGCCAGGCCGGGATTCCGAAAGTATGTCTGGAACCGTTTGGCCATGTCTCTCAGTCGATCCATTTGCGAATGCTCAGTCATCTGACAACCTCCATGTGTGCCCGCAATCGGGGCAGGATTTTCCTGTCGCCGCCCCCAGAGCTCCTCAGACTCTCTAATGAGATAACCTCTTACATCTCAAGCACTTAGGAACAATTTGGCCGTCCGACATGCCCGGATTTATCAAAATAGTACTAGCAAGTCCCGTTCCCGCTTGGGGAACCGTACATTCACCGAATCCTCATAATTATTTTTGGCAAACAAATGTTGGGATTCACCACAGATTTTGATATACTTTCTGTGATGGTAAGCAAAATAGACGGACCGTGTTGATCGATTTGAGGTGAGGTGGACGCGAAATCTTTCCATACCGCCTCGGCAGTTGGGGGAATGGAAGAATGCCTGCTGTTGAGATCGAACAATTTTTCGACCAGTCTCTCCAGAACTACTTTTTTAAGAAACGTTTCAGCTACTGGGAAACGGAAAAAGGTTCTGTTGCCGAGAACAAGAATGTCCATACGGATGAGCTGGTAAAAGTTATCCACAACGGCAAAGTCACGTGGTTCACATTGGACGAGGCGCAGCGTCTGCTGAAAGACTACGAAGACAACACAAAAAGCAATGCGTCCTTCAAGACCGGCCTGGAGAAAGCATTGCGGGGTTCAAGCCGGTCGTTGGCTGAGGAGATCCGAGTTCTGTTCAGCCTGGCTATTCAAACGCTTTCCCAGCGGATCCAGGAAGGCGCAATCGGGAACGAAGAGGCCGAGGAACTCACGAATAGCCTGCGCAGACGATTTGAAATTACCGAAGAGAACGTTGAAGACCTCCTGGAACTCGAAAAAGAGATCACGGAACGCAAGCGAGCGGAACCGATCTTCGCCAGTTATGAGCGAAAACTGGCGGAAATGATGAGTCTCCAGAAGGCAGGCAACTCGGTCGCCGCCGCATCGCTCGCCAGGCAACTGATTCAGGAAAAAAGGCAGTATCTGTTGCGAAGCCGGTCGCTGGAACCGCTGACTTATGCCGCATACTACTATCGGCTGGACCTTCAAAAACACAAAAGCCGTGTTTTGGACACGCAACGTCATTTATGCGAAATGCGGGATTCCCTCATCCAGCGCGAACTGAGCAAACTCCAGCAGTCCGTGGGAGATGGTGGGGAGGATCTGTTTGAAGATAGTGGGGCCTTGCGGCTCAACCCGGAACAGTTGAAAGGGGTCGCCGGCTATCGTCGGGAACTGAAAGCCCTGGCGGTGGAGTCCAAGGTCCTCGTGCAGGGAATTAAGGAAGTGGACCGGATTTGCGAATGGATTGAGAAAGAGATTTTCAAAGATGAGAATCTCAAAAACAGTGCGGTCACACAGGTTCAGCGATTGAAAACGTCCCGGGAGCAGGGTTCCGGTGAAGGCAAGAAGAAGACTCGGGGAACCCGTATGGCGGTGATGGATCGACTGCAGAAGAAGCAGGAGGATAAGTAATTGTCGGGGGCAAGATGGCCCCTGCCACCTGGGGGTTATTCCTTCATGCCGGTCAGTGTAATTCCCTGGACAAAGTGTTTTTGAGCGCAGAAGAAGACCACGATGGCGGGTAAAGTCATCATGAGGGTGACAGCCATCATCTCTCCCCACATTCCCTGCCGTTCCAGTTTGTAATAATAAACTCCCATCGAAAGGGTGGTGAATCGGTCATCATTGATATAGATAAGAGGGCCGAGGAAATCGTTCCAGCTGTTCATAAACTGAAAGACGGCGACCGCTCCCAGGGCCGGTTTGACGAGCGGCAGCATGATCTCGATGAATGTGCGGAAGTGGCCGCAGCCGTCAATGTGGGCGGCATCTTCCAAATCAGTCGGCAGCGTCCGGAAAAATTGCCGAAGAAGAAAGATGAAGAATGCGCTGCCGAAAAAGAAGGGAAACCAGAGAGGTTTCATTGTGTTGTACCAGCCCAGCGCCCGAAAGATCAGGAAGACCGGAATGAAAGTGACCTGCGGCGGCAGCATCATGGTGGCCAGAAGAACCACGAACCAGATATCCCTGCCCGGCCACGACAACCGGGCAAACGAATACCCCACCATAGAGCAGGCAAAGAGCTGGCCAATGATACTCATAAAGGTGACATACAGTGTGTTTCGGGTCAGGTCCCACACGGGCAACATCTCAAACACCTTCTTGTAATTGTCGACAGCCACCTTCCAATTGATGGGCCAATGCTTCAGCACAGAGGGAATCCACGGCTGGGGAACCTGAACAACCTCATCAGGACCTTTCAGAGAGGTCAAAGCCACCCAGAGGAACGGAAATAGAAAAATCACCGCCCCGGTCGATAGAAACAGGTGCGGGATGAATGCTCGGATAAGAGATCGTCCTGTCATCTCAATTGCCCCCGTAATAGACCCAGCGTTTTGCTCCCCAGACCTGGCAAACCGTCAAAACCAGAACGATCAGGAAAAGAATCCAGGCCATGGCCGAGGCATATCCCATGTGAAAATATCGGAAAGCATTGTTGAACAGGTGGTAAACATAAAACAGAACGGCATCCGGGGGGTAATCGTTCGTGATCACAAGAGCTGTGGTGAAGATTTGGAATGTGCCGATGATGCCGGTGATGAGTTCGAAGAAGATATACGGAGTGAGCATGGGGATAGTGATCGACCAAAACCGTGACCACGGTCCGGCTCCGTCAATGGCGGCAGACTCGTACAATTGTTCCGGGATTCCCTGGAGACCCGCCAGCCAGATAATCATGCCTGCCCCGGCATTCCACAAGCCCATCAAGATGAAGCTGGGTTTGATCCAGGCATCATCTTGCAGCCAGACCGGAGCGTGAAGTTCCATACCGAATGCGGCAAAAAACGGTGTGAGAGTGTGTTCAAACACCCAAGTTACCGGGCCGGTCTGGGGGGAAAGGAGCCACTGCCACAGGACAGCGCCGGCGACCATGGGTACTATCGCGGGAAGATAGTACATGGTGCGATAAATCCCCAAACCGCGCACTCGCATATTCAGCAGCATGGCAATGCCCAGCGAAACACTCATTGCTATGGGAATGCCCAGCATCATAAACGCCGTGTTGCCCAGGCTTTTCCAAAACAAGGCATCACGTGTGAAGGCTTCGGCATAATTATTCGCTCCAATAAAACGCGGGTTGTGCAGCACATCGTAAGAGCAGAAACTGAGGATAAACGAAGCGATGATCGGACCGCCGATAAATACGAAGAATCCGGTCAGCCATGGCGAGGCGAGCAAATATCCGCCCAGTGCATTGCGCCATTGAATGCGCCCACGCCTCGATTGACGGACAACCAGTATGACCGTTGCCGCCACCACGCACAGAAGAATCCCCATCGTAACCTGTGCGATTGCCCAGCCGGAAAGCGGAAGCCCGGGCGGTTCGGCGCGAAACTCCTCCAACTGTTTGTTGAGTTCGCGCTCAACCTGTCTGAGCGCTTCTCCAACCTCCATTTGACCGGCAAATATCCGACGGAGCGCATTGCCCAGCCGGTATCGAAGAGCCGCGGTAACAGGATTGGTGGCCATTTCGCGCGTATAAGGCAAGAGGCTTCGAAAAACATTGGCGGCTTCCTGCAAACGGGGCGAATCGAACTGCGGTTCCGCCCAAGCCACTTCATTACACGCCATATTGGAGTGCAGTCCCACATATTGTGGGGCGTTTGGGCCGAGTTGCTTGCGGCTTTCCTCTCTCCAACGGGAGTTCCGAAGCAGGATCGCTTCCGGTGAATTCATCCACTTGATGAATTCCCAGGCCAGTTCGGGGTGCGGCGCATTGATCGGAATCACATACGACAAGCCGATTGACTGGGACACAATCGTCTTACCGTCGAAACTGGGGAACGGAGCGACACCGAAATCAAAATCGGGAACAAATGAAGCCACTCGATAAACAAGCCAGTCATCTTCGAGGTCTATCGCTACCCTCCCGGAAAGAAACAAATCTCCGCTCTGGCCGCCGATCAAACTGTAAAGCGTCTGGATTTTGGTCCACCCGCCGTGGATGGCATGAGCTTTTCGATACAGATCAATTACCCGGTGGGCTTCCTCCGTGTCGATTTGCGGATACAGCCCATCCGGTGACATCAGCTTGCCCCCGGCCTGCAGGAGAGACACAAGATAGGAAGTGAAGTGCTTCTGGTCTATGAAATAGAGCGGAATCCAGCCACCGCGTTCGATATTCCCCGCGCTGTCGAACTTCACCAGTTTTTTGGATGCCTCAAGGAGATCGTCATAGGTCTTGGGCGGTGATTCGGGATCCAGGCCGACCTCCCGGAATGCGGTCTTGTTGTAAACCATTGCGAAAGTCCCCATCCAGGAAGGAATGCCATAGGTCTGCCCACGCCAGGTGACCGGTTCCCAACTCGATTTGACATATTCTTCCCGGCGGACACCGTAAGTTTCATCCCGGTCCCGCTCGATCCATTCATCAAGCGGCACGAACGCATTCCGGGCCGCCCAGGAAGCAACCTGGTAGGACTCGAATTGAACCAGGTCCGGAGCGGAGTTTCCCGCAATGGCGCCCATCAGTCGCTGAGGATTATCGCCACGCCCGCAGCTGAACATTTGGACCCGCACTCCCGGATGCCTCTTTTCGAAAAGGTCTCGGCAGGCAATATATCCGGGGCGGCTTTCGCCGCGCATCACCATGCCCCAAGCGACAATGACCGTATCTTTGGTTTTGTACGGATTCTCGAAATAGAGGGGAGCCAAGACCGCCAGAACGAGCGGAAGGAAAAAGAAATACCTCGGATTCTCCCGAATCCATCCCACAAGCGACCGGTCGTCGGGGTCCGGCGCCCCCGACGGTTTTATAGATGACACATTCACGGATCTCACCATGTCAAAACACCCTGGGTTTGATGCCGCTTTGGAGGCACCGGACGATCTGATTATCACACCAATCCCACAATCGGCTCTTGTCCTCAAAAATGGGCACCGGGTCCATAGCCCATTCACTCGGATGACAATACGCGCCGACCCATTGGATGAAAATCGAACAGGCCAGAAGGATACAGAAAACCACAAGCAACCACCGACTTGCCGAAAAACGTTTCCAACCGACCCCCAGCAGAAGCATCAGGACCGGCAGCATTTCGATCTGATATCGAGGCCCGTAATGAGCGTTTCCTCCCCACCAGACCGTGTATTTTGAAATAATCACAAGGAAAACCACGGGTGCCCACATCGAAATCCCGAGCAGAGAAAACCGGGTCTCCTGATTTTTCCAAAGTTCCACTATCCCCCAAATTGAGAAGAGAATAAAGGGACTGAACACAAGCAGTCCGCGACTGGGGCTGACCAGGTTGCCGGTGATCCCCACCAGCAACGGCGTATCCCAGACACCACCGACCTCGCCATCGAGAGATTCGCGCAACTCCAGCACTTGGGAAAGGCCGCCATCCCACGCGCCGAAATAGTAGAAATTGTAAGCCAGCAGCAGAAATACCGGCGGCAAAAACCCGGCCAGGAAGTACGCCATTCCCCGCCCTTTCCATTGGAACAAGACACCAACGGCGATCACGGCAAACGCAGCAAGGTTAATCAGGCGGCATCCCACAGCAAGCCCTGCGGCAAAACCGGCGAGGAGGAGGAGAGCATTCAACCCCCTCTGTGTCTCCCCCAATCCTGGGGGAGAAGGTGGGAGGGATTTCCCCCAACTTGGGGGAGAGACGGAAACCCGCACGAGCTCGTACAGGACAACCATCCACAAAAAGCAGCTGGGTCCGTGCTGCCAGAGGGCCTGGCTGGAAACCGGCCAGGAGGCGGTCCCGAACGCATAGGCCATGGAGATTACGATCGCACCCACTGGAGTGGTGAGTCGGCGAAGAGTCAGAAAGAGCATCAGGACCGAAAGCGCGGTGTACAGCGAACCGGCGCATTTGGAGAAAAATCGCCAGCAGGCATCCGGCAAATCCGGGCGAATCCAATTGAACAGAACACCGGGCAGGAACACGGGGACGGACAGGATGCCGGGCAAAATCGGATAATTCGACAGAACATGCCCCCGCCGCTCCGAGAGAAAATAAGGCAACTGTTCATACGGAACATAGTCCCGGATTTCATCCAGGAAAATATCGCCATCCCAGAGAAGACTGAGAGCTGTGAACACAGTCGGAACAGTGTCGCCGCGATTGCTGATCTCGCGGAAATTAAGCATATAAACCAGAAAAGGAATCAGAAAAAACAGAAACGGACGTTGAACTATGGCCTGGATCAATCGATTCATTTCATTTCTCGGATGATATAGAGGGAGAGTAAAGCAAAAAGTCATCCCTGTGGAGCTTGGATGCAGGGCTGGAAAGCGGTAAAATATATACGTGACCATGGAGGCGACTGGATCGTTGAGATTCAAAACAAGGCATGGAGGTTTTTCCAATGAAACACTTGATTGCGATTACCGTTGCTTGCGTGTTACTTGTCGGAATGGTGGGTTGCACGACGACGCAAAAAGGCGCGCTCGGCGGGGCGACCCTGGGCGGTCTCGCGGGCGGCATTATCGGACATAACAATGACGGAAAGACAGCGGAAGGCGCGGCGATCGGCGCGGCTGCGGGCGGCCTGTTGGGCGGTCTCGGTGGCCATTATCTCGAGAAGGAAAAAGACCAGGCACGCGAAGAGGGCTACGAAGCCGGGCGGCGCGAGGCAGAAACCACCCAATCTACGTCCACCGGGGTGACCAAATCAGTCTATCAATCGGACTACAGGTAAGAACCGGCATTTTCACTCGGAATTCGCCAAGGGGAGCGGAAGATATCCGCTCCCCTGTTTTGTTCATCTGTCAACCGTGCGGGACGGTGATATACTTCTTGGTATGAAGAACGTGTGGATGGGGTGGATAGGGTAAGGAAAAGAAGATTCCATGATGCGTTCACCTGATGCGTTTACATTGATCGAGCTGCTTGTGGTGGTCACGATCATCAGCATCCTGGCCACGATGGCTGTGCCGAATTATCTTAATGCCCAGATACGCGCCAAGTCGACCGTGGTGACCGCCGATGCCAAAGTCCTCGCTGATGCGATGACGATCTATTACATGGACAACGGTCTCTGGATGCCCCACCTGGACGGAGACAAGGGACAGCACCGTTTTCTCACCACTCCGGTGGCCTATATCTCGGAACCCATTGAAGACAAGTTTCAGCAGGGAGTGTTTGCCCCCTGGCGGAATGGGTATAAGGACAGCAAGGGATTTCTTCATGCGGAGCCGTTTGCGGTGCTGCATGAGAAATTCTTTGAATCCGAACCGGCTTACTATCACAAGACCCAGAACGCGGCGTTTTTTGTCTGGTCTTTCGGGCCGGACCAGTGTCATGATGACAACCCGGCAGTGCGGTACGATATCACCAACGGGATTGACAGTCCCGGAGATGTGATCCGCGCCGTCGATGGAATGTACACCCCAGCCTACCCGTACCTGTTCGCGACATACGAAGAACAGAACCGCGCCATACAGGCACAGCGTTTCTGGGACGAGACAACAGAGACGAATAAGTAAGGCAGGAACCCCTGAGAGTGTCTCGAAACCAGAAAGAGTTTTGTTTATCGATTCAGGAGAACCACCCCCTGAATCTCCGCGTATCCAGGGGGAGATGTTTGGAGGAAATGTCGTTAAGTGAAGGGGGACAATCGCCGGTGTTTTTTCTCCCTTGTCGGTCATAGCCCCCTTGGATAGACTTTTTTTTCCGTTGATTGGGTGGCGGACTCTGCCATTTCCCCGGACAACGTTTTTCATGGAGAACTCATGCAAGACCTCTCAACCGGATCGCTTCTGCTTTCCCTTGCCCTGATTGTCGGTTTATCCGTTCTGTGCGGGATGTATGGTTTGGGAGGATTGTGGAAGTTCCTGCGGAATCTGAAGTTCGCTGTCGGGCTGATCGTGATGATTTGCCTGTTCACGCTGCTTGGGAGCGTCCTGATACAACAGCGTCCACCTTCCTTTTACCGGCAAACCTACGGGCCGGAATGGGGCAGACTGATTATCTTTTTCGGATTGGACGATGTGTTTCGCACGTTCTGGTTCAATGGCCTGTTGTCGGTTCTTTGTTGTTCCATCCTCTCCTGTGCCAGTCAGCGACTTCGATTCACACTGAACAACCTCGGATTTCTGGTCACCCATGCGGGGCTTCTGCTGATCGGAGTGGGGGCGTTCGTAACCGGAGTGTTCGGACTCAGCGGCCGGATGATTCTCAATGAGGGGGGATGCAGTTCGGTGTTCTATCAACCCAAAGGCGACCGGATGAATCCCGTTTCCCTTCCCTTTTCGCTGATGTGCGAGCGGTTCTGGCTGGACCATTACGACAGCGGCAACGGCGCCTTGATTCTTTATGGGCCGGACGGTCGCTATGAGCAGCATGTCACAGCCGATCCGGGAACCCGTGTTTTCTCGACGGTATATGATGCAACCATCACGGTGCTGGATGTATTCCCGGATTACCATCCGGATGGGAACAATCTTCCGGCGACGCACCCCGCAAAGTGGCGTAATCCGGCCATTCGTGTTCAGATCGAGCGAAACGGAACATCCCGGGAGAAGGTTCTGAGGTATCTCGACCGCAATCCGCCCGGCGACACCCAGGCACGCGATATCCTTATGCAGTACAGTCGCGAGCCGCAGTTTCTGCGTGTGAAGTCCTATAATAGTCAGATCTATCTTGTTAAGGACGGAAAGGTAGTGGGCGGAAAGAGGGTCATTGTGAATGATCCCCTTCGGTATTCCGGATATGCTTTCTATCAGAGTGATTGGGATAAGGACCGGGAATCCTATACGATTCTGGAAGTGAAAAGAGACCCCGGAGATGAGATTTTCTACGTCGGAGGTGTATTGCTCATGGTGGGGGTGATCTGGATTTTTTATGTCAAACCGTTTTTGCGGCGAAAGGAAGCGTGAAAAAGTCCGCTGTGTCCACATCTGCCCGCACTCTCTACTCTCTTGCGAAATAGAAAGGACCGCCTGAAATAATGGACACTTCGTTTTACACACATACGCTGCTGGCCTCGATTGTACTGTACATCGCCGCCTGTGTTTTCTACTTCTGGCGGACGATCATCCCCAAAGAGGGATCAAAATGGAGAGCCGCACGGACTATTCTGACTCTCGGCCTATTGGTTCATACGGTGAATTGGGTCTGGCGGTGGGTATATTCCGGGCAGCCGCCGTATGTCTATCTGGATGAAATGACCGTGTTCCTGGTGTGGTGTATGGTGGCGGGATACCTGTTTTTTGAATACACGACCGGCTACAAGTTTGCGGGGGGTATCGTGGCTATCCTGGCGGTGCTGGGGAATGGATACGCCTCATCGGTCGGCACACCGGTCCCCCAACCGCTGATTCCGGCCCTTCAGAGCTATTGGCTGCAAATTCATGTGATGAGCTACACCGTCGGGTATGGATTTGCTTTGGTGGGGTATGTGATCGCGCTTCTCTACCTTTCACATGAACAGGGAAAGAACCGCGTTCCGGGCAGGCTCTTTCTGTCGGTCTCAATCGGCATGGTTGCGGCGGTGAGCCTGCACGTGCTGATGAAATCATTTGGAGAAGGTTCCACAAAGGGATTCAACTGGTTTTTTGCAGCCTTGCTGTGCGTCGTGATATATGCGGGAGTCGAGTTTCTATTCCGATATTGTCTGGCCGACATGATTCCAGACAATTCGGTCATGTACAACCTCATTTATCGGTGCGTGGCGATGTGTTATCCGTTTCTGACCCTGGGAATCATCACCGGCGCGATTTGGGCCAACAAGGCTTGGGGGCGATACTGGGGGTGGGACCCCAAGGAAAGCTGGGCGTTGATTACCTGGTTGGTGTACGGACTTTTCCTGCATCAGCACATCAATGCCAAGTGGCGCACGGCGGGCAATGTTTGGGTTTCCGTCGCAGGATTCTGGGCACTGATGTTTACCTGGCTGGGGGTCAATTATGTGTTGAGCGGCCTGCACAGCTATGCATAAAAACCCCGCCCCCGGCCCTCCGTTCTCTCACCCCGACTCTCTCCCGAAGGGAGAGGGAGTCACTTGCCGTCATTTCGGCGAAGGCCGGAATCCAGGGTCCGGCAAGAACATCGGTGGTACAGGCTTCCAGCCTGTGGGAAAATGGACTCAACTTGGGATCTCAGCGGAATCGGACGCAGAATGCCTGTGCCGGTGTAAAGAGGTATTGAACAACGGGGGCGTGGCGATCTTTCCGACAGATACGGTGTATGGTATCGGATGCCGGTGGGATCGGCCCGATGCCATTCGTCGGGTTTTTCGGATCAAGCAGCGGCCCCTCAGCCAGCCGTTAGCGTTGCTGGTAGCGGCAGAAAAGCATCCGGCGGACTATGGAGTGCAGGAAGATGAGGTCTTGCGAGACATCTTAAGTCGCTGGTGGCCGGGACCATTGACGGTTGTTGCGGCAACCGAGTTGCCTCTGGCGGAGGGGCTTAGTGGTCCAGGAAATTCAATCGGGCTGCGTGCCCCGGATCACGAATGGCTCCAGACTATACTTCGGGAGATGAACATTCCGCTGGTGGCAACCAGCGCAAACCGGAGCGGCCAGCCCGAGGTTCTCCGCGTTGAAGACCTGAGCGAAGAGATGCTTGGCGAGGTGGATTGGATTGTCGATGGAGGACCGTTTCCCGAAGTTCCCCGCCCGTCCACGGTGATCGGAAAGGAGAAAGGTCGCTGGAAGATTATGCGGGAAGGAGCAATCGCTCGCGAAATCCTGGAGCCTTTGTTTTCCAGCCGACGTTAGCCCAAATTCGCCATCAATGTTCGCAAGTAGTTGATTTCAATGATGTGAGTGGTCATTACGACACTATTTTCCGTGTCCGCAGCCCTCTCCCAAACCAAACCATGACGAATTTGGGTTTGTGGGCAATACACGCCATTTTCGCATGATTCCGAAAATCGTTGTCGAACAACCGGGAAGCCGAAATCTCGCCTTCCCGGTCTGTCCGAGTTTCCCTGGAGTGCGGCAGCGGCCGCCTTTTTTTCAACAAAATCAAGAACAATTCACGCCCTGGATAGCGCGAATGGTGTCCCGGGCGATCACGAGTTCTTCGTTGGTCGGAACCACCCACACCCCCACTTTGCCTTTCGAAATCTTTCCCTCGACCATATTTTCCATTTTGTTCAATTGCGAATCGACTTCAATTCCCAGGAATTCGAGATTCCTCATGGAAAGCTCGCGAATCAGGGGCGAGTTTTCGCCGATCCCGCCTGTGAATACGACATGATCCAATCCGCCCATAGCCGCCGTGTATGCACCGACATACTTTGTGATCCGATAGCAGAACATGTCGATGGCGATCTTGGCACGATCCCGCTTCTGCTCCGTGGCAGCCATGATAACCTCGCGCATATCGTTGGAAACCCCCGAGATTCCATACAGCCCGCTGTGTTTGTTCATCATCGCGTTGACTTCGGCGACGGAGATTTCTTCTTTGACCATCAGCGTCAGGGGAACCGAGGCATCCAGGTCCCCGGTGCGGGTCCCCATCAGGAGTCCTTCCAGCGGGGTGAATCCCATCGTGGTATCAATGGATTTTCCGTGGTCGACTGCGGTCATACTGCACCCGTTTCCCAGATGGACAGTAATAATTCGCAGCTGGTCCGGGTTTACCCCGCACAGCTGCCCCACCCGATAGGTGACATATCGGTGCGAAGAGCCGTGAAACCCATACCGGCGGATACCGTGTTTTTGATAGATGGCATACGGCAGACCGTACAGATAGGCATAAGGCGGCATAGTCTGGTGGAAAGCCGTATCAAACACCGCCACCTGCGGGATATTCGGAAACAAGTCATAAGTGGCGTAATAACCGCGAAGATTGTGCGGATTATGGAGCGGGGCGAATTCCACGCATTCCTGGATGTTCCTCAGAACTTCCTTGTCGATCACGTGGGATTTCTTGAACTTCTCGCCTCCATGGACCATCCGGTGTCCCACAGCCTGGATCTCGGCAGCATCCCGCATAACACCGGTTTTCTCATTCGTCAGGCACTTGATTGCATGGCGGATGGCCGCGATATGGTCCACAATCTCGACCGTTTCTTTTTCAGGTGGTGGGAGTTTACTTTGCCTTTGTGGAAGAAAAAGAGGATTCTCTTGCACAACCTGGTAAGAGGAACTCGAAGGAACCAGGCCGATTTTCTCAACGGATCCCCGTGCCAGCACAACTTCCTGCTGTTTTTCCATTTTCTCCAAATCGGTGTCGATCAACTGATATTTCACCGATGAACTACCGCAATTCAAGACGAAAACTTTCATAACAACGATCTCCTATTCTCTCTTATTTTCATGGTTGTAGGTAAAGAATCCGCGACCGGTCTTTACACCCAGATGCCCGGCACGAACCATTTTCTTGAGCAGAGGGCATGGACGGTATTTCAGATCGCCCAGTTCACGGAACAGATGCTCGGATTGCGCAAGAACCGCATCGAGACCCATCTCATCCGCCAGGTGCAACGGTCCCTTCTGCATCCCGCAGCCTTTGCTCATGGCGATATCGACATCTGCGGCGCTGGCCACGTTTTCCATGACCACGTACATGGCTTCGTTAATGAGAGGAATAATGATGCGTGTGGTGGCATATCCGGGCCATTCGTAAACCTCTATGGCCGTTTTCCCCATGACCTCGGCCAGCTGGCGTGCCCTCTGGAGGGTTTCGTCGCTGGTTTCCAGCCCGCGAACCAGTTCCACCAATGGTTTTTTCGGTACGGGCGGCTGAAAGTGCATCCCCAGGAACTGTTTCGGTCTTCCGCTTTGAGCGCCCAGATAAGTGATCGAGATGGTCGAGGTGTTTGTGGCAATCACGGCCTCCGGGGGGCACACCTGGCTGACCTCACGAAACACTTTAGCCTTTTTCTCGGTACTCTCTACAATGGCCTCAATCACAAAATCCACCTTTTCAAATCCTTTGTACGAGTCGGTGGTTTTGATGCGGGACAGGATGGCCCGTTTCTCGCTTTCGGTGATCGCCCATTTCGCGATCGCTTCATCCAGGGACGCCGCAATGCCGCGAATGGCCCGTTCACCGAGCGCTACGGTCGGTTCCTGGATGACGACATTGATGGCGCTCTTGGCGGCGACCTCGGCGATACCGCCGCCCATTGTTCCGCCGCCGATGATCCCAAGGTTTCTGACAGTCATGATGTTGATCTACTCCTTCTTGCTGCAACTGAATTCCGTTGTTCCCGCGAATTTCCCATGCGGGGATTACACCGCCTGGGCTTGCGCGGCCGTGATGGCGATGACATTGGCGATATCCCGGGCGGAACATCCGCGCGAAAGATCGTTGACCGGCTTGGCAAATCCCTGGAGAAGCGGTCCATAGGCCTCCGCGTGTGCGAGACGCTCCGTTAGCTTGTAGGCGATATTTCCCGAATCCAGGTCCGGGAAAATGAGTGTATTGGCTTTGCCCGCGACGATGCTGTTCGGGCACTTGCGCTTTGCGACTTCGGGGATGAGGGCCGCATCGCCTTGGAGCTCCCCGTCGATCTTCAACTGGGGATCCATTTCCCGCGCGATTCGCAACGCCTGCCGAACTTTGTCGACCCGGGGATGCTCCGCGCTTCCGTATGTAGAGAACGACAACATGGCGACGATGGGTTCCCCGCGAAGCAGCGCGACCGTGGATCCCGCCGTGGCAATGGCAATATCCGCCAGCTGCTCCGCTGTCGGATCGGGAACCACGCCGCAATCGCCGTACATCAACGTACTGTTGATTCCAAACGGGCTGTTCGGAAGAACCATCATAAAACAGGAGGAAACCGTCTTGATTCCCTTTTTCGATCCGATGACATGAAGGCTTGTTCGAACAACCTTGCTGGTCGCGGTGATTGCCCCCGCCACCATGCCGTCCGCCCCTCCCTGGTTGACCATCATCGCACCCAGGTAAAGCGGGTCTTTCATCAATTCCGCCGCTTCCTCCCTGGTCATGCCCTTGTGTTTCCGTTTCTCATAGAGAGCCTCGATCCATTGCTCCCGGTCGGGATTGGAGGCCGGATCCCACAGATTGGCTCCCTCAATCGAAACGTTTTCTTTCTCAGCAAGCGCCCGGATTGCGTCGGGATTCCCGATCAGGATGATCTCGGCTGTCTGTTCACGCAGCGCCGTTGCCGCCGCCTGGATGGTCCGAGGATCTTCCGTCTCCGGCAGAACAATGCGCTGCCGATTTGCTCTTGCGTTTTCTTTGATAAGGTCGAGTGGGTGTGGCATCGCGCGTAGCTCCCTTGTTGTATGGTTGGTGGTTCATTATGGCCATCAATGTGGGTGAGGCGTATGGTCCTTGACCCTCCCCTTCCGTTTTTTGACCTGCTTGACCAGTTTTTCCAGGGCGACATCAATGCAGGTCAGTAAATCCTCACCGCGTTCCTCGGCAAACAGGTCCTGTCCGTAAACCCGGGCGGATACTTCCACTCGTCGGTCCGGACGCTCATGTACAATCACCATGTGAATATCCGATATCCCACTGGAGATTCTCTCCAGTTTTCTCAGCTTCTTATCCAGGTGTTTCTGCAAGTCGGGCGTGATTTCTCCGCCCCGGTTTGTCACATTGATTTCCATATTACAACCTCCCGGCGGTTTACTTTCTTCCTGCCGAACAGCCGGTATCCGCCCCGTTCAGGGTTGGTGAATGGCCCATTCGTGTACTCCCGCCGGTCCTTCGTTCGCAATAATTTCCACCTCGGCGCTTTCTCCGAGTTCCACTTGAACCGCCTCGAAATCCTCGGGATCGTCTGTTGCCGGATCAGCGCTTTCGCGCGGTCCGTTATAGTACTCCGGCAGGATGGGATTGACAAACGATTCCGAGTAACGGTTTTCCGCAAAGGGGCCGATCGCTGCGCTCCCGTAAAACAACGGGTCGATCGGCTCGACCTCGATTGTGTACGACCCGTATGGAAGCCCGTAAATCTCAAATTCGCCGGTTCCCCCAATCAGGAAATCGGACACGCAACTGATAGCCATCATGCAGGGATCATCGATTTTCCGTGCGATAACATTTGCCCCCTGCACCGGATGCCCGGACCGGCGGACCACTGTACCCGCAATTCCACCTGTTGAGGACCAAAAACTGTCTGACGGATATAACCAGGACACGGCAAAGATATCATCCGGATTCAGGTCGGCAAGGTTGGAGTCATCGTCCGAACGAATGGGAAACATCGTTGGAAGATACCTGTCGTTTTCCGTGTCCCCGTCGTTCCAGAATTGATGGTTCAATTGGCTGTGGCTCAATCCTAGAAAATGACCGATCTCGTGGACTATTGTGGCGAGAAGCGTCTGTTTGCCCTCTTCTCCTGATGGACAGTTCAGACCATTGATGATGATGTCCGCTCCGAGGATTTTTCCCCCGGTTTCCACATACGACTGGGTGATTCCCAAATAGGCATATCGTGCGCCGTCCCCCTCCAGCAAGTCGATAATCAATCCGTCCGTATCCAGAATCACGGGATTAAGATCATCGTCAGGGATTTGCAGATGTTTGTCGACATTCTTGTCCGATACATCGTCCTCGAGCAGGCCGTCATAACGGAATGCGACAGTGGATGTGGGAACAGATTGCCAGATCCGAAAAGCCATTCGAACCAGTTCAATCGCTTCCGCGTTGGAGAAAGGCCCGAGAGGACCTTGATCGACCCGGTAATGGATTGTCCCGCCATGGGTATCCCAATGAACGGGGTCGCCGGATTCCGTTACCAGGAATCCGCCCGCTTCCACCCATCCCGACAGCAACACACTGAGAAATGCAAAGAACCATCCGATACGCCTGACAACCATCCTCAAACTCATCCACACCGACCTAAGACGACTCGGAGTTCCCATGGATTCTATTGATCCTGTTCGCCCCATTCCCCACCATCCCATTCCTACACGCAACAAAGCCGGATCGCCGACACGAAAAGCCCCAAAAGCCTGCGGTCCGAGGACCCCAGAAGACGGTTCGGCGACCATGGATTTCTCACAAGTATCTCGAGATATTCCAACGGCTGTCCCGGCGCTGAAGGAACGTACCTTCGAATGTGCCAAGCCTCCGAACAAATATCCACTCGGGTGACCTGTCCGCGCGGATCGAACAAGTCTACCTGGAGCGGTTGGCCGGTTGTCTTTGTCCGTGCGCAACAAATCAACGCCAGTTCCTGCAGACCGAATTTCGGCAAAACCAGTGTAGCCCTGGCAGACGTGGCCCGAAATGGTGGTCCGTCCCCGAGACGTTCGAGGTCATACCAACCCTCGCCCAGGATGGGCCTCTCGTTGAATCCAAACACGTAAAATCGGTTCACATTCGCGCCCCCCCGGAAGATCCTACCACAGGCGGTAAAAAATTCCTGGGTTGTCTCTTCCCCGCCGACACCACACGCCCGATCACTATGTACCCAAGTTATTGCGATTCAAACGGTTACTGAAAGGTTGTTTCGACAAGCGGGATTGGCATAGGTGTTGCTCGATCCAATCGTGACGCATTGCATTTATCAGGGCAGGAGAAATAACGAGACATGATTACAGGGCTATACTCGGCAGCTTCCGGTATGATCGTCCAGATGAAAAATCAGGACGTTCTTGCGCACAATCTCGGAAACTCCCTCATTCCCGGATTCAAGCGGGAATCGATGATTGTCCGCTCGTTCCCGGATGTCATGCTTGAGCAGTCTTACGCAGGAATTACTCCAAGCCTTGAGGAACCCCGCTATAACCATGCCATCGGTCGAATCGGCACCGGCGCAGGCATCGATTGGGTTTACACCGACAATTCTCCCGGTGTTCTTCAACAGACCGGGGATCAGAACGATCTCGCGATGGTTGGAGACGGCTATTTCACCATCCTTACGCCCGACGGAATGCGGTATACCCGAAACGGCAGTTTCTATCGGGATGCCCAGGGGTACCTGACCACGCCGGAAGGGCATTACCTGGCGGGGCAGGGCGGCGGCGGATACATCCAACCGATCCGAATCGCTTCTAACGAATTCACTGTAGACAAGTACGGGAACGTGTTTGAAATGGGATTCGATCCGGCAACCGGCGTTCCCGTCCAGAATGTTGTAGATCAAATTCGCGTTGTGGATTTCGTTAATCGCGATCTCTTACAGAAAACAGGCAATAATCTCTACGCCCTGGAACCGGGCCACGAGGATCAGATCATTCCTCCCCGCCAATTGGGTGTGTCTCAGGGATTCATCGAGCGTGCCAACGTGGTTCCCACCACGGAGATGATCTATTTGATGGACTCTATGCGCACCTTTGAGGCCAATTCCAGGGTATTGAGAAAGATCGACGACACCGTGCAACGCGCCGTCAACGACGTGGGCCGAGTGAGCTGATACCGCAACCCAGGCGAACTCTGGGGAAAACAGGAGAACGACAATGCTTCGAGGGTTATTTACTGCGGCGGCCGGGATGAGCGGCATGTCATTCGAAGTGGACAACATTGCCAACAACCTCGCGAACGTGAATACGTTCGGATACAAACGTACCCGGGTGGATTTCCAGGACCTGCTGTACCAGACAATTCGTCCGGCGGGGACATCCGTTGCCGCGGGCGTCCAGGTTCCTGCTGGGATCCAGGTCGGCCATGGTGTCCGCGTGGCGGGAACACGCAGAATCTTCACCGAAGGCTCCTATCGATCTACGGAGAATCCGCTGGACCTTGCCATCCTGGGCAAAAATGGGTTTTTCCAGGTTGAACTCCCCGACGGCACATTAGCCTATACGCGTGACGGTGCGTTCAGCATGGACGAGACAGGCAGAATTGTAACCTCGGACGGCTATGTTCTTCAGCCGCCCATCACCCTTCCTGATGACACTGTTGCATTGAACATCAGCGAGGAGGGTATCGTTTCGGTCATTCAGGGGCGCGTCACCGAAACACCCAATGAGCTCGGAACCATCCAGCTCGCTACCTTTGTCAATCCCGCCGGACTCCACGCGGACGGCAATAATCTATTCCTGGAAACCCAGGCATCCGGGCCTGTGACATTACTCGACCCCGGCACAGATGGAGCCGGCAAAATCGCCCAGGGATTCCTGGAAAACTCTAATGTCAACATCGCGGAAGAGCTGGTGAACCTCATCACTGCTCAGCGCGCGTTCGAGGTCAATTCACGGGCTGTCCGATCTTCCGACAGCATGTTGCAAACTGCCGTGAATCTGGCTCAATAAGGATCGTAAGCCGGGAGAGGAACCATGAGAGGACGCAAAGACTGGCAGCAGGCACAACTGGAACGAATCGCGATCACGTTCCTGGTGAGCGCACTTCTGGTCCTCCGGGCGACAGGGGTCTGGGCGCTTGACCAGCCCGAACGAATTGTAATCGAACTGCCGGCCTCCTGCGTTATCGCCCAAGCTACTATGCAAGTCGTCACAGTGGGTGACCTGGCGCAGTCGATCACCGGCGGCTCGGAAGAAGAGCGTCAGGCTTTGCGAGCTGTTCCGGTCACGAAGGTTCCCAATCCGGGCGAATCTCTGATTTGCACTTCCTCACGAATCATCGCGGCAGCCAGGCAGAATGGATTTGATGAGTTCCGGCGGATCAGTTTCGACGGGCCTCGGAACTTCAAGATATTCGGTTTGGGCCAGACTGTGAGCGCAGACACGCTTGCCGAGCGAATCATGCGGGATATCATGCAGGAATTCAATTGGGACCCGAAGGAACTGAGTGTTCGGGTTCTCTCACTCCCCAATGATCTCCGCCTGCCGCCCGGCGATGTTCGCATTCAGGTCTACCGGACTTCCCCGCAGCGGTACGGCACGGTCCAGTATGATCTCACCATCCTGCTCAACGACAACGAATACATGCACCGGACGCTGATCGTGGAAATCGCCCATCGGCGGAATGTGTTTGTGTTCCGTAACAACAAACCAGCGGGGTCCATGGTCACCCTCCAGGATGTAGATGTGCAAACCCGCTACGTTCGGTCGGAACGTGAAGATGAATACACGATCAGCGACCCGCGCGAACTGGTCGGCAGAAAACTGGGGCGTACCGTCAATCCCGGTATCACGGTCACACGTGACCTGTTTGCTCGCACGTACTTGATTCCACGAGGCCAGGTGGTCAGCGTGGTCGTTCAAAACGGGAACCTCCGAATGAATATCCGGGGGAAAACGGAACAGAATGCAAACATCGGCGATATCATTCGCGTCAGGAACTTGTTCAACAACAAGATCGTCCAGGCCAGGGTAGTGGATGCAAACACCGTGGAGATGATCTAGTGCAGGCAGACCCTTACCTCTACCCTCTGCCGGAAGGACAGGAAAAACAGGGTGGCACAGGCTTCCAGCCTGTGGACAGACACTCCACAAAAGGGAGAAATATGATGAATCCTGAGAACCTTTCAAACCATACAGAGAACCTCCCTCTTCCTCCCGGAAAGGATTGGGGTGAAGGACACTGCGCAGCGGGCGGGTTGCGAGGGAGCAGGGGGGCAGGAAAGATATTGGGAATCCTGTTGACTGTTCTTTGCCTGTGCACCGCTTTTTGTGCCGTCCCGGCTTCCGCCAAGAGCCTCTGGAACAGCAAGTCTCCGGTCAACGGATTCTATGTCGCCGGAAATGCGGATAAGGTCGGGGATATTCTCACAATCATCATTACAGAAAGTAATCGCGCAACCGAAGTAGCGGACGCCGAAACGAAACGGAAAACGACCATGTCCGGCAAAATCTCGTCGTTTCTCCAGGAGAAGATCGCCGGGAGTCTATTCGGCCATAAGAAGAGCGATAAGACGGCCATCGACTATCCTGAATTTGTTTTCGACGGCCAGAACGATTTCAAAGGCGAGACCGACCTGGAACGCAGCGATACATTTACTGCGCGCGTAGCCGCTAAAATCGTCATGATTGACGACAACGGCAATTTCCTGGTTGAGGCCCGCAAGACCATCAATATCGGCAAAGAAACCAAGAGCATCGTGCTTTCCGGTAGTGTCCGTCCGAATGATGTCACGGCGGATAACACGGTGCTGTCAACCAATATCGCAGATGCCCAGATCAGCTACGAAGGCGGCGGCCCGATTACCGGTATGGCGAATCCGGGACTGTTTACACGGGCATTAACCTTGTTCTTCTGAGGAGCATACTCATGAGACGACAGGCGCCGGTTCTTGCGATTCTTCTGATTCTCCTCACGGCGATTTTGGCGCCGGCAGCGTCCGTCACCAGAATCAAAGACATTACACGGGTGGACGGTGTTCAGAATAACCAGCTGGTCGGATACGGCCTGGTTGTGGGCCTGGATGGAACCGGGGACGGCAGCGGGGCCGCCACCGCCCAGATGATCGCCAATATGCTCAATCAGATGGATATGCGGGTCACCGCCGCAGGAATCGACCCGAAAAACGTTGCATTTGTCATGGTCAGCGCCGAGCTTCCTCCCTATGCCCGGGAAGGAACACCGATTGACGTTGTGGTCTCCAGCTTGAACGGCGCAGAAAACCTGGAAGGCGGCACGCTGCTGTTCGCCGCTCTTCGTGGTACAGACAATCAGATTCACGCCATCGCACGCGGTACGGTCCTGACCGGCGGATTTAAAGTTGGAACCACCCAGGGCGATCTGGTCAAAACCAATCATCCCACTGCCGGGCGGGTTCCCAACGGCGGCACGGTCGTCGGCCAGGAAGTGGTTACCGACATTTTACAGGAAGGGTTCCTGCGCCTCATTCTCCAATATCCCGATGCCAAGACGGCGATGAATATCAAGGATGCCATCAACGGCGCGCTCGGCACTCCAGCCGCGCTGGCCGTCAATGAAGGGGTTGTTGAGGTGGATGTCACAAAACTGATGGATTTTGAATTCGACAATGAGGTCGATCTGCTGGCGGTGCTGGGGGATCTTGAAGTGGCTACCGACATCCCGGCCCGCGTGGTCATCAACTCCCGCACCGGCACCGTGGTGGCCGGGCAGAACATCCGACTGGATGAAGTCGCCATTGCCCACGGGTCGCTGACAATCACCGTCACGAGCACAACCGAGGTTTCGCAGCCCAGTCCGCTCTCCGCCAGCGCCGAAACCGTCGTCATCCCCCAACAGGAGCTGACAGTCGAGCCGGGCAGGGGCGGACTCCATCTGGTCGAGGGAGCCACGGTGGAACAGCTGGTGGAAGGATTGAATCTTCTCCATGTGACCACACGGGACCTGATTTCCATCTTTCAGAGTTTGAAAGAAGCAGGCGCGTTACACGCCGAGCTGATTATTCTGTGATAATCATCCCCTTGGGGGTTATTGATGGCATAAGCTCATCGCGTCGGCGGGATGTATAGACAAGGAGGTCACCATCCCTCCGCCAAACCGGATTCGAGGAAAGAGAACATGTCGGATGATCTTCTTCTGGGAAGCAGTTACCCGCAAGCCTCCGCCATGGTGGACAGCGGGCGAACGGACAGCGAGATCAAACGCCTCCGGAGTCTCACCGAGAAATCTTTCGGCAAGATGAACGAAAAACAAATGCGCGAAATCGCCGGTGATTTCGAGGGCATCCTGGTTCGCCAACTCATTAAGGAAATGCGCAATACCGTCCCCCAGGATGGATTCCTGGAACCGACCCACGCCACCGAAATGTACCAGGAGATGGCCGATGACGCGCTTGCGAAAGACCTCGCGGGACAGGGCGGATTCGGCATCGCCGATCTGGTCTACGAACAACTCAAGGAAATCCAGGACAATCTGCACACCTCCGAAAGTGTCCTCAAACAGATGGATGACAAGAAGGCGCAGTTTCTCAGTCTTCCGAACAAAACGGAGCAGCCGGATGTTTCCCAGTTCATTCCGCTGAACAAAAAGAAAGACCCCGTTGCCGGAGCCATTCCTCTCAAGCGGGGACCTGAGTTCATTCCAATGCCGGAACGGAATCCCTTTATGGACTTCACAAAACCGGTCATTCCGTTGGACAAGGTGGAACGTCGATGAATGAATTATCGGTCTATAAGAGCTACAGCCCATTCTTCAATTCCCAGAGAACAGAACCCCGAACGGAACCCCTCAAAGAACGGGCCTCGAAAGATTCTTCGTCCTTTTCTCACAATCGAACGCGACCGAACCTGGATTTGTTGATTTCGATTCTGGATGAGGAAATACCGCTGCATGAGAATCTGCTCGCCAAAAAGAAGGAGGAACGTCCTTTTCTGGCAACCGGGGCGATGAATGCCCTGCAGAGTGTCACCGAGGAAATCAGCGAACTCGTGCGAAAAATCCAGTCTCTCGAAGAGCAGCGCCAGGAAGAAATGAACCGATGGGCGGAGTATCTGGGAACCGCATCGTCCAGAATCACTTTGAAGATGATTTCTCACGCGCTTCCGCATGAGGATGCGGAGCGGCTGTCCTATGTCGGGGGGCGACTGCGGGACCTGGTCCTTGCGGTGCGTAAGGAAAACATTATGAATGAATTGCTTGTACGGCGCTCTCTGCGCCTTCTCAATGATGAAGTCCGAACACTGATTGGTGGAAAAGAAGAGACGGCCTCTTATTCCCCAACCGGCAGTGTTGTCCAGCAGCAACAACGGCCCCGCCGCTGCATTGTCGACTGCCATGCGTAGGACCTCATCTCTTTCCGTTCTTCAATTCTTGCTCTTGACTTTTAATTCTCAATTCCCTCCTCTATTCCTTCCCATACCTTCAAGCTACAATTGCCCCCATGATGATGTCGCGAAGGTGTTTTTCCGTTGCGTTTTTTGTGCCGGTCGTGTGCCTGTCGGCGCTCTCCGGCTGTTCTGGGGAACCGGCGGCGGAGCAGCAAAGCAACGGGTCCCGCAAGTTGGCCATCGTGTCGCCGCACAACCTCCATGTTAAACGGGAACTCGGCGCGGCATTCAGCCGATGGTATCAGGCCGGGTACGGCGAGACGGTGACAGTCGATTGGCTGGACCAGGGCGGGACCTCGCGCTGTCTGCGGTTTGTACTTTCCCAGTTTGAGCAAACACCCGAGGGGATCGACGTGGATCTTTTTTTCGGTGGTGGAATCGACCCGTACCTGCGGCTCGGTTCGCTTGGGTTGTTGCAGCCCTGTGAGCTGCCGCCGGACATTGCCGAAGATTTGCCGGATTCCATCGCGGGGATTCCATTGCGTGATCCGGACGGATTGTGGTTCGGTGTGGCTTTATCCACTTTCGGGATTCTGATTAACGATGCCGTGGTTCAGCGATGCGGTCTGCCGGATGTCAAAACATGGACGGACCTCGCCGACCCGGCCGTGTACGGCTGGGTGGCAACACCGGACCCGCGCAGCGGGGGCGTGGCCCACATGATCTTTGAAATCATCCTTCAGGCATTGGGATGGGAAGACGGTTGGGCAACTATTATGAAACTGGCGGGGAACAGCCGGTATCTCACACGCTATTCATCCCAAATCGGCAAAGATGTGGTCTCCGGCGAGGCCGCATACGGACTGCTGATTGATTTCTACGCCGCTGCGCAGATGCGCCAGGGGCAGCCCGGCTCCACCCGTTTCGTTGTTCCCAAAGGGGTGTCGGTGATGAACCCGGACGCGCTTGGTATTCTGAAAGGAGCGCCGGAACCGGAACTGGCGCGGCAATTCGTCCGATTCCTGCTCCGCCCGGAGGGGCAACGACTCTGGGTGCTTCGTCCGGGTGACCCGGGCGGGCCTGTGAATGAATCGCTCGACCGGCTGCCGGTACTTCCCTCTGTTTACGCGGAACCCCAAATCGCCGAGCGGTCGGTCGCGTCCCCGTACTCTCTGGAATCCGCTTTGAACTACAATCACGAACTGGGCGGGCAGCGATGGACGATCCTGGATGATCTCGTCGGCGCGGTAATTCTGGACCAGCACGATTTTCTTCGCGCGGCATGGCGAAACTTGATCAAAGCCGGACTACCCGCTGAGAAAATGGCGAGCTTTGTTCGGCCTCCGGTTGAGGAAAAGGAACTGCTTCGTCTGGCAAATGATGAATGGAAAGACCCCGTCCGCAAAGCCGTTGTGATGAAGCTATGGATGGAACAGACAAGCAAGATCTTTCAGTCGATTCTCACTTCCGAGGGGGCATCATGAATACGGCGATTCTGAGCCGAATGCCGAGTTCCGAGCGGGTTATTCTTGTCATCGGATTGGTGCTTGTTGCGGCATTAACCATCATCAGCATCGCCAAACCGCCGTGGTCCACAGCGGCCGTCTTCGCGGGTATCGCTGGGGCTGCCGTCTTCCTCTCCCGCCTGGATCTGGCCTTTTGTCTGTTCATTGCCTCTGAGGTTCTGATCACCGAGGATATTCTTCTCCTGACGGAAAAACTCTACCCGACGCTGTACAAACTCTCTCTTCCCGGCCTGTTCATCAACCCATTTGAGGTCTTTCTGCTTCTGCTCCTTGCCGCGACAATTTTCTCTTCGCGGGCGCGGTTTGTTCGCACGAGCCTGGATATTCCTCTGTTGGCTTTCGGCTTGGCGTGTGTCGTGGGATATATCACCTGTGTTCGCCTGACCGGCGAAGCGAACCGGATATTTGAACCCCGGCGGATTCTGCATTTCTACATCGTATTTTTCCTGACCGTGAATATCATCACAACGCGAGAACGGTTGAAATTGCTTCTGTGGATTTTCGGTTCGGCTGTGATTCTGAAAAGCGCGGAGGGCATGTACCTGTATTTCCAGGGCGCGGGATTGCAGATCAAATGGCGGATCACCGCCATTTTTACCGAGTGGGGCGACGGCCTGAATTTCGTTACCTATCTTCTGTTTGTGCTTCTCCTGCTCATCCGAAAGCCGGAGGGAATCCGCCGGGGAATGTGGCTGGTGTTCTGGCCCATGGTGCTTCTCACGCTGCTGAATACGTACAAGCGAGCCTATTATGTCGGTTTCGCCGTTGCGCTGGGATGCCTGTTTCTTCTGGAGAGCGGCAGGCGGCGGGTGCGGTTTGTAGTGTTTGGTACGTTGGCTCTTGTTCTTCTGCTTGGCGTGATTACCGTCACAAATTCCTGGTATGCGGTGGGGCAGAGCGTCTGGTCCATTTTTCATCCGACCAGGGAAAGCAGCGCGCATTATCGACTTGTCGAGTGGAAGAATGCGCTGCTGAGTATCAAGGCGCATCCATGGCTTGGGATCGGCCTGGGCGGGATTCTGGAAATGCTCGTCTACTTGCCCCGGACCAATCTGCTCGGCGTGCATAACACCTTTTTGTGGGTGACCGTGAAATTGGGGTTGTTTGGGCTGCTGGTGTATCTGTGGCTGATTTTGAGCTATCTGCACTGCCTGATGGGGCAGCGGAACACCTCGCCCGATTCGTTTCTGCGGTGGGTAAATCAGGGGTTGCTGCTCAGTTTCATTGCCTTTCTCACTGCCCAGTTCTTCGCGCCTATGTTTTTCCAGATGCGGACCTCGGCCTGGATGGCGCTGGTGATGGGGGTCGGTGTGATGCTGCCGTATCTGGCTGCTGAGGACAAGTGACCTGGGCTTACAGATCGCGTCTGTCTTCGGTGTCGTTGTACGGAATGCCGGTCATAAGATAGATGAATTCTGCCATTGACCGGGTGTACCAATTGTGGTACATTGAGCATGGAGATGAGAATCGGTGACATTGGACTCAGTGTCGCGTTTTTCCGAACGGACTCAGGAACGGAACCTGTGCGGGAATGGTTGAAAATCCCTTCCTGCATCTCATAAGAAGATGATTGGTGAGGATATCAAAACAGCGCAATTCGGTTGGCCGCTTGGGATGCCGATGGTGGCGAAACTGGAGCCGGATGTTTGGGAAGCCCGAAGCAAGGTTCCGGACGGAATTGCACGTATTTTGTTCACCATTGACGGCCCTAATATGATTTTACTTCATGGATTTATCAAGAAAACGAACAGGATTCCCCGGAAGGAGATTGGCACAGCCCGTGCCCGGCTCAAGCAATACCAGGAGGCAGGATGATGAAGAATAAGCATATCGGCAGCCGTTTCGACGATTTCCTGGAAGAGGAAGGTCTCCTGGCAGAGTCAGAGGCTACGGCCATTAAGCGTGTTATCGCGTACCAGATCGAAAGGGAAATGGCAGAGTGTAATTTATCGAAGAGCGCACTGGCGCGAATGATGCGGACAAGCCGCTCTTCACTGGATCGTCTTCTCGACCCGGACAATGCATCGGTAACTCTTCTCACGCTGCAGAGCGCCGCTCTTGCCTTGGGCAAGAAATTGAAGATTCACCTGGCATAATCGCCTCACTCCTGCTCCCAATGGGAGAGGGGGTATCTGCTTCCCATTGAGCAATTTCTGCTCAAAAAAATCCCTAATAATCATACTTAATTTATCCCAATTAAATGAAATAAATACAGTGGGATAATAATCCGTCCATTCATTCATTATTCCTTGGCACACGGATTGATAAGCCATGCGGCACGGGCATTAGATCTCCCGTTTTTCCTCGCGGTATGTGACGAGGGCTGTATGGTCTTGAAGCTTGGAAGGTTAATGGCCGTGTTGATCGCGGTCCTGGGTCTTGCGGCTCCTGTGAACGGTCAGCCCTCGCTGGTCCGCGTAGCCGATTTCCGGGCCGGATGGGGTGATGCCGGAATCGGATATACAGGAACTGACCTCCCGGAAACGCAAGACCCGGGGTCGGTGAAACTGGAAACTCCACCGGATGCCGATCCGGGGTCCATCCGGTATCAGGAAACTCCAGGTTGGCTGTTTGCGATCGGAAAAGACCGCCGTGGACATCGGCGGATATGGCGCATGGAGCGACCGTTGGGCACGGTACACATGCAATGGGCTGATTGGGGAAGTCCACCCTCAGGGTTCGAGGAGGGCGTGTTCATTTTCTCTCATGGGGCGGTCTGGATGCTGGGAGAGCATTCAGGCCGCCCTACCCTGTTTTATGCCGATATCGAACATCCGTCTCCTCAGTGGACCGGCACGGGCCGGTTGCCGATAGAACAAATCACCGGTCTGGAGTTGTTGGATGACGGGCATCTCCGTATGGAGGGATTCGATGAATCAAACCGCCTTGTTCAAAGCACGGGCGAATTCCTGGGTGGCGGTCGGCAGGTTTCCTGGTCCGAACCGGACAACCCCCCTGTCGATTCCGCTTCTTCACCGGACCGGAATATCCGGAAGAATCAGCCTTTGTTCTTCCACGGCGAGGTGGATCTGGAAAGCAACGCGCATATTCTGGTTCTGTCCTGGGCCACGGAGGGCGACGAACAGAACCGTCCGGCTATCCGTTATCGCACAAGCCCGGACCGGGGAGCGCCTTATAGTCCCTGGTCCGTCAAAGTAACCGGAAGCCCGCTCGAAATTGCCCGACAGGGTCGGTATTTCGAGTATAGTATCGAGTTTCCAAAAGGATCGCCTGCAAAGGTAGGAGAGGTTCGCGTTCACTACCTTTTCCCGGAAAAAGGAAAAGCGGGCGGCGGCAAATCGGATTCGGGACTCAGCGGGAACCGGGAGGACGAGGGAATGCTCCAAACCGCAAAGCCGAGTACGGAGGATGACGACAGCGGGATGAATGAATCAGATATCCCTAAAACCCGCCGGCCCGAGAATCCGTTGCCGGAAAATCAAAACTCATCCCAAACTATTGCGAATACACAGCAGCCTTCCCCGCAGGATACGCAGTTACCGAATCCTGTCAGTGCACCGGATCAGCCCCTCACCCCCAGCCCTCTCCCGGAGGGAAAGGGGGCAGGTTCGGAGATTCCAACGGAGTCTGAGGACAGGAGTTCCAACGAATCTCAACCCGAACCGTTATCCGATCCTGGAGAAGAAACAGGCGATGGCGAGCAGGTGGCTGCTGAATCCGATTCTTCTATATCCGATCATACACCCAATGCCAACACCAGTCCGAATGCAGGCGCTCATTCCGGTTCTATGCCCAGTTCGAATGCTCTTACCCCAACCCTCTCCGGGGGAGAGAAGGAACAAGATGGGGTGACAGAAAAAGGAACATCTCCATCTGCCGAGGAAAGCGGCAGCGGAATCGGGGGAAATGCTGAAGGCGCCGGCGCAGGATCTGCCAATGTATCTCCCATGTCTGGAGATTGTCCTGGCGCTGTTGAACAACCCTCCCTCTCCGGGGGAGAGAATGGAGAAGACGGGGTGACAGAAAAGGGAATATCTCCATCTACTCAGGAAAGCGGCAGCGGAATCGGGGGCAGCGCTGAAGGGACCGGCGCAGGATCTGCCAATGTATCCCCCATGTCTGGATATCGTCCTGGCGCTGTTAAGGCTGTCGATCACGAACAACCCTCCCTCACCCCAACCCTCTCGCAAGGGGAGAGGGAAAAGGAGCAGCCGGGACAGGCAAATCAACCTGAGCTGAGCGAAGACTCGGGGTCGGACGCCGCTCCCGGAGGCGGAAGCGACATTGGCAGCGCTGAACAGACCGCCTCGACGCCTGCAAATAAACACAAAAACTCCTCCCCCGATACCGCATATCGTCCTGATCCTGTTGATGGGCGAGATACAGGGGTGGATAACTCCGAAGACCTTTCCCCCAAAATCGGGGGACATAAAGAGGGGGTTGACCCCGTTGCACTCGGCTCCGCTCCCCTTCTTTGTTCCTCAATTCCGCCCCCGCAAGTTGTCTGGAAAAAGGAACGCATCCCGTGGAAACCCATGCTTCTCGGCAGTGGTTTGGGATGGCTGGGACTGTTCTGGCTTCTGTTTCTTCTAGCATGTCGCAGAAAAAGAAAGTCTTACGCCAGGCGGCTCGTACAGGTTCCGCGTGATGACCCCCCTGTCCCTGATCCCGGAATGGTACCGGAATGTGTAGAGAAAACGACTACTTTTCCGAAGACGGAAGAGACCCCGAATAAGGAACCGTTACAAGAGACATCCCCTGTTTATGAGCCGACAGAGAGTCCCGCGCCGGCCGTAACTCGACCGGAACCCTCGAATCCCTCTGGAATGACGGGTATAGCATTTCTTCGAGACCGGGCGGTCTATATCCTGGATGAAAAAGGGGCAATTTACCGCTCCGATATTCTGGGTGGGCGGTTTCAGACTTTGCATCGTGTCGGTGTGACCCCCATTCATTGTGATGATGTCCAGCTGGCCGTTGGGGAGGAAGCAATTTTCTTTTTGGTTCCGCCGTCGCAGTTAAAAGGTCCACAACTTTTTGTCGCTCCGCTGGATACAAAGGGAATTATCGGACGATGGCAGATTTCCCCGTTGCCGAAATCCTCAAGGACTCCTTCTCCCATCTGGGTAGAAGGCGGGCATTTATTGGCCATCATTCGGGAACAGGAGGTTCATTCGGCTATTTATGCCGCTCGAATTCAGCAGGATGGTCGGCTTTGTGAATGGAATCGCGTTGTTCCGTTACCCAGGGGAATCCGACCGGAATCGGCGGCTATTTCGGGAAATCGGTGTTTGATTATCAACCGTAGAGAACAGTCCGGAAAGTTCGATTTACTTGCGGTCGCCCTTCGGAAATCGAGACAGGTATCTTACCTGGGTAGTTTTCAGGGCATACGCGGGCGAATGTCGCTGGTAACGGCCGGTGACCGGATTATTTTACTGGATGGCGGCGACCGACCGGGACGCGCGCAAATCTATGAGGCACGGACCGGTGCCGAGACGCGAACGGTCTCCTGGCACAGTCGGAACGCGGGCTTCTATCCTATGCTCAGCTCGCTCAGCGGTGTAGTTGTCGGTGATCGAATCCTGATAGCCGGAAGCCGCAGCGCCACCGCCGGCAGGCATTCTTCCATGAGTAGCTATATGGCTTATGTCACGCTGGATTCCTTGCCGACAGGCACGGAGGCCTGTCCCACCATTTTCCCCAGTAGGTCAGGCGTCCCTGCCTGTCGGTAACCCAGGCGTCCCTGCCTGTCGGGAGGGGCGCCGGATATCCGTTTCGGGTGTCTTGCCGCCGGGGATGCTGTTTCCTCCTCCCCATTCGTCATCTTGGTCCCATCCATCCCATTTTCTCTTCCACTATCGAAACGCCTGCGGTGTCAATCCATCCGGGTCCGCTTCGATCAGCTTCTTTCGGATGGTCTCATAGCGCTCATCGGTTCTCTGGGCGCACCGAAGAAATCCCAACGCGGCGGCCTGTTTCTGACGGGATGACAAAGTCCGATTCAGCAGGTCATAAAACTGCTCCGATGCTTTCTCCGTATTCTCCATGAGTCGGGACGATTCCGCTTGCAGCAGAAGCAGATCCGTGTTGTCTCCATTCTCCGGCAGAGCCAGTGCGGCGGTAATGCACGCATCCGCCATTCCCGGCTCATCGAGCGCCAGAAATGCCTTTGTCATCAATAAGACCGCCGAAATATCCGGCATCGGCGATTCCCCATCAATCAGGCTCTGAGCGTACGCCCGAAGAGTCTCCAGTGTGTCCGGGTACGGCCAGTGTTCCGACAATAAGATCAATTCACTCAACGCCGACAGCGCTTTCTCGGCCTCGGTCTGTTTCGGCCAGCGTTTCATCACTTCCGAATACACCGTGCCGGCATTCCTGATCGTGTTTTGTTGGCTCGCCCATTCGATGTAAATATCGGCCAGCGGCGCCACAAATCCGTACCGGTTCAGGAACGTCGAAAGACTGTCGCTGAACTCCTGCGCTGTCCGTTCCCGCAGGGTCTTGCGGAGAATTTCCAGGTCCCGCTGCGCCCGAAAATCCAACGTCGGCCCGGCCCACGCAATCACCGGGAACACGCAAAAAAATGCAACAAATAAAACTCTGCTTCTCATATCTTTACCTGACTCAACTTCACCGGTCTCAACAATACTCCCTTGAGATATCCCATTGGTCTCATTAGTCCCATTCGCCCCATTCTCCCTTACCCCCCCCTCTCTCTCCATCCTTGGAGAGGGGGGCCGGGGGGTGAGGACTCTTCCCCAGCCTCACAATCCCAGCTCCCTGTTCCATCGCAAAAACTATCTCCTCATCCAGAGCCGAATTACCTGTTCCGTCGATAGCGCAATCGATCTTGCCGCCTCGTTCATAGAGGTCTCCAGAGTCACCGGCCCGCGCACAATCGGGAAAATGGCGGTAATCCCGCACTCATGCAAATTGGCGCAGTTTCCGGCAATGTCGCCTGTCAGGCATACAACCGGTATCCCTGCCGCACATACCAGCCGTGCCACACCGGTCGGGACCTTTCCAAATGCGGTAGAGGCATCCACGCGCCCCTCGCCGGTAAGGACCAGATCGGCTCCATCTAATGCTTTGCGCAATCCCGATACTTCTGCGACGAGATCGAATCCCGGTTCCAGTTTCGCGCCACAAAATGCCACCAGTCCCGCCCCCAGCCCACCCGCTGCGCCCGCGCCAGGACGGTCTTTCACGGAAATCCCCAGATCGCTTTCCCAGAGATACGCCAGGTTCGCCAGCCCCGCTTCGAGTCTGTCGAACATCTCGCCGGTCGCTCCTTTTTGAGGGCCATACACTCGTGTCGCGCCTCGCGGGCCGAGCAGTGGATTCTCAACATCACATGCCACCCGAATTCGTGCAGAAAACAATTCCGGCATGACACCGCTCGCATCAATCCGGGAAATCCGGCAAAGCGCACCGCCGATCCCTTCAACTTCTTTGGAGTCGGCATCAAGAAACCGGTATCCGAGCGCCTGGGCCATACCTGCGCCGCCATCATTGGTTGCGCTGCCTCCGATCCCGACAATAACCGTCGATGCCCCGGCCCGTAAGGCCGTCGCGATCAGCTCGCCTGTCCCGCGCGTCGAGGTCAACAGAGGGTTTCGCTCGACCGGAGACAGCCGCCACAGGCCGGATGCCTGTGCCATCTCCACCACAGCTGTGCGTCCGTCTCCCAACAGGCCAAACGCCGCTTCCACGGGTCGCCCCAATGGGTCCGAAACCGTCACCGAACGGATTTCCCCGCCGGTCGATGCAACCAGAGCGTTCATCGTTCCATCCCCCCCATCGGCCATCGGGACGGACACGATCTCTCCTTCAAATCCCGCGGCCAGAATCCCCACGCGGATGGCCTCGCACACCTCCGGGGCGCTCAAACTCTCTTTGAACGTGTTGGGGGCAATCAGGATTTTCATTTCAGAGAATAACCAGGTCATCCCGATGAATCACTTCGGGAGGATTGTCTATCTGGAGGATTTTCTTGATCTGGGCACTGTTCTTTTGACAGATCTTCTGAAGGTCCTTTGAATCATAATGGACCAGCCCCCGTGCTATGACCTGCCCGGCCTCATCTTCGATCTCAACAAGATCCTCCCGCGAAAAATCCCCGATTACCGCCGTCACTCCACGTGCCAGAAGGCTTCTGCCCTGCTCGCGCAGAGCGGTTGCCGCGCCTGCATCAACACGGATTTTGCCGCCCGATGGCTGTTTGCCGAAACCGATCCAATGCTTGCGCCCCGCCAGGTGACGTCGCAACGGAACCATCCATGTGGCCGGGGCATCCACCTGCCACAGCCGGGACAGAATGCGCGGACGGGTCCCATTTGTAATCACTGTCAACACCCCGGCGGCACAGGCTGTCTTGGCGGCCTGGATTTTGGCGCGCATCCCGCCCAGGGATCGGTAACTGTCGGATTCCTTCGCATTGGCAAGAAGGCTCTCATCATCAGGACGTACAAACGGAATCAGTCTCTGTTCCGCATCATCGGTATACAGGCCGTCTACCACCGTAAGTATCGCCAGAAGATCGGCGTCGATTTTTCCCGCCAGAAGAGCGGCCAGCATGTCGTTGTCGGAAAATCGCAGCTCATCGACCGCAACCGTGTCGTTCTCATTGATAATCGGCAGCGCTCCCAATCGGAGCAATTCATTCAGCGATTCCCGCGCATTAAGGTAGGAGGTCCGCTCATCCAGGTCACGACGAGTCAGTAGAACCTGGGCAACCTGGATTCCATAAATCCGAAAGATTTCCCGGTACTGGTGCATTAGTTCACTCTGACCGAGCGCGGCATAAGCCTGACGCTGGGCGAGTTTGCGGGGACGGCGGTCTTCG
This sequence comes from Candidatus Omnitrophota bacterium, assembly GCA_029570205.1. GTDB lineage: Bacteria > Hinthialibacterota > Hinthialibacteria > Hinthialibacterales > JAKPRU01 > JAKPRU01. Next base: position 8,981 of record JAKQSI010000024.1, on the reverse strand, counting down.
TTGCGCAGGCGCATACCAAGCCCGACGGCTCCCGAACTGACCATGACTACCTCCACTCCGGCGGCACGCAAATCGGCGATATCGTGCGCCAGTTCCACCGCCACCGGTGCGTTGAACCGGGTCTGCGGGTGGTCGATCACTCGCGTACCCAGCTTTACAACCACACGGCGGACTGCCGCCATGCGCTTTTTCAGATCGTTTCGAATTTCCGAAGACAACTCAAAGGGAGATGAAGACTTGGTCACAGCAACGTTTCTTTCGCAGCACGCACAAAAGCGTGCAAGTTTTCTATGGGTGTATAACGGGGGACCTCGCAGCCGGGTCCCAGCATAAACGCCCTGCCGCCTGCTTCCAGGTCGGATTTTGCGCGGGCTACAATACTATCGGGGGTTCCATCCTGCAAATCGGCAACCGGGTCCATGTTTCCGCAGATCGCAACGCGTTCCGGGATACACTTCCGGGCGCGGGGTAGATCGACCGCATGATCCAGGTCGATGATATCCGCGCCGGACTTCCACATCAGGCGAGCCAGGTGGTTGGTATTGCCGCAGATATGGAGTTTCACCCTGGCCCCGGCTTTGTGAATCGCATCTACTTCCCGTTGCTCGAACGGAAGGATGATATCTTCGTAAGTCTCTGCACTCACCAGGGAAGCCGCCGCATCCCCGATCCCGATCACATCTGCGCCCGCGCGGATCTGCGCTTCGGCGAAGGCGATCTCGGTCGGAAGAATCCTTTCCAGGAAATCGCGAACCATGTCAGGACGGTCAATCGTGTCGATCATGATATCGGTCATCGGATACAGATCGCAGGCTTCTGCAAAGCAGCCCTCTATCCAGCCCAGAATCGGGATTTTTCCTTTTATCGCCCTTCGAAATTCTTCCACCGCGCGGATTCGGTCCGACATCCGGGGACCCTTGTATGGGTTCACGAACTGGACCTTCTCCATTTCATCCAGACCCAATATCAAGTAATCCTCGCGGATAGGAAGATCGTCCTCCTCCCGTCGGACCGGAAGTCCGAAGTCCGCTGCCTCACGGAACGGGTCCGACAGGGTCGCAACGAAATCCAGGTCGAAATCCTCCCGGCATCGTATCCAGCATTCCACCAGTGTCCGATAATCGAAACAGAAATCCCCGTATTTCCTGCCGCTATACTGCGCAGCAAAAGTCATCAGGATAGGGGTTACCGGCACACGATCTACCGGCCTGCCTTCGAGGACGTTCATAAACCGTTCATAAGGAGTCATGCTCGGATTGCGGGATAACATGGCATTCACCTCAAATTGATACCTTCATGCGATTGTAGCTGACCCATGTCGCTTTTTGAAGATCACAGATTCAGGTTCACACCGGGGAACTTCCCTTCGAGGGGGCCAGTGATATGGAAAAAGAAAGCGTGGCCTCGCGGCGGGATGCCCAACCCGTCATCGCGAGGAACCGCCCGGAGTCTGCGAAGGGCGGCGACGTGGCGATCTCAGGCTCAGTCCTGGTTCCTGGCTTGTCGCTGCCTTTCTCTGCCCGGCAGGGACGCCTGGCCTACTCTTCTATGCCTGTCCTTTCAAAGAGAGGCGCCAGAAGAAGTCTGAACCGTGATTGATGGGATTACGGGATTACCGTGATGAGGAAAAAGAAAGGGATGAAGAATCAGGGCAATCCTTCAATCGGGTAAATCAGGGTTCAGATATTCTCCCTGTCGTTCGGGCGAAAGCCCCTTAAAATGCCGCTGCCCGGATGGTGTCCGGGCAGCGAGGGTAAAATGAGAAAATGTTTTGTCTTTGCGAGACAACTTTCCTCGGTTCTGGTTAAGATTATATCGAATTCGGATGAATTGGCAAGGGGTAGAGGCAAATATTTTCAATTTTTTTTCAATGTTTGGAGGCGCAAAGTAAAATTTATCTCCGAGAGCATATAACTACTTGATTTTATTTATGATAGATACTGACAGAAGATCTCCTCAATAGAAAAATGGCTGGTTCCGGCAAGCGGAATCGGCCCTCGGCGACACCCAAAATGCCTCGCCGGAGCGCCGGATGGCGTATTTCTGCGTCTTCCGGGTGGCAGCGGCATTGTGCGCATGGTTCCGTCATCAAATAATACAAAGGCAGGTGGGATATCTTGTGATCCGTCCCTGCCGTACCTGCGCATTCACGGCAATGACCGTGAGCACGGCTCCGGCGGGGCCGGTGGTTGGAAGAAGAAAGCCTTTCTTTGCCAGGCAGGGACGCCTGGCCCGCTGGTGGGACAGGCCTCTGTGCCTGTCGATGGGTGAGATAGGAGCCGCCCGGAGTCTGCGAAGGGCTGCGACGCGGCGATCTCAGGTCGGTCTGCCGCAACCACAAGATTCCCACGTCGCTTCGCTCCTCGGAATGACGGTTCTGGGCCAGCTTTCTTAAGAGGAAAAGTCATCATGTTCTCTTTTTTCTCTCGATTGTTTGTGGACATATTCAAGAATCGGTCGGATGGTGTGTTGGAGTCACTATTCGAACAATACGCGCGGAAAACCGTCGAATGCGCCCATGAGTTGGATCACCTGTTTGCCTGCGAGGTCGAAGAGCGCCCCGTTTCCATTCAGCGGGTCATCCGCCTGAAAGGGGAAGGTGACCTTCTGAAACAACAGATCAATGAAATCCTCGATCGTACTTTCATCATCAGCTGGATCGACAAATCCGATGCCGCCCTTATGGCCAACCAGCTCGACAGCTGTCTTCGATCCATGCGGCGGGTGGTAAAACATATCCAGATCTACAATGTCGGTTGCATTCGCCCGCAGGTTCGGTCATTCTCGGCTTACATCGTCAAAATGGCGGAGGAGATTCCGACGATGGTGGAGGATTTGAGACACGCCCGTTATGATGACATCGCTTCCCGTTATCCGGCATTCAGCAATCTCGAAACGGAAGCGGACGATTTGCGGACAGCGGCAGTCAGCGATTTATGGCAGGGAAATGGAACCGATCCTCTCACTGTGATGAAATGGGAGCGAATCTTCCAGGGACTTGAACGGATCACCGATCACGAGCGCGATGTTGCCGATACGATGATGTCCATCGCACGGGCCTCCAAATAAGAAGGGATATGTGCGATGGGTTGGGAACTGTTCCTTGTCCTGCTTCTCGTGCTGGGGGCGGAATTCGTCAACGGCTGGACCGATGCGCCGAACGCCATTGCCACGGTTGTTTCCACACGGGTGATGACTCCCCGGGCGGCGGTGTTTCTGGCATCGACTTTTAATGTATTCGGCACACTATGCGGAACGGAGGTGGCGCATACCATCGGGACCGGTATCGTGGATGTTGCCGCCATTCAGCCGAGCGCAATCATCGCCACCATGACCTGCATCATTCTCTGGAGCTTCGTCACCGTTCATTTCGGCATTCCCACAAGCAAGTCCCATGAACTGGTGGCCGGTCTGTCCGGCGCGGCTCTCGCCACGGTTGGGCCATCGGCGTTGATCGCCGCCGGGTGGAAAAAAGTCCTGCTCGGACTGCTGCTCTCGAGTTTCCTGGGTTTTATAGTCAGCTATGTTGTGGCTCGAATCATCATCTCTCTCTGCCGCCACATAACCCCGAAAACCGCCCAATTTGCATTCTGCAGACTCCAAATCGTGTCCTCTTTGCTCATGGCTTTCAATCACGGGATGAACGATGGGCAGAAGTTTATAGGCATTTTCTCCCTGACCCTGGTGGTAGGCGGTGTCCTGCCGGAGTTTTATGTGCCGGTCTGGGTGGTATTGCTGTGTGCGGTAACCATGGGAATCGGCACAACGATCGGCGGATGGAAGATCATCAAGAATGTCGGGATGCGCATGGTGAATATTCGTCCCTGGCAGGGATTTGCCGCAGAAACATCTGCTTCCGTCGTAATTATGGGAGCATCCCTGAGCGGCGTTCCTCTCAGCACAACGCATACCATCACCACATCCATCATGGGCGTTGCCGCCGCCAAAAATATCAACGGCGTTCGCTGGAACATTGTTGGGAATATCGTCCTGGCGTGGGTGATTACCTTCCCGATCTGCGCCGCCCTGACCTTTCTGATTACCTTGGCTTTCAAACATTTCCTTTGATCGCCGTATGGCCACGCCCTTGGAGTGCGGTAGCGCAGCTACCGCCTTTTTTCTCCTCCGCCTTATCCCTTGGCTTCCCGCAAAACCCGCTCCCACCGGTCAATTACATCGTCCACTCGAAAACGTTCTACCACCTCCCGCGCTTTTGCGCCATACAATTCCCGGCGGCGCGTATCACCCATCAGGGCTGCCAGAGCCTCGCCAAACTCCTCGATATCCCCATCTTTCACGAGGATACCGTCGATTCCGTGGCGAATAATCTGCCGGGGACCGGACGGGCAATCGTAGCTCACTGCAGGCACACCGCAGGCCATCGCCTCTGCGAGCGTATTCGGAAATCCTTCAAAACGGGAGGTCATCGCAAACAGGTTCGCATGGCCCAGCAAGGAATAAGGTTCCTGGATCTCGCCCGGCAGCTCCACCCGCTCCGTCAAATGCAATTCCCGAATCAGGCTCTCGAGTTCATTCCGGGTAGGGCCTTCACCCCCGATAGTCAGCTGCCAATCGGGAAAATCGGGAGCAAGGCTGGAAAAGGCTCTCAGCAGATGATCGTATCGTTTTTCCTCGGCCAGCCGCCCCAGGGTGACAAGGTTGAATTCCCTGCGAAAGAACGGCGGGCGCGGAGGCTTGTTTTCGGGTGGCGGCAGGACCGGATTGTAAATTGCGACGGTTTTCCAGTCGGGATACTCGGTTCTTGCCCAGTTCAAAAGTTCCCTGGACTGAACCACGACCGCATCAGCTTTCGGGTACATCTTCCTTTGAAGAAACCGCCAGCGCCAGTTGATCGGGCAGATACGCGGATCGGATCGCTCACAGGCAACCACCGGGATACCGGAATCCTCCAGCGCCTGCAAAATCCGAATGTTGTTGATCGTAATGAACCCCAGAACTACATTCGGATTTGTTTGCAGCAGGGAGTCGCGAAGTGCCTGCCGACGTTTCTGCTGCGCGGGAAGGTCGAACCACCGGCAATCCACTGAGGCAGCCGGATCGGTGTATGCCCTCGATACACCTGCCGGGATCAGGAAGAAATCCGGTTGCCCGGAACTCGCATGGGTCATCAGGGTGACCTCATGCCCTCTTCGAGATAGATGCTCCGCCAGAATCAGGAGACTTCGCTGTGCCCCGCCGCAGGAGAGAGAACCGATGAAGCAGGTCACGCGCATTTCTTGTACCCCGTCGCTATTTCAATAGCCATGCTTGAAGCATCAAAAGCGCCCACACCCGATAGGGATCATCCACCTTTCGATCCCGGTGTGCTGTCCAAATTGCCCGCGCCCGTCGCGGATGAAGGATCCCCGCTTTCCGGATTGCGGTCTCCGAAATCAGCGATTCCGCCCAGTCCAGGAGTGGCCCGCGAATCCATTCGCCCACCGGTATGCCAAATCCCTTCTTGGGCCGGTCCATCATGCTTTCCGGCACATAACGGTGCAGCACGGTCCTCAAAACCTTCTTGGATTTCTGACGATCTGCTTTATGGGATTCCGGTAGGCTCCAGGCCCACTCCACAATGCGATGGTCCAGGAGTGGAATGCGGGTCTCCAGGGCGCACGACATCGCCGCGCGGTCTACTTTCACCAGACCATCCCCTGGAAGGTATTCCGTCGCATCGCACGCCATTCCGTAATGATAGGGGGTGTTGACCGGAAACGTCTTCGGCTTCAACGGACGGTTTGGCGGCTCGGACAGGGCGAAGTCCAGGCTGTTGCAATGCGTCAACAGATTCGCATACAGTTCCGGCATGGTCTGGATCTTCGCATAGTTCTCATGCCACAGGAATTTCTGCGCGAGATTCTCGCATCCGACCAGCGAACAGACTCGCCGTCCCGCTCCGTACAACGCAGACAATCCGTTCGAGAGCCATGCAGGTCGCGCCTGCATCCGGCCCCACAGATCCGAGAGTTGCGGGTAGCGGTTATAGCCGCCGAACAACTCATCCCCCGCGTCCCCGGAAAGTGCCACGGTCACCTGTTTGCGTGCAAGGCGACAGACCAGAATGGTTGGGATGGCGCTGGAATCGGCGAACGGTTCGTCATAAATCGAAGCCAGTTGCGGTATCACCGCCATGGCCTCGTCAGGAGTAACTTTGAGTTCCGTGTGAACCGTGCCGAGATGTTTTGCAACCGCTCTGGCATATCCGGATTCATCATAATCCGCTTCGTCAAAACCGATGCAGAAGGTGCGAACCGGATCTCCTCCCTGTGCCTGCATCAGCGCCACGACCGTCGAAGAGTCGATTCCCCCCGACAGGAATGCCCCCACCGGCACATCTGCCACACGCTGCAACCGGATCGACTCTCTCAGCAGCGACTCCAGCTCGTCCGCGGCCTCCATGATAGAGCCTTGGAACGGTTCCGCCTGTCCCCGTTCGACCACCTCGGAAAAGTTCCAATAGGGTCTCTTGTCCGCCGTTCCATCGGATCGCAATTCGGCCAGTGAACCGGGCGGCAGCTTCCGAATCTCCCGGTAAATCGAGTATGGCTCCGGGACATACTTGTATCGCATGTATAAGCCAATCGCCTCCGGGTCGAGTTCCCACCCGCCGGATGGCGCTGCCGCGATGGCTTTCAATTCGCTGGCGATCCACCAGGTCCCATTTTTCCACCCGTAATAAAGGGGTTTTTCGCCCATCCGGTCCCGGGCGATATACATTTTCCGCTCTTCCCGGTCCCAGACCGCAATCGCAAACACCCCGACACATTGCCGAAGCGTGGCTTCCAGCCCCCAGTTCGATATACCCTCCAGAAGAACCTCCGTATCGCCGGCGCTTCGGAAAGAGACTCCCATGCTCACCAACCGATCGCGCATGTCCTTCCAATTATAGATTTCCCCGTTATAGATGAGCGTCCAGCGCTGGTTGCGCGAATCCATCGGTTGATGCCCCAGGGGTGACAGATCGAGAATGGACAGTCGTCGATGCCCCATCACCACGCCGGCTTCGGGTGAAGACCAGACCCCGCTGTCATTGGGACCGCGATGTTGAAGATTGTCCAGCAGGCAATGAAACGTTTCCTCATTGACAGGTTTGCCCTGCGGGCTGAAACAGGCCAAAATGCCACACATAAACATCATTGCTCCTTAGCTGATTCTCCAACACGGGTATTTCCCAAAGGTCTTATGTGTCCTATTCATTTCATCCCCTCAGACCAACAACATCCTCCCACACCCGCACCGCATTCTCCGGGGTGCATTCTGCCACACGTAATTTCGCCGCCTGTCCCAGTTGTTTGCGAAGCGCCGGATCACGGATGAGATCCAATAATGCATTCGCAAGCCCCTGCGCATTTTCCACCGGCACTACTTTGCCGGAAATGCCGTCTTCTACCCATTCCAGCAGCCCGGGCGACCCATCGCTGACCACCGCTGGAAGTCCGCAGGCCATCGCTTCCAGCAACGCATTCGGTGTCCCCTCGTAACGTGAGGGAAGCGCAAAAATCTCTGCGGCCCGATAGTAAGGGAAGGGATCTTCCTTCGCTCCAAGCCATTGCACTTGTTCGCCGATTCCAAGGCTGCGGGCCTGCTTATGCAGCGCTTCATTTTCCGGCCCATCTCCCACAAATGCCAGCTGCCAGTCTGTTATCTGTGCGCAAATCATAGCAAACGATTCCAGCAGAATATCGAACGCTTTCTGTCGATGAAGGCACCCGACCGCCAGAATGGTCGGACGTGCGAATGTAAACGGTTCGGACTCCGGCGGAATAACAAGTATGTTGGGAATGTATGCCAGTTTCCGTTTCGGAACATAGCGTGCCAATGAGTTTACAGCCCCGTGGCTGTTGGCGGTGACCACGTCTGCAAACCGATAGAATGCCCATCGAAGGAAATCCCAGATCCTCCCGATGGATTGCACTTTCGGATCGTTTCTCTCGGAAATCACGACCCGAATCCTCAGACCTATGCACGCCGCGATAACCAGAATATTCGTTGCCCCGATAAATCCCACCACAACGGGTGCACCGGTGGACCGGATTGCCTCTCGAATCGCGCGGATTTGATTGAGGTTCGACTGAACCGCTGAAAAGATACTCTTCGACTCGGATACTCCCCCAATCTCAATTCGCCGAACGGATGGACTGAGTTGAAAGAAATCCCGATCCCGTTTCTGCAATGTGATGACCGTAACCTCAATCCCCGATTGTGACCAATAATTCGCCAGGTTGGTCAAGACCCTCTGTGTCCCTCCTCTTCCCAGATCGCTGATGACCAGTGCGACATCTGACATGATGGTTTTCTCGGATTACGTTCAAGTCACGGAGACGACAGAAAATACGTGGCCTCGACCTCTTGAGATTCTCGCCCCTGCTGAACAACACCGCCATCATAGACATCCCTATTTCCTGCTGTAAATGGAACAGCGCTTTTGCCCGACATCCGAACCGATGGTATATTCATTGCAATCTTCCGAGCGGCGCTCCGCTGGGGCCGGTGATTGGGTGAAGAAAGCGTGCTTCCCGCACTTCTTTGCCAGGCAGAGACGCCTGGCCTACTGGTAGGACAGGCCTCTGTGCCTGTCAGGTCCCGGCCTACTGGTAGGACAGGCCTCCGTGCCTGTCGGATCCCGGGCGAATGGTAGGACAGGCCTCTGTGCCTGTCGGATCCCGGGCGAATGGTAGGACAGGCCTCTGTGCCTGTCAGGTCCCGGCCTACTGGTAGGACAGGCCTCTGTGCCTGTCAGGTCCCGGCCTACTGGTAGGACAGGCCTCTGTGCCTGTCAGGTCCCGGCCTACTGGTAGGACAGGCCTCCGTGCCTGTCGGATCCCGGGCGAATGGTAGGACAGGCCTCTGTGCCTGTCAGGTCCCGGGCGAATGGTAGGACAGGCTTCTGTGCCTGTCAGGTCCCGGGCGAATGGTAGGACAGGCTTCTGTGCCTGTCAGGTCCCGGGCGAATGGTAGGACAGGCTTCTGTGCCTGTC
>JAKQSI010000129.1 GCA_029570205.1 Candidatus Omnitrophota bacterium | reverse complement strand
TCCGGCCCATTTCGGCTGCACGTTTCTCTGTTTATCCTGACTCGCATGGTCTCATCTCTTCAAGAAACCACTCGCCGCGATTATTCTCGCGATATCCAACCGGCCTCACCCCTCTCCCGAGAGGCTTGTGAGAAATGCGGGTTAGCCCGAAGGGGGAAATCTCTTCGCAACGCACGCCAAAATTCGCCGATTCTGATCCACTTCCATTAAAATTAGAACCCTCTTACACCGGACCGGAACCATGGCAAATTCGGATCGCAACCCCATTCCCGCACCATCCTGCGACATTGAAGTGCGAATCTACGGCGATTCCGGCACACTCGCCGCACGGGTATTCAATCCCCGAAGTGTCCTGGTGAGATCCCCTTTCCGCCAGATGACCGCAAAGGCGTGGATTGAACTGCATCGCGAGGACCTGGATGTTCCGCTGGACTTCGGTAGACAAATCGAGGTGTTCATCAATCGGATTCTTGTGTTTCGCGGACAGGTTAGCCATATCCGGTTGGATTCTGTAGAAGCGCCGCTGACCATCCTCGCCAAACGGGAGCCGCCGCGTCTCTTTCCGCATTCCGTCACCGCTGTTTATGAGAATCAGTCGATCACCGATATTCTGATAGATATCCTGAGTCGTACACCTGTACCCCACCTGGGTTACTCCGTGGAAACAGAGTCGCCTCGGATCATCGACCGCCTCGGTTTTGTCAACACGGGTCTGTTCGATGTCATAAGCCTGCTTGCGATCCTGGATCACAATGCGCTGTGGGATATTTCGTGGGATTCGGTTCTGCGCTATCGCTCGCGCACAGTCGCGCCGAATCATCGCGTTCGATTCGATCCCGACCTGATGACCTTGAACCTGTGGCGAACCGATGACGACATCAAAAACGCCTTTGTCCTCCATGGCGGCGTAACGCCACCCTCCGGCGCGGAGTTTCGTACAACATTTACTTCTCCGGATTCGATTCGCACGTTCGGGCTTCGGACGAAACACCTCTATATCCGCGCGATCACCTCGGAGGCCGATGCCGAACTGCTCAAGAACGCGATTCTGCCTCTGGTTACCCAACCGGCAACGCAACGCGCTCTCGATATGGCCGGTTTCTTTTATGCGAGAGCGGGGGATGCTGTCCGGTTCGATCATCCGCCCTTTCCGGTAGTCGATTCATTATGTCGGCAGGTAGTCGAAATGGTGGAATATGATTATCGGCACGGGCGAGTGATAACTCGTCTGCATTTCCAGGCGGGCGCGCGCCTGCCGCTGTTCAAGCAGGCGGCCATGCAGTTAGCCGTTGCGGAGGAAAGCACCCCTCCTGTGGGGCCGTTCCAGCTGGACCGCTCCGGTTTGGACAGCGCGGCTCCGTTAGATACAAACCTGTAGCGTGGTGTATCTTGACCTATACCGTCATTGCGAGCGCGACTCCGGCAGGGCCGGTGATTGGGTGAAGAAAGCGTGCTTTCCACCTTTCTTTGCCGGGCAGAGACGCCTGGCCTACTGGTGGGACAGGCGTCCCTGCCTGTCGATGGGCGAGCTTTCTCAGGAGCGAAGCGTAGCAATGTCGTCGCTGGGGCGCACAAACGTGAGATCGCCACGTCGCCGCCCTTCGCAGACTCCGGGCTGCTCCTCGCGATGACGGAACGGGCATTGCTCCTGAGAAAATGTCCTTGCCTCAATTCGGAAGCGAGTAGAGTTCGGCGGGAATGGGTTCGATTTCCTGGACGGTAAAGATTCCTTTCCGACTGGGCAGGTCAATCTCTACAATATCTCCTGTTTTCTTGCCCAGGAATGCTCGCATAAACGGGGCCTGATAAGATAAAATATCCTGTTCGGGAATCGACTCCCACGGCCCCAGCACGGTGTACACTTTCCCTTCACCCTCGGAATTGGTTATGCGCACTTTCACGCCGAATTTCACTTCATCGGGCACAATCCTGGAAAGGTCTGTGGGACGCGCAAGTTGGAGTTGATCCCGCAGGTCCGCTGCCTCTCCGTACAGGGTTTTCTGCTTGTCTTTCGCGGCGTGATATTCGGCGTTCTCGCTCAGGTCGCCGTGTTTGCGGGCCTCCTCAATCTGATCGGTCACGCGCGGGAGTTCCTGCTCGATGATCTGCTGCAACCGCTTCCGGCGCGCTTCGTAAGCCGGATAAGTACAGAGGAACTCCGCCGCATCGGACCCGGTCTCCAGAGAGCCGAGCAATCCCGGAAACCGCGCCAGAATCCGGCGGGTGATTTTCTCGCGCGCTCCAACATCCAGGCCGCTGTTCAGGTTGGCCCGCTTGTACAGTGACAACGCCACAGAACGATCGATATTCGGAAGGATTTTGTCGAGAATCGCGAAATCATCTTTCTTGAGCACACTGCGAACCTGTGCGGCGGACGCCCGCAATATCGCCGCCTCGGTTTTCTCTACCCGCTTGGCGCGATCATTAAGGAAATCGACCAGCATCAGCAATCGTTCAAACAGCACAGGAGCATCAATCCCCATCGAAACATCCTGCCGGTTGCCCAATAAAACCTGGTCGGAGAACCATGCAAACGCTTCGGGGTATTCCCGTGGTTCGAGAGCCACTTTCTTCGCAAGGTCGGAGAGAATAGCCTCATGGCGTTCGGCCCGAAGCCATTCCGCCAGGCGATCACGGATCAGGGATTGATGGGAAAGTATCAGCGTTCCGCAAATCTCCCTCCACGCATCGGGATATCTCTCGCGCAGCCGTTCCCACATCCGCCACTGGTGATCCGGGTACGCCAGTTGCAGCAGGAGGTCCACCGATTCGGAAGGACCGGCCAGAATCTCATCCCACGTCGACTCTGCCGGCCCGCCGATAGAAGGCTCGCATCGGTTCAGGTCTTCCAGGGTCAGGTAGATTTCCAGGCGAACGGCGGGATTCCGACGTTCTTTTGCCAGCGCAAAAAGCATGAGAGAGAAACGGCGCAGCAACTCGACGGAATAGTTGGATGGCTTCGTATTCCGAAGATAAGACAGAACCAGGTCGATCTTCTCGATGGGATTCCGTTTCTTCTCGAAACTCTCCATCCATTCTTCTTCGGCGCTGCGTGGTTCTTTGCGAAGGATATACGCTTTGGAGGTACTTCCCGAAAGGCTGATAAACGGATCTTTCTTGACTGCGGCGGTTGCGCTTGCCCACCATCGCGACCACTTTTTTTCGGGGATGACCGAACCGCACAGGCGTTGTTTCAACTCACCGGCAGTCGCTTTCCGCCCGCAGCGGATGAGCGCCATTCTGACAATCTCCGCCGGGTCTTCCTCAACCAGCCGACTCACACGCTCCGGTTCGCGTACCCAGGCGGCTCGAATATCCCGGTGATGCAGCGGTTCCAGAATTTCCTGCGCCAGGTCCACCGTGATTTCGTGATTCTTTTTCCGCTCAAAGTCGATGGTGACCCGTTCCGAAAACAGGTCCAGTTTCTTCACCAATCCCACACCCCAATCGGGGTGATAACAGGCTTCTCCATCGGAATATGGGATGAGGCGTTCGGCCTGCTGGAGGGATTCCAGAATGGAGCCGGTCTGACGCATTCCGCAGTGGTCGAGAACATGTTCAAGGGCAACCGCGCCGGCGTAACGTGCCCGCAGCGCCTTGATAACGCTATCACGGATACCGATATCCTGCGGGGTCAACGTCGCCGCGCGACGAAGAATCGTCAGCACATCCTCCCACTGCTCATTTTTCTCATAATAAGGAACCAGCATCTGCAAGAGAATCGAGGCCTGCTCCTTCCGTCGCGACCCGGCAACACGGTCTGAAATCGACAAAAACCACTCCAGGTCCGAGGGGTCCAGCTCGCAGAGTTCCAGCCAGATCTCTTCGATCTGCGAGTCATCCCGCGCCCGCACAAACGACTCCAATGCGCGCCGATACCATTGCACCGCCGATTCTTTCTTGTCCTGTTGGAGGTAATGGGCGGCAAGCGCCTTCTCCACGGGACCGGGGCGATCCTCCAGGTCGGCCAGCTTCCGCCAGATTTTCGGCAATTCATCGGTTTTGGATTGCTGCTCCAGCGCCTGGGAGAATGCACGCAAGGCGAACACATCCTCCGGCGTCCGATTCAAGATGTCTCGTGAAAGTTGTTCCACTCCAGGCCAGTCCCCCGCTTCCCGAAGTTCGTTGATGCGCAGATTTACATGTACTTCCATTCGTGTTCACCGAAATATGACTTATTCATAACCGGGGTCGCATGTACTGAGATCACCACGTCGCAGCCCGTCGCAGACTCCGGGCTGCTCCTCCTGAGAAAGCTCCCCCTTCGACAGGCAGAGACGCCTGTCCCACCAGTAGGTCAGGCGTCTCTGCCTGACAAAGAAAGGCTTTCGTCACCCAAGCACCGGCCCTACCGGAGTCATGCTCGGAATGACGATTCCGTTGTCATTTCGACCGAAGGGGAAATCTCATTGAAAAGCCCCACGAACTACTCCGGTCTGAAATGATGACACTCCTACTGAGCAACACGCAAATCCTCTCGCTTCCATCCGTCAGGATAGTCCCGATACTTGGCCACTGCCTCAAACATCGCTACGACATTCCGTGGCGGTGTTTTCGCCTGGACATTATGAACCTGGCAGAACACAAATCCGCCCCCGGGTGCAAAAATGGAAATTCGCTCCCGAACATGCGCGTCGATCTGTTCCGGGGTTCCAAGGGGCAGGATCGCCTGGGTATCGCATCCGCCTCCCCAGAATGTCAACCGATTTCCATACTGCGCTTTCAATTCCGCCGGGTCCATCCCGGCGGCGGAGGTCTGTACGGGGTTCAATGCCTGAACTCCCGCGTCAATCAGGTCCGGCAGCAGCGGGCGAATGCCGCCGCAGGAATGGAGAAACACCGCCGCTTTCGAGCGCGCATGGACATATTGGTAGACCTGTTTGTGCCGGGGGTAAATCATCTCATGATACATCTCAGGGGAAAGCTGTGGCCCCTGCTGAGTACCTAAATCATCGCCCATCTGGATCACATCTATGGTGTCTCCCACCGCCTCCAGAAAACGTTCCAGATTGCGAAGGTGCGACTCCAGCGCCTTGTCCATCAAAGCCTCGGCAAATTCCGGATCGGCGGCCAAGTCCATCATGAAATTGCCCCATCCCCGGTGTCCCTGACAGAGTTCCAGGATGCTTCCGCCGAATCCTGCCATCACAGCGTACTCGGTGTTCTTGCGAAACCACTGGGCACGGGTCTGAAGCATCTCCAGGTAGTCATCTTCCAGAATCGAGAAAGTGTATTCTTCCAGCGGCTTCGGCGGCTCGCCCAGTGCAGGTTGAAGCCCGGTAAAATAAAACGACCCTTTCGGCATTCGCGCGATGACCTGCCCCAAGGAATCCTTGATAATGTGTCCTCCGCACCCATCCGATTCAGCAAGCACATCGGCTGGACGTTCCGCTTCCTGCCCGTCCGGCAAAGTCCATGGAATCCATTTCCGATTGTCCGGGAGAATCGAGGTGTTGCGCAAATCGACCACATCGACACCGAACCGTTCCAGAATCTCCGGTTCCGGTTCGGCAAGCTGCTGGCTGAAATCGTAAACTCGAACCCGTCCCTTGCCGTATCCTAAATACCGGCGCAATTCACCATAGGCCATCGCCATAATGCCGGTCGACGGCATGGCTCCGAAATCGACCGGAACGCGATCCCCTTCTTCATGGGAAAGCGCGGCCCAAACTCGTTCACGACTGTTCATGGAGACCCTGTCTCGCCTTTCTTAAAACAACAAAGGATTCTTTTGGATCAAAATGTGATACACTGAAATGGGGACAGAATCAATGTTTCAATGGGGTCCATCATGTTTCAGACAACGGCTTCCGATAACTCATTCGACGATCGATTGATGCTGATTTTCTGGGGTGTGGCGCTTGTTGGGCTGATCGGCTTTGTGATGGCCTGTCAGCGTTCCCATGCCGGGCCGCCCGATTTCAAAAAACTGCGGGAGCAGATGGTCACAAACCAGATCGCGGCACGGGGCATTCGTAATGCGACACTGCTGAATGTGATGCGAACCGTGCCCCGACACGAATTCGTGCCGGAAAAGGAACGCCTTTTCGCGTATGAGGATTACCCGCTCCCTATCGGCGAAGGCCAGACCATTTCCCAACCATATATCGTTGCCCTGATGACCGATCTCATGGAGCTGGACGGTTCCGAACGGGCGCTTGAAGTCGGGACCGGATCCGGGTACCAGGCCGCCATTCTGGCCGAACTCGCCAAAGAGGTTTACACGATCGAGATCGTCGAGTCTCTCGCCGAACGCGCCGAAAAAACGCTCAAAGAAATGAAATACACCAACGTTCACGTTCGCTGCGGGGATGGGTATCGCGGATGGCCGGAGGCGGCTCCGTTCGATGCAATCATGGTAACTGCCGCGCCGGACCATATCCCGCAGCCTCTCATCGATCAATTGAAAGTCGGGGGCGTATTGGTCATTCCCGTAGGCGTAATGCGGCAGGAATTGGTTCAAATTCGAAAGACAAAAGACGGAACAACTATCGAGAGTGTCCTTCCCGTTCGATTTGTTCCGATGACCGGCGAGGCACAGCAGAGGAGTAAATAAACTCTTGGGGCAGTCACGGGGGATTGCCCTTATGCACCTAATGCCCGCAATACCTGTAATACCTGTAATACCTGTAATACCTGGTGGGGCAGGCCTCCGTGCCTGCCCAGGCTTCCCCCCGAAAATCGGGGGGAATACAAGGGGGGTTGTGTTCAGGATAGTAGAGATTCCAGAGGTACAGGAGCTGTTTTTCGTGTTAATTGCCATCCGGCCTTTCTGAGCAGTCAACCCCCATCTGACCTCCCCCGATCTTCAGGGGAGGAATCGTGCCTGCCTATTCCGCTTCCCGCTTGGAATCCCATGCGGAATTGCTTATCATACCTCGCATCGCTCTCGCGAATCGCAGACAGACCGGATGAATCGCTCGTCCGCGGAACGGCATGGATACGAAAAGATATTTCCCTCTCTGGATGGTCTTCATTCCATTGCTGGTGATTTCTTGTCGCTCGCCATCGGATCGAGTGACCGAATCAACGGAGATCGCGCAGGTTCCCCCCGCAGGTACATTTGAACTGCCGAACCGCCTATCATTCAAGCCGGTTCCATTTGAGCCGCTCCCGAGGGTCTGGGGAGGCGCAAATCAGGCGCAGCTGTGGTTTCAGCCTGATCATCGACGGCAAAAACAACTGCTGGCCATGCAGAATGCCGGGCTGCGTGTGCTTCGGATCATTCTTGGGCATCGTGAGGAATTTGTCTGGTGGGAGGATCCCCCCGATCCGTACACGTTCGAGGCTCCCATTGGATTCTTTCACCAAGACGCATTCAACAAGGTTGATCGCCTCATTACCGAATGCCGACATGCCGGAATCCGTCTGATTGTGACATTCGGAATCCCCACGAATTACTTCCTGGAGTTCGGAGACTGGGAATGTTATACATCCACGGCGGCAAAGCGGGCTTACCTGAACCGAATCCGCCAGTGTCTTCTGCATGTTCATCAGCCTTCCGGCGTAATGTGGAAAGACCTGGATGATGTGATCTGGGCATGGGAGATCGCGAACGAACCGGGTATCAATCTCAAGAACAATAATTCTCACAGCCCGGAAGAGACTGTCGCAACCGTCCGCTCCTGGCTGACAATGTGCGCAGCCACCATCGCTGCGCTGGACCCCGATACCCGGATTTCCATCGGGACGGCCGGCCACAGCCGATATTACGGAGTGAATACGGGAGACGATCTCCGCGATCTGGGAAACATTCCGCATACGGATGTCTATACACTGCACTTTTACGGCGGCAATCTCAGGCAGTGGATTCGAGATGCCAAAACCGTAACCGTGCCGTTCCACAAGCAACTTGTTGTCGAGGAATTCGGCATTCAGCGTAAGGCCCGTTTCAACGGACAAATCAAGACATACCGGTATGTCACCGAGATCTGCAACCGCTCGCGAGTCCCCTGGATGTTTTGGAACCTAGGCCATCTCAAAGAGGATTCCGCATGGTGTGTCTCGGAGGATGACCCCGTGTGGAACGAGGTCATCCTCCCAGCCGCACAAACCGCTGCCGGACTGTAGCGGCCCGGACATGTCCGCTCCATCCCCCCACCATCGGAAGAAAAACACTGCCGGATCGCCTCGCATACTGTGTTTCTATTGCTGGACCCCTGATTTTTCTGCCGGAGCGGACGGCAGATAAATCACCATGGCCTCGCGGAAATCGTCCCCGCCGCTGTACGCCAGGTGCAGGATGACATTGTCATTGACGAATTGCTGAAACACGCTGCGCTCCCGGTCCGTATCAAGCGGAAAAATCCCCGCACGCAGTACCTTTCGAGACCGATGGAACCGGGGGAACGTCCGTTCCTCCGATTCGCGAAAATAGGTCTTGAGAATCTTTACCCCCTCATCCAAATCCCGACGCACGGTGTCTTTGGAATACCCCAGAACCGCCGCAATCCGACGGTTCGACCAACCGGTCAGCGCCGACAGCAACATGCAGATTTTCATTCGGCCATGCAACTTCCGGTCGATGGCGCGACGAAGCCGCTCGACATCTCGATCCAGCACAAGGTTCGCCTCCTCCCGGTCGGCGATATTGACCAGCTCCGGCATTTGATAGCGTTCCTGGATGAAAGGCAGCATCTGGGGATCAAATGGGATTTCCCTGTAATCGCGCGGGACAGTAACATCTTTCAATATCGCCTCCCATTCCTCAGGCTGTCGGCATTCGGACCGATCTTCCTCTTGTTCATGACGTTCGTTCATCTTCATTTCCTCCTGAAATGTCGGTTGAACTGTTCAAGAGGCAAGGAATGTGCCAAGATGAACATTTGTGCAAATTAAAAAAACGATAGTAAAGGCGGGAGCTGCGCTCCCGCACTCCAAGAAACGACTCTGTTATTCAGTGAGATCCTCTTTTCTCCAGGAGAGAATTAACGCGGCAACATCATTCACAGGGAGCTTTTCCCTCTTCTGTGCCGTGCGGCGCTCTACCTCCACAAGCCCCTCTTGCACAGAGCGTGAGCCGACAATAACCGCGTAGGGCAATCCCAAGAGGTCGGCGTCCTTGAACTTCACACCCGGACGGCTTGGGCGGTCATCATGCAACACCCTCCAGCCCTGCTGTTCCAGACACGCGCTCAACTCACACGCAATCCGATGAACCTCCTCATCCGATGGTGTCAGGTCCACAACATGCACTTCGAAGGGCGCAATTGCAATCGGCCACACCACACCGCGATCATCGGCATGGAGGTCTGCAAGGGCAAGAAACAGGCGGCTCAGATTCACGTTGAACCGTTCAACCCTCAGCGGATGACGCAGGCTATTCTCATCCATGTACCAGGCCTCCAATCGCTCAATCACTTCTGGGGGAACAGCCCCACCTCTTGCGATCTCGATCCCATTCCAGCCCTGGACTCGCCCAATGCCGCACCGCCCGCATACATCCCCCACTTGAGCGACACGCAGGTCTGCCCAGCGATCCACCTCATAATCGCGCCCCAGGGTCACGCCGCGATAATGATAATCGCTTTCGTTTGCGCCGGTCACGCACGGCCCGGCGTTTCTCAGCGACCGGTCGCCGATTTTCAGGATGCCTTCCAGTCCCACCGGCCCCGCAAATCCCACCGGCGCGGCGGTCACACGCTCGATCATCTCCGGTGTCGCCAGCTGCACGGAGTATCCCAGGTACGCGCTCAGTTTCTCTTCGGATACGGTGTGATCGCCTCTCAACAACACCGCAACGCATTCCTCTCCCGCCTGGAAAATCATCGTCTTAATCAACTGGTTGGCGGAACACCCCAGGAACTGCGTCACCTGCTCCACCCTGGTCATCCCCGGTGTATGCACTTTCTCCAGGGTGGACGATTCCCGGTTGTTCATTTCCGAATCAGTCAACGGAAACATTGCCAGGGGCATGGAGAATCCGCACTCGGCGCATGTCCCGAACACATCGCCCTGCTCGGAACACACAACAAATCCCCATGCAGTTCCCTGTCCTCCTGTCTCGATAACGGTCAAGCCGAGACGGTGGAATATCCGGCGGAAGGGTGGGAGCAATACCCCCCTATATCCCCCCGTAAACGGGGGGATTTCTTCTCCCTCCCCGTTTACGGGGAGGGTCGGGGTGGGGGAATCTTCTACGGAAAAGGTCGGGATGGGGGCGCTTTCCGTCCTGCATTCAAACCCACACACTTCCAAAAACTCCCCATCCTCCAAAGAGCGACGCGCGAAAAAGACCTTCGGAAGGTCACGATAGGAGCGCAAATCCCCGCCGACCAGCGAGATCAGCATTTCCTCAAATTCGCCGTGCGGAACATGGACTTCCATGGCCCCAACTGCCTGAAGTTCTTTCCTCGCCAGTTCGCAAAGTCTCCGAAGTGCCATCTGCCCCATGGGAAGATAGGCCCTGACTCCTGACGGCAACTGCCGTATGAATCCCGCGCGAATCAACAGCGATTGTCCGCGTGACTCCGTATCATGCGGCGTCTCACGGCGAGTGGGAATATACAACCGGGATTGAAGCATGGTGAAACATCCGAACGAATCGACCCGACAGGAACACACCGGGCTGTTTTCGAACGCGCTGAAGGCAAAATGACAATAGGGGAAATTACTTTTCGGGGAAAGGACAGAGATCGAAAAGACAGCAGCCTGTACAGCGCGGCTTTCTTGCCTGGCAAACCACCCGGCCATGATGAATCAGCCGATGCGAAAAGCCGGTCCGCTCTTTCGAGGGAATCAAAGAAATCAAATCCTGCTCGATCTTCTCCGGGTCTTTGTGGGTGGTCAGGCCCAGCCTTCCGCTGACACGGATGCAATGCGTATCGACTACAATCGAAGGCTGACCGAAAATATACCCGCGCAGGAGATTCGCCGTCTTTCGTCCGACACCCGGAAGGCTGGTGAGATCTTCCATGGATTGTGGAAGTTCCCCGCCGAATCGCTCGGCGATTTCCGCGCAGCAGTTCCGAATGGCCTTGGCCTTGTTTCGATAGAAGCCGGTGGATTTAATCTCCTCTTCAAGAACAGCGGGGTCAGCGTTGGCCCAATCTTTTGCAGTCCGATATTTCTTGAAAATGGCGGGAGTAACTTTATTCACCCGCTCATCCGTACACTGAGCGGAGAGAATCGAAGCAATCAGCAACTCCAGGGGAGTCGAATAATTAAGAGGACAGCGAATATCCGGGTATTCTTTTTTCAGACGGCGACAGATTTCGATCGCGCGTGCGTTTTTCATAATCCCGGCCTCTGCGACCCGAACAGGTCCGTGGAATCCCCGTAAGGATCTGGGATGTACAGGACATTAAAACTGCGTTATCTCTTCAATTCTCTCCAGCCGAATCAATTTCGGTTTGGCTTTTACAACATCCTGCTTCGCGATCTTCTCCAGCGCTTTCTTGACATTTCCCTCGCGGGCTTCATGCGTCATGAACACTATCGGACAAACGCCGTCCTTTCCAGCCTCCGTTTGTATCATAGAGGAAACACTGATGTTGTGTTCACCGAGAATGTGAGAAATCGTGGCGAGAACTCCAGCCTGATCCGAAACAATGCACCGCAGGTAATACGAGCCTTCGATATCCGCCATATCTCGAACCGGTTTCCGTTTTTCATAGAAATTCCGATAGGAGATCGGCTGACGGGCGGCCTTGTCTCGCGCGGCCTGAATGAGATCGCTTGCGACGGCATTGCCGGTGGGCAAATCTCCCGCCCCCCGACCGTACAGCATTACCGCTCCCAGGCCGGGCGCGCATGTGTATACCGCATTGTGGACTCCGTGCACCGAGGCCAGCAGGTTCTCATTCGGAATGAATGTCGGATGCACACGAACATCAATGCTGTCCCGGTAATCTTTTGCGATGGCCAGGAGTTTCAGGGTATAGCCCAATTCCTTGCCGAACTTGATATCGTCCACCGTAATATCGCGAATGCCTTCCAGATGGACATCCTTGAAATCGATGGCGGTGTTGCAGGCAATGGATGCGAGGATCGCGATTTTGTGTCCCGAGTCGTGCCCCTCGATATCGAATGTCGGGTCCGCCTCGGCATACCCCAGCTTTTGCGCCTCTTTGAGAACATCCCGAAAACTTCGACCCTGTTTCTCCATGGCGGTCAGGATGTAATTGCACGTGCCGTTAATAATCGCGTGAATTTGTGTGACCGTTGCTGCGCCAAGTCCGCCGTACAGGCTCTGGATGATCGGAATGCCGCCGCCGACTGCGCCCTCGAAATGGATTTTTCGACCATACTGTTCGGCTGCACGAAAGATTTCCTGGGCATGGGTTGCCAGCAACGCCTTGTTGGCGGTCACAACATCTTTCCCGGCGCGGAATGCATCCAGCACGATGTCTCTAGCAATGCCGGTTCCCCCGATCAGCTCGACAACACAGTCAATTCGCTCGTTGTGAATGATCCGCCCGGCATCGTTTGTGGTTTCGATCCCGGTCAGGTTCACCCGACTGAAGGCATCGGGATTGATATCGGCGACCACCACAATATCAACGGGCATTCCGGCGTTTCGCACAATCTGGTCCCGATTGCGTTGCAGGGTCCGCACCAGTCCCGATCCGACTGTTCCCAGCCCGATCACACCCACCCGTAATGAAGTCTTGTCTGCCATGGAAGTCTCCTCATACCAGGAATCCGCGTTGAATTGGAACAGTCAGGCCAGGGATTGCATCTCGATTTGCGTTGCCGCCTGAAGAAGGCCCTTTCGGTCGGCGATGCTTTGCGGTGTTGCTGTTGCCAGGCCGGTCACGCTGAAGTTTTCAACCGTAAACGAGGCAAGAATCGCACCCATCAGGGCCGCACCGGCCAATTGCGCGCGGTTCCCGATTCCGAATCTCGCCAGGTATCCTATCATACCTCCCGCAAAGGTATCTCCAGCCCCGGTCGGATCTTTCGCCGTGGAGAGCGGCACAGCGGGGATCAGTGAAATCCCGCGCTCCGAAAACACCATCGCCCCGTGTTCGCCTTTCTTGATGACCACAATGGAGGGTCCCATCCGGCGGATCTCCTCCGCCGCATTCAGCAGGTTATATCTGCCGGAGACTGCGCGTGCCTCCGCATCGTTGAGCAGCATCAGGTGTACACGACGAATCACTTTCTGCAAGAGATCGTGCGTGGTGTTGATCCACAGGTTCATCGTATCCGCTGCGGCGAACACTCCCGGTTTCATCTGGTCCAGCACATCGAGCTGCAACTGCGGGTGGATGTTTCCCAGAAACAGGTAATCCGCCTCCCGGTAAGACTCCGGGATGGTGGGGGAGAACTCCGCGAACACACCGAGTTGGGTGTCCTCGGTAATCGCCGCGTTCATGTCGCCTTCATAGCGGCCTTTCCAGTGAAATGTCTCGCCCGCTTTGCGATCCAGGCCTTCCAGGTCAATCCCGCGCTGCTCCAGAAAGATCCGGTGTTCCTCCGGGAAATCCTTTCCGATCACGGCGACAATGCCGGGTTTGCACAGCAGAGACGCGGCCACGGCGGAATAGGTCGCTGCCCCACCCAGTACACGGGAACGTTCCCCATGCGGAGTCCGTATGGAATCCAAAGCGACCGAGCCGACTATCACCAGATCCGGTTTTGACATATATAAGTCCTAAGAATCGAAGGATGAACTGCTTAGATAAGCATTGCACAGTGTAGAGCGTCAAGATAAGACCGGTCTTGGTTGCGGCCTGGATTCCGGCTTTCGCCGGAATGAAACCGTACAGACATCAGGCATTCTCTCCAATCGTCATTCCGGTGAAAGCCGGAATCCAGCGACTGATCGCAAACCCTTCGGGCAACTCGATCCTATCCTGAACATCCCTATTCGGGAACGTCTCCCACTCGCTCTGGGAAAGGTTCGGGGTGAGACTTTTGAAATTCCTCCACTACCGCATGAAAAAAATCTGAAAAATTGCTTGACGGATGCAATGGATAAAGATATTCTTGGAATGGTGGTAAGGTTTTTAATTTGGGATTTGAAAGGAGGAGCGAAGAATATGCAGAGGGTTGCCGCACAGATAACTATTTCCCCCTGCAACAAGGCAACACAAAGGCAGCGTGACAGAGTGCGCGAGGGATTTCACCTTGCGCGGTCGGTGTGCGTGTAGACACGGCCCGGATTCGGCTTTCGTCTACCGCTGAAGGTGGAGATTTGTTTCCAGCCGAATACGAAAGGTCTGTCTACTGACGCACTGAGGCCGGAAATACGCCATTCATGAATGGCGAAAATGCAGGTATGTCCGGAAGTCAAACGACAATGAGAAAATTCGTTCTTATTTCCGCGATTGTTTTCTTCTT
>JAKQSI010000003.1 GCA_029570205.1 Candidatus Omnitrophota bacterium | reverse complement strand
AACTCATAATAAAATTTGTCGCCGTACTCGGTATAGAGCTTGTCGCCAAGAAATATTTGTGGAACCCCGTCAATCTCGTAGATGCCCTTTACCGGACCTTCGCAAATATTCCCTACGAGGTGCAGGTATTTATTATCCTCTCCGGTAACGCAGGCATACACCCGATTGATGCCGAGGCGCGTGCGCCCGTAGACGAGCGGGAGAGGGATGCGGTTGTCACAGGTATTGACCAACTGCCCGGGCCTCCCAGGATCTTCGCGCGGGGACATTTTCATCCGGTCTGCGGAAACAAGGGACACGGCTGCCAGGGCCGCCATTGTAAAGACCGCCCCCGCGTGTGCCGCTATCCATGTCGCTACCGCTGCTGCTGCTGCTGGCATTATACCCGCCTCACCCTTATGATTTTCATGTCACCGGTGACCTTCATGGTTCTCACTCCGGCATCCCAATAACTCGCCACCACAACACCGTTTCCGCCGTATATGGCCGGATAATGATCTCCCTGCGGAGTCCTCACTATCACCATATCCCCGGCGATCTGCCGCCCTGCGGGTATCTCCACCCCGTTGACATCAAAGGCCGCATTCAGCGCATCGAGAATCTCTTCCCTTGTCGCGGTCGGATACCACTGCGAATAGTTCCAGATGTCTATCCCGCCCGGTATCTCCAGGGTCAGCCTGTTCTCCTTGCCCTGGTCACAGAGGAACGCATAGACGAACCCGAGGCAGCCATAATCCTTCGGGCCGAAGCCGGAAGGGGAGAACGGCTTCCCAAGGAACTTCTTTATGCTGTCGGCAAAGGTTTCTCTTTGCTGTTTCATAGTTTCTGCGTCCTTCCCCACCATATTTCTTTCTGCATCAGGGAATTGATGAACCTGTCTCCGCCGAAATTGTCAGTGTTGCTGAGCGACCTGCACCGCTCATATGTCTGATCGCAGGTTGACTCTTCGCCGGAATAGGCGCACTCGGTCCCCTTAAAAACCCACGGACAGGAAGACATTTGAATCCGGAGCGGCTTTTTGTTCCAGAGGACAAGCTCATTCGTAATGGTGATCTTCAGGGTATTCTCGTCATACAGTTGCCAACCGCCGATGATGCCGCGCAGGAACTCCTGAACATGCACGACATACTCTGAATCTATGGCCCCCACGGACAGTATTGCCCATTTGTTCCGAATATCTTCATTCAGGACGATTGCGGCCAGGGTTTTGCCTGTGTCGTCGATTTCGATATCTATGGATTCCACGGCCAGGGTCGCGCTGCCTGAAATATCGCCGAACTTGAACGCGATCGGCGTAAACGTCTCGCCCTCGTGGATGATCTGGATATCCGAATCGTTGTACCTCACCGTAGCGCCGCCGAGTTGGAGCTCCAGGAGGAAGAAATAGGTCATTTCCTCGGCTGCGATGGTGGATGCTATCCCGGGAATGAAGTTTCTCATATCATCGCCAGCCCTTTCAGCTCCAGGCCCGTGCTGTAAAGCGCATGGGCAAA
The DNA here is from genome assembly GCA_029570205.1 of Candidatus Omnitrophota bacterium. Taxonomy (GTDB): domain Bacteria; phylum Hinthialibacterota; class Hinthialibacteria; order Hinthialibacterales; family JAKPRU01; genus JAKPRU01. The sequence continues at coordinate 66 of JAKQSI010000003.1, read as the reverse complement.
CTGTGTCCTGGTCATTTTGTCATTGGCGAACCTGCAACGGTTCCGCATGTACCCGGCGAAATCGCA
>JAKQSI010000113.1 GCA_029570205.1 Candidatus Omnitrophota bacterium | reverse complement strand
CTCTTGTCTTTTCCGGTCAACTCCTCTTGCATCCGTTCACGGGATCGATGGGAGTGTTTGGAAGATTGGTTGAACAGGCTATGATTTTTGATTATGACAAAACAGGTTGCAACGCCGTTGCATGTTCTCCGCACACACAATCTCTGCAAGTCTTATCGGGGCAGGGTTGTGGTAAACCGCGTTTCGCTGGAGATCATGGAAGGGGAGATTGTGGGATTGCTCGGTCCGAATGGGGCAGGAAAAACCACGACATTCTACATGATTATGGGATTGGTCCGGCCGGAAAGCGGCCAGATTTCACTGGATGACCAAGTCATTACGAATTGGCCCATGTCGAAGCGTGCCCTATCGGGGATCGGCTACCTTTCGCAGGAACCATCGATTTTCCGCAACCTGACGGTGGAAGAGAACCTGATGCTGATCCTGGAGAATATGGGCTATGAACCCGACCGGCGGGTCAGCCGATGTCGCCAGCTGCTGGAAAGCGCGGGGATCGACCGACTGTCTCGTCAGAAAGCCCGCTCGCTGTCAGGCGGAGAGAAACGGCGACTGGAGATTTGCCGCGCCCTGGCGACAAATCCGCATTTTATTCTGCTCGATGAGCCGTTCTCCGGTGTGGACCCGATTGCCGTGGCGGATATCCAAAGCATTATTCTTGGATTGCGGGACCAGGGAATCGGGATTTTGATCACGGATCACAGTGTGCGGGAGACTCTGGAGGTTACCAACCGATCGTACATTCTGCACGAGGGCGATGTCCTGGTTCAGGGGCCGCCATCGGAGCTCGTGAATAATCCGGTGGTTCGACGCACCTACCTGGGGGATCGGTTTTATTTCCGCAGCGGGGCGGATGCGTGACGTTCCTGTTCTGTACCTGAGATTTCTCACATTCGTTCGGAATGACAATGAACCCCGCGTCTGCTCATCCGGTCGCTTCCACATTCAGCGCAAGATATTCCGGCGAGACACAGATTTTATTGTCGTGCTGGGCAATAGCGCCGTAGGAACCGTTCAGAATCTCCAGTGCATCCTGAACCCGCCGTGGAGACGGGAAGAGGTCCTTTTGTTTCAGACAGGTAGTTTTGAGCTGATCTCTGGGGATGCACAATCCGTGTTTTTTGAATTGCTCGTAGATGAACAGCAGCTGTTGTTTGGTTCCCGAATCGGCCTCGTAGTCGATTACCTCCCGCAACGGAGCCAATGCCATGACACGTTGGTGATCGGTCAGATTACCGGCGCGGGAAATGACCGCATGTTCTGCCTCGCTGAGCGCCTGGCGGAGATCATAGATATAATCGCGGGCTGTCAGCGACCGTTTGCCGAGCCGGGGACGAGACAGGCCGAGCTCCAGCGCACGCTGCAGGACATTCGGCGCGATTTGGAATCCCCAGTAGGCGCGGTAATGTTCCCGGTATTGGTCCTTGAGAAACTCAATGGTTTGCTTGAGATGTTCCAGGCTGTGATTTTTCCGCGAACGCGCGTAAATCCGGGCGACATCGGGATCGATTTGTTCTTCATCGATCAAGTAGCGCGAAAGAAGCGCCTCCGCTTCACTGGGGATTCTGCCCTGGCGGCGCAGGATCTTGCTGATTGCCCGTCGCCCTCCCATCAGATCGGAAATGGCCAGATCGCCATCGGAAAGGCGTACGAGGTTTTTCATGGTCTGAAAACTGGCGCGCGCGGAAATGTATTCCATCTGTTCGGGGGATGCGCCCAGTTGGATGAGCAATTCCTTGCGTTTTTCGTAATCGTGCCGCCGGCGTCGCATCCGGTCGATATGGGATGTCAATCGAGCGAAGTTCGATTTGAGACGATTGGGAGAAAGGATTTCGCCTTCCGATTCCAGGAGGCGTACTTTTTTGCGCAGCATGTCCATGCTGGACTGCGACACGAGAAAAACCAGGTCCTCCTCTGTGAACGGAGGGTCGATTTTTCCGCTATCGGCGAGACGCTCCAGGAACAGCGTTTTTTCTTTTCGATCCACGCTCCAGAGGTTGCCGCGTTGCGCCCTCGCACCGGCACGTTTTTGCACTTTGGCAGCGGAAAGGTGCAGTTCCGGCGGATGCAGAAAAGACCTTACGGATTGGTAGATCGCGATCTGTTTCAGTAATCGCGATTGAGGGATGGATTCGAGATCGGGATTGAGCGGACCGATGCGGGCGATCAATTCCGGAATGTGCTTGTCCGGGTTCTTCTGCACATTGCGCAAAAAGGTCAGATGTTCTCGAAGGAGGATCTCGCAGAATTGTTCGCAGATATGACGGCCGTTTCGGCGGATCTGTTCGGCCTGTTCCGGATTCTTCTCCGCCAGGATGCGGGCGATAGTCTCGACCGCCGCGATCAGCGCCTCCGCCTGACTGTCCGAGACCACCGGAAACGGGAGCAACAACTTAGCCTGTTCGTTCAGGCATTCACCGATGCGGGACCGGCTTTCCCGGTAAGTCTCGGAAGACGGTTTCAGGGTTCCCTGGAAGAATTGCCTTGCGGCACGAAGGAAACGGTCCCATTCCTGGAAACTCATTTCGTGCGGGTGAGAGTCGCGTTTCTGCGTTTCGTCCCTGCTTTCCGTGAGTTTTTGCTCGATGGTCTTCTCGCGGCATTCATCCCTTATTTCGGGCGCCGCCAATGCTGTCTGAAAGAGGTCTGACTTCGGCATTTGGTGACTCATCTTCTTGAGCCTCTCTCTGATAATTAGAGATAACAGATCAACTTACTGAACATCATAAATACAATTTACGAAAGGCTTTTCTCAATCTCAAGCGCACATGGCAGATTTCGGGGACCTTTTTAATGAAAAAGGTAACCTCAATTCATTTGGGAAAGGATGGATTATCGAAAAGACCGCGTTGGCGGGTCGGCCTTTCGACCTACAATGAAACAGTTTCTCCTTTGCTCACGCCGGAATGATTCGAACCCACACTGACCTGGAACGCGGGCCGTCAAATTCCGCCAGAAAAACGGCCTGCCAGGTTCCGAGTTGCAGCCGTCCTTCCTTGACAATCACGGTGACACTCTCTCCCACCAGCGTGGCTTTGACATGGGCAGCCGCATTTCCCTCTCCATGACGGTATGGGCCATTCCACGGAACCATGCGATCCAGGGTAGTTTCAAGATCATCCATCACCGATGGGTCCGCACCCTCATTGATGAATATGCCTGCCGTGGTGTGCGGGACATAGATAACGCAAATCCCTTCCGATATCCCGGACGCCTGGATTTCCCGCTGCACCTGCCCGGTGATATTGACCATCCGGCTCCGGCTCTGTGTACTCACCTGAATTCTTCTCATCGCCATGCGATCCTCCGCGTGATTGTGGTTCTTGTTCCGATTGTACGGTCTCGCCTGCTGCAATCCAGAGTGTTCCTTATCAAGGGAAGAGTCTCCGGGGGTCCCATCTTGCTGCGAACCTGCTATCCTTGTTCTGTTCCTATAACCACTGCGCCCGGAGGAGCAAACCGATGTGCCCCAACAATCCGTACCACGAGAAGGCCCGTTCGGAGGTTCAGACCTGGATTGAGTTGGACCGGGTTGGCGGACTCCGGGACAAGTTTTGGTATATCGATGAAGCCCGCGCGGAGGCGGACGGTTCCTGGGTCGTGATTCTCGGCGAAGAGCAGATGTTCTATTCGGCGACCCGTCTCGCTCAAACGGACGGGAAGGAGCCACCGGCGAGCGACGAGGAACTCCGCGAAACCTCGTTTGAGGATCTCGGTCAACGCTGTGAGGCCGTTCTCGATGAGGTGAAGAATGTGATCCGGGAGTATCTCTCATCCACCGGACAGGGACGAGTGAGAAGTTTTCGGGTTTCCGTAGGAGAGGCGACATATCGCATCCTGCACGCGGAACGTTTGGAAGCCTGGCAGCGCGACCCACGGAGATTCCTGGCCGAATACACCCTGATTGAATCCGAAATGCGGGAAACCACTTGTGAGGAAACTCTTTCTCCACAGAAAGAAGGGGAATGAAAAAATCGGGTAGCGGAGGGGTCATTTTCCCGGCGATTTGTGTTACTATGTTACAGTGTATGTAACTTCAGAAAGGGTTCGGACATGCGGCGGTTGTCTCGGCAAAATGGACATGTGGATATACTCGCGTTCCTGTGGTTTGCGACGGTCATCGCATGTTCCATTGCTTCCGCGCAGCAGACACAACAGGGAACACAACTCATCAATCCCAAGAACTGGATTCCCGATCAGTTCAAACCCTCCTGGATGACCGGCGAACAGGGGCAGGCCTGGTCCCGCGTGCTGATCTGGGACCCGGCGCTGGGCGCGAAACGTGGAATCCGGGCTGTCCTCATGCCCGTCGTGGAAAACGAGGACAATGTTCCCATCGACCGCCGGATGACCCTCCAGATGAAAGGATATATGCAGCAATTCTGCGAGGATGTTATCACGGTACTGGATATCGAGGATCCTGTTCTTCGTGATCGCCTGGATCAGACCCTGAACGCCTGTATCAACCAGTGGAAACAGTTCGGCCGAATCGATCCGGAGGGTATCGCGCAGCTGGCGCCGGATATCCTGATCGATGTAGTCGTTTTGTTCGAGCGGAACATTTATGACCAGGGCTGGCGCGGGGATCGGAAAATTTTCCGCGTGGGACTGGTCGGGGTGGCGTTCGGCGCGGATACGGGCGATGTGATTTTCCGAGGGGAGGTCCTGGAGGAATCTCCATGGTCGGGAATGCAGAACACGATTTTCCGCGTGGAGCGACAGGCTACCCTCGCGCTTCTCCGGAAATTGCGTGATCGGTTCGTGGAGATCGGAACTCTAATCGACAACCGGCGCATGGCGGAACAGCAGGCCGCACAGGCAGCCGCGGATGAGGAGACCCGGAAACGTCTTGCGGCGCTTCACCAGGAAGAAACCGAGCTCCGCCGCCTGTCCGAACAGGCTGCCGGGATACTCCTTTCCGCTACCGAACCGCTCGACGTTTTGCAGAATATCACTACCGCGCGAAATGCGCTGCTTGAAAGCCTCCGGGTTCCCGCAGCCTCCCTGACCGAGGAACAGTTAAATGCCCGACGGCGGGCAGCCGCAGACCTGAATGTCCTTCTCGCCGATTACAAAAAATATGCCGATGAACAGGAACGCATCCGCAATCTTCCGCCGCCGGACCGTCCGATTGAGGCTCCCCCCGAGCTGCCCGGTAAAGAAGAACCGGCGAGCGGGAATCTACTGATTGATTTCACTAACATTTTGACTCCGACGCCGGTTGCCACTCCGACACCGCGCAATTATGTCCCGCCGGGAGCGTTCGATTTGCCGGTCAGAACCTACCAGACTCCATTACCGCCGCTGCGTACTCCCACGGCTACCTCGACTCCGACACCCGAACCGAGAGCGCGCCGGGTGGGGACAGCACGGCCGCTCGGGTCTGCACCGGCCGCCCTGCCGCTTTCGACTACCTCGAGCGGCGCCCTTCCCGCCAACCGTGCGGTAGAGATCGGCCCGGCCGTGATCCGCCCGGCTACTTTAGAGAACATTATCCCGCCCAGTGACGAACAACTCCGGGAAATCGAGCGCCTTCGCCGCAAAATCGCGCCCCTCGAACTCCCATCCTCTACCGCCTCTACCCATCCCGCCGGTGAAATGTTCGACATCACCCCCGAACGCCGGATCATCCCACTCTCCCCGAGCGGCTAGTCAATTACGAATTACGAATTGGGGATTGTGAACCACCGACCGCCCAGGGCAATTCCCTCTCCCGCCGGGAGAGGGTCAGGGTGAGGGAAATTGCGGGTGGCACCGGCATCCTGCCGGTGAAGCCGTGGCCCGACCAGCTCGACCATGTCTTGCTTTTTTAACCGCCTATCTAAGGCATGACCCCCCCCCCCCCGCATATACCAACCTTATCTGGCCACGCCGTTGCGGATTGACTTCAGGCTGGGATCAGTTACAATGATATTCTCGAGACCAAGACGGTCCGAGTGGTTGCGGATTGACTTCAGGCTGGGATCAGTTACAATATTGAATTGGGTACATCGAGTGAAGCGCTTGTTGCGGATTGACTTCAGGCTGGGATCAGTTACAATTATCATTTGCGCCCATGTCAACTCAGTCTTGTTGCGGAT
>JAKQSI010000103.1 GCA_029570205.1 Candidatus Omnitrophota bacterium | reverse complement strand
GGAAAGCCGATCTAATCGTCGGCCATAACATTTCCTTTGATATTGCGATGCTCGACATTGAGTGCAGCCGGTTGGATTATCCGAAGGTCTACCTGGAGAAATCCATGTTCTGCACCATGTTGGAATCGAAAGATATTGTGAAACTTCCGCCGAATCCCGGATACCGCGATTACAAATGGCCCACACTTGGTGAAGCGTACTCATTCTTTACCGGCAGAGAATTTCAGGAAACCCATCGCGCCCTGAACGATATTCAGGCGTGTATCGAAATCTTTCCCCATCTGCGCGACAGGTGGGAACGATATCTGAAAGGATGATGGAAATGGTCGGATTACCCCATGGAGTGATGACGGACACGTCGCTTGTGGCAGGTGAGGCAGGTGCGTCAAAGCGTTTGCTCGGCGATATGGATCGAGCCTTTACGATGATTGACGGTAAGGAAACGAAGCGGACGGCGGAAACGGTGTTCAGTCGGATCGAAGCGCACCAGGTTCAGGTTGTAGCCAATCTGCGCCGGTTCCGGGACATTTTGATCGAACAGGAGCATCCCCAGGCCGTTGAGGCAGTATGCAGTGCGATCCGGGCCGCGGAACATCTCTGCGCGGAGATAAAACGCGCGCGGCGCAAGGCGGGGCACATGAACGGAGTAACGTGGTGAACATATTTTACGAAGGGGCCGTTTTCGGGTTTGTCGTGGGGATTATGGTGTGCAACCTGATTCCCACCGCGGAATGGGTACACAAGTTCTTTGTCAAATCCCCACGACTACCCGGCGGGCAAATGACTGTCCTGCAGGAAGGGAAGGTAAAGAAGGGCGGCGTAAACGAAGCGCCATCAACACCAAAACCACCGGGCGCTCCCAAACCACAGGGACCGCCGGTCCGATGGCTTGGCGAAGGCGATACTGGTCCGAAGAGAAATGAGTAGTTGATCAGATCAGAGAACTAGCGTTTCACGTGAAACGATAGAGATTGGAAGGAGAACAGCGGTGAAATTAGATCCACGAACAAGAATTCGGCTTCTGGGTGATTTGAAAGTGTTGGCGGAAGGCGGCTACCCGATGAAAGCAGAGGTTGGAGAGTGCGTTCTGATTCTCCAGGCAAACGGTACGGAGCCGCTTGGCCCGGCAGTGGTGAACCGGGTACAGGAGTTCTGGGATGATCGCCACGATCAGCATGTCCGGTTCCTGCAGGTATTCGATCCCGATAATCCGGGACAGGACATTGACGGCGAAGCGAAATGGAATTTGCAGGTAGCGTACGACTACGGATGCAAGCCGCGCATGGATCACGATCTTGAAAGAGGGTTGCGGCCCGTTGAAACGATTCGGATCCCAAACATTCTGGACCTTATCGCGTTCCTCAGACGGAACGTGCCGGGTCCCCCGGAGACCATTCTGGTCGATGAGGGAGTGTTGCTTCGTGGCAGCGGAAAAGACAACAAACACTTGATTCGGCAGGAGGGGAACGAACCTCTGATTGTTCCCGTCATTTTCGCTGCCGCCGAGTATATGCGCGGCATTCTCAGGAAAACGGAAGAGAGGAAAGAGCGGGTTGCTCCAATGCCGGGACGATCCTTTCCCGAAACGGGTGTGGATGAGCCTTCGGATGAGGCTGACGAGACTGATCCGCCGGAACTGATCGAACCGAAACCGAAGAAACCGAGGTTTTCCAAAGATGGGCAGTAACCCGGTCATGGTGTGGGTCAAGAGAAATCGCGAGAAGGTTCAGCGGTGGTTGGTCGAGGATTTCGGCGACACGCTGATCGTTGAAGACGCTCAGGGCCGCAAAGAACAGGTCTTGCGTTCTGAGTGCGAAATTGAGCCAAAAAGACAAGTGATTTTGGGCTGAGAGGCAAAATCAGGTATTTTGGCTTTGCATAAAAGGCCAAAATGCAAAGAAAAAGTCCCGCATGCGGGACTCAATGGAGACAATTATGAACGAAACAGCGTTGCTTGAATTGGAAAACGGTGCTTCGGTGGTTGAGGTAAGTACTCGACAGCTGAAGGACTATCAACTCACCTTCGAGGACCAGATATGGCTTCGGAGTCAGGCCGAGATTGTCCGGCAACATGGTCAGACCGCTGTTCTTCACGTCATTGAGGCCGGCAAAGCCTTGTTGGATGTGACTGACAGATTCCCGACGGGAGTATTCCTGTCCTGGCTACGCGAGGAAGTCGGGATTCCGCGAACCACGGCTTACAAATGGATGGCACTTGCTCGCAATGAGGAACGGGCAAAGCAAATCCATGAGGCATTCGGGCGTGGGATGGAGGATATCCTCATCCTGATTTCAAGCCAGTGGCCGGAGGACGTGCAGCTCAAGCTCCTGGCGGGAGAATCCGTCGAAATCGACGGGGTGAAAAAGACCCTCCATGAATTGACCCGCGAAGAGATTCTCAAGGTTCGGAAACAGGCCCAGGAAGCCGAATCGCGGAACAAGGATCTGTCCACCCGGAACCGCGAACTGGAAGCAACGGTCAAAACCCTCCGCACCCTGGAGCCGGAAAAGATCGAGGTCACACCGCCGGATTACGAGAAGGCTCGAAAAGAGAACGAAACGCTTCGGCGGTCGAACGAGCATCTTCAGAACCGAATCGCCACCCTGGAAGAAGAGATCCAGGGACGGCGCAAGTCGTTCGAGCAGGAGGCCAGGGCCGAGATTCTCCGCATTCAGGGCCGGATTCTTTCGTCTGTCTGGCCGATTGAACAGCCGTTCCGGTACGCGGGTAATCCCGATTGGGAAGAAAGCACACCTGCTCAGGTTGTCGAACAGATTGTCGCCCACTGGTCCGGGGAAGGCAATGTCGTTCTCGATCCGATGGCCGGTAGCGGAACAACGGTTGATGTCTGCAAGATCATGAATCGACAGGCGTGGTGTTCTGATCTCAGCCCTCGGCACGAAGCGGTGGAAGTCATGGACGCCGCCTCACTGGAAATCAAAGACGGTGATGTTGATCTGGTATTCGTGCATCCGCCGATTCCTGTCCTGGTGAAGAAGGATGTTGACCCGGATTCGGAACGAGAAACGAATCTCGGCAAATTGGATCGCCCGAATTATCGCGTCGTGTTCGGGTCGATCCTCAGCGAGATCAAGCGCGTGCTTCGGCCCAACGGATATTTCGCCGTGTATGCGCAGGAATTTGACTGCGTACAATCGGGCTATTTCGACTTCGCGCGATTCTTGTCTGAAGAAATTGTTCGGCATGGCTTTATCGAGGTCGCGCGGGCGGTGGTCCTGCTTCCCGATCGGGGGCAACCGAAAGCGTATGAACCGTACATGCAGTCGGAAGGGCTGAAACCGGACCATGCCAACGTGATGGTGTTCAAGGGTACGTATGCTGTATGACCAGGATGCGATCAATAACGCGATTCGGTCGGGGGATGAGAACGCTTTCCTTGAGCAAATGTATCCCCTGGTCGAGAAGGTGTTCCACGAGATCCGCTGGAGTCGCCGAACGCGGGTGTTTCGTGACGAGATCAAGCAGGAGTGCATTCTCGAAGCGCTCCTGCTGTTCCGACGGATTGATCTGGACCCGGACAGGAACTGTGTTGCGTACCTGTGGACCTGTCTCCGCAACAAAGCCTTCGCGCTACTGGAGAGGGTTGGGAGCGATTGTGGTGTGTTTTCTGGGGAACTGCCGCCGGAACTCGAATACCACCCCGACAATGTTCGGGATATTGCGGAGGTTGAGATCGCTCAACGGTCCGTCAATTGCTCACGGTGTGGGGCGTTCATTCCAGAGAATACACGGTGTGGCATTTATTTGGGTGAGACTGTGTGTCCGCGCTGCCATGCCTTGGCGCAATTCCTACCGCTTTACACGCCGGTCCTTTGTCGGCAGTTGCGGATCGCCGCTGCCGCAACGGGTGATAAAGCGCTGGAAATTGCTCCGTGGATTGTGGATTTCTTTCAGCGGAACGGGCGATTGCCGGACCGATACGATTTGCAGAAACGATTCCCCAAAGCGGGATCCGAGTTCTTTTGTGACGTGTTGTATTACCAGCAGTTGGCGATTGACAAACTGCGGCGGGAAAACGGGTGGACCGAGGCGATGATCGAAAAACGGAATAGGGAGATGTATACGTGACTGACGGTGCAACGACCCGGTATACGCGGGGATTCCTGATCTGGCTGTTGGCTTCAATCCGGCTTCGCAGGGACAATCCGGGTTTTGATGTGTTCTGCGAGGCTTTGCAGGACCAGCCGGAACTGCTTCGGACAATCTCACGCCGGTTGGCTGGGAACTCAGTGCAGTTCCCACGCCCGGCGTATTTGGAGGAACTCTTCCGGGATGTGCGGGTATATCAGGCTATGGAGAGACCTGACACGACGGTGATGACGCAGTTGCGGCGTGAACTCGACCTGAGTGACAAGGATCTCTCCGAAATCAGGGAACGGGTGGACCAACAGATTCGCCCGCACCTGCAAGCCATACTGGAAATGGAGGAAGCACCATGAAAGACGCCAATGCTCCACGATGGGAGATCGACAAGACCGATCTCAAGAACGCATGGAAGAGAATGCTCTTTGTTTTTGTTGCCGCGTTGCTCGTGTTTATCGATCAAATGATTCCGGGCATCAAAGAAGTGATCCAGAGCATCGACTTTGACAGTATGTTCGGCCAGACGCTTGGACCACTCATCACGAGTGCGATCGCTGCCGGATTTGTCTATCTCGGAACCCTCGTGAAAGGATTCCTGACGGATCGGCAGAAAGCGCTGGGGGCCGGGACAAGCAATGGTGACGGAAGCGTTTCCGGAACTGACAGCTGAGCAACGGATTCTCGACCTGGGAGATCCGCTGCTGCGGACCTTTTGCCGATTGCCGACGGTCGGCAAGACCAGGCCGACGCCGGTGGTGTGGACGAACGGATGTTTCGACATATTGCACCATGGGCATGTGCGGTATTTGCAGGAGATCAAGCGGCGAATCCCCGGCTCGATTTTGATTGTCGGGGTCAACTCGGATAAGGCGGTACAGGCATTGAAGGGGCCTCATCGGCCCGTACTGAAGTTCCAGTGCCGGTCCGGAATTATCGCGAGCATCAAGGGTGTTGATCTTGTTATTGAGATCGGCATGGACGCGATGGAAGCGCTGAAAACGTTGAAACCGGACATCTATGCGAAAGGTGGTGATTATTCAATCGACACGATCAATCAGGTGGAACGCCGCTTCGTGGAAGGATATGGCGGAGCGATTCTCCTGATTCAGAGTGAGATGGAAAACATGTCTTCGTCGAAGATCATTCGGGCAATGCAAGGCAGAGAGAACCCCATAAGCAGTACATGAGGCCGGGAGGTTGCCTTCCTCCCCTTTCAGCGATCTCCCGGCCAACCTTT
>JAKQSI010000098.1 GCA_029570205.1 Candidatus Omnitrophota bacterium | reverse complement strand
CGTCGGCTCCTTGCGAAATCGAATCGGGCGACGCTTCGGAGACGGAGGAGTCGGCCAAATCTTCCCGCGATCCTTTCTCGGAAACGATTGCAGACTTCTCCGCAACAGGTCTCGATTCAACCGGCTGATTCTCCTCATCAGCGCTTTCCGCATGTGCCCCCGGACCGAGAATCGATTTCACCTCCTCTACCTGCAGTACCTCTCGTTCCAAGAGCGCAGTGGCCAGTGCATCCAGCTTGTCGCGATGCGTTTCCAGAATACTCCGCGCAACCGCGTGACATTCATCGACCAGGTGACGAATCTCTTTGTCGATTTCGAACGCGATTTCCTCGCTGTAATCTTTATCTTTATAGAAATCCCGTCCAAGGAAAATCTGGTTCTCGTTCAACCCGAAAGTAAGCGGTCCCAGCTTTTCGGACATCCCGAATTGACACACCATTTTGTGCGCAATGTTGGTAACCCGTTCCAGATCGTTCTGAGCGCCGGTGTTGACATCTCCGAAAACCAGCTCTTCCGCGACCCGACCTCCGAGAAGTCCGGCCATCCGGGAAAGCAACTCGCTTTTTGTCGTGAGATAGCGATCCTCGGTAGGCAGGTGCATGGTATACCCCAACGCCCGTCCGCGAGGAAGAATCGACACCTTGTGGACAGGATCACAGTCCTTGAGAAAGTGCATCACAACAGCATGACCCGCCTCATGGTACGCGACAATCCGTTTCTCGCGTTCGTTGATCGCTCGGCTCCGTCGCTCCGGCCCGGCGGTTACCCGTTCGATCGCTTCTTCGAAATCAGACATCTCGACAGCGTTTTTATTACGTCTGGCCGCCAGAAGAGCCGCCTCGTTCACGGCATTCTTGATATCCGCGCCGGAGAACCCCGGCGTTCGTCGGGCAAGCAGGGCCAAGTCCACATCTCGCGCTAAAACCACATTCCGAGTATGAACCTTGAAAATCGCCTCGCGCCCCTTGAGATCCGGACTGTCAACGACAATCTGACGGTCGAATCGTCCCGGACGAAGAAGCGCCGGGTCCAGGACATCGGGGCGGTTAGTCGCAGCGATGAGAATCACTTCATCGTTGGAGTTGAATCCGTCCATTTCGACCAGCAGCTGGTTGAGTGTCTGCTCACGCTCGTCATGGCCGCCGCCTACCCCGGCGAAACGCTGCCGACCGACCGCATCGATTTCATCCATGAAAATCAGGCAGGGCGCGTGCTTTTTGCCCTGTTCGAACAAATCGCGCACCCGCGATGCCCCCACACCAACGAACATCTCCACAAAGTCGGAGCCGCTGATGCTGAAGAACGGCACGTTCGCTTCCCCCGCCACAGCGCGGGCCAGAAGCGTCTTGCCGGTTCCCGGTGGACCGTGCAACAGCACCCCACGCGGGATCTTGCCGCCCAAACGCTGAAACTTCTGCGGATCTTTGAGAAATTCAACTACTTCTTGCAGTTCCTCTTTCGCCTCGTCGCACCCCGCCACGTCATCAAAGGTAACTTTCGGTCCCCCTTCCTGCTGGAGCCGCGCTCGGCTTTTTCCGAACGACATGGCCTTGGTCCCACCGATCTGCATTTGACGCAGGATGAAAAACCACACCCCGATCAGCAACAATACCGGGAAAACATTCAAGAATGCGGTGAACAGCCAGCTGCTTTGAGTAGAAGCCTCATACTGAAGGGACGGATTAATCTCTTTCTTGTAAGTGGCGAGACGGTCCCGGATGCTCTCGGAGTATTCCGGCAGAATCTGGACCTGGAATTCCCGCTCCGGCTCCGGTCCGTCCGGTCCGTCCGGATCGTATTTCCCCTTGATACCGTCGAGCGAAACGACGACATAAGTCAGTACGCCACCTTTACCGTCCAGAAGTTCATCAAACTGGTCCAGTTTCATTCGGACCAGCGGGGTCTCCTGCACAAGGTGGACGACCACAATGATGACGATAAGCAGCAGCCCGTAAAACAGAACGGTTCGATTGAACAAGTAAGTACCTCAAGGTTTCGGTTGCCCCACAGGCCCCACGATTCGTACCGGGGAAAAACGAAACAGCCCCGCATTTCCCCCGGATTATATTTCATTCTTATGGTAAACTTCTCACGAAGCAATATCAAGCAGAATGGCCAATCCGCCCCGGGGACACGCCACACGGGAGGACAGTATGAACTTTCCGCTCAAGAAAGTAATTGTGTATCTGGCGATTCTCATAGCGGTCTGGTACGGATATCGGCGTTTGATGGACCTGCCGGTAACTTGTGTAGCCTTTGTCGAACCCACTCTCAAAAAAGGACCTCCAAGTCTCCTTGGAATTGTCCTGTCTAAAGTTGTGGACAGCCGCCGGGAACTGACGGGCAACGATCCGTACAAGGTGTATGCCTTCGCCGGGGATAAGGACCGACTCGAATCGGTCTCGTTCACCCATAACGGTCAGCCTGTTCCTTTCAGAATTGATCCGGAAACAGACAACAGTTCGGTTGAAATCGACGGGAATACGGAACCGGGGTTACACACTTATGTTCTGAAGGCGCGTGACACCAGGGGACACGAGTCTGTCGCGAGGCTGATTATCAACATCAGACTCGTGCCGATTGTCCCAGTGGGCGGGGTCATGTAGAACATCCTCCGGGACTCGACATTTCCCTCACCCCAATCCTCTCCCGAAGAGAGAGGGAGAAAGGCATTGCTCTTGCAGAATGGGAGGGGACCTGTCGGGCTTACAGGACCCATACGACCCGTAAAATACTCAGAAAAACGCGATCTCCGGTGTGGGCAAGATAGGTGTTCCCGCAAGGTGAAACTGCGCTTGAAGCGCCCACGCAAGAGCATAGACCGTATCGTCATGCACTGTCCGGGAACCTTCCGGGTGTCCGAACGAAAACCGTCCGGTCGCCTCCCGTCGATACTGAAATGCCTTCAGTTCGGAGATCAAAGTCTCTAAGACATCGTCCGGAATCTCGATCTCTTTCCGACGGAACAGGTTATACAGCGCATTGAAAATAATCTGTTGGGCGACAGCGGTCGGTGCGATCAGTTCCGTTTGCACCCCCAGAGCGGTCAGGTAGTCCGCAAGGCTCTTGCCCTGGTATTGCTCGACAGCAGCGTGGGTAATGCCGTACCTCTCCACCAGGCGCCCGGCCTCACAGTGGATCTCATTGGTATCGGCGCGGGTCAGACGGACAACATCGACGACCCGATATCCGAATTGCGTTTCTTCCTCCGATTGCACATAAGGCCACGGAAGATCCTCCTCGGCTTCCATAGAAACCCCATACCTCGCCAGGACCACCAATGCCGATGCATCATGGGAATCGTCATAAGACAGGGCCAGGTCCGCGCCCAGGGTCGCAATTTCTCCCTCACGGAGCTGTCGGGCCGCGTGGGCCACAATGACCGGGTCAATCAATCCGGCAAACAGGCCATGGCTGCCCTCTACCCACTCTGCCATCACCTCGGCACGGAACTCCAGTTCCGTGTGTGACCGTCTCAGCCGTTCGATTTCTTCTTCCCGAATTTCCGGATTGACCGTACTGGGCCATTGAAAAGAAATGATGTCGTCCCTTTTCTCCTGGCCGTCCCGGAATAACGGATAGACCCAGGAATGGACCGAGGACGGAGAAGAGACAATCGCCATTCGCCCCTGGTCTTTCTCCGTGGTAATCATGGCGTACTCAACAGCGGCGCGGATTTCCTCGCCCTGTTCCATATAACAGGCCTCATCCAGGATTACGGAAAGGCTCCCGGTCGTCTCATCGGATTTGCGCGGATGATACCCGCGAATGGTCGCCGCTTTTGCGGGCAGGAAAATGATCCGAGACTTGTTCCGAAGAGTGATCCGTTCGCCGCCGGATTCGGTAACGAATCTCTTCAAGTCCGATGAGTCCAGCAGATCAAGCATCCCCTTGCCGAATTCCGAGCACATCCGCACCCCCGAGGACACAACCAGCACAGTGTGATTGGATTTACGGCAGGCGGTATAGAGCGCGAATACCCTTGCCGCCATCGATTTCCCCGCGCCGCGACCGGCAATCATGATCACGACCCGGTGAGGCGCATTGCAGAACTCCACCTGGTGACGATACAGAGTCACCCCAAGGGCCTCACGCGCGAAGGTCGCGGGATCGGCCAACCGGCCCAACGGGATGCCATTGGTTTGTTCGTCGGTTCTCGACGTCGTATGCTGCTCGATCTCCCTGAGGAGCCGCATCAGGATGGTGGTCTGCTGCGCGCGGGTTTTTCGAAGCGCATCACGTTCTTTCGGTTCGAGGCCGTTCCAACAGAGCTCCCGGTCGATGTCGCCGAGGGTCTGTTCCGTAACGGCGAATTGTTCAATCAGTGGCAGTAACAGCCCGTTGCATCCGGTGATCCGTTCGAGTTCATGTATGCGGGCTTCCAAGGGTACCGGACGGTCGGTTCCGCCTTCCTGCTCCGGCGGTCGCATGCGAAGCCGGATGAGCCGCTGACCGCGTTGGAGCTTGTATTCCACAATCCGTTCGCTTGCTTTCAGAATCACGAGTGTGCGGCCGATGGTGCGTCGATCTCGTTTGATCTCTTTGGCCAGTTCGCGGATATGAAACCGAACCATTCCCATCTCGTCGCAATGGCTGTTCAGCCATCGGCTGACAAGGGTTTCCGTTGTGGGGGCTTGCTTCGTTCTCACGGAAATCATTTCTCCTATTATTAGAGGGAATCGGCGCAGAAAGGGGGATTTTGATGCGCGGGTGGCCGGTGTGATGAATCGAGACGTAGCGGAAGGATGGATACGGGGCGGGGTATTGAAATACAAACCGTCAATGA
>JAKQSI010000087.1 GCA_029570205.1 Candidatus Omnitrophota bacterium | reverse complement strand
ATCTTTCATGTGTTTGATCTGATGGCGAGCCATGTATTCTTGGATCCCCTCCAGGACATCGATGGTTACGGATGGGTTTATAAAGTTGGCCGTTCCGATTTCGACCGCTGACGCCCCGGCAATCAGGAATTCGATTGCATCGTCAGCCGTACGAATACCTCCTGCGCCGATGACCGGAATTTTCAATGCCTGAGCCGCTTGCCACACCATGCGCAGCGCTATGGGCTTGATGGCCGGTCCGGAGAGGCCGCCGGTGATGTTGGCCAGGCGGGGACGCCGCGTTACTATGTCCACAGACATCCCCGTCACGGTGTTGATCAGCGAGATCGCATCGGCGCCGGCTGCTTCTGCGGCAAACGCGATCTCGGTAATATCGGTGACGTTCGGCGTCAGTTTGATAATCAAGGGCAGTTTGGTTTCGCTTCGCACTTTTCGGGTTACATCGGCGGCCATATCCGGATCGGCGCCGAAAGCGATCCCCCCCTTTTTCACATTCGGACAGGAGATGTTGACTTCAATGCCGGCGATTCCGACGACCGGATCGAGCATCGCGGCAACTCGACGATATTCGTCCATCGTTTCGCCAAAAATATTCGCAATGACAGTGACGCCCAACTCCCTCAGATGGGGCATCTTATCCCGAATAAACGCGCGGATGCCGATGTTCTGCAATCCGATGGCATTGAGCATGCCGCCGGCGGTTTCGATGATGCGGGGCGGCGGATTTCCCGTTCTCGGCTCAAGCGAGAGGCCCTTGACCACAACGGCTCCCAGTCGGCTTAAATCCACAAAAGGTTCGAATTCCAATCCGTAGCCGAAGGTTCCCGAAGCGGTCATGACGGGATTTTTGAGTTCGAGAGGGCCGATCTTCACTCCGAGTCCAACCGCTTCGGCTGATCGTTTATCCGATATCATAAAAGCGATCCCTTCTTGACCGTCGTATCAGATTTGAGACAGTTCACGGATGTCAAAAACCGGACCCTCGCTGCACACTCTTCGATAGTTTGTTACCCCCTGACTGTCGGTCGTCTTTACAGCGCAACCGAGGCATGCCCCGAAGCCGCACGCCATTCTCTCCTCGAGTGAGACCTGGCAACGGAGGGAAGTCGGACGGACAAGGCGACTGAGGGAGAGGATCATCCCTGAAGGTCCACAACCGTAAATCCACGTCGTATCCTGCGGATAACTTCCCAGATCCCGTTCGAGAAGATCCGTGACCGCACCCCGATATCCCAAACTGCCGTCATCGGTGGAAACCCTGAGGTCGCAAAACCCTTCCAGACGATCCATACCGACCAGAAGCGCCGATGTCCTGGCTCCTACATAGGCCGTTATGCCAACTTCTCTAAAATCCGAAGCCCGTTCATGGAATTGCTGCAGCAGAAAGTTCAGTGGAGCTACGCCGACGCCCCCTGCCACCAAAACCGCATTCCGGACGGACGTCGGCATTGTAAATCCTTTCCCCAGGGGTCCGAGAACGCTTACAGATGACTTTTCCCTCAAATGTGAAAAAAAAGCGGTCCCCCGACCCACGACGCGATAGAGCAGATCGAGGATTCCCTGATCGTTTTCCTTACGGAATCCGTAAACGCTGAACGGTCTGGACAGAAGAGGTTCCTCCCGCCCGGGCTCACGGATCATGACGAATTGCCCGGGATGAGGCAGATCAAAGAAATCCGGGAGACATAGGGACATGCGGTAATGGCCGGGTGCGACCTCAAGATTTTCCATCACCTGTGCTGTGATTGCGGACGGGTGCTGAGACGTTGTGATCACGACTTCCCTCTTTCCTTCCTCGTCGAACCCGCTGTTTCAACCCTCTTCGGATCCATCGACATCATCAATGCATCCTCGCCCGTATCGGAGTAATAACCATGCCGAACCCCATCGACGACAAACCCGAAGTTTTCATAGAGTTTCCGAGCCGCGCTGTTGGAACTGCGGACCTCCAGACGGACACCGCCAAGCTTTTCCTGATGGGCTACCTGCAGCATCCGCGACAGCAACCGGGACGCGATGCCTTGCCTGCGGAACCCGGATCGAACGGTGATGTTGTGAATTTGAATCTCGTCCGCAACAAACCAGAATACAATATAACCTGCAACCAGTTGAACGTGCCGTCCGGGAAGCCTTCCAACCAGTATGTGGGAAAGGGG
>JAKQSI010000064.1 GCA_029570205.1 Candidatus Omnitrophota bacterium | reverse complement strand
CCTCATTCCGTTTGACCTCAATGCCCAAGAATCCTTGCCCCCGCCGGATCAGCAGATCCATTTCGGCACCGGCATGAGTCCCCCAGAAATATGCCTCAGAACGTCCGCACTTCATCAGGATTTGTTCCACCACGAATCCCTCCCAAGAGGCCCCGAGCTTGGGGTGAACCATCAGTTCCTGTTCCGAGTGGATACCGAGCAACGCATGCAACAACCCGGAATCCCTGACGTATATCTTGGGTGCTTTGACTTGACGTTTTCTGATGTTCTCGAACCACGGAGAGAGTTGCCTCACCAGAAATGCCCCAGACAAGATGTCCAAGTAACGATTGACCGTTTTGTGATCAAGCCCCAGGGACCGACCGACCTCCGATCCGTTCCATGTCTGCCCATGGTAGTGGGCCAGCATATGCCAGAAGCGTCGTAAATGAACAGTCGGAACCGTAACGCCCAGCGCCGGCATGTCCGTATTCAGAACAGTCCGGATGAGATCCTCCCGCCAAGCATAGCTGTCCGCATCAGAGGCTGCGGAAAAAGACAAAGGAAGACCGCCTCTCTCCCAAAGCCGGTCCTGACACTCCGCCCCTACCTCGGTCAGCGTGAAACCTGACAAGTCTACGAAGGACACCCGTCCGGCGAGCGATTCCGAAGAGGTGCGCACAATCTGCGGAGAAGCACTACCCAAGATCAAAAACTTTACCACCACGTCCCGTCTGTCAGATAACACACGCAGAACCGGAAAGAGCGCCGGTACTTGCTGGATTTCATCCAGCACGACCCAGCCGCGACACTTCGACAGGGCCAACTCCGGATTCTGCAGCCGTGCCAGATCCTTCGGCGATTCGAGGTCAAACCAAGAAACCGATTCCGGCGCCTTGTTCTGAATGAATTGCCGTGCAAGTGTCGTCTTCCCGCACTGCCGCGGGCCTAAGATGGATACCACGGGAGTTCTTCGAAAGCCCGCTGAAACCATCTTCAGATATTCTTCACGTAAAACCATGTCTCGTTTATAGCATTGAATTTTGGTCACGTCACTCCCAATTTTCAATGAGAACCCCGGTGAAACAATGTGTTTCTTGAGGTTCCGTCGGCGTCGGGGTCGCTATCGGGATCGAACGAAGCGGGAAATCGAGGGAATCGGGCATTACAACTCCTAACTCCTCCCTCCTAAATATTCCTTAAGGTGCGGGTGCGGATTCAACAAAGTTGAATCGCACCCGGAGCCTTCCCTCGCCATTGCGGCCACTGTGTGGCCGCAATAAATCCGCGTGTCCCGCCACGCTCTGGCATAGCACCCGTTCACCAGCCGCCAGAACCGCTGCCGCCACAGCCCGGCGCGGGTCACGCACAAGCCATGCCGCGCGTAAACCCGCGCACGTTCCGCTCCGATTACGGGATCAACCTGACCTATCAGTTCCCCCGCGGTTTTCGATCCGCCGTGAACCCGGAACGCCCAACAGTAATGATCCAGCCGTTCGAACCGCTCGCCCGCGGCGCGGAACCGCAGCCACAACTCCGTATCCATGAGATAATGTAACGTTTCGTCCAGTCCGCCGACACGCTCAAACAGCTCCCGCGAAAAAAAGGATGTCGGGCCATACACCCTGACCGGCGCGTTCCGATAGAGACCATCATGCCAACGCCCATCCCGCGCACACCGCAAGACACGGTCCTGCTCATCAATATACACCAGATTCCCGGCCAGCCACC
>JAKQSI010000018.1 GCA_029570205.1 Candidatus Omnitrophota bacterium | reverse complement strand
AAATCTACCAGGTGTGTCCTGAGAAGGCACGGTGCTCTGAGAAGGCACGGTGCTCTGAGAAGGCAGGGGGTGTGCCTCCAGAAGGCACGGGGGTGTGCTCTGAGAAGGCAGGGGGTGTGCCTCCAGAAGGCACCCCACATAGAAGAAGTATAAGAAGCAGAGAAGAAGGATTGAAGAAATACCCGCAATCTGCCGATTGCGGTCCGTCTCGGAAAGGCAATGGTTCCAAGCCACGAAAACGATTTGAGGATCTGGAACCGTGGCAACGAGACTTCTGTGAGCGATTCAAGGCCCTGTATCCGAATCCGGGAAAGCCAGACCGCACTGACAGATGGTTCGCCCGACAGAATCCGACACGCGAAACTTTTGAGCAGATTCTCGCAGCAGTGGAAGAACAAAAAAACTCGCCCAATCCAACGCGGTTGAATCGAAGCGACCCACAATACATCCCGGACGGAATCACCTGGCTTGAGGATGGAGATTGGAAAGTCAACGGCAAAGCGTTCAAGGGACATCATCCCGGCGAAAGCGATTGGAGTCAGCACGTCCCGACTGTCCCATCGCCGGATGATGACTTACCGTTTTGAGGATGTTATGGACAGGAAAATTCTCATAACAACGTTTGGCCGTGAACCTGGAAAAGAGATCCGGCTGTTTGCCTGGCATCATCGCGGACGGCGGTACATGGATTTGAGAACGTGGATTCTGATCGGCGACAAGTGGACCCCCACCAAATCGGGAGTGACATTCCGGGAGCATGAGTTTTCCCGACTGTCCGGGGGTGTGAAATTGGCGAGTGATCTCCCGGCAAAGGTGGCATGAGGAAAACTATGAGACTCGAAACATTCAGCACAAACGACATCGACCAGGCACAGCGGGCACTCCTGTCCGGTGTGCCTGTCTGCATTGTCGAGGTTGATAGCGAAACAAACCCGCACGAGCGGGAACAAATAGAAAGCGAGGTACACGACAATGGCAAAGCAAGATGATCTAATGCGGCGGTTGAATGAGTATGACAGGCGAGAGCGTATCCTCACCATCGAGCAAAGGTTACTCGAATCAGAAAAGCGCGAATTGATCCTGGCAACCGATGGCGAATTGCGGCGGTTCGAGTTGAGCGCGTTGAGCAAGAGGGCGAACCGTCCGGCGGTAACGAGTCCTCACCAGGACGCAAGGCGCGAACTGCTGCGGCTGAATGCGGCAAGGGCGGCACGAGAATCAATACTAACTTCTACAGGCGAAAGGCGGTAACGACATGAACGACTACATTCACCCGAATCAGCTAACTGCTCAATACAACGCAGAGCATATTAACCCGAAAACGATGACTCCGGTTCTCCCGTTTCTTTCCGATGCCATCGAGATACTGAACCGAGCGGTGAAACCGAAGCCCAAAGGCCCGACAGCGGAAGAATTGCGGAAGGCGGAAATCAGCCTTCTCTGCAAATTGCAGGCAGCGGTGGACTCCTGCCCAGCAGGCGACCCGGAAGAACTCTATCGGCGCAAGTTGGCCTTGCACGAGGAGCGGACGCGGCAAGGGATCACAAGCGAAAAGCCAATGTGTCCGGCAACTGACAAACGTATTTCCGGCGCAACGGTCCGGGAGATCAGCATAGACGAAAGGTCATGCCTGGCACTTGAAATATCTGCTGAGATTGCAGGCAAACCTACTGCTATCAAGATCGTCTTCACGGCTGAACTCTTACAGGAATTCGAGAAAGTGAAAGAGGGTGTACTGCTCAAGCATCGGGCAGCGGTGACCGGCGACAGGCGGATTCTCGATTTCGCATGACCGGATAGTGGGGGGGCAAGGGGGGCGCATGAGAGTTGGGGCGATGGTCGGCAGAACCACTTGTTCACCTGCTTTTCGCGCCGTCAAAATCGGCGACTATTTTCTGGAAAGGAACACAAAACTCATGGGAAGGAACCCGAAATCGATGCAGATTCATGTTTTGGAAGGCACGTACAGGCCGGACAGGCACGCCGGCACGGTGCAAGCCGAACCCGTCTCCGGCGATCTCCGCCCACCTTCGTGGCTTTCGATTGACGGTAAAAGGGTATGGCGCAGATACGTTATGCAACTCACCAAGTTGGGTACGCTCAGCGGAACGGATGTCGATTTGTTTGCGAGCGGGTGTCAGGAACTCGGAACATATATTCGGCTAACAAAAGAATTGCGCACTGAAGGTATGACGTACATGCGCGGCGATCTCGTTCGGGCAAATCCGAAATGTTCCCTGGCGCGGTTGGCCTTGGCGCAGGCGACAATTTTGTTTTCTAAATTCGGTATGTCTCCGGTGGATCGGATGCGAATTCGCCTTGAACCGCAGGCGGAAGAAAATGACGCATTCACGCGGTTTCTTGAGCAAGCAAGTACGAAAAATCGTCCGAGGCGGTCCGGCTGAAGGCCGTTTTGATAACCTCCCGTGAAGTGGACCCTCACTTGCCTTCGGGCTGGCCGTCCGGTTCTCCTCATTTCCGGGCGGCATTCTTTTGCCTGTGGGGCGCGATCCATCCGGGGGGTGACTCCTGTATCGTCCTCCATGGAGATCGTGTCTCCTGGGGCAAATGCGGCGGTCTTTTCCGAAGTCTGGCAGACGGAGCGGAGGCGTATTGCGGATGAGGCGAACGCCAAACGCTCGGAGGCCGCGAAGGAACAACACGCCGTCAGTAATCCACGAGCGGGGGAAAGTATGGTAGTGCGACAAAGTGTTGCACTACCTGATAAACACAATTGGAGGCAAGACCTGTGGTAGGACACTCTGTCCTACCACAAGAAACGAAGCAAGGCGGCTGACGCAAGACGTGGGGAAGATGGGAAGTTGGAGGCAAGACCTGTAGTGGCACAAAGTGTGCCACCACAGGATAAACACACGGAGGCCTGGACCGAGGGACCATTCCCACGGGCAGGTAGTGGCACAAAGTGTGCCACCACCTGATAAACACAAGGGCAAGCAATGCAAGGCGTTCCCTATGCCGCGAAGGAACAACACGCCGTCAGTAATCCACGAGCGGGGGAAAGTATGGTGGTAGGACAGAGTGTCCTACCACCAGAAACGAAGCAAGAACCAGGCAAGCAGTCCAAGGCCGCTCTGTCGAAGACGGCAGGCCTCTCACTCTTTGGGTCCCATCCGGGCGGAACCAGGTCTCACCTTCCAGGGAACCGGGATCGACCAGGGACCGATGGCGAATCTTTTGATTGTGGTCAAGGTCCCATCGAGGAGAAATGAGAGGATTATTCTCGATGCTGCGTTTTTCGATGCGATGTTGACGGCCTGTTGACGGCACAATTCCAGGAATGATATAAGTTCCTCATTCTATTCAACATTCAGGAATGAGAGCAGCTGATTGTAAATCAGCGGTTCGCACTTTCATGCAATCTACCTGCAATTGGAGACTGATTTTCTTCCCTTTGGATGTTGCATCCCGGCATATTCCCCCGATGGAGGTCTCCTGTCTGCCAGTGAGATCGACCAGGGGACCAGACCCGTCTAAGGGGCAATTCTGACAGAAAACAGTAGCTAATCAGTAGCTGGGTTTTCCGAAGGTCAAGAATGCGGTTCCGGGAGTCTGTTTGCAAGTCTTGATATTTGAGGGACTTAAGAGAGGAAAAGCGAACTGGGGAGGAAGGAGTCGAACCTTCAAGTGCCGGTTCCAAAGACCGGTGACTGTACCATTCGTCTACTCCCCAGAACTGAGGAACTTTTGTTTATTTATGATACCCCGCCGTTGAAGAGGGTCAACATTGACCGGCATTTCCAAGCGAAGTTGTTTTCGGGACGTAGTATTTTCGCTTCCCAATTGCTATATTAAACAGGTTTGGTTTATGCCTTTCTAATTTCGGCGGATCGGCGGGGGCGATGGGTGGACATGTTGAGTTCACGCGCGTTCCGGTTCTGGTGCTTGTTTTTCTTCCTGGCCGTTCCGGCCCTGGCTCAGGACGCTGTTTCTATTTCAAAATGTCAGCCATTGCGGATATATCGAAGCAATGCCAAGGATGATCGGTTGGGGTTCTGCGTATCGGGAGCAGGGGATGTCAATGCAGACGGATTCCCGGATGTTCTGATCGGAGCGCCGTTCCATGATCCGGGGACCTTACCCACCGAACTGGACAGCGGAGCCGCTTACCTGCTGTTCGGCGGAAAACTCGCTCTCCTCTCCGGAGCTGAAATCGACCTGGCTACCATGGAAGACAATGGAATTGTCATGGTAGGTGCGGTAGGTGCGCAGGCGGGAGCAACACTCGCCGGTCTGGGAGATTTCAACCAGGACGGAATGGCCGATTTCGCGGTCGGAACCGGACGGGGGTATCAAGCCACCCTGATGTTCGGGTCATCCTCTTTTCCCAAGGTGTTTCAACTTAATTCCCGCTCTGAGAAAAGCATCACTCTATTGAATACCGGATCCTGGGTTGCGCGAGCGGGGGATGTGAATGGAGATGGATTCCCCGATGCGCTTTTCGGTAATCCGTACGCCGAGTTGGTGGCTCAGGCAGGAAAAGAAAGTTATCTCGGCAAGGCCTTTCTGTTTTTTGGAGGCCGCGCTTTCATCCAGGTGATCGACGGAAATAGTCCAGACAATGCCGGACCCGTATTCGTCGGAGGGGTCAATGAATTGTATGGACGGTGGGTTGGCGGAGTGGGCGATGTGAATGCGGACGGTTTCGATGATTTTGTGTTGACATCGGGAATGTCCGGAACCGGAATCGGCGGAGTCTCTCGTCTGTTTTTCGGGTCGAAGGATGGGCCATTCCCCGGTCAACCCCGCGCGGAGTTCACGGGAGCAGGTGGCCCGGCATTGGAAATCGGAGATTTAAACGCAGACGGATATGATGACTTTCTGTTGTGTTCACGCGATTACCGGGTTGTTCTGGTTTGGGGAAAGCCGGACCTTACAGGCACAGTCAATCTCAACGGGGAGATTCCTCCCGCAATGGGAACCTTGTTTGTGGGAGCAATAACAGCGGCAGGAGTGGGAGATATCAATGCGGATGGGTTTCGGGATCTGGCGTTCGGTTTGCCTTATCAACCGGCGGATGCGCTGGAGAGCGCCGGACAAGTGGTGATTGTTTTCGGTTCAAGCGATTGGCCTCCGGTTGTTGATCTTTTGTCGCCACAGGTTCGGCACGTGATGATCGGCGGGGCCATGGCATCGGGAGGATTCGGTTCCGCGCTGGCGGGTGTCGGCGATATTGAGGTTGACGGGTATGCCGATCTCCTTGTTGGTGCGCCAAGCGATGCAATTGATAGCGCGGGGAAAGAAGTAAAAGGCGGGCAAGCCTATCTCCTGTCCGGAGTAAAAATCGTTCGTCTGTTGTCCCCGTAAGGAATGTGCCCCGGAATTCCGGCCTATCCTGCCTGGCTTGGGATGCGCTATAGGCTCTTGACATAAAGAAGATTTGCGGTAGATTTAAGATAGATCTGGGATTCTCCCCCGGATGCAATCATTGAACTTCTGAGTTATAGCCATGAAACCGGCATTTTCCGTCATAGAATTGCTCCTGGTGGCAGGCATTATCGCCATTATCGTGGCGATCGCTGTGCCGAATTATCTTGATGCAAAGGTTCGGGCACAGGTCACTCAGGTTCGCCTGGATTTGAACCGAGTGGAAGGCGCACTGAACTTCTATTTCCTGGACACCAACCGTTTCCCCCCTTTCGCGCTTGGACTCCGAGAACTGGAAAAAGGCCCCTGGCTTAGCGGTCGTCCGGCATACGACCGTTTCAAAGAGGATTCCCCCAATCCTTTCCCCTCCAAATATCTGGATTACAGTTTTGTTGACGCAAGTGAGGCAAGGAACTTGGCTTCGGGGCAATGGTTGGGGCGAAGCACTTCTCCATCACAGGTAATTTCTGAAGATGAGAAACAGGTTTGGGTTGTGTCCAGTGTGGGACCGGAACGAGTAATCACTCTGGCAGGAAGCAGCCTTCCCACACCCTATGATCCGACAAACGGCGTTCTGAGCGCCGGGAAGATTTACCGGGTCGGGCTGCCGTGATTTGATAGAACGAAACGGTACTGCGAGACGCTGTCGCTTGCAGCGGCAGCGTTTTTATTTGTAACCCAGGGTTTTCTGTATGGCCGAACCAACCGGAAATCGCGAGATTCGTACAATCCGGTGGGAAAACAACACCGCGATTCTGATCGATCAAACCCTTCTTCCCGGAACCTGTCGAGAGATTCCCATTCGGACTGTCGAAGAGATGTGGGAGGCCATCCGAACGCTCCGGGTTCGTGGAGCGCCCGCGATCGGGATCGCCACGGCGTATGGGGTGTGCCTCGGCTTGCAGGGACGGACGTACACCGATTCCAGAGCGGTGATCGAGCGTGTAAATGAGGTTGCGGATTATCTGGCGACCTGCCGCCCCACAGCGGTCAATCTGTTCTGGGCGCTGAATCGAATGCGCCGGACCGCTCATGCCCATGCTTCCCTGTCGCCGACAGACCTGTGTGCCCGTCTCCTGGAAGAGGCCCATGCCATTCTTCGAGAGGACAATGAGACCTGTCGTGCCATCGGTCGTTTCGGCGCGGAGTTGATCCAGGATGGAATGACTGTGCTTACCCACTGCAATGCGGGCGGACTGGCAACAGCCTGCTACGGAACCGCGCTGGCCCCGCTGTTCAGCGCCCACGAATTCGGGAAGAGATTTCAAGTATATGCCGACGAAACCAGGCCGTTGCTCCAGGGGGCACGACTCACTACCTGGGAACTCAAACAGCACGGGATTCCGGTTACCCTGATCTGCGATAATATGGCGGCACATTGCATGAAAATCGGGCGAATACAACTCATTATCGTTGGAGCCGACCGAATCGCCTTGAACGGCGATACGGCCAATAAAATCGGCACGTACGGTGTTGCGCTGGCCGCACAGGCTCACAAAATCCCGTTCTATATCGCCGCGCCACGTTCTACTATCGACCGATCCATCCCTTCGGGAAACGAAATCCCCATTGAGGAACGGGATCCCAGGGAAGTGGTCTCATTTGGCGGAATCTCAATCGCGCCGGAGGGAATCCGGGCCTATAATCCCGCGTTCGATGTTACCCCGGCGGACCTGATTGCGGGAATCATTACCGAGGTGGGCATACTTCGGCCCCCATACATGGAGAGCATTCAATGGGCTTTCAGCCAAACTCCCGCCTGAAGGAAAACATCCGAAACCTTGTCGTCGGGCCGCTCATGGTCAACACCTACATTTTGATCGATCCGAAGACCTGTTACGCGGCAATTATCGATCCGGGGGCGGAAGATGCCCGAATTCTGTTCGAAGTGGAGCGACTGAATGTGCATCCGACTATCATCCTCAATACCCATACTCACGGTGACCATATCGGGGGAAATGGAGCGATTAAGGCAGCAACAATGGCCCCGCTGGCTGTCCATCGGGCCGAGGCGGAATGGCTGGCCGACCCGTCTGCCAACCTCTCAAACAGCTTGGGATTCCCGATTGTCTCTCCACCGGCAGATATCCTGCTTGAGGGTAATGAATCTCTTCAGGTGGGAGACCTGGAATTGAAAGTGTTGCACACTCCCGGGCACAGT
Organism: Candidatus Omnitrophota bacterium; assembly: GCA_029570205.1. Lineage (GTDB taxonomy): Bacteria > Hinthialibacterota > Hinthialibacteria > Hinthialibacterales > JAKPRU01 > JAKPRU01. Next base: position 51,094 of record JAKQSI010000018.1, on the reverse strand, counting down.
CCGGGAAGCGTCTGTTTCGTGGTTGACAACGCCGTATTTTGCGGAGACCTGATTTTTCGCGAGGGTGTGGGCCGGACCGACCTGGCGGGTGGCGACACAGAGCAGTTAATTCATTCCATCCGGCACAAAATCTTGACTCTGCCGGAGGATACGGTTCTCTATCCTGGTCACGGTCCATCCACTACGGTAGGGTATGAGAAACGAACCAATTTGTTTTTGTAAACGGCACATTCATGGCTCGCGAACCGGTCGGCAAATCTCAGCGATATCTCACGGAATACCTTCACTACTTGACTGCCGAGCGAGGTTCCTCCCCCAACACCGTGTCGGCGTATCGACGGGACTTGCAGGATCACCTGAATTACCTGGCGGAACGCCAGGTGGAGTTTCCCTCAGCGGTCGATGAAACCGCCATATCCGCCTATACGGAAGATCTTCGAACCCGTGGATTGCGCCAGTCCAGCATTGCCCGAAAACAGTCCGCTCTCCGGCGCTTTTATCGTTATCTGGTGCGGGAAGGCTACTGCGCAACCGATCCGACACACCTGATTCGTACCCCCAGAAAAACTCCCCAATTCTCCGGGGCATTATCCCGGGAAGAGATGACGCGCCTGCTGGATACCGTGATGAATGGTTCCGAGACACCGCTGGAACTGCGCGACAAAGCCATGATGGAACTCTTGTACGCAACCGGGTTGCGTGTTTCCGAACTTCTGGGCCTTCGTCCGGCGGATATCAACCTGTCATCAGGATACCTGCGCACAATGGGGAAGGGCGGCAAGGAACGCCTGGTTCCGTTCCATCAACAGGCCGCCTTCCGCGTGAAGGATTATTTGGAACGGGGTCGCCCCCGTCTTGCGAAGGGGCGACAGGCGGCCTATCTGTTCCTGAACCGATCCGGGCAACCCCTGTCCCGCATGGGCTTCTGGAAAATCTTGCACGGATATGCGCTGCGGGCCGGAATTGCCGCGCATCTTTCACCCCACACCCTTCGCCACAGTTTCGCCACGCATCTCCTGGAGGCCGGAACGGACCTTCGCCTGCTTCAGGAAATGCTTGGTCATGCCAACATCTCCACAACCGAGATTTACACCCACATCGACCGGCGCCGGATGCGCGACCTCCACGACCAGTATCACCCCAGGGCCAAACGGAAAAAGAAAACTCTCGCGTCCTGACAGCAGTCCGCGTCGCATTCCGACTTGCCTTGGACGGATCCGTCTCACACCCTATCATCCCCCAGATGTCAGATGCGTAATCCCGACAATTGAACTTGAGATATGCCTCGCCCAAAACAGGAACAGGAAAATCGCACCAAGGTTGTTCGAATCATTGCTCGGCTGAATGTCGGCGGACCGGCGATTCATGTGATTCTGCTCTCGGCAGGGCTGGACCCTGCACGCTATGAAACGGTTCTCGTTAAGGGAATGGAATCGGAAACCGAAGGGGACATGATGGCCCTCGCACAGGAGCGCGGTGTCAAACTATTGTTGATCGAAAAACTGGGGCGGGAACTCCGTCCCCTTGGCGATCTCTGCACACTCCGAGATCTGGTTCACACATTGCGCCGGGAACGTCCACAGATCGTCCATACTCATACCGCCAAGGCCGGGACCCTGGGACGAATCGCCGCCCGGCTTGCGGGTGTTCCCATTGTCATCCACACCTTTCACGGGCACGTGTTGTCAGGGTACTTCGGCCCCGTGAAAACGCGGGTATTCACCATGATTGAGAAGATTCTCGCCCGGTGGACGGATGCGATCATCACCGTCAGCGATACTTGCCGAAACGATTTATTGAGACTCGGTATCGGAGATGAACAAAAGATTGTCACCATCCCGCTGGGGCTGGAGCTGGACCGATTTCCGCAAAAAGTACCCTCTCTGGCAGGCAAACTGCGGGAACGTTTTTCCATTCCACCGGATGTGCCGATTGTCTCCCATGTCGCCCGGATGGTTCCGATCAAGCGTCATGATGTTCTTCTGCGGGCCATCCCGAAAGTCTGGGAAAAAATGCCGCAGGTCCGTTTTCTGCTTATCGGGGATGGCGAGACACGACCTCAAATCGAACACCTGGCGCAGGAACTCCAGCTGGATGAACGCCTTATCTTAACGGGTTTCATCCGCGAACAGGAGATAATTTATGCCGACACCGATCTCCTGGTATTGACCTCCGACAATGAGGGCTTGCCTGTGGCGGTCATCGAATCCCTCGCATCGGGCAAACCCGTGCTCTCGACCTGTGTGGGGGGAGTCCCCGAATTGATCCGGGATGGGGTAAACGGATTTCTTGTGCCTCCCGGCGATCCCGACAAACTGGCGGAAACTCTGCTGAAAGCCCTCCAGGATATGAATCGACTGCGTGAAATGGGCCGGAAAGAGCAACAAACCATCCTGGAACGCTATAGCAGCGCCCGTCTCATCCGCGACATCGACAACCTCTACCAACGCCTTCTATCCAGGCAGCAATAAAGACGCTTTCCCTCCTCGGCAGGGACAACCCGCTCAACTTGTGCCCGACTTCGTCCGATAAATAGGTAAGGCATGAGGAATCAAGGAGCATACACCATGAGTCACTGTGGACGGTTGGTTGATGAGTACGCAGTCGGGCTGGGACGGTCACTGGTCGAAGTTTGGGAGGCGCTGGAGGCGCTGAGGCTTGCTTGGGGGACCATCGGAAATATCCCATGCGCCGAAATTGAGGATCTCGCGGATCAGATCCCCCCGGAAACACTTACCGAGATCGTCGATTGGCTTACTGTGCCGAAATCACGGGTGCGACAGGCGGCCTGATCGGGCGGAAATCCCACGGGTCAACCGCTTCTCTTACGTGGCCGCGCCCGAAGACTTCTCAGTCAGAAGATCGTTGAATTGTGCCTGATGCACCGAGCATTTGCGGATGGCATCCAGGGTTTCACTGATTTCCCGGGTCAATTCCTCCTTGGACCGTGTTTCCTCTTCAGTCAGTTCGTTCGCAAACACACCGTAGTCTTTAAGGGCATTTGCGAGGTGGACCAGACGCCGGTTCAGTTGCTCTTCCTGCTCCTTCAGTTCTTCAATGACCTGTCGAATCTCTTCGGGCGAAGCGGGTGGAGATTCCTGTGTCATGGCCCAACCTCGTGCTTTTTCTGAATACGTTCCAGCAGAGCCTGATTCTCCGGGCGATCCGCCAGGTACATCTCGTAGCCCTCATCACGCCTGTTATAGATCGGTTTCCAACCGTGGTCACCAGACTGCAAATATACGTCGATCGGATCCTCTTTACAATAAACCAGAATGATATTGATCCGATATTTGTCCTCCAGGATCCATTGCCAATACTTTTTGCCGGACTGCACCCATGCGGTAATATCGGGGTCCTTTCCCGTCGCCGCTAAACTTTTCCAGAAATCCCACGTTGGTTTCACCACGGTGATCCAGGTATCCTCATCGTAGAAACCCTCCGGCTCATCACGCGCCTCAATCACCGCACGTTCCTCTTTGGCGTATTTGCTGCCGAACAGGTCAAACCGTGAGTCCGTGAATACCTGCATGGTCTCCGGCGACAATCGCCAGATCAGGTATCCGGCGAAATTGTCATTGTTCATCATGGGGCCGGGGATTTTGTGATACAACAGAAAATTGACTGCCCCTTCCGGGAAACTATCTCGACGATAACCTGTCTCCAGCAGAATCGGCAAATCCTCCAGGTTCCTCACCCACATCCCCGCCACCCATGGGGGATTCCATCCGGCATGGTATCCCAAAACAAGCATCACAATGGCCGCATCTCCTTTCCGCAAGAACGTTCCCAGCGCCCGAACCAGGTCCTGCTTCCCCCGGCGCAAATTGTCTGCAAGCCACCGGCTGGATTCATCCAGTCGCTCCACCAACACCGGAACACCAACCAATCCGAGTAGCGGAACCTGCCGCAGATAACTCAAGGCCTGGTACCCGAACATCAACAGGGTAATTCCCCGAAACAGACCGATACGCGGCCCACGCAGAAACGGAATCAGCAGAAATCCGGCCAGCAGCAAGCGCAGCGCAACGGCCATCCGCAAGTTCGGTGACTCCAGTTCTCCCAGGCGGCTCACCAGCCACTGATCGCCCAGGACCTTGCCCGGCAAAAGGTAAACCTCGTACCCCCATGGATTGGCCAAAGAAGCCAGACCGACCAGAATAAAACACAGCCAGGCCTTGCCGACAGCGTGATTCTCTTCACCACCAATGCCTGCCTCCTGCGCAAACCAATTCCAGAACCGCTCCGCCAGGAAAAATCCGCAAAGAATCACCCCCAAAACTCCACCACCGTGCAGATTGATCCAAAGAACCTCCAATCCCACCAGCGCTGCCGTGATCGGTATGGGATATCGCAGAAAAAAATGCTGCAAGAGATAGACAAAAAGCACAATAAAAAAATAGGTCAGAATCGGGGGACGCAAATACAACGTGGTCTGCGCCACCAGAATCGCAAACATCGCCCCCACTCCGCACCAACCCCACCGGCATCCGTCGGCCCGCAGCGTCAAAATAATCACAAAGCCTGTCGCAGCGACGGTCAGCGCCTTTACAAAAACACAAAACGGAAGCCCGCCGACCAGATACATCGCATACAGCAACATATCCGACAGCCATTCATGGTTGACCCAGGGTGTCTGGGAACCGGTAAAAGAGAAAACATCGGTCGGCGGAAAGGCAAATCCGTGTTCGCCCATGTACTCAATCAGGTATTTCCCCGTCTTGAGATGCCACCAGGGATCATTGCAGAACCGAACCGGGAAGAAGGCTGTCCAGAAAGCGAGAAAAAGTCCGATCAGGCAGAGGGCCAAACCAATGGCCTTTTCAAGACGGTCTTCGTGAGGCGCAGTGGGATTTTCAAGAGATTTATTCATGGTCTCTATCCTGGCACACGTAAGTCGCGCTGCAATCCCTGGCCCGCCTGGATGGTGACCGTGGCCCGTGCTGTCATCCGGTCCTTGCTGTGTACCGCATCCAGACGATATCGATTCGGCATCAGCCGTGTGAAGATGAAATACCCCTGCGAGTCGGCTGTCGTTTCGTGAATCTCACCCCCGGAAATGGCCGGACTGAGCCGGATTCGATAAGAGGCCATGGCTCCGGTACCGCCCCGAATCCTGCCGAAAAGTGTTCCCTGCTCTTTTTTCCAGGGTGTTGCCGGCGGCTGGACTCTGTCTCGGAATAGCGACTGGGATACCTGTTTGAAAAATACCTCCGGGGATTGCGGAGAGGCGGTCGGGTTCTGGTAGGAAAAAACCGACACCCCCTCCGCGCCCAAACGACGAGCCTGCTCAATCTGGCGTAGAGTGTTCTCGGTCGTATTCAGCCATCCCGCAAGGCCGACAACGAGCGGTCTCCTGTCCGGAATGTTCAACGGGCCGCGAATCCATTCGGTAAAATCCTCTGCCTGATCCGCATAGTGGGCGCGTTTGTAATTCATCGGGCATCCGAAGTCGATAATTCCTTCCTTTTCCCAATCAAACCAGTCCTGAAAGGTCTGGGTCATAGTGGAACTCTTCTCATATCCCATCTCGAGACCGCCCCAGGTAATGGCCGCCGGAGACAGAAGCGCGCCCGGGCGGCGCATGGCCAATTCCGCGTAAATCCTTCTCACCAGGGAGGTCACCTGCTCGCGTCTCCAGGAACACCAGGATGGATCGTCCGGCGCGGGAATTCCTGTCCGGCCCGTCGCTTTCCGCCAGCGATCGACGCTGCGAGGCCCGTATCCCCAGTCGGCGCCCGGATATCGCACATAATCCAGGTGCAGCCCGTCGATATCATATTTCTCCATCAAATCCCGCATGACAGCGACCAGGTAATCCTGAACCTCCGTCAAACCGGGGTCGAGGTAATACCCTTCCGGCGCTTCACGATCACCGCTGCGGTTGACTGCAATCCACTCCGAATGCCGATGAACCACATGTTGCCGGTCATCCGGAACCCGTTTTTCCTTGCTTACCCAGGCGCGGTACACCACCACCCAGGCATGAATTTGAACAGGCGGTTCCTGATGCCCCTTTGTAATCAAATAGGCAAGCGGATCGAAATCCTTTTCCACAAGGTTCGCGGCGCGCGGTTCAAGAGAAGAACGGTAATACGCATCGGCGCACCGTCTGACCTCCACAAAAAGCGTGTTGAAATGATATCGCCGCGCATTTTCCAGAAGGCGGTCGCATTGTTCGGCAGTCAGAAAGCCCGGTTGCCATGAATCCACCCACAGGCATCGCCATTCGGGTTTACTCGTAACCGGAACGGCACAAATCAGGCAGACCACCCCCACAAGGAGAATTCTCCACACACTCCGTCCGAATCCATCCGTGTAACCCACCGTAAATCCTTTCGCGGAACGACCGTACCTCAAAACGGGTCGTCTGCATTTGACGTCCGGCCAAACTGGTGAAACAATGCCGATATTCCTTCATCCCCGCAAGATTGATTCAAGGAGTTTGCCATGAGTATCGAAGTCGGTGTCAATATGGAATACGTCCGCAGCGCCGATAAGTCTTTCGCCTGGGGCGTCGAAAAGGCCGCGCAAATCGGGTACAAGTATATCGAGCCGATGGTCCATTGGGGACGGGAACTCCTCAGTGAGGCCGGATATTTCCATTCCGTCTCCATGCTGGAGGACCCTTTGGAAATCAAGGAGTTGATGGATCGGCACGGGGTCAAAGCCAGCGGGCTATCCGCACACTGCCCGCTGATGCGTCCGGAAATCGCCGTGGACTATCTGAAGCAGGCGATCCGCTGGGCAGTCGAAGTGGGAACGGACGTCTGCAATACCGATGAGGGCCTGATGCCCGCCTGGATGGATGAAAAGACCGCTTTTCAAGTGATGCGATATACCCTGAAAAGCGTTGCGCCGGTCGCGGAACGACACAAGGTTAAGATCGGGATCGAGCCGCACCACGTTTTCACTGTCCGCACCGAGAAACTGATCGAGATCGCGGATCTCGCCGAATCTCCCAATGTCGGGTTTAATTATGATTGCGGCAATGCGTATCTCGGAGGGAAAAGCGATCCGTATGAAATGCTGGAGGCCATCGCGCCCCGTACATTTCATGTTCATGCGAAAGATATCAGTATCGAGCAAAGCGAAGATGAGCGTGGCAAGGTCACCGGAACCCCCGTGGGATGTGCCTGCGGCGATGGTGTGATCGACTGGACGCGCATTGTCCGAATCCTCAAGAACGCCGGATTCAACGGGGTCCTCTCGGTGGAATGCGGAACCATCGAGCAGGCGGAAAAGAGCCTGAAACACCTGAATGACGTGATTAAAAAGGAAGGCGCCGTCTGAGCATTCCCCTCCTCCGAAGATTGGGGGAGGGCAGGGTGGGGGTTGACTGAATAACCAGGCAGGCTGGGGGTTGAAGGTCTCAGATCAGGCCAGGAGTCAACAGGATGGAAACTGTTCACGAAAACGATCTCGATTACCGCAACGGCGACTGGGGTGTCAAGTACCTGTTCCGTGGACCGAAAATCGAATGGGGCGTGATTTTAATCAAGCCGGGTGAAAAACTGGGGGCGCATTACCATGATGAGGTAGAGGAACATTTCCTGATCCTGGAGGGCCATCCGACCATGGTAATCGACGAAGAGGAACACGCCTGCCCACCCGGCCAGGCATGGCGGATTGAAGCGCCCCATAAACACAACCTGGTTAATGGCACGGATGGCCCCGTGAAAGTAGTTTTTATTAAAACGCCTTATCTGCCGAAGGACAAAACGGATTGCTGAAAGGAGCGATGCGTTAGCCCTTGCGTTTGAAAGGCAAGCCTTCACTGTATGGGCGAATGCTCCTGAGCAAGCTCGGCCACAACCGTCGCGCCGAGGACTCTTGTACTATCCGGTCAACCCCCACCTGACCTCGCCCGATCTTCGGGGGAGGGACATGTCCCCCAAAGTCTGGGGAAGACACAGAGGGGGTTGTGCGTACCTTCACTCCCTGGCCTGCGGTATGTGCGGTCATGCTTTCTTATTCCAATCCCCGGCGGTGCCGGAGGGAGGCTCGCGAGGTCGCCATTAAGGGGAAAGTTATCTTTGGAGACACTCGAGAAGAACGGTGGCCCGCATACCTGAGACATGCGGTAAGATGCCCAATGCCACATTCCTGCGCCATCGCTATCCGAGCAGGAGATAATGCAAAATGGCTTTCTGCGTATGCAGGCGGTTCTCGGCCTGCTCGAACACGATAGATTGTTCGGATTCCATAACCTCGTCCGTGATTTCCTCTCCCCGATGAGCCGGAAGGCAGTGCATCACATAAGGTCCCGGTTCTGCTTTTGAGAGAAGCGCGGCATTAACCTGGTACTTCGCAAAGACCTGCTTGCGTACCTCCGCCTCTTCTTCCTGGCCCATGCTGGCCCAGACATCCGTATACACGGCTTTCGCACCCCGAACGGCACGGTCCGGATTCGGCTCGTAAATGATTTCCCCGCCGCTCTCACGAGCTAGCGCACGAGCCTGCGCGAAGATATTCCTGTTCGGCATGTAGGTTTCGATCTCCGGGGTGGAAACCGTCATACGTACTCCCATCAGCCCGGAAAGAAGCATGAGCGAATGACAGACATTGTTTCCGTCGCCGATGTATGTAAGCGGAAATCCCTTCAGGTTGTGTCCAAGCCATTCCAATGTGAAAAGATCGGCAAGCGCTTGGCAGGGATGCGCCATATCCGAAAGAGCGTTGATCACCGGCACGGAGGCGTATTTGGCCAGGTCGAGAATGCTTTCCTGCTTAAAAACGCGAGCCACGATGACATCCACCCACCGCTCCAGGTTTCGCGCGACATCGATCGCCGGTTCCCGTTTGCCCAGGGAGATATCGTGATTGCTCAGGTAAATGGAATATCCCCCCAGCTGGTAGATTCCGGTCTGGAATGTGACTCGTGTACGCAGGGATTGCTTTTCGGAGATGAGGGCCATTACCTTTCCGGCCAGGGACCCGGCGTAAACGGTCCGGTCCCGTTTCATTTCAGCGGCACGTTCGAACACGACCCTCACATCCTCGCGAGATAAATCCGGGATGTCGGTAAGATCGCGTTTCTTTCCTGTCCTGTTCACGGTGTCATCCTTTTTCTCGGCGGCGAAAAAATCTGCCCCTTTCCTGCACAGCAAGGAAAGGGGAAGAATGGGATTTGATGAAGAAAATGTCAACTCCCCTCGGTCTCCGCACGTTTCTTCAGAACGCTTCGCAGATCACGCGCGACGCGGTCGATCTCCGCCTCTTCGCAGATCAGGGGCGGCAGAAAGCGAAGCACGTTCGGGCCGGCAATTCCCGCCAACACGCCGCATTCCCGCAACGCCTTGACGATTTCAACTGCCGGAAAATCCAATTCCACGCCGATCATCAACCCGGCGATGCGCAGCTCTCGAATGCAGGTGAACTCCTCGCTGACTTTCAGGAGAAGGCGGTGGAAATAATCGCCCAGGGTTCGGGCGCGCGCGGGCAGATTGTCCTCAATAATGATGTGCAGAGTGGCAAGCGCGGCCGCACAGGCCAGCGGATTCCCGCCGAAAGTCGCCGCATGAGTTCCCTGAACAAACGCCGAAGCGCATTCTTTCTTTGCCAGCAAGGCTCCGATAGGCACACCGCTGCCCAGCGATTTTGCGAGGCAGATCATGTCCGGCTCGACACCGTGGTTATCGGTCGTGAACAGGTAGCCGGTTCGACCCAGACCGCATTGGACCTCATCAAATATCAGCAGGAGATCATGTTTGTCGCACATTGCTCGCAGGTCCCGGAGGAATTGCGGTGTGCATGGATGAATGCCGCCTTCGCCCTGGACCGGTTCCACCAGGATCGCGCAGGTTTGCGGAGTGATTTTCGCCCGCATCGCATTGGAATCGTTGATCGGAGAGTAGTGGAATCCCGGAACCAGCGGTTCGAATCCTTTGTGGTATTTTTCCTGTCCTGTGGCGGACAGAGCGCCCAGTGTTCGGCCATGGAAGGAATTTTCCAGCGAGATGATGTCCGCTCTTCCGGGGCCGTAAAGGTCGAAAGAGTACCGCCGGGCGAGCTTGATCGCCGCTTCGTTCGCTTCTGTGCCGCTGTTGCAGAAAAATGCCTTGTCGCACGGACTGTGTTCCACCAGCAACCGGGCCAGTTCAACCTGCGGCTCGATCAGGTACAGGTTCGAGACATGCACCAGTTTGGCGGCCTGGCGGCAGATCGCCTCTGTTACTGCCGGATGGCAATGGCCCAGACTTGCCACGGCCAGTCCGGTCAGAAAGTCAATATACTCGTTGCCGTCCGAATCCCAGACCGACGTTCGTTCGCCTCGTACCAGGCAGAGGTCCCGCGATCCGTAATTGCCCATGAGAAACTGCTCGGCCTCGGCTCGAATCTGTTCTGTGTGCGATAAAATGGATTGACTCATGATCCTTTACCCTCGGCTGTATCCGCCCTGATTTCCGTGCCGATTCCCTGATTGGTGAAGAGTTCCAGCAGGACGGAATGCTTAATTCTTCCATCAATAATATGTGTCTTGCGAACCCCGGCCTCCAGCGCGTGGATGCACGCCAGAACCTTGGGAATCATTCCTCCGGTGATGACTCCCCACTCCATCAGTTGCCTTGCTTTTTGGGGGGTCAGACTGCTGAGCAAACTGTCGGGGTCTTCGGGACGTTCCAGGATTCCCGGCGTGTCGGTCAGCAGGACCAGCCGTTCCGCTTTCAGTGCGGCAGCCAGCGCTCCGGCGACGGTATCCGCATTGATATTGTATGCAGAACCGTCCGGTCCCATCCCCAATGGGGCAACCACCGGGATAAAGCCGGATTCATCCAGCAGCTGGAGCAGTTTCGGGTCCACTTGTTGAATATCGCCGACATACCCCAAGTCCGGGGGAGGTGTCTGCTCATTCTCCGATTTCAGTTGGTGCTTGGTCGCGCGGATCAGACAGGCGTCCTTTCCCGACAGGCTGACCGCCCGCCCGCCTTCCAGGTTAATTGTGGCAACGATTTCCTTGCCGATCAAACCTGTCAGGACCATTTCGGCAATGTCTACCGTTTCCTTGTCGGTCACTCGCAAGCCTTGAACAAACTCCGGCGTTTTCCCCAGGCGGCGCATCAGTTCGCTGACCTTCGGCCCGCCCCCATGCACGACCACGACTCGAACGCCGACATAATCCAGCAGAACGATATCTCGGGCGAATTCCAATTTGAGGTCCCCGTTGACCATCGCCGCGCCGCCGTATTTTACAACAACCGTTTTACCGGAGAACTCCCGGATATACGGCAGCGCCTCAATCAAATGCTGCGAGAAAAGATCGTGCGATTTATTTTGCGGATTCATTGACCTGTTCCGTCGCTTCTGAAACCGCTCCGGCGGATTGCGCGGGAGCGCCGAGGTGGAACTGATCGACGATAGACACCGTGTTGCCGATGGTGACCATATCGTACAGTTCAAGCACATCCTCATTGCGCATACGAATACATCCCGCGCTGGCCCGTTTGCCGATGCTGTCCGGGTCGTTATTGCCGTGAATCCCAAGACTGTTCCCAATACCGATCCACCGGGGTCCCAGCGCATTCTGCGGGTCGCCCGGCGGGAATACGCCACCGCCCGGCTTATACCACACTGGATCAACCTGCTTGAGAATGATTTTGTACTCCCCGACCGGGGTCTTATAGTCCGTTTCGCCGATCGCCACAGGATACCATTTTATGAACTGCCCGTCCTCCGTAAGCAGGAACAACCGAAGCCGGGATTTGTCGATAACGATTTTGAATTGTTTGGCCGGAATGCGAATTGTCTGCCCCGGCCGGAGATCGGTCCCGATATTGTTGAGACGCATCAGCATTTCTTTGGTGGTCCGGTTGTCGATGGCGATCTTGTAGATGTTGTCTCCCCGCTTCACTTTGTACAGGGTAGTGAATTCATTCAGCTCTCCCGCCGCGAAAATCTCATCCATATTGATTTTCGAAAGCCAATCCAGCGCAATTTCTTCGGCCTTCGTTCCCGGGTACTGTTGCACAATTTGTCGATACAGGTTCTTGGCCTGCTCAAGGTTCCCTTCGGCGCGAAGGGCGTCTGCCTGGGTGGCCAGGGCGGCGCCTGCGACTTCGGGGTCCGAGGAGGCAATAAGCGGTTGTACTAATTCCCTCGCTTTGGCCGGTTCCGATTCGATAACGGAGCTGGCCCAGGCTAGAAGAGCCGCACTGTGGTGGACACTCTCCGGGTAGTCAACGGAGAGCTGTTGCCAAAGCGCAGGAGCATGTTCGGAGCCGGTCTTTTCGTAGGCGGTGGCCAGAAGAAAGATGACCCGATCCATTCCGTCAAAACGGCGATACCCCTCATAGATCGGGCGGAGTGTCTGAACGGCTTCCTCCAGCTTTCCTTGTTCCAGGAACGTGGATGCCAGCTCCACCGCCTGGGAAGCCTCTGCGCTTCGCTTCTGTTCTTTTACTACAAACACTGCCGCGATCGAACCGACGACAATCACTCCGATCAAGAGAAGAACCAGAAACAAACGCATAATGGAATCCTCCTTTTCCTCGAACTGCTGCCGTCCCAGAAAACCGAGACGCGGCCCACAGCCGCGTCTAAAACCGATCCTCCCGCGAATCTCGATCCCCGAGATTAGGCCGCTTTCCGTGACCGCCACCACACGACGATCGGGGAAGCCACAAATATCGATGAATAGGTCCCTATGACAATACCGAGCAGCAACGTGAAGGTAAAGTCATGAATGACTTCGCCGCCAAAAAAGAACATCGCGATCAGGATAACGATCGTTGTGGACGAAGTCAACAAGGTTCGGGAAAGGGTCTGGTTGATACTCCGGTTGACTATTTCCCGGAATACGCTGACGTTTCTTTTGACTTCGTTCTCTTTTCGGCGACAATTCTCGCGAATCCGGTCGAAAATTACAATTGTATCATTTACCGAATACCCGACCACGGTGAGAATGGCCGCGAGCACGGACAAGGTAAACTCCTTGTCCAGAATGGAGAAGGCGGTGAGGGTAATCAGCACGTCGTGGAACAGCGCCAATACCGCTGCCACGGCATAAATCCATTCGAACCGAACTGTAACGTAGAGCAAGATCATCAGACTGGCAAAGATGGTACACCAGATCGCTTGTTGAGACAGATCCTCTCCGACCTGAGGCCCGACAACACGCTGAGAGAGAATCTCTACTTTGTTGTTCGGCATATTCTGTTGCACGGCGGCGAGAATCTGCTTGGCCTCGTCCGGGTTGGAGGACTTCCAGCGCAAGTTCACTTTGTTCGCACTTCCACCGATGACCCTCTGGATCAGCGCATCGCGCTTGTCTTCCGGCAGTGCGGCACGCACTTCTTCTACGGCAACAGGATTTTGGAAGTTTAGTGAGAGCAGGGTTCCTCCCGCGAACTCAATACCTGGATTGAGTCCGGCATGATAAATAATGGAAAATACTCCCACTAAAATGACGGCGGAAGACCCCAACAATGTGTAAACGCCCATTTTGTTGAAATCGTAATTCGCGTTCTGGAAGATCCGCAGAGTGCCCACGGAGATGGTCTGTACGGCCCCTGCTTTTCCTCCACCCGCGGCTACATAGTCAAAGACAACTCGTGTAACGAATATCGCGGTAAACATGCTGATAAGGATGCCCAGGGTCAGGGTCACCGCAAATCCCTTGATCGGTCCTGTTCCGAATTGGAACAGTACCACGGCAGTCATCAGAGTCGTGATATTTGAGTCGAAAATGGCCATGAAGGCTCTGTCGTAGGAACGGTCTATAACGCCTGCAAGGCTCTTGTTCCGTTGGGAAGCGAGTTCCTCCCGCATTCGTTCGTAGATCAGCACGTTCGCATCAACCGCCATACCGATAGTCAGGATGATTCCGGCGATACCCGGAAGGGTCAGAGTCGCTTTCAGCAACGCCATACAGGCCATCAAAAGGATCATATTCAAGACAAGCGCGAAGTCCGCAACAACACCGCACATCGAATAATAAACGATCATAAACAAAACGGTAAAAACCAACCCGCCGACGGCGGAGGAAACCCCCTTCCGAATGGAATCCGCTCCCAGAGAGGCTCCGACCACATCGTTTTCCGCGATGCGGATGTCCGCCGGCAGGGACCCGGCACGGAGAACAACGGCGATTCGACGGGCCTCATCCACATCGTTGATTCCATTGATCACAGCATTTCCGCCGGTGATCTCGTCCTGAATGACCGGCGCACAATAAACCTTATCGTCCAGCACCACCGCCAGCCGTTCCCCTTTGTGCTGGCGGGTGAGTCGAGCAAATATCCGGCCACCCTGCTGGTCGAATCGCAAGAACACCTGCGGTTCGTTGAAATTGGCCTGGTTGACATAGAAAGAGGCGCTTGCCAGACGGGCGCCGGTTAATTCTGCGTTCGCTTCCACCAGATATAATGACCGATACGGGCTGTTCCCGAACAATTCGGGTATCGGCGGCCGTTGGTCCGACCACTTGAACTCGTACTTATCGGGGATGATGTCCTGCACATCCGGACGGCTGAAAATCTCTTTCATGAGTTCCACACCTTCCGGGTCTTTCACGTAATATTCACTCGTGTATCCCGACCCGGATGTGCGGAGAATATCTCCCATCAGGTCGACCGCAACCTGGTCATCAATGTCCTTCAAGATTCGCGCGGCTTCCTGCCAGTCCGCAAGCAGGTGGAACGTGAGCTGCGCGTTCATTTGAAGAAGTTCCGCGGCCTGTTCCGGGTTGTTGAATCCGGGGAGTTCCACAACGATTTGATCGGGCGGGACTTTCTGGACCAACGGTTCGGACACTCCCCATTCGTCAACCCGCTCCCGGACCACCATAGTGGCCTGTTCCAGAGTGCTTTCGCGAGCCTGGTTCAGATCCTGCTCGGTGATCTTTTTATTGTCTTTGATCGCCTGTTGAACGGCTTTCTCAATGTCCACCTGCAAAACCAGGTGAACACCGCCCTGAAGGTCCAATCCGAGCCGAATGGCCTTCTCCTGAAGTTTTTTTACTCGTTCCTTTTCCGCATTGTACTCCCTCAGGACCTCTTCCGACTTCTGGGTAGGATCGTTTACTGCCTTTTCCAGTTCGGCCAGGCGAGGTGTGGTTCGCAAACTGCGGAATTCGTGTGGGATGCTGTACCATTGAAAGCTGGGAAGAAGTGCCCAAAAAGAAACCAATAACGTGGCGACAATGAGAAAAACCTTCCAAGGCGGTACACGATACATTCCGGATATGCTCCTCTACGCGGTCTTTCATGGATCGCAGACCGGGATCGACAAATAGGTGGATGTGTTCCCGAAACACTCCGGGAAATACATCTCGAAATCTCATGGAACAAGTCTTAAGAAGGCGTTCCACCCCACCGGCCCGACAAGAAATCCCTCGCAGACAAAAGGTCCCTTCACGGATTGGTGTCGGGTCCCCACGGAGTATTTTGTGTCGGACAGGCAGAATTGAAAGTTTATCAAGGCCAAGGGGTATGTCAACAAACCCCCGCCAATTCGGAAATTGCGTCCGCCCGACGGTTATGGCCCGACTCGAATCACGTCTCCGGCCGCATCCGGTCCCTTCGCCGGATCGTATCGGGCGCCGGCGGGGATCTTCTCCTCAGTAAACTCGCCCTCAATCGTCTTCGTATCCAGATCGATTTTCCCATCCGGCCCGGCTCCGACCAGGATATAGCTGTGCCCGCGATGTTCGTAGTAATACGGTTTTCCGGTCCATGGATCCGACGGAATAACACTCAAATACTTGATCGGCTCCGTCAGCTGGTCCAGACTGTCCGGATAACGTGTGTTGTCGAGGAAATAACAATCCAAACCGATTTTCAGCGCTTTCAGATCGCTCTCACATCGGCTCAGGCTGTCCTTCGCCTGTCCGGACAGGAGTTGTTGAGAGATCGTTTTCAGCAGCGAAAATGCAGTAAAAATCCTTTCCATTCCCGATTCCGAATAAGACCATCGAATCAACCGATCTTCCTGTGCCACAGCAACATCCACAATCGGGAATGTCTCGTCCCCCAGAAACGACAGGTCCAGCGCCCCCGTGGCTTGTCCCCCTCCGAATGCCTTTTGGAGGTTCATCATTATGGAGGTATAGGTCGCCATTCCGCGCAGATCGGTAATGGTGATCGCGCTATTCGCGGGGGGCATATTGGACAGGGCTTTGCCGTAGCGGCGGCTTTCCAGAATCGACAATTTCTTCTCCGGTTCCTTGATCGCCGCCAGGTATCCTTCCGGGGTGTTGCTGATGGTCAGGAATCCCTTATTCACTCCATAAAACAGCGCCATGTCCGAATTGGGAATCTGTGCCCGGCTGTAGGTGGTCCCCTCCACTTGCATCTGTTCAGGAGTCACTTCCCACAAAAGAAGCAATTTCGGCATCAGTTCGGCGAGTTTTTTCTCATCTGCTGCTTGCAGAAAAACCGTCATGCGCTCCCCCTCCAATCCCAAAGCGAATTCATTTCCGATAGATGGAAACAGATCCTTTTCAAACGAAAAGCCCAGCATCATCTCGAACGCCTGCACAGCGGCGTTCAGCCCTTCCAGCGCTTTCTGCCCGCCAATTGTCTGGATCAGGTCCTTCCAGTTCGCCCAGAGTTCACTCACGGATCCCAGCGACATGTTCATCACAAAGTCGGATTCCGGCGAGAAATAGTCCATTCGTGTCAATTCTCCGGGGTGGAAAAAGAACTTCAACAGCCCATGGACGGGACCGTCAAATCCCACAATCTGTTCCCGGAAGAATCCTCGATGATCAATGTAAGTGCGCAAATAATAAGAAGAGGCGTTATCAATTCCGATTTTACCGAGGAGGGCCGCAGGGTCCGAATTCGGATTAGAGGACCGCATGATGTCCTGAAGGATAGCGACGACCTTGTTGGCATCCACCCAGGCCAGCGACAAGTCCCCTTTCTGGAACAGGCCCACCAGAGCCGGATAAGTTTCGGTGGAAATGAATCCCGCCGGTTCCTTTTGCGTTCCTTGATCGATGGTTTTCGCCGCCAGGTCCGGTTCCCCCAGGCAAAGGAAAAACACGCCCGGCATAGTCGTTGCTGAGATTTCGGGTTCTCCCGATGCCGACAGCACAACAATTTCGGCCCCTTTGTGGGTGAAAGATTTTAACGGGTTTCCTGGATTGCTTTGCTCCAGAGATTTCTTTGTTGTGGCAACAATGTTCTTAAACTCCCCTTCGGGGTCCTCGACAGCAAGCACGATGGAATGAGAAAGTCCTTTCGGGAATCCCAAAGCCGGATCGAAGTTCAGGCCGATCCCCAGCACAGCGTCTTTCTTGATCGCCCGGATAAAGTTGAGCGGATCAACCCGCGTACGACTGACCACAGTCTTCTTCCAAATCTCCGTCATTTCGGCCCGCATTGCCTGCATTCCCGCGCTGTCCCAGACTTCATAGAAGGCCGTCTGGTGAGCGGCCTCCTGAATCCCCTGAACGTCCTTCACAACCAAATAGGACATGGTGTTCTGCGGAAGGAATCGATCCAGGGAAGAAATCTCGCACCGACTTCCAGGCGCACAGAGTGTCGGCATCAGTACCAGGCAAGCGATCATTTTATTGCGGAAATGAGACATCATGGTTCTCCCAATCGGATGGTGAAGTGATTTATTTGGGTCTCTTCGCGAGAAAAAGCGAGACCAACGATGTCGGGACTCTTTTTCTTTCGGCAATCGGACTCTCTCCAGACACAAGGTTATCAAAAGATTCGCTGATTGTCCGAGGTTCGCTGCGGTTTTCGTCGATAAAGAGGATCAAACCGCGTCCGGGCCACGTTCTCCCGTACGAATCCGATAGACTTCGCTCAGATCGGATACAAAGATCTTCCCGTCGCCGATATTCCCTGTTCTGGCGGTTGTCATCAATGTATCCACAACCTGCTGGGCCATGTCATCCGTAACAACCACCTCAATTTTGACCTTGGGCAGCAGATCAACCACATATTCGCTTCCCCGAAACAGCTCCTTGTGTCCTTTCTGCCTGCCGAATCCCCTTACCTCGCTGATTGTCAACCCGACAATGCCGATTTCGGTCAGGGCGTCCCTTACCTCATCCAGCTTGAACGGCTTGATAATAGCCTCAATTTTTTTCATTGACTTGCCTTTCTGCGGGCCGAAGTGAGGCGAGTGGACGGTACGGACATTGTGAACGGAGTGGACTTTTGTTTAATAGCCATTCACCCGGTCCTGCCGTACTTTTGCGTCAGATCCACGTTTTGTTGCATCTCGTGCGGTCTGTCTTTCATAAAAAATCCGACACAAACCGCATCGGTCCGTTTGATGTTTTCAAAAGCGGATTTGAAAGCCTCTTCGGGGTTGTTTCTTCCGGCAGCCAGAATCTTAAATGCAATGGTCGGTTTTTCCAGTTGCCGAATGGCGGCAAAAGCCTTTTCACGGTCCTCGGCCAGGTATTCCTCACTCCGGTCCGAGAGGTTGTAACAGCACTGCATGTAGAAATCGACCGGCCAGCCTTTCTCCTGGATTAGGAGCAAAACATCGGGACGGTGTGATCCCGCTCCGACCGACATGCCTCGTTCCCGGATTTCCTCTAGCCAGGGCCGGACATCATCTAACTTGCCTTTTTTGAATAACTTATCGATATGCGCACCCTGAAT
Organism: Candidatus Omnitrophota bacterium; assembly: GCA_029570205.1. Taxonomy (GTDB): domain Bacteria; phylum Hinthialibacterota; class Hinthialibacteria; order Hinthialibacterales; family JAKPRU01; genus JAKPRU01. The sequence continues at coordinate 32,522 of JAKQSI010000018.1, read as the reverse complement.
ATACATTGCCTTCCCGCCGCATTCGGCGACCTCACGGATGTTCCGGCTCAAGTCGGCGAATTCGGGGGCGCTTTGGGCAATCCAGTTCCGGATACGCCCTCCGCCGTTCCAGTATTCCTGTAGCATTCGCATAATATGCTGGTCTGCGCGTCCCAGGAAGGTGTTGATGCCCACATCCGCTGCCTGTTCCAAAGTTGATTTGATCCGTTCGACAGTGTACCAATCGGTCATTTGTCTGCCGACATCGCCCGGCTGGTGAGCGTGCCCCGAAAACGTGTTGCCGCCGATAATCAGGCGCGAGACCGTAAGCGAACCGATCCGAACCATCGGCATTTCTGCAGAGGCGGATGTTTCCCCGGCCGCACCGATCCCCATGCCGCCGATTGCCGCGAAGCCGGTTTGTTTCAGAAACTCCCGACGATTTGTGTCCGGTCGCATCGTCCTGTCTCCTCGATTTGAAAATAGATCTTTTTCGGCGTGTCGCCGGACTTCCCCGATCTCTACTACCTGTAATAATGCGCTATGGCAAAAATCCGATCAATGATAAACTAACCTTGTAAACTAAAAACTGGAATGGTTCGCTCAGCGAGGTTCTCATGTTAAAGACATTGTATCGTGACTTCCGTTCGGCGCTGGACAACGACCCGGCGGCACGGGGATTCTGGGGAGCGGTGGAGGTCCTGTTCACTTATGCGGGATTTCACGCCATCATCGCGCATCGTATCGCCCATCTTCTTCACCGAATGGGTATCCCATTTCTGCCCCGACTCCTCTCGCAGATCGCCCGTTTCATCACCGGCGTTGAGATTCATCCCGGCGCGCAAATCGGAGAAGGGTTCTTTATCGACCATGGCATGGGTGTGGTCATTGGGGAAACGGCGATTGTCGGAAACGATTGTGTGTTGTTTCAGGGAGTGACCCTTGGCGGCACCGGAAAAGAGACCGGGAAACGCCACCCGACACTTGGAAATAATGTGATGGTTTCCGCAGGCGCGAAGGTCCTGGGGAATATCACTATCGGCGACAACTGCAAAATCGGCGCGCAGGCGGTTGTATTGAAAAACGTCCCATCCAATTGCACCGTAGTCGGGGTCCCGGGACGGGTCGTAGTTCGGGATGGGGTCAAAGTGCAAAAAGGTGTGGATTTGCAGCATAGCGACCTGCCGGACCCCATTGCGGAACGCCTCATGCTGCTGCAGAAAGAGATCGACTGCATTCATGAACACCTGAAGTGCCATGATGTAGAACGTTGCGAATTGATTCAACTTGCCTCGAAAGGAGAGTTCAGTCCTCCCGGTGAGCAGTCCGGACCCTCTGACAATACGGTTCCCCCGCTGGATTGAGGAAAGTGGTTTGCCTCAGAAAATGGCACGGGAGTTCGGTCCCGTTGCATGGAATCTTTTTCGAAAACTGGTTGAGATTGAGCTGGAAACCAACCTTATCCCCGGCTGGGCCGGAGTCGCCGCGCAGGACCTCGCCGACTGGACCGGCTCTGCCCTCCAAACGGTTCCATTGGTCTTGGGGCAATTGGCGGCGGAGAACTATCTGGAACGGAGGGACCATCCTTTCCTCGTTTCGTTTCGAATCCAGGAACCGCTGCAAGTTCCTTTCTCCGAAGCCGAAATCCGGGAGCGACTCTCGCGTCGCTGCGCAGTCCCGCCTGGAATGTATCTGCGGTATTTGACTTCCCTCGACGCGGAAGACAAAATCCAACGCGTGGTCCACCTGTACCAATGTTGTTTCGGGGTCTCGTTTACCCCGAAAGTGGCGGAGGAGCTGGAGCAGATCGCCGTTTTGTACGACATGGGAACCATCCTGGAAACCTTTGAGGAAGCCTGTCATTTGAAAAGCAAAGGATTCTCCTGGATCAAGAAACGTCTGGCGGGCAAGACCCGATCAACTTGACTTTTCAGCGGTTGCGGGTACCGTATTTCGCCTGTTCCGGTTCCCGGAGAGTAATCTCCGGTGTGCCGGAATACCAGCCGCTTGTCTGGAGAAGGACCCAACGGAGTACGAGTTATGGCAGCGAATATAGAGGAAATCGACGAACAGATTGAAGAACTGAAAATGTTGATGAAAATCTGGTTGGATTTTTATCGCATCCTGACAACGGTGTTCTATGTGGAGGATCCCCAGGAAGTTGCCCGCCTGGACCCTGAGTTTCAAAAAATCAAGACAATTGTCGCGGAACACCACAGCCGTCTGATGTCGCTCATCAAAAAGGATTATCACATCGGTCAATCGGTTCTCACCACTGTGAAGCGCACAATTTCCCTGGATGGATTCGCCTCCCTGTCTGCGATTGAGATCAACAAAACGCTGATCGAATGGCATTGCGCAAATATCCTTCTCAATGAAACAATCGGCAGCCTGGAATGTGACAAGGATAAAATCATCCGGAAGCGGCAGGACAAGGTTCCGCGCCCGCCCCTCAGCCAGCGAATCAAGACCTCCCTGGAAAGCCCCAGGGGTAAAGCGATCACTCTTCTGGTTGTTGTCGGGATTCTGGGTAGTATCCTGTATGTTTACTGGGACCCGATCCGACAGAATCCCATGTTTATCCAGTATTTCAAACCGATTTTGGAGAAGGTTCTTCAGCCGTTGGGTATGGACTATATCCTGACCCCGCCCGGAGGTTGATCGCGAATCCTGAGATGACAGGCGGAGTGAGGGTTGGAGGTTGGATCGGCCCGTGGAAACAAGCGCAACGCACCGTTCGATTGATCCTGTCCGCCACGGACCCTACCTGAAATTGCTTCGTTGCCCTCGGATGGGTGCAGTGCGTCTGCGTCGCCTCCTTCACCGTTTCGGCACACCGGAACAGGTTCTATCGGCGTCTCTCGGGGATTTGCTGTCTGTTGAAGGGATGAACGAGAAGGCGGCGGAAGTGATTGCCCAGGCGGGTCGGGGCGAGTTTGACCGCCAGGTCGAACGGGAAATCGAATGGCTTCAGAAGCATGGTGTGCAACTGCTTCTTCTGGATGAGCCGGGGTATCCGCGCCTGTTGCGGGAGATCTCCTCTCCACCGCCAGTTCTTTATATCTGGGGAACATACCATCCGGAAGACCTTCTTTCGGTGGGTATTGTGGGGTCGCGGAACGCGAGCGATTACGGTTGTCGGTGCGCCTCGGACATCGCGTGTTTTCTGGCTGAAAAAGGGCTGACGGTCACCAGCGGCCTGGCCATGGGGATCGACACGGCGGCTCACAGGGGCGCGCTCCGTGGAAAAGGTCGAACGCTGGCGGTGCTCGGAAATGGAATCAAAATCTGCTATCCCCGCCACAATGAGGAACTGACCCGGCAGATCCGCAAGTCCGGCGCTTTGCTGTCTGAATTCCCGTACGACACAGCGCCGCAAAGCCGCAATTTCCCTCCCCGCAACAGGGTCATTTCCGGCCTGAGTCTCGGAGTGGTGGTTGTGGAAGCAAGCGAACACAGTGGCGCCCTTCATACGGCGCGGTTTGCCCTGGAACAGAATCGAGAGGTTTTTGCCGTGCCGGGCAAGGTCACCAGCGAGACCAGCCGGGGAACCAATGCCCTGATCCGTGATTCCGGGGCCAAATTGATTACCCGGCCCGAAGATATCCTGTGCGAACTGGAGGCTCAAATCGAAATTTTCCGGCGGGAACTGGAACTTCCGCCTCCTGTGCCCGGACCCTCCCGACGGAAAGGTCCTGAACCCATACCGAAATCGACCCCGCTCGCGACGCTCTCTCCGGAGGAGAAAACCATCTATGACGCGCTCTCCGATGAGCCGGTTCATATCGATGAATTGTCTCGGTCCATTTCCGTTCCTGTCCATAAACTGTCGCCCCTGCTGGCTATGATGGAGCTTCGGGGCATTGTCGAACGCCTGGCAGGAACCCGGTTTCGTCGTGCGGGATAGGCACTGCGGTGAAAATCCGATATAATTACGGAAAAAACAGGGGGGAAGTATGGTTACCCGATTGATGGAAATGGTCAGTTTCATCTTGTCCCGAACTTTCGAGGGCGATGATGAAAACTGGGGTGATGTCCGCCAGCGTATCGGAGAAGCGCTGGAGACTCACGGCTTTCACCCGGCAGAGATCGTATTGGCATTGGATGTCGTGACCCACATTCGAAATCGGATCAAGGAAGAAGAGGATTACCCGGATATCCCGCTACATACGAACCGGATCTATCAGTATCTGGAGGAGATTCGTCTCACCCCCGAAGCGCGAGGGTATTTGCTGGGATTGCTTCACGAGCGGATCATTACCCCGATTGAGTATCAACAGATTGTGGAAAGATCACTCCTGCTGGATACATCGGAGGTGGATGTGGAGGCGATCCGGTTTCTCACGCAGAGCATTCTGAAACCGGAGACCGAGCTGGACACCGGTGATGAGGAGGGGGAAACACAGACTCTGCATTGACGATTCAATCGAAATGCGGAAACTCGGGATTCCTCAAAGATCATCTTCTCAAGCCCCACAAGTTCATATGCTTTTGAACAGTTATATCCTGCAAGAGGTCTCATTGGGCGCAACGGATGTTCATGTATACTAGCGACACAAAAACGCGGTTATTGAACAGACAACGACGGATGGACGGAGGATAGACGAACGTGGATTTGGCGGATCTCCGCAAAGAAATCGATGCCATCGATCGGGAGATTGTGAGTCTTCTTCACCGACGTGGCGAATGTGCTCAAAAAGTGGGTCAGATCAAGAATGAACGCGGGGAGCCTTTTTATGTCCCGGCCCGCGAGAAAGAGATCCTGGAGCGTCTGACCCAGATGCAGGACGGACCCTTCCCCAAAGAGGCTATCGCCGCCGTATACAAAGAGATCATCTCGGCGTGCCTGTCTCTCCAAAAAACCATTCGGGTAGCCTATATGGGCCCCGAAGCCTCGTACCACCATCTGGCTGGAATGAGTCATTTCGGTCGCTCGGCGGTTTTCGTTCCGGTGCGAACCATTGATGCCGTGTTTACCGAGGTGGAACGACACCGTGCGGATTACGGGATTGCCGCCATTGAGAATTCGTTCGAGGGCGGCATTGCCGTAACAATGGACCGGTTTGTCACCTCCCCGCTGCGGGTGATCGCGGAGATTTATCTGCCGGTTGTCCATGCTTTGATCAGCCATGGGGATTTGAGCACAATTAAGCGGGTTTATTCGCATCCGCAGGGACTGGCCCAGTGCCGTTTGTGGCTTGAACGAAACCTGCCGGGCGCCGAGCTGATTGAAACCTCCAGCACAACACAAGGCGTTTTGTTGTGCAAAGACGATCCCACCAGCGCCGCCATTGCCGGACGAATGGCCTCGGAAATCGTCGGTGTTCCGGTCAAAGTCAACGGAATCGAAGACAGTTCCGGAAATACCACACGCTTCTTCGTTATCGGCAGGGAAGAGATTCCTCCCGGCGGCGACGACAAAACCGCCCTCATCATTTTCATCCGTGATCGTGTCGGCGCACTGTATCACACTCTTGAGCCGATGATGAAACACGGAATCAATCTCACCAACCTGGTCTCCCGTCCGACCCGGCGAGAGGCCTGGCAATACATGTTTTTTATAGAACTGGAGGGGCATATCCAGAACCAGGCTATTCAAGATGCGCTGCACGAGCTCGATTCCACAAGTATGTATCTGAAAGTCCTCGGTTCGTTCCCCAAAGGGACTCATCGGTAAGGCTCATGGCATTTGAACGAGTCGCAATTCTCGGCGTGGGACTTCTGGGAGGATCGGTGGGGCTTGCTCTGCGATCCAGGGGACTGGCGCATCATATAACCGGCATCGGCAGAAATCGAACGCGCCTTGAAAAGGCGCTGAAACGCAATGCCGTTACCGAGTTTTTTCTTCTCGATGAACAATGGCCGGAAGATATCTCGCTTCTCATTCTGGCGGCTCCTGTTGAGCAGATCGGATATCTCCTGAAAAAACATCGTTCGAAGATCAGGAACGGCACAATCGTTACGGATGTGGGAAGCACCAAGTCACGTCTGGTCTCTACCTGTCAGGAAATTCTGGGAGCGGGACATCGGTTTGTCGGTTCTCACCCGATGGCCGGGTCGCATCAAACGGGCGTGGAACACGCGGATGCGGACTTGTTTGTGAACCGAACCTGCGTAGTAACGCCTACACGGGAAACCGACCCGGAAGCGAAGAAAACCGTTACTTGTTTCTGGGAATCTTTAGGCGCACATGTAATGGAACTCTCGCCGGAAGAGCATGACTACCTGGTGGCACGAACCAGCCATCTGCCGCATTTTATTGCGGCAACGCTCTGTTCGGTTCTCGCTAAGTTACCGGACGACCGTGCCCGCAGGGTAGTCGGCTCCGGATTTCAGGATGCCACACGCATCGCGGCAGGCGAATCCGGTCTGTGGACTGAAATCTGTCGGCACAATCGGGAGGAAATACTGAATGCGCTTGAAGAGTTTATTGGGGAGTTACAGAGCATCCGGGAAACAATCGCCAAGGCCGACCTTGCCGGAATTGAGCGATTCCTGGAGGAGGCGCGGAAATATCGCGCGCAATTCGGTGAGGATTCGGACTCGGAAGTGTAAGATGCTTCGGGTCTTTCCTGTTCTTTGTACGGACTTAATCCTATTGCCGATATTCGCCGAACCATCGACTCCCCTGAAAGATCGACAGGTGTCGCCGAGCCGCGAATCACTTGTATCCCGTGACATTGCCGCCGACGGTTGAAATTCCGATATCATGGAACCATCGCGATTTCGTTTCTCTGTGGTAGCATGAAGGGAGATGAGGCAGCAATTTTGAGATCCTGTGCAGAGCACGGGAGGTGCAATTCATGATTCGATGGATTTGCCGACTGAATATGGCGATAGTGATATTCGGCTCACTGGGAGCCTGGTCGGAGGTCATCCACCTGAAAGATGGCGACAGGATCTCCGGCAGTATTGTCAAACAGAATGACCGGGAGATCGTTATCAATGTGGGCGGTGTCGAGGTGACTATTCCGGTTTCCCAGGTTGCGGAGATCACCGGTCTCCAGCCGACCCCAACGCCCACCCCGGCAGTCAGTCCGTCTCTGCCTCCTTTTTTTCAATCCACGATAGACTTTGAATCGCCCCTGGATGCTCCTTCCCTTCCTTTGCCCGCCGTGGTCGGTGATGTCACCTCGGCCACTGTCGAAGATCTTCCGATATTGCCTGTGGTGTTGCCGTCCGGAAGGACCTATCAGATCAAAGGAAGCGCGGTCCGATTCCGCGATGGTCCCGGCCTGGATTACGATGTTGTGGACAGCCTGATTCGCGGCACATTACTGACCTCTATTGAGACCGTTGCCGACTGGGTTCACGCCCGGACAATAGACGGTCTTGAGGGCTGGCTTCATAAGGATTACCTGGAGCCGATGGCGAATATTCCCGTAATAGTGCGGGTGGATCGCCTGAACCTGCGGGATGGTCCGGGAACGGCCTATCGGACCGTGCAACGTCTTCGGCAGGGGGATATCTTGATGCTGTTGGATGAACAGGGCGACTGGTGGCGAGTTCAGTCGTCGAATGCCAAGGTGGGATGGTGCAACAAAGAGCATTTGACAAAGGTGGATTCGCTCGAGGCTATCTGTCCGCCGCTGGTTGAAAAGCCGGCGGGTGCGGTAAGCCTGTCTCGTTCCGCCTTGCCGATGGGAGCTGCGCAGCGGCTTACGCTGGGCACAGCCGATGAGCGCTTTGTTGTGCGCGGGTTAACCAAGGTGATCGCCTTTCATCGGGATGCCTCCACACTGCTCACTACGGACCTGTGGTCCGGCAGCGACCTGCTGAGAATGGAAATCCTTCCGGATCAGGAATCGATGGCCCGGTCCGGATTCGATCCCGCTCTTGTCGCCCGTTACAAGGGAGCGCACCTGTTTCTCGTGCGGGGACGGAAAGACGGAAACACGTGGAATTACTCGCTGGACGGCCCCAGCAGTGAAACAATTGATTATGCGCTGGTCATCCAGAACGGCCCCGAACGGGGTGCGGTGGTTTTTGCGACTCCATAAGCGGAGTGGGGAGTGGTCATACTTCCGTTTCAATGGGATCGCCCAGCCGGACATTGCCGAATTCCTGCGCGAATTCATACACCCCTTCGAAATCTTCGATCCGATCTTCCTCGGTCTTTTTGATTTCACCGGTCTCAACCAGCTGAAAGACAATCGTGCCGAAATCCCGGGTGTTCGTGACACCCCATTCGGTAAGCACGGTCAAAGCGAACGGCCCGAAATCTTTCCGGGCGAGCTCGCTGATTCCCTCGAGCAGCTCGCGGCCGCTCACGTGACGTGGACGGTCAAGCTTTCGCTGGGTGTATTTCAGCGCCTCCAGCACAAAGTGGTAGGCGTTAGGGTGATATCGCTGCTCCTGTTTGGAGAGCCACTGCAAGAAATCTTCTTCATTCATGACGTTCCTGCGACAGCCTCTATCGCATAACCATTATCGCCGTATCAAAGTATAACCATGCGTTCTACGGCTGTCCATCCCGCGCGGCATGGAACGCACCGGCGAAGGGAGGTTTTAACGGTTTTTGATGGTCCAGACATCGGGAAACTCACTCACACCGGCCCGGATTTCATCGGGATGATTTCGGTCGTATGGTTCCGATGGGATGTTGACCAGGTACGTTACTTCCGAAAGCGACATCTGGCCGTGCCAAACCCCCGGCGGAATGCAGAGCAATACGTTTTCCCCGGCCTCTCCCAATATCACCTGCATCGCGATTCCTTTGGTCGGACTGCCCTCGCGGTCGTCATACAGGCCGATCTTGGATGTGCCGGATACGACATAGAAGTGATCGGTTTGTTTCTGGTGTTTATGCCAAGCCTTAATCACGCCTTTTCGGAGATAGCTCACATAGATCTGTCCGAACCCGACATAGTGGGGATCATCGCGGCGAAGGATCTCCACCAGGTAGCCGCGATCATCGGCATTACGAACCAGCGGGATTTTTCTGACATCGTGGATCATCGGCAAGTCTCATCCTCCGGCATAGGTTGATCCAGGATAGCCTGGGCGGTTGCCTTGGGCTATCCCACTTTGCCTGTTTTTTCTCCGTCCCAGTTTACGGGGAGGATCGGGCCGGGGGTCCATTCCTGCACAAGGAACCCTTTTCTTGCTTTTCACATTGGGCATGACTACCATCGCCGGATGGGGATTGCCCGGAATGGATCCTCGATGGACCGTTTGTCAGACGCAGGAAAATCTTATGAGTTCCGAATACGAAATTGTTGTCGGGCTGGAAATCCATACGGAGTTGTGTACGCGCCGGAAAGCCTTCTGCGGCTGCCCGAATAATTTCAAAGTACCGCCGAACACAAACATTTGCCCAACCTGCCTGGGGGTGCCTGGAGCATTGCCGGTACTCAACCCGGAAATGCTGGAATTTGCCCTGCGGGTTTGCCTTGCGCTGCACACGAAGATCAATCAACGCTGCCATTTCGACCGCAAGCACTACTTTTATCCCGATCTTCCGAAAGGTTATCAAATCAGCCAGAAATACCGGCAGATCGGCGTGGAGGGATTCATTCCCATTGAAACCGAAGACGGCGGCGAAAAGCGGGTCCGTATCTCGGATGTTCACATGGAAGAGGACACGGGAACCCTTGCTCACACCGAAGCGTATGTCCGCAAAGGAACCAGCACGGTGAACTACAACCGTTGCGGTGTGCCGCTGCTGGAAATTGTCTCTCACCCCGATATGCGTTCTATTGCCGAGGTTTCCAGTTATATGCACCGGATGCGGGACCTGCTCGATTTCCTGGCGGTTTCTGATTGTCGCATGGAGGAAGGCAGCATCCGCTACGAAGCCTCCGTATCTCTGCGGCCGTTCGGTCAGGAGGAATACGGCACGCGGGTGGAGATCAAGAATCTGGGATCATTCCGCTCGGTAGAGCAAGCCCTGGAGGCCGAAATCCGTCGGCAGAAACGTATCCTGGCGTCGGGGACTCCGCTCCGGCAGGAAACCGTGCTGTTTGATGAGAACCTCAAAGAGACCCGTCCCATGCGCAGCAAAGAATCCTCATCGGATTACCGGTATTTCCCCGAACCGGACCTGCCGCCCATTGTAATTTCGGATGAACGGCTGAATGAAGTCAAACAGACCATGCCGCCGTTGCGGGACACGGTGATGAAACTCATGATCGAAGAGCATGGTTTGACACCTTACGCTGCCGATGTGTTGACCGCCTCACGAGCGCTGGCCGACTATTCCCGGGACGCAGTGCGAGCCGGCGGAAAAGAGATGGCGGTTCCGGTGGCAAATTGGCTGCAAAATACGGTCCTGGGGTATCTCAATGAAACGGGGCTTGAAATTGCGGCCTTTCCGGTTTCGGCGCAAGAATTGGCGGACCTTGTCCGCAAAGTCGAAGAAAAGAAAATCACGGCCGCTGCCGCGAAAACGTGTTTGCGCGAAAGTCTGTCGGGAAAAGGCTCTTTGAGAGATCTCCTCGCGAGGCAGGGCGAAGCGGTTAGCGACGATGCCCAGCTGGTGCAGTGGATTCGAGATGTGATTACGGAAAATCCCGACAAAGTGGAATCGTATCGCAGCGGAAGAACCAACCTGATTCAGTTCTTTGTCGGCCAGGTGATGCGCCTCTCGAAAGGTCGTGCCCAAGCCCAGAAGGTGAAAGAATTGCTGGAGGAAGAATTGGGAGGATAGGACCTGGATTCGGGCGTCCACCGGAATAACCGCCTGCGAAATATCGGACCGGTGGGTGGTATGCTGAGATTAATATGGAATGAAGAGGGTCTTCATCGAGACGCGTGGATTTACGCAGGCTGTCGCGAATTTCCTGAGTGATGAGGACTATGCGGAATTCCAGCGAGAATTGATGAGGGGACCCCGCCGGGGGACGGTCATGCGTGGCTGTGGCGGCTTACGCAAAGTCCGACTTCCTAATCCCCGGAAACAGAAGGGGAAAAAAGGCGGGGCCAGGATTATTTACCTGGATGTTCCAGAGGCCAAGTGGACTCTTCTTTTGGATATCTATGGGAAAGAAGAGAAGGATGATCTGAAAGCAGCGGAGAAGAAAGTCCTTAAGAGATTAACTACGGAGTTCAAGAATCTGGCAAAACAGACTGTGAAAGAGGACGATTCATCATGACCGGTACGAAACGACAGGAATCCCTCTCTGCTCGTCTGGAGCAGGGGCTGAACGAGGGGATTCGGTTTGCCAAAGGCGAGTTGAAATTGAAAACCGTTACGGTTGTGTTGTCCCAACCGGCCCCTGAAGTGGGACCGGATGAGGTCATGAGAATCCGAAAACAGCTCAATATGTCTCAGCCACATTTTGCGATGACTTTGAATGTTTCTTCGGAGACCGTGCGCAGCTGGGAATCCGGTAGACGGAGTCCGTCGCCTCCTGCCCGGCGTCTATTGCAGGTGATTCGGTGCAATCCGCATTTGATCACCGGAACGGCAATGGATTCCCTGAAGAACAAAACGACAAGCGGGTCCCGAACCGACCGGAAAAGCAGAAACGATAAGCGGAATGACGGCGCACCAAATGACGGCGCACCGATCCGGCAGAGTCCAATGAAGTCTTGAGATGGTTGGCATGTGTTTCTCGCCTGTGCGCTTTGGCCTGCATTTCGGTGTTTGTCGGAATCACGAGATCTACGATTCACTGAGGTAAACCAATATGCCCGAAACACGGTCTTCTGAAAGAATAGAAATCTCTTTGCAGCAGCTGCGGGATATTGCATTCCTTTCCCGCCTGGAGGTCCCCGATGAGAGCCTGGAAGAGCTGCGTTCGGACTTTCTGGCCCTGCTGAACCATTTTAAACAGATTGACGAACTCCCGACGGACGGTGTAGAGCCGATGGCGCATCCTTTGGAACTGTCGAATGTGTTTCTTCAAGAGGGCGTTCGATGTCCGGCGGAACCGGACGAATTGCTGCAGAATGCGCTTGAAGTCGATAGCGAGCGGCGAGTGATTGTCCCCAGGGTCGTGGAGTAGGAGCAACGAATGGCCGAACTGCTTTGGAAATATGGCGCAGAGAAACTTCACGCAATGGTGATGAACCGGGAGGTTTCTTGCAGAGAAGTGGTGGAGAGTCACCTGGACCGAATCCGCGAGGTCGAGCCGCTGATCAATGCGTTGATCACGATCTGCCATGCGGAGGCCATCGCGCAGGCCGACGATCAGGACAAACGTCTCGCCAGGGGTGAGGCGGTCGGTCCTCTGGCCGGTGTGCCGATCTCCATTAAAGACATCATCTCAACCGAGGGTGTTCGCACGACCTGCGGGTCGAAAATGCTTGCCGAATACATTCCACCTTACGATGCGACCGCCGTTCGAAGGATCAAAGAAGCGGATGGAATCATTATCGGCAAGGCGAATGTAGATGAGTTTGCCATGGGTTCCTCGACAGAAACCTCCCATTTCGGGCCTTGCCTGAATCCCTGGGACCACAGGGCCGTGCCCGGCGGTTCGAGCGGCGGCTCTGCGGCCAGCCTCGTTGCGGGAGAATGTGCCCTGGCTCTGGCCGAAGATACCGGCGGTTCGATCCGTCAACCGGCGGCGTTCTGCGGCTGTATCGGCCTGAAACCGACTTACGGCCGCGTTTCACGCTATGGCAACATCTCCTATGCCAGTTCGTTCGATCAGATCGGCCCCATGGCCCGTAGCGTCGTCGAAACAGCCCTGCTGCTCGAGATCATCGCGGGCCGGGACCTGTTCGACTCCACCTCCGCCGATAGACCCGTGGAAAAATGGTCGGAAGCCTGCGGACAGGATGTCAAAAGGTTGCGAGTGGCCATTCTCAAGGAATATGTTTCCGAGGATCTGCCGCCGGAAATCAAAGGCGGAATCAATAAAACGGTGGATATTCTGCAGAATGCCGGTGTGGAGATCTCCACGGTCAGCGTGCCGACCGCTTCTTATGCTGTCCCCATCTATTATGTTATTACGATGAGTGAAGCCTCCTCCAACCTGGCGCGTTACGACAGCATTCTGTATGGACATAAAACGGATGCCGATGACCTGATTTCTCTCTTCACCCGCTGCCGGGCGGAAGGATTCGGCAAGGTCGTTCGGGAAAGGATTATGATCGGGACCTACGCACTTTCCGCCGGGTTTTATGATGACTGGTATCTGAAGGCCACAAAAGCGCGGAGACTGGTCAGCAATGAATTTGCGCAGGCGTTTCAGTCCTGCGATGCCATTCTTGCCCCCGTTGCGCCCTGCAAGGCATTCAAACTCGGCGAAAAGACCGATGATCCCCTGGCGATGTATCTCACGGATGTCTATTCCACCATCGCCAACGTCGTGGGTATTCCGGGGCTTGCGTTCCCGGTGGATTTCCACGAAGGGCTTCCGGTCAGTGTCCAACTCATGGCCCAGCCGTTCAATGAGACAGTCCTGTTCCGGCTCGGCAGTATGATCGAACAGGAAGTCGATATCCCCAGGCTGTGGGATTTGGCGGAATGAGCATTTCGAGCCTTTGAGTCATGTCCGATCCTGCCACCTTTGAACTGAAACCCATCGGGGTGATCCATACCCCTTTCAAGGTTCAGAAAGGAACCCCCATTCAACCGGTGTATGCCGAGAAGGCCGAAGGAACAGTTGAGGTCTACGAACCGTACCGGGCTTCTCTTGCGGATTTGGATGGATTCGAACGGATCTGGCTGGTTTACTGGTTCGACCGGGCAAAAGCCTATCAACCGAAGGTCGTTCCGTACCGGGATACAGTTCCGAGAGGGCTTTTCGCCACCCGTGCACCGTGCAGGCCGAACCCCATCGGGTTGTCTCCGGTGAGACTTTTTTCGGTGGATGTGCCGCGGGGTATTCTTCGCGTGGCGAGCTTGGATATCCTGGATGGAACACCCCTTCTGGATATCAAACCCTATGTGCCTTTGTTCGAATCGTTTCCTTCTGCTGCCGCCGGTTGGATTGACCGGCTCGCCGTGGAGCGGGAAAAAGCGGATCGACGGTTTGAAGAGGATTGGGATACATAGATTTGCCCGGCATTGAAATGCCGGGCTATTTTCGCGCGCCCTTCGGGCAGCATGACAATAGCCCGGACATTCATCTCCGGGAAAGCTTGTTGCATTGAAAACTCCCCCACGCGGCGATAGCCTGTTTAACTTGTCGATTTTGAGAAACCCACCCGAAATGATTCCGTCTTCTCGACCCCCCGGACGATGAATCACGATTGGAGCGAACCATGTTTTCTTGGCGGGAACGTTGGGAAAGCCAAGCTGGATACCGCGATTTTCTGCGGATTGCCTTTCCCCTGATCCTGAGCAGCGGGGCCGCTACCATCCAGCATTTCGTTGATCGGGTGTTTCTGACCTGGTATTCGGCGGAATCCGTTGCGGCCGCACTGGCCTCCGGGAACGTCTACTGGGTGGTCGGCGGATTTGTATGCGGTACGGCGGGATATGTCAACACCTTTGTTGCGCAATACGTTGGCGCGGGCCATCCCGAACGGGTCGGACCGATGCTCTGGCAGGGTATCTATTTCAGTATTCTTTCCGGCCTCCTCGTGATTCCTCTGGTTATCGTCGCGGAACCGTTCTTCCGGTGGGTGGGACACTCCCCGGAAGTGGTTGCCCTGGAAACTCCATATTTCCGCATTTTGTGCTATTGCCTGGTGTTCTATACGGCGAATACGGTATGGTCCTGTTTTTTCACGGGTCGGGGAGAAACCATGACCATTCTGTGGGTCAACCTCGTCTGCACGCTGGTGAATATGTTTTTCGACTGGATCATGATTTTCGGGAAATGGGGATGTCCCCGGATGGGAATCGCGGGGGCCGGATGGGCGACGTTTATCAGCGCCGTGGTGAATGCAATTCTCTATCTTTTGCTGGTCTGCCGAAAAGTTCATCGTGAGAAGTACGCCATCCTATCGGGTTGGAGACTCGATCCGGCGTTGTTCAGGCGGTTCATGTATTACGGTCTGCCGAGTGGGGTTCAACTGGGATTAGACGTTCTGTCCTGGGCGCTGTTCGTGCTTTTGATCGGGCGAATCGGCACTTTGGAGCTGACCATCACGAGCATTGCATTCAATATCAATTCGCTGGCCTTCATTCCGGTGCTGGGATGTGGAATCACCGTCTCAACTCTGGTAGGGCAGTACTTGGGGAAAAATCGGCCCGATTTGGCCGCCAGAGCCACCTGGACCGGTGTACACCTCAGCACATCTTATATCGGGTTGTTTGTCATTGCTTATCTACTGTTACCGGATCTGTTTCTGGAACCCTTTGCCTGGAAGGCGGACCCCCAACAATTCGCATTGATTCGTCCGATGGGAGTGGTGATCCTTCAGTTTGTGGCTCTTTACAGTCTGTTCGACAGTCTGAATGTCATCTTCTCCGGCGCTTTGAAAGGAGCGGGCGACACGCGGTTTGTTCTTTATCTGACCGTGGGATTGGGTTGGCTCCTGATGGTGGTTCCCATCCTCGTGTTCTGTGGTTTCTATCATTTTGGTTTATATGCAGCCTGGGCATTTGCCACGTTATTCATTATTGCCTTGAGTTTCTGTTTCCTGGTGAGATTTCTTGGAGGAAAATGGCGTGCGATGCGTGTGATCGAACCGGAGATCCTGCCGCATCTCCTTCCGGTCATTGAGTCTCCCTCCACCGAAGTTCCGTAAGCGAGTTGCAGGCGAGTCTCTTCCCCCGATCTCAGAAAAAATTTCACAAAAGACTCAAGTCCGAAATTTCTCAGCCGAAACCTATTGGCGAGCCTACTACAGCACCCACCCATGGCAACCAGGCTCAGCAGAACACATTGAAAGCACCCATCCTGGCTGTCGGTTGCCGAGATAATCTGAAGTAAGCAAGTGCCCAATAGCTCCGTGATTTTGCCGAAAGGCTGCCGGTAAGCAACCTGTCAGGATCCGGCCACTGAGAAGATCACAGACCGGATCGATGGACTGAATTGCACCCGAAACCGACACTCCACAATGGAGAAAAAAGCATTAGGTGAGGCCGACACGGATGTCGGCTCAAAGTATCAGGGAGGATACGACCAATGAGCCTCACACGTATCAACAACAACATCGGCGCGGTAACCGCATCCCGCAATCTCAACACGGTCAGCACAAAGCTCCAAAAGAATATCGAGCGTTTGTCCAGCGGCCTGAGAATCAACCGCGCCGGGGATGATGCCGCCGGATTGACCATCCGCGAACGACTGCGGGTCCAAATCCGGGGTGTCAACCAAGCCATTCTCAACGCCCAAAACGGAATCAGTATGTCCAACACGGCGGAAGCCGCATTGGATCAGATGGTTCTCGGACTTCAACGGATCCGCGAATTGGCCATCGCTGCCGGCAATACCGGTTCCAACGATTACCGGGCCATCCAGTCCATCCAGGATGAAGTGTTCCAGCAGATCGATGAGGTCAACCGCATCGCGGAGACATCGCAATTCGGCACACGAGTCCTGTTCAACGGAGATAATGCCAACAGTTCGGGAGTTCGCGCAGGCCAGGATCCCATCGGAGTTCATATCTCCGACGATCCGAACGCCTCCAACCTGCGGTCCGGAACCTCCATTCTGAACATTATCCGGACTCAGGCCGGTCGTCAGACCCTGCTTCCCGCCGAAACGCGTGGCGATCAGCAGATTTTCGCCACCGGTGTCCGGGATGCGACCGATATCGCGGTCAGCAGCCTGCAGATCCGCGACACCACCGGCGCGCTCGCTGCGCTTACCGACAATATCATCGGCAGCCAGCTGGGACGGTATACCCTGGCGGATGGCACAATCATCCCCGGATATACCCTGGCCGCCACGGATCGCATTTCGTTCCAAGGTGTCCTTTCGGATGGAGTAACCCCCTTTGCCGGATCGTTCTCCATCGGAGTTGGCGCCACCTGGACAAACATGCGAGCGGCCATTCAGGCGGCCATCGACTCCGCAGAGAAAGCCCTGTTCGGCGGCGGTACGATCCCCTCATCCTTCGTCCAGACTCGTGTCAGCATGACCGACGGTGCGGCGGGCGGACTCAGCGGCGCAACCGGCGCAAACGCCGGTGGGCGCTTCTACTTTGCAAGCAACGACGGAACGAACGATGTCATGGCTCCTTCCGCATTCAACATCTCCTTCACCGTTGTTGACGGAGGGACCGTGTTCGCACAGCAGTTTGGTGTTATCCGCGACCTGGTCAACGGAGCAAATGCCGGCGGACAGATCGGGAATACGGTCAACTCTATCACCGGTTCCACATTCGATACCGGCAACTTCGCCATCACGGTGACAGATGTAGTTCCACCTGCCCGGCGGGAGCTCGAGAGCCTCTTGACTATGACGGATCGAACGGGCGCCATCCTGGCCCGCGATGCGTCTCTGGGTTCGGTGGGTCTCAACGGTGTCTGGTACAACAGTGTCTGGCGGCAGTACTTCACCCTCACCGGTGGGGATACCATCACCATCGAGGGAACTAATGCTGACGGGACAAGTTTCTCCAGCACACTGACCTATACGGCGGTTCCCGCGGCGGACAACCTGATTGACGGGAATGTCTTCACGATCTCCGGCATTGTCCGCGAGATGAACTGGCGCAATCAGTCCAGTGCGTTTGGTACAAAGGCCGCAGGCGATCAGTGGGGATTCCGAGACGCTCGGTTCACCTATACCGGTGCGGGTACATTCCAATTGATCGACGATATTGCCGGCTTCTCCGAGTCAAACTTCCTGATCCGCATCAATGATACAACAGGTGCGGAGCTGCAGAGCACAATCAACGACCGTGCCGAGCTGATCATCGCCGGAAGTCCCGAACAGGCCACGATTCAGACTGCCGGTGGCCCCCGTCAGCGGGTCACTGTAGGTGATTTCGTGGTCCTGGCAGCCGCAACCCCGACCGTGTTCGGCGAAACACCGCAACGGTTGGCTATGCGCGTCGGTGGCGGAGATCGCGACGGCATCATGAGTGCCTCCATCTTCAACAGTGGGACGGATACTCTGGAGGTCGAGGCCAAGGAATTCGTCGGCAGCCTGAACAGCGGTCCCCTGGTCACCTTCCAGAACGGCGACTCCGATGTTTTCTTTGTCAGCGGCGTTTCCGAAGGTGTTGCCGAGACCCTCCTTCTGGACTTCGACATCATGCTCGATGTGACCGGTCCTCCCACGACCGGCTCCCCGAACACGGGCCTTGCGATC
This sequence comes from Candidatus Omnitrophota bacterium, assembly GCA_029570205.1. Lineage (GTDB taxonomy): Bacteria > Hinthialibacterota > Hinthialibacteria > Hinthialibacterales > JAKPRU01 > JAKPRU01. Next base: position 14,436 of record JAKQSI010000018.1, on the reverse strand, counting down.
CTGATTTCAACGATCAGCAGGAACCTCAACTTCCAGGTGGGGGCCTTTGCGGGACAGGACCTCCAGGTCAACATGCCGGACCTGCGTGCCGACAACCTGGGATTCGGACGCGGCAGTGGTCGAACGGTCGATCAGATCAACGTGAGCACCGTGTCCGGTGTCAACGAAGCCCTCGAGATCGTCGATGAGGCGCTGGATCAGATCAGCCGCGCCAGGGCAACCCTGGGCGCGTTCGTGAACCGGCTCGAATCCACAATCGGTAATCTGTCTGTCAGCTCGGAAAACTTGACATCCTCCGAATCGCGTCTGAGCGATGTGGATATCGCATCCGAGACAACCAGCTATACCCTTCATCAGATTCTCTATCAAGCTGGCACAAGCGTTCTCTCGCAGGCCAACTTCCTGCCTCAGACACTGCTGAGCCTGCTTGGAGGCTGATTCCGCACACCTGCCGGGCGGGGCCGATCCCCGCCGGACCCGCCCGGTCCAACTTTCACTGCAACTGTATAACTGATTGAATTGACTCGGCTTAGGGCCACGAGTGAGGAACTGATTTTGCGAAAGGGATGGAACAATGTCCGCTTCTGCGTACAACCGACAAATACCTCACACACACATAGATTCGCATCCGGCCCTGCCTGTCGGACCTCTTAACGAGGAATGGATTTACAACCTCAGACATCTAAGCGGGATCCCGAATGAACTGGCAAACATCCACCAGGGCAAAGAACTCACGTCTCTTTTGTGGGAAATCATTCAGGATGACTTGCTGCGCTTCCTGGAACCCGGAAACCAACCGGAAACCTCTCAAAAGCATATTCACAACCAGAATGTACTCCTGGAACTGATTCACAAGGAAATCGAAAGCGAGGGGGACGAAATCCAAACCCTGGTCCCCAAGCGACAGAACGTCGAAATCCGATCCGCCGGCAAGAAACGACGAATCGGCCGGACCCGACGATGGCTGATCCCCTACCCCGATATTAAAGAGTTGCGAGGACTGCCGGCGGATGAGCAAAAACGCGAACAAGAAAAGGAACACTTACTGGGTGGCGGAAATCCCCGCCGACCATCACTGAATTAAATCTGGAGCTTCCTCTCAACGAAACATTCTGGGAGCAGGGGCAGAGTAGAACACACAGTCCGAAGAAAAGGACTTGCAATATGAAGCACGAAACGGCAATTCCACCGAATATACCGAGGCGGCGCAATCCGCCCACGCCGGTCAAATCCGGAGGAAATTGCCGGGACCGGACATAGGACAGGGGGGATTTCCCTGTCCCGGATAGTAGGACCTTTGTCTCTGTTTCCAACCAGGTTCCGGAAGGTCAATCTTCCCGAACAAAGTTGGAGCACCAGAAGCGCAACGGATGGTGTAGGAACCCTTGAAAGGTTGAAAAACGCTCCTCACCAAACCGGAAAGACATGGCCCGAGGTTCGTCGATAATCAAGACAAGAGTGCCTGCTGCGGGACCGTCAGTCAGGGCGAATCCATACAAGGCCACCCGACTGCTCGGATAAGTCTGCCCGAACCTGACGGATCCCCCAGGCAATTATGGAAATAAGCGGGCCGGTCTCTGTTCCGCCCCGCAAAAGAATAAAGGCGCCGGTGTCTCCGGATTCCGGTGCGCATCCGAAAACCAAATCATATCGGGAGGAATCGGCAATGAAATCCATGACGATTCTGAGAACGATCCGATACCGCATCCTTCGCCGATGGCGCGCCCTGGGCTTTCGTCCCTTCGGGTTTGCCTGATGGCAAGGATCGAAACAGGAATGGACGGCTGTCCATTCCAAACAAGCGCTTGGGAGAGAACTGTCTCATAGGCAATCCGGTGTGCCGTCGCGAGGACTTCTGTGCCTCAACGGTTTCGGATTCGGAAAAGGAACGATGAGCCCAGCCAGACCTGCGCACCCAAGAAGAAGGTTATCGTCGCCGCCCGGTGTCGGGTGGCCTGCCTCCTGGCTGAGGAATCCTCTACCGGTCCGACCCGGCAGAACCGAATGCGGCCCGGTTCACAACACTTCGGATGAAGAACCATCCGATATGAAGACAGAACAGCCCCGGCACGGATGTACCCACGGGTATGCCCCGGATCCAGGACATCACTCGGTCTCTGGATCCGGAGCAGACAACCGGTGGAAGGACATGTACGAGACGCCGGATGTCCATGGAGAGAATCAGAATGACCGGTAGTGGATTCACTGTGGCTCGCAATGGGCAGGATGTTTCCATCACCCCAGCCCTCTCCAGAGGGAGAGGGGTCCACTGCGTCCGCTGGAGTCCACCTTCGGCTCTTCGAGGAGGAAATAGGGGTGTCACAACGGCAGACACTTGCGTCTGCCGGGATTGAACGACCCTGGGCAATAGCCATCCCCGTTTGGGGATAAGAAATAACTGTAATAAGGAGGTCAAGGCGTCAGCCGTTCCGGGGGCACAATCCGGCATGGCAATCAGTCTGCGACTGTCTCGCCAAAGTCTGTCATAACCGGCGATCCACCATCGTGGGTGTGCTCAACGATGGGAAGGACCCGGTCAGACAAGGTCCCGGTCTTTTTTGCCAGGCAGGGACGCCTGGCCTACTGCCAGGCAGGGACGCCTGGCCTACTGCCAGGCAGAGACGCCTGGCCTACCGCCAGGCAGAGACGCCTGGCCTACTGCCAGGCAGGGACGCCTGGCCTACTGCCAGGCAGAGACGCCTGGCCTACTGCCAGGCAGGGACGCCTGGCCTACTGCCAGGCAGAGACGCCTGGCCCACTGCCAGGCAGAGACGCCTGGCCTACTGCCAGGCAGGGACGCCTGGCCTACTGCCAGGCAGAGACGCCTGGCCTACTGCCAGGCAGAGACGCCTGGCCTACTGCCAGGCAGGGACGCCTGGCCTACTGCCAGGCAGAGACGCCTGGCCTACTGCCAGGCAGAGACGCCTGGCCTACTGCCAGGCAGAGACGCCTGGCCTACTGGTGGGACAGGCCGTGGAAAACTGGTGGGACAGGCCTCTGTGCCTGTCGATTGTCGGGCTTTCTCAGGAGGCAGTCCAATGTCGGGAATCACCGACCGGACTCTAACTCGGAGCGGATTACGCCGCGACCGAACAGAAAGAGGGCAACGAGAACCATAGGGATTCGGAAAACACACCGGATTCACGATGGAATCGTGGATTTCGACATGTTTCCCCGGGGAATTGCGCTGGATACGCGGAATCCGAGGGAAATTCCGAATCCCCGGCAATCCGCTCCGGAAAGATCCGGAGCAGAGTAGACATATCCAGTACCCGGTTGGCACGGATGCCGACCCAGACATTCACGGAGGAATGACCATGAGTCTCACTCGTATTAACAACAACATCGGTGCGATTAATGCGAATCGCCACCTCGAAACGACCAGCTACAAACTCCAGAAATCTATCGAGCGTCTTTCTTCCGGCTTGAGAATCAACCGAGCCGGGGACGATGCCGCCGGAATGACGGTAGCTACCCGAATCCGCTCCCAGGTAATGGGTCTCAATCGCGCCATTATGAATGCCCAGGATGGGATGAATCTGATCAACGTCGCGGAAGGGGCATTGGAAGAGATCACCGTCCGCCTGGACAGAATGCGGGTTTTAGCCGTTCAGGCAGGAAACACCGGCGTGAACGACATCCAGGCCCGACAGGCGTTGCAGGATGAGGTATTTCAGAGCATTGACGAAATCACCCGGATTGCCGAGACGACACAATTCAATACCAACCGTCTTCTCAACGGCGATTTTCAGATCAAATCCCTGGTCAAACCGGGGCAAGACGGTTTGCAGAACTACGGGATTAAAATCGATCAATCTCCCACTGCAAATACCCTTGCAGATGGGTTGAGCTTTTTGAACATTGTCAAAACCAACCAGGGGTATGAGCAGATCCTTTCCGGAGAGGGCAGCCAGGAAAAACAAACGATCAGTACAGGGATCACGGATCAGACCGACCTGGCTGTCTCCCTCGGACGCTGGACCTCCACGGTAACCATCGACGGAACCAGCGCCACAACTGCCACTGTGCTGGATGGGGGGTATTTCCAGGGTGTATCCCTGTACAGCGGAGACACAATTGCATTCCAGGGTGTTCTTTCGGACGGGGTGACCCTGTTTGGTGGCGCCTTATCTGTCGGCGGGAGCATCAATATAGCCAACCTGATCGCTCGAATCAACACCCAGATCGAATCCGCAGAAAAGGCTCACTGGGGGGTGACCTCCGTTTCGGATGTGCCTCAGACGTACCGAATTACCGCCGCCATGGGTACAGGAGCGAACGCAGGTCGAATTGTGCTTCGCAACAGCGCGACGACTTACTCCCAGGCCGGCATCAGTTTTTATGTTTCGCGCACTTCTGGAACCGGCGAACTGGCCTGCAAGGCCGAGGGGGTCACGCGAGGTGTCATTGGTGAGGCCTCCGTCCTCTCCGGTGCGGGCAAGGTCGGCAACGCCGTCACTGCAATTACCGGTTCCACATTCGACACCGGACAATTTGCGATTACCGTTGAAGATGTTGTCGGTGCGCAACAGCGTACCACCGAATCGCTTGTCGCCTGGGTCGATGCAAACGGATCCATGATGAGCCGAACGGCCTCTCTAGGTAAAATCAGCACGGCGGCTGTGCTGAACGGGACTTTTGTAGAAGGGAACTACACGGGCGGAGTTACGCTGTTCAACAACAGCACCATCACTCTGACCGGCATTGAGATAGATGGGACATCCTTCCAGGCTACCTTCACACTTGATACGACACTGACCGCTTCCTCGGACACCGACTACAACGATTTCCGGTTCCAGTCCATCTCCGGACTGATTGAAGAAATCAACTATCGCACACGGTCCTATACGGCCTACACCGGCACCCTCGACGTGGCGAATGGTGACCGAACGCGGTTCGAGCTGAGCCAGTTTACTTACGCGAACACCGGAACCTTCCAGCTGATCGATGACCTTGGGATTACGGACAGCCACAGTACTTTCACGTTGACTTTCAACCAGAATAAGCATCTCCTCGATCCTACCGCGGATCATGCCACCATCCAGGACGATGCGGTACTCAAAAGGGAAGGGTTCGCAGAGGCCGCGACGTTCCGCGTCAATGGGGGCCAGGCCGTACGAGCCGAAGCCGGGGATGTTATCACCCTGTACGGACCGGAATCGACAATCGATAAGGTCCCCACGCCACAGGTCACCATCCGTGTCGGAAGCGGATTCTCCATCGGTAAAGACCTCCTGGAGGTGGAAGCCCAGGAATTTGTCGGAAGCCTGAACGGCGGTCCGAAGATAACGTTCCAAAACGGGGACCAGGATGTCGTGTTTATCGACAACGGTACTGCCGGGGAAGGTGTTGCACGGTATCTGACTGTTGATTTCGACGCCATTCTCGACATTACGAAGAACTCCACCGGAGGGCCGGACGCCGGGACAACCATCATCATCTCGACTGTGAACCGGTCCATGAACTTCCATGTCGGCGCGTTCTCCGAACAGAACTTCCGGATCAGCGTCGGCGATCTGCGGGCGACAAACTTGGGGTTTGGAGAAGGCAGCGGGCGAACGGTCGTCGATATCGACATCACAACGGTCAGCGGTGTCAATGAAGCGCTACGAATCATCGACGAGGCGCAGGACCAGGTGAACCGAACCCGATCGCTCCTGGGTGCGGCCACCAATCGACTCGAATCCACCGTCTCTAATCTCTCGGTCGCAGCGGAGAACCTCACCGCATCCGAATCACGCCTGAGAGATGTAGATGTCGCGAGAGAATCCAGCGAGTTCACCAAAAACCAGATCATGTTGCAGGCCGGAACCTCTGTCCTGGCCCAGGCGAACTTCATTGCGCAGGGCTTCCTGGCCTTGCTCGGCGGATAATCGCTCACACCAGAATCAACGTCCCCGCGTTCGGAGCCTCCCCCCTCCGGCGGCGGGGGCGCTGAAGCCGCCCCGAACGGGCGAATCCGGTGAATTCGAGTCGGAGAGACAGGCCTTGGTTCATGTATCGCTCAAGATGAATGGATCCAAGCCCCATCTTTCGGAATGCGCAAAATGGGGTGAAAGACACGCACAACCCCCTCTGTGTCTCCCCCAAACTTTGGGGGAGATGTTCCTCCCCCAAGCCAGGTGGAGGTTCGGTAGGGGTTGGACGGATTGCACAGGCTTCCAGCCTGTAAGCGAATAGATCGACAGCAGAACATCCGTCTTCGACGGATCGACGTGCGGTTTGGAGGAACCGTGCGCGATTTGTCGGGATGGAGGAATCGAAAGGAGGACCGATCAAATTTTCTTCGGTCTGAAGGCCGATCTCCTTCAGGTCTCAGCGTGGTGTGGAATTGCGCCACGCGGCGGGAATCATGAGGCAGGAAAGGACCGCAGGTCCGCTCCGGGGCGTAGTCCGGCGGACGGATTCCGATGGAGGTCAATAGGACCCACTCCCGGGACCGTACTGTCAGACTGTGGCCCGGATCGGACAACTACTCTCTCGGTTCCTTCTGAAGTGATTCCCGACTCCAATTCCGAACGGCGGCTGCTTTGCGGAAGAAGAATCTTCCGGCGGACTGAAACCCGTGCATCCCCGCCGTGCCGGTCCGATCCGGCAGAATCATCTTACACCGGTCGGCATAGACGCCGACCGTACGAGTCACGGAGGAACGACCATGAGTCTTTCACGAATCAACAACAATATCGGTGCCATTAACACCAACCGAAATCTGGCCGCCACCCAGGTCAAATTACAGAAATCCATCGAGCGATTGTCGTCCGGTTTGCGGATCAACCGCGCGGGCGATGACGCCGCCGGCATGACCGTGGCAACCCGGCTTCAATCACAGGTCATGGGTCTCAACCGCGCCATCGACAACGCGCAAGATGGGATCAACCTGATCAATGTGGCGGAAGGCGCCTTGGAGGAAATCACCGTTCGCTTGAACCGGATGCGTGTTCTTGCCATCCAGGCCGGAAATACAGGTGTCAACGACATCCAGGCCCGCCAGGCTTTGCAGGACGAGGTGTTTCAGAGCATCGACGAGATCACTCGTATCGCCGAAACCACTCAGTTCAACACCAACCGCTTGCTTAACGGTGACTTCAAGATCACGTCCAATATCAAACCGGGACAGGACGGGCCGCAAACTTATGGAATCTGCATCGATCAGTCTCCAACCGGCAATACGCTGGCCGACGGTCTGAACTTTCTCAATATCGTGAAAACAAGAGAAGGCTCCGAGCAGATCGTCTCCGGCGAAGGTCAGCTGGAGAAACAAACCATCAATATGGGGATTGTGGACCAGACCGATATCGCGGTGTCCCTGGGGCACTGGACCACAACGGTAACCATCGACGGTGCGAACGCCACCGTAACCACCGCACTGACCTCGGCGTATTTCCAGGGGGTTTCGCTGTACAGCGAGGATACCATCGGATTCCAGGGAGTGCTCTCAGATGGTGTAACGCGGTTTGGCGGAGCCATTTCTGTCGCCTCTGTTTATGACCTTGGCGATTTGATAGACGCTATCAATAAGCAGATTGAAATTGCCGAAAGGGCGCAATGGGGCGTTACGTCCACATCCGATGTCCCGCAAGCCTACCGGATTACCGCCGTCATGGGGACAGGCGCCAATGCGGGACGGCTGATCCTCCGGAACAGCACTACCACATTTTCGCAAGCCAGTATCAATATCTATGCCGTGCGCTCTTCCGGGAACGGCGAATTCATCGCCAAGGCCGAGGGAGTTACACGCGGACAGATCGGCGAAGCCAGCATTCTATCCGGCGCCGGCAAGGTCGGAAATGCGGTAGTCGCGATTACCGGTTCGACTTTCGACACCGGCCAGTTCACCATCACGGTGGAAGATGTGGTCGGCGCACAACAACGCGTCACGGAATCCCTGATCAGCTGGACCGACCGCAACGGGGTTATCCTTGCCCGGACTGCATCATTGGGCGCCGTCAACAGCGCTCTGGTTCTCAACGGCACTTTTGTGGAAGGCAAGTATACCGGCGGGGTCACTCTGTTTAACAACAGCACGATCACGTTGACCGGCGTGGAAGTAGATGGAAGCACGTTTGCCTCCACATTCACCCTGGATTCCACACTCACCGCCAGTTCCGACACGGCCTACAATGACTTCCGGTTCCAGTCCATTTCCGGTCTGCTGGAAGAGATCAATTACCGGACCCGCTCCTATACCGCGTACGCGGGAACGCTGGAGGTCAACGATGGAGATCGCACGCGCTTTGAACTCTCCCAGTTCACGTTCAGCAGCAGCGGAACCATCCGACTGACCGATGACATTGGAATCACCAACAGTCTGACTTCGTTCACATTGACATTCAACCAGAATAAGTTCCTGATTGATCTCACCGCGGCACACGTCACGATTCAGGACGATGCGGCCCTGATGGTGGAAGGCTTTGCCGAAGCGGCAACATTCCGGGTAAACGGCGGGCAGGCGGTGCGTGCGGAAGCGGGCACGGTCCTTACCCTCTATGGCCCCGAATCCACCGTGGATAAAGTGCCGACGCCGCAGGTCACCCTCCGTGTGGGAAGCGGATTCTCGGTCGGCAAAGACATCCTTGAAGTAGAGGCCCAGGAATATATCGGGCGGCTGAACGGCGGTGTGGGTGTCACTTTCCAGAACGGTGACCAGGATGTTGTGTTTATCGATAACGGCACAGCCCGCGAAGGGGTCGCACGGTATATGACCGTTGATTTTGATGCCATCCTCGATGTCACCAAGGACAACAGCGGCGAACCGGATCCCGGAACCACCATCGTGATCTCCACCGTCAATAAGTCCATGAACTTCCACATCGGCGCTTATTCCGAACAGAACTTCCAGTTCAGCATTGGGGATCTCACCGCAAAGAACCTCGGATTCGGCGAAGGCAGCGGGCGCACGGTGTCGGATATCGATATTACCACCGTTACCGGCGTCAACGAGGGTCTCCGGATCATCGATGAGGCGCTGGATCAAGTGAACCGAACCCGGTCACTTTTGGGCGCGGCAACCAACCGCCTCGAATCCACCGTGGCCAATCTCTCGGTCTCATCGGAAAACCTGACAGCGGCTCAGTCGCGTCTCAAAGATGCCGATATTGCAAAAGAATCCAGCGAGTTCACCAAGAACCAGATCATGCTGCAAGCAGGAACCTCGGTTCTGGCCCAGGCCAACTTCATCTCGCAGGGATTCCTGGCGCTACTCGGAGGGTAAGCGGTCTTTGGAGAGAAGAAGAAGAAGCGCACAAGCGGGTGGCTCGTGTCACGACGGCCACCCGCCGGCGTTTTTGGCCATGGTCTACCGACATCCATCACATTCGTCGGAATGACAACCACTTTGGCGTTCCAACCGAAGGGAGAAATTTCCTCAATAAGTCCGATCCCTCGGAAAAACCGGACAAATCTAGTTTTTTTCTTCCTGAAACAAATGTATTGTCTGTGTTGGAAAAGCAATTTCCAGCCCCATCTCTTCGATAATCCGCATAATCCCCAGATTGATGCGTTCCCGAACCTCCAGGTATTCATCCCAATTTGTCGATCTCGTAAAATAGTACAGAAGAATCTCGAGCGAACTGGGGCCAAAATTCTGAAACCGCACCAGCATGAGTCCCTGCCAGACTCCCGGATCGTTGCGAAGCAAATCCTTAATCCGTTGGAGGAGGCTTTCCATTTCCTCCGGCTTGGTCGAATAGGTAACACCGATGGTCATGTTCACCCGTCGCACCGGACGACGCGACAGGTTTTCAATATCGCGGTCCACAATAGAGGAATTGGGGATCGTTACCAACGTCTTTTCGAAAGTGCGGATTCTTGTACTTCGCAGGCCGACACTTTCAACCTCCCCCTCTGCGTTGCCGGCAACAATCATATCCCCCGATGAAAAAGGGCGATCCAGCAGAAGCACGACGGAGCCAAAGAAGTTCTTGATTGTGTCCTGCGCGGCTAGACCGACTGCCAGACCGCCGATTCCCGCTGCCGCCAACAGGCTGTTGACCACGGCATCGAACTCCAGATAATCCAACGCTTGCAGGAACGCCGCAATAATGATGAACCACTTGATGATCCGTCGACCGATCGGCAAAAAGGTTTCATCGATCGTGAAATCCGTCCTCGCCGACCAATGGGATATCCAGGTCACCACCACATCCGTCAGATTCATCAGGACCCACGCCGCGTTACCCAAAAGCAGCAGATAAAGCACGGATCGGAAAAACTGGCGGAACCAGTCCAGGGCAGTCACCGGCGGAACCGGTATCGGCTGGCCTGCAAAGAAAACCTGGAGCGCAACGTAGACCCCCAGCAATGTAACTGCAAATTGCAGACACGGCAAAATGGCTTTCACGGCGTGGTCATCCAGGCTCGTCTTAGTCCGGGCCGCCAATCTCTGTAACAGAAGCCCGAAGAGTCGTGCTACCACGCGGCGGAAAAAGAACGCGGCCAGGACGATGAACAACGAGAGAATATACAGCCACAACGGACGGTCGAGCAACTCCATAGTAAAAATGGAGAGGAAACTTCCCATCAGAACCCCGAGTGTGGACTGTTCCCCCCCCGCTGCCCCCACAAGCAGGTCTTTGGCGGCGACAATGGTTTCTGAAACACTCCCCACTATTCTCTGGGTCATCGTATCCGCCGCGTCGAGAATATCCGCCGGCCGAGTGCTCGACTCCACTGTGGACGGGGCAATTTCAGGTGTCGCGGGAAATGGGCTTAACTGCGGACCGGCGTATGTCTGCAAACCGGCCGACAGAATGAGAATAGTGAACAGCAGCACTAGCGGATTGAGGATGATGCGTTTCATTCCTTGTCTTTCCCGGACCCGGTTTTAGAGCAGGCGCGGAGACCCGCCCCACCAGATCCCAGGGGCAACTGCCCTGCCGGGTCGCAGGGGCAACCCCCTGCGGTTGCCCCCTTCTCTCTTCAAGCAGGAGACTACCTTCAGTATCATGTATTCCTTTGGGTAAAAAGTTCAATAGAAGTCGTCAATAAAGAGAATCATGGACCTGAAAACGATTTGCTACGAAGATCTCCCCGCCCTTACAGAAATTGCCCGTGAATCGCTGATCTACGATAGAATCACGGCGTCGATTATCGCTGAGAAAATCTTCGAGGAGCCGCATTACCGCCCCGATCACTCTCTCAAGGCTCTGAAAGACGGGCAAATTGTCTCATTCATGGTCGGGCATGTGGATGACGAAAAGACCGGATGGATCAAGGTATTTGCGACACACCCCCAGTTCCGCCGCCGGGGATACGCCAAGGCGCTGCTGAAAGAGTTGGAGGAGCGGTTTCGTTCGGATGGGGCGAAAAAAATTCGCACAATGGATTGCGTGCCGAACTATCTCTCCGCCGGAATCGACCCACGCTATACGGAGGCGGTTGTCATGTTTGAACGGAGCGGGTACACCAGAGTGGATGACCGGGTGGATATGCTGTGCCGTCTCGATCAGGACCTCTCCACGGAACAGGAAGAGGATCGCCTTGCCCGGATGGGACTGGCGGTTCGAAGAATCACGGAGGCGGACCAGGATTCCCTGTTTGAGATGGTGGCGAAGCATTGGCCCAGCTGGCGATATGAATGCGAGAATGGGATCAAAAACGATCCCCCTTCGGTCCATATCGCACTGGATGAGGACCGGGTTGTGGCGTTCTCCGTTTATGAGGGAAATAACAAGGGAATCGGTTGGTTCGGACCGATGGGAACGGACCCCGAATACCGGGGTTGCAAGATCGGCGAAATCTTATTGAAACGATGCCTGGCAGATATTCGCAGCTTGGGCCACACCGAGGCAATCATCCCGTGGGTGGGACCGATCTCGTTTTACCTGAACACGGTGAACGCCCATGTCTATCGGGTGTTTTGGGTATTTGAAAAAAATTTGTGAGAAATCTTATGGCAAAAGAAACGGATGTGCGCCCGGTCGGAGCGGCTTTATATTTTCTCCCTGTCGAAACCCGTGTTCCGCTGAAGTTCGGTGCGGAAACCCTTACCCATGTTACTTGCGCTCGCGCTCGACTCACCGTTGAAGGTCCGAATGGCAACCGGGCGGAGGGATGGGGCGAAACACCGCTCAGTGTCCAATGGGTTTGGCCCAGCGCTTTGCCTTATGAGGAACGGCATCAGGCGCTGAAAAACTTCTGTATCCGGTTGACCCGGGCATGGACCGAAACCCCGCACCACGGCCACCCGATGGAAATCGGGCACGCTTTCCAGGAAACAGAACTGAAAGACCTGCTGGAAGAGTTCAACAGATGGCGCGAGCATTCTGAGCCGATGCCCTGGCTGGCCGCGCTGGTGTGCTGCTCCGCGTTCGATATCGCGTTGCACGATGCTTATGGGAATCTGCATGGAGTTCCCGTTTACCGTACCTATAACGCAGAATACATGAATATGGATCTCAGCCGATATCTGACCCCGGCGGGCGGATCTGCTGTTTCGTTTAAGGGTAAGTACCCCGAACATTTTCTGGTATTCCCCGCGCCGAAACAGTTAGCAGCCTGGCACCTGGTCGGCGGCAAAGACCCGCTGCACAAGTCCGAACTGGACGGCACGGAACCTGACGACGGTTATCCTGTCCTGTTGCCGGACTGGATCGAACGGGACAGACTCTATTGCCTGAAAGTGAAACTGAGAGGAAATGATGCGGATTGGGATTACATCCGCCTTGTTGAGGTGGGAAAGATCGCCATCGAGAAGAATTGCCGGTGGCTCAGCGCCGATTTCAATTGCACGGTAACCGATCCCGCTTATGTGAACGATATTCTGGACAGGCTGATGGAGGAACATCCCCGGATTTACGTACAGATTCTTTACGTGGAACAGCCGTTCCCTTACAATCTGGAAAAGAACCCGATTGATGTCCACAGTGTTTCTGCGCGAAAGCCTTTGTTCATGGATGAAAGCGCGCATGACTGGAAAATCGTCCGCTTGGGGCGGTCGCTCGGTTGGACGGGAGTTGCGCTGAAAACGTGTAAAACTCAAACCGGCGCGCTGCTGAGTTTGTGCTGGGCCAAGGCGCATGGGATGACACTCATGGTCCAGGATTTGACCAACCCCATGCTTGCGCAAATTCCGCATGTCTTGCTTGCGGCGCACGCGGGCACGATTATGGGCGTCGAAACAAACGCAATGCAGTTTTACCCGGAAGCCTCGGCGCCAGAGGCCGTTGTGCATCCGGGACTCTACCGACGACGAAACGGAAATCTCGATCTTTCCAGCATCGACGGGCCGGGATTCGGATATCGTCTTAATGAAATACGGAGAGACTTACCGGAACCGTCGGCTTCTTGCCCGTGAATCATGGTTTAAATCCGGTTGCCAGGGCGTTGCCCTTCGCTATGCCGCCGCGCTGAGCCTTGGAGTGCGGCAGCGTCAGCTCCCGCCTTTCCTTGGAGTGCGGCAGCGTCAGCTGCCGCCTTTCCTGGATTCCTGATCAAGTCCGGAATGACAGCCGAAGCCAGGCGGAGGGAATCCGAATCCGCGAATTGTGATACAACAAGACCTGCAAGAGATTCCGTTGTATGGAACTTTGCATTTCCCTGCGGCAAGGAAATACCATGAATGAAATTGTTTTTGTTGTGGAAGAAGCCCCTGAAGGCGGGTATACGGCCCGCGCTTTGGGGGAGTCTATTTTCACGGAGGCCGATGAACTCTCGCAACTCCAGGAACGTGTCCGCGATGCCGTCCGCTGCCATTTCGAGGAGGGACAAGAGCCGGGTGTGATTCGCCTGTATTTTGTCCGAGAGGAAATCATCGCCTTATGAAGATTCCACGCGATGGGACGGGTGTCGAACTTGTCCACGCGCGATGAGATGCTTTATCGGTTGTTCGGCCAAGGGCATTGACAGAGAATGCCATCCTGTCGCTGAATGGAAATTCGCCCGTCCCAACCGTCATTCCGGACTTGATCCGGAATCCAGGGGTCTGAACCATGATTCACGGCATTGTCTGAACCTTGATCTACTTGATTTGAGGATTATCTCGATATTCTTTATCCTTCTTTTTCTTCATCAGGGTCATCCCATAATCCTGCGAATCATGGTTCAGACAATCCGGTTCTCCAAAGGCCGCGATATCCGGGTGGCACCGGCATCTTGCCGGTGAATCATAATCCCGCCCCACGTCCCCACCCCAATTCCCGTCCTCACCGTCATTCCGGCGCAAGCCGGAATCCAGGGTCTGAACCACGATTCACGGCATTGTCTGAACCTTGATTTACTTGATTTAAAGATTATCTCGATATTCTTTATCCTTCTTTTTCTTCATCAGGGTCATCCCATAATCCTGCGAATCACGGTTCAGACAATCCGGTTCTCCGAAGGCCGCGATATCCGGGTGGCACCGGCATCTTGCCGGTGAATCATAATCCCGCCCCACGTCCCCACCCCAATTCCCGTCCTCACCGTCATTCCGGCGCAAGCCGGAATCCAGGGTCTGAA
>JAKQSI010000006.1 GCA_029570205.1 Candidatus Omnitrophota bacterium | reverse complement strand
TTGCGGGCCGCAAAATAGATCGGAACCTTATATAGAGGTTCTTTATTCTTATTTAAATATTCTACAAATGATATAATACCGCCATCATAGTGCAGCGTCTTTTCAAGCGCGGGTTCCTGCCGTTCGTCGCGCAGCACGATGGTAACCTCTTTGTTGAGGAATGCCATTTCGCGGTACCGCGTGATCATGGCGTCAAAATCAAAATGGATGTCCGGGAATATCTGCGGATCGGGACGGAAACGGGTCGTGGTTCCCGTGTGCGTGCTTTCACCGATGATGGTCAGCGGTTTGACTGTCTGTCCGCGCTCAAATCGAAGGCTGAAGATCTGTCCTTCGCGTGAAACGTCGACTTCCATCCACTCCGCCAGCGCGTTGACGACCGAAGCGCCGACGCCGTGCAGTCCGCCGGACACACTGTAAGCGCCACCGCCGAATTTGCCGCCCGCGTGCAGAATGGTATGAACCACCTCCACGGTGGGAATGCCCATTTTGGGATGAATACCGACCGGAATGCCGCTTCCGTTGTCAGATATTGTGACGGAGTTGTCCGGATTGACCGTCACATGAATCCTGTCGCAGCGTCCGGCCAGTGCCTCATCGACAGAATTGGCCACGATCTCATAAACCAGATGATGCAATCCCCGGGTGGTCGTATCCCCGATATACATGCCCGGGCGCTTGCGGACCGCCTCCAGGCCTTCGAGCACTTGAATGTCGCTCTCGCTGTAGGTTGAGTTGTTGGATGTATCAAACTGGTCCTGCCCGGCATAGGCCCGGTCGAGTTCCTCGTTCTCTTCGTTGAAATCGTCGTCTTTGAGCGCGCGCGGATCCGAAGCAAGGTTTGCGACTTCGTCGAGATCGTCCGGGGCATTGTCCTGCACCGGTGCGGATCCCTGATCCTGAGAGCGATAGATCTGTTCCTTCAATTTTTCTCTGCTAATCATACTTTCCTCTGTGTTTCTGTGTGTCTGCGCCGCTCATAGCGATCTCTCGTCCGCTGGTCCGCTAACCGCCACTACCGGATCCATGCCCGGTCGCGTATCCGTACCTGTCTGCCAGGCCGTTCATGCGGCGCCGAAGCGTAGAGGAAGAGACCGGAGTCAAATAGATGCGGTCAGTCGTCAAAACAAACGACCTGGGAATCTCGGGAGAGACCACTTCCAAGGTTCCCCCGTCTTCGGCACGAGCGAGAAAATCCCTGGTGGAGGAACCCTCGTTCGTAGTGGAATCAAGATCAAAAACCCCTATGACGCAAGAATCGGGGAGACAAGACTCCCCGCCGATGTGGACGTACATGGGCTGTTCCGTGATCCTTTCCATCTCCTGAAATACCCTCTCATTATACCACAGCGGGCTTTCTGAAAAACGGCTCAGGTGGCCGCGCCTCCTAGCCGAACTCGACCCTCCGGATCTCTTGGTTTTCCACGTGGTAATAGTGAATAGCGTGTCGTCCGTCCACTCCGGCGAGCGCTTCCCACTGGTCATCAAACTGTTCGGCTTCGGTGCAGGTAACAAAGACCTGCGCGTCCCGCATCCCGTCCAACAGCGACGCGCGCCGGTTGGTGTCGAGTTCGGACATCACGTCATCCAGCAGAAGTACCGGAGTGTCTCCGGTTTCCTCCCGAACGATGGCGAGTTCGGCCTGTTTGAGCGCCAACACCGCGGTACGCTGCTGTCCCTGCGAGGCATACAGCCTCATGTTGTTGCCGTCGAGAGACAATTCGAGATCGTCCCGGTGGGGTCCGACCGCTGTGAGTCCTCGAAGAATGTCATCGTAAACCATTGATTTTTGTTTCTTGTACAGCAGGTCCGCCATCTGTTCCAGGTCCATATCCGGCTTGAT
>JAKQSI010000127.1 GCA_029570205.1 Candidatus Omnitrophota bacterium | reverse complement strand
CCGGGTCTGGAAGAAGGCTTGAACCGCACCTTACGCTCTTTGCCTTACGCGCCGCGCAATGTGCTTTCCCCTCTAAACAATATATCACAACCTGAGGCCCCTGGGTTTCCCAATTTTCAGTATATTGGCCCTCAAAAATCTCCATTTGGGGCCTCAAAAATCGCTAGATGCGTCTAGCAAAGGGGGGACTGTATACGGGACTCTATAGAAGCGGGGCTATTTCTCGCCGGGCGTAAGTCCTTCTCGAACAGCATACTTGATGAGGTCCGCCACCGTATTCATCCCCAGTTTTTTCATAATGTTACTGCGATGGGTATCGATCGTGCTGGGGCTGACCCGAAGGGATTTGGCGGCTTCTTTGGATGTTTTTCCCTCCGCAAGCAATTGCAACACTTCCTTTTCTCTTCGTGTAAGAACGGCAGGCGAATGGGTTTCCTCTTTCCCGTAATTCCTCAAAAAATCTTCCACAACCGGACCGGTGACCTTGGGACTCAGATAAACCTGATTATTGAGAACCGCCTCTATTGCAAGATGGAGTTCCTCGAATGCGCATTCCTTGAGCAGGAATCCGGCGGCCCCGGCCCGAAGCATCTCAAAGACAAATCTCTTGTCCGAGTGTATGGAAAGCCCGATAACTTTGACCTCTCGGGACAGTTCGGAAATCCGGCGGGTGGCCTCGATGCCGTTCATGTCGGCCATGCCGATATCCATAATTACCACGTGCGGATGCAGTGTTTCGACCAGCTCCACGGCCCGTCGTCCGTTATCCGCCTCCGCGATCACTTTGATATCGGGGTCCTTCTCCAGCAGAGCGCGCAATCCTTCCCGGAGTATCCGGTGGTCGTCCGCCAGAATGACCTTTGTGACCATGGAACTCTTGCTCCTTCAGGATCGGACCGAAGAGAAACCACGGATATTGTATGGCAGGACGAGCCAATTTCCACCCTTGTCGCGTCGGGGATCTCCCTGGGCTTCCCTTGACAAGCCGTGACCTTCGGCTCAGAAACTACCGGTATTAAGGTGGGATATCAAGCGACAGGAGAAATTCGGGAACATGGTGCGCAAAGGTTTTACGCTGATCGAACTGCTGATTGTCGTAGCCATTATCGGAATCCTTGCAGCGATTGCAGTGCCAAATTTCCTCAACGCGCAAATCCGCGCGAAGGCCAGCAAAGTCCACGCGGATTTCCGATCTCTGGCCACGGCCATCGAATCATACCGTCTGGAATTCGGCAATTACATGCCTTACCCGGAATGGGGGTCGCACACGGCCCCCCGGTATCTCGCCGCACTTTCGACTCCGGTTGCGTTTATCTCATCCGCTGAGAGCTTTCAGGACCCGTTCCGAAAGAAAAGCGAGGCAGACAGGGACGGCGAGGCAGCGCCGCGCTACGGCTATTTCGATCCGCACGACCAGCAATGGATTATGGATGACGCCAAATTCCGTGGATACAATCTCAATCCGTACCAATGGTGCCTGGTGTCTCCGGGACCGGATTACGAACAACAGCTGGATGGAGGCAAGAGGCCGGGCTATTACCCTTATGATGCAAGTAACGGCTTGAACAGTTTCGGCGACATTCTCCGTGTTGGACCGTGACCCGATTGCAGAGCGCCGAGTGTGGGTTGCAGAGGGAGGCGATCACTTTTCCCGGGATCGTGGATGGTTGTTTCGGTACACTTCCTGCATACGGGACAGGGTGACATGTGTGTAGATTTGGGTAGTTGAGAGACTGGCGTGGCCCAGAAGTTCCTGGACAAAGCGCAGGTCGGCGCCATGATCCAGGAGATGTGTGGCGCAGGAATGCCGGAATGTGTGGGGGGTTACCTTTCCGAGTCCCAGGGACAGAACATATCGACGTACCCGCAGCTGAACCCCTCTCGCGGTGATCCGTCCGCCGGAGCGATTCAAGAACAAGGCATGTGGCTCGGCCGGATCGTTATCACCGGAACGTTTTCGCAGCAACTCTGCCCGCCGGGCCAGATAGCGGTCCACCGCCTCACAGGCCGGTTCGCCTGCCGGCACAGTCTGGCGGAGTCCGCCTTTGGCGCGGATCTGAAAGGACCTCTCCGCCGGAAAATAATCTTCCACATTCAGCCCGACCAGTGATGAAACTCGCATCCCCGAAGCATATAACACCTCGAACATTGCGGCGTCCCGAATCCGGAGAACCTCTTCCCGATCCGGGTTGTTCAAGGGACTTTCGACAAGACGGTTCGCTCGCTCCTCATCCAGAAAAACCGGCAGCCGCTTGATCTGCTTTACACTATCCACCGCCTGGGTCGGATCGGCGGCGATTATCCCATGTTGATACAGGTACTCGAAAAATCCACGGAGCGCGGAAAGTTTGCGGTTCACACTGCGGCCCGAGACATGTCGCTCCATAAGATAAGCCACGAATCCCCGCACTTCCTGCACCCCCATTTGCGTTACAGGCGGGCAGTTCGATTGATACCCATCGCCCAGGTAGCAGAAGAATTGATCCAGGTCCCTTCCGTAAGCCAGCACCGTGTTCTCGGCCCGATGCCGTTCCGTCCGCAGGGCCTCCAGAAACATCCGCCGTGCCTGTTTCAAATCCATGGTATTCCTATGATCGGAAGAATCCATCTTAGAATCCGCAAGTACGCTTACAAGCTTCTCCCCCAAAGATTGGGGGAGACACAGAGGGGGTTGAATCTATTAGACCTACTGGACCTTTGAGACACTCTCGTGCCCGTCGCTTATCCCAAACGACAAACCAACTGCACCAGCGGTATGCAGAAGCTGAGTGTCACAGTCCCTATCAACGCGATATAAATCATGAACACTCCCATGGTGACTGTCTGCGGCATCCGCCGGTAGAACGTTGTGAACGGCAGAAGAGTCAGAAGCGCGCCTGTTGTTCCAAGAACGATCGCCATCGTGGTCCGATGAACAATCAGCGTTGCTGTCAGGAAAGGAATTCGAAGCCCGGCTTGATAATACAAGGTAGAGAATTGGGGGGACAACAAAAGAAAAACGCCGAGAAGCGACGCCGAGAAAGCAAGCACCATAAACATAAAGCCGGCTGCATTGCGCGTATCAATGGGAGTATGCATGGCAGAGTTCTCCTTTCCGCTCCCTGCGGACATTCTGTGCGGAAGCGTGGATCTCTCCTCCATTCATAATCCTCACTTTTCAATATCGGCTTTTTGGCGCAGGCGCTTGAGCCGCACTTCCAGTTTATGCAGAATATCGCGTCGCCGCGACAAAATCCACCCGTGGTCCAGCGGATTGCCGGAAGATATGCGAAGATGCTCCATAGCCCGTTCCACCAGAACCAGGGCTTTTTTGGGTTCCCGAGCAACATGTTCGTAATACTTCGCCAGCTCCTCATAAGGGAACAGGCGGAACACGCCATCGGTGACGAGCATGGCCTCCCAGATCGCAACGGCTTCGTCAAACGCCCCGGCTTTTTTCAGCAGAATACCGGCATCCCGCATGGCAACACACCGTAATTCTTCCGGCAGATGCGTCTCAAGAGATTTCTTCAGAAACCGGAGGGCCTTTTCATCGTTCCCATCCCTGAAATGGCACCGCCCCAAGCCGAACCATTCCAGTGGATGAGTTACCTCGTGTTCCGGGTCCCGGTAAAGCCGGCAGGCCTTCGCGCTTAACATCGCGAGGGAACGGATATCCTCCACATTGTGTTCCAGAACCGGGCGCATTCGCTGGAACCTCAGACCCCGAGTGAAGTCGAAATAGATTTGCGGGATTTCACTCCCCGGCATATCCACCTTCCGATGCCGCTCCAGAAGCACCAACTCCAGGTTCATCAGATTGCACTGTCGGCAGAGAGCGCGCCAAAGCCGTCGCGCAGGAGGAAGCAAATCGAAGTGCATCAGGCAGTCCGTCGCCTGCCGAACGCGATTCATCCGAAACCGCGTGGAAAGAAGCGGTATATCAAAAGACTTGCCGTTGAAAGTCACGAGAGCCTCGGCGGAACGCAATTCCTGCCGAACGCCTTCCAGCATGGACGGTTCCTCATCATAATCCCGCATCAGGTACTGTGTGACCGCAAAATCCCCGTTCACAAACCGCCCGATTCCCACCAGGAACGCAACAGTTCCCGTGCCTCCGGCGAGACCGGTGGTTTCCACATCAATGAAAAGAGCCTTTGAGGGATCGAACTCCTGGAGGCCCGCATCCTGGGCAAGATGCGCCACGGTTTCTCCGTCCATATCCGAGCAGGCAAATGGGAGGTCCCGCCTCGGAAACACTGTCCGCCGTGTCCAGAAACTCCCCTGCGGTGTTTCACATATACACCCACCCAATGTGGAGAGAAATCGATCTCGCTCCTCATCGCGCTCTCGGTTTTTTGCCGGAAGGTCGCGCGCGAATGAGACACCAGGCAGGGAGGCCAGTGAGGCCAGGTTTGCGGAAGGGGAGACGGCTGAGCGGGTTGATTCCGCCGATGGTTGAATTGAAAGAACCTTCGAGGAAGTACTCTGGAAACGACGAATCTTTTCGTACAGGTCGGCCATCTCTTCGGGAAAGAACACGCATACAGTTTATGATAAACAGATAGAAAACTATATTGCTGCTCTTCTATCAATTCCTGGGATCGCCAACCGCTTCGAGCAAATAAATAATAGCGCATACTTCGGGGATTTTAAATCATTGGCGGGGTATTCAGGAAGATTTATTTTGAAGGGTTCGATAGAACTCGATGGTACGTCTCGCGATATTTTTCCAGTTGTATTCCTTGTCGGCCAATTCCCTGGCCTTTTCACCCATCTGGCGACAGCGTTCCGGATTCGACAGAACCTTGATGAGGGCATCCCGCAACGCCGGGACATCTTTTGGGGGAACCAAGTATCCTGTCTCGCCGTCAATCACCGTATCCGCCAGATCCCCCACACTGGATGCAACCACAGGAAGCCCCGCGCCATAAGCAAGGTGCACAACAGCGCTTTGATAAATATCCGTGTACGGCAGGGCGACAACCGTTGCCTGAGAGAAAATCCGGCGGATCTCCTCGTT
Source organism: Candidatus Omnitrophota bacterium (assembly GCA_029570205.1). Lineage (GTDB taxonomy): Bacteria > Hinthialibacterota > Hinthialibacteria > Hinthialibacterales > JAKPRU01 > JAKPRU01. Next base: position 25,401 of record JAKQSI010000127.1, on the reverse strand, counting down.
TGGAATATATCGAAGATGAAGGTCGATATCCTTAGACATGCCAAGCAGATCGATTTCTTTCTGATAGGGTGTGAAATCCGCAAGCGGCTGACCGGCAATTATCAACCGCGCTCCGGGGACCTGCTCTCGAACCAGTTGGAAAGCGCGTAAAAGGTAAATCAACCCCTTATAGGGACGAATGTTTCCGAAAAACAGAATGTTTTTGGCGTTCAGATTCGGCCCGGGCGCCGGTTCATTCTCGAAGTGGAAAATATACTCACCATGAGGAATGATCGCCCATCGCCTGTTCTTCAGAGAGAATGTCGATTCGAACCGTGCGCGACTTGTGCGCCCGTGGAAGATCAGCCCCTGCATCCGATCATAAATCCGCGAATAGAAAAACCGGTCCAGTTGCCTCACTTCATGCGGAAGCACATTGTGGACTGTGAAAACCCACGGTTTTTCACTGACACCATTACGGATAAAACTCTGAAGCATCCAGAGTAAACAGGGATGGGTGGTACTTTGCCAGTGAATTGCGAGAGTCTGATCGGTGATGTGTTCTTCGAGCGCCGCTCTCACTTTGCGCGGATTTGTCCGATGTGCCCGGAAACACAAACAGGGAATAATGCCGGATGTCTGATCGCGAAACTCCCAGTTCTCGGAAGTGGCAACAACAACCTCCAACCCCAGATTCACCATTTCACGGGCAAGGCTGTAAGTATACTGTCCAATACCTCCCCGGCCCGACGGTTCTATGAAAATTACACGATCAGCCATCTTTAAGCGCTCTTTTGCCTTCCCTGCTCAACAGACTTTCCAGGAGAATATCCCCCCTACATAGCAGAAAAGGCGTGATGATTACCACGCCTCTTATTGCTTCTATTATCTAAAACATATTTATTCCGACTCTACGTCCACTTCCTCCGGACGTCTCATGGGCATTATAACGTATAGATAATTATCCATTCCCAATCCTCGAATGAGGCCCGGACGCGACTCATCCCAAAGTTCAATAACCACCTTTTCGGTGTCCAAAACTCTTAAAATATCGATCAGGAACCGATAATTATATCGCAGTTCCATTGGATCCCCACTGTATTCAACTTCCAGGTCTTCCTCGCCGCGTCCTCCGACCTCCGCTCGTTCTCCGTGGACTTTTAAACTGCCTTTGTCCAGTTCAAGAACAACAAGAGATGTTTCGAGATCGCACAGATCTGACACCCGCTTTACCATATCCAAAAAAGGTTCCCGAGGAATTATTGCCGTAAACTGCGCATCTTTTGGAATAATTTTCTCATAAGGTGGAAACTTATCCGTCAATAAGTTTGATGCCACAGTCAGGTCCCCGCAGCTGACCAGCACTCTTCGCTCAGAGGCCACAATTCGTGCCTCCCCTTCCTCCGGGAGACTGTTTAGAAGTTCCGCCATCGTCTTTGTTGGAACAAGACACCCGAACGAATTGATGGACGAATCCGGATTATCATAGGCAACCTGTGCAAGACGGCGCCCATCCGTCGCCACAAAAAACGTTTTCCCTTCACGAAAATCAATCTTGATTCCATCAAGTTCAAAACGAGACTTCTCAGCGCTTGTGGCAAAAATCGTTCTTCGGATCGCGCTTCTCAACATTTCCGCAGGAATTGACCACGTTTTCCCCTCAATACTCGGCATAAAAGGAGGAAACTGTTCTCCAAGTTGTCCCTTCATTTTCCCGAAAAATCGCCCACAGCGAATCACAACATCTGTTTCTGAACACTCAAATGTCACTTCCCCCGGCGGCAAATCTCGCACAAGACCGATAATCACCTTCGTCGGAAGAACAATGCTGCCTTCCTCCTCCACATCCGCATCACGTTCACACCGAATTGCCAAAGTAAGATTCGTTGCAAAAAAGGATACTTTTTGGTTTTCACATGAAACCAGGATATTTTCGACAATCGGATTCGAAATTGGACTTCCCACAGCGTTCTGGACTGCGGATATCCCACGAACCCACACTTCTCTTGGACATCGAAACTTCATCGTTCGGTCTCCCAGTTAACACCCAAATCAAGCGGGTGGCCTTACAGTTCCTGGAATATCGTCCTCTTCCCAGGGTATTTCGCAAGGGAACTCCCTTTGTCCGATGTTTTGGTTTTGTGTCACTGAATGGAGATTTTTCAGGTTTCCACAGAGCATAGAAAAAAAGATAATTTAAAATTAAACAATTTTATATTTGGAATTATTCTTCTTTTACCTGTGAGTTTTGTGAGTAATGATGTTATATATTGATTTTATTCAGCTTATATATGTGAGTAAGTTGAGAATAAGGAAACGTATCCGCCAAGAGTGGTCTCAGGAATTTTATTTTGTCCCAAAACCCATCTGGTTTTGAATTGTTTTTCACAACTTTTTACAGGAAAATCACAGGCCTTTCGTTGACAAAGGAGGAATATTGAAATATATTTTCAGAGTAGTGGTGAGCTCTGCATGAAACAAACTCAGCCTTGCATGAATTGCGTCCGATCTTACCGATGTCTTTTTTTTCTTATTCCGGGCAATTCATGCGGCCCTGCTCTATGGGCCGGCAAAGGACTTAATTTTGACCAGGAAAGGAGGTGAGAGCAGGGATGAGAAGGCTGAGAGGTTTCACACTGATTGAGCTTCTGATCGTGGTAGCGATTATTGGAATCTTGGCAGCGATTGCTGTGCCGAACTTTATGAACGCACAGGTTCGCGCTAAGGTTTCACGCGCAGAGGCTGAGGAACGACAGATCAGGACGGCTCTTGAGTCGTTTTTCCTGGATAACAGTTCCTATCCGCCGCTGACCAACAGGGACCGAACTATTTCCAACTTGTACAAAGACAATCCTGGGAATCTGGATTCGGCCCGAATCGAAATTGGTCGTGGAACGCGCGCAAAGAAAATCTATCTCACCACGCCAATCTCTTACATGTCCAGTATTCCTTTTGAGCCGTTCCGCGGGAAAGGCAACGAATACAGCTATCTGTACGGATCCAATGGCACAAGCTATTACATTCTTGCCAGTTATGGTCCGGACGGTATCTCCGGGAGCGGAAAAGGAACGAACATGGCGCCCCTTATTGTCAAAGACTACACCGGCGCCAAGCCGACCGATTGGGATCGGGCAGCCTATTACAACTGCCAGTTGATTCTGCGAGATCTGTTGTACGCTCCATCGAATGGGACAAGCAGCTTGGGGGATATTGTCAGCACAGGTCCGTAAGTTATTCAATCCAATGAACTTAAAGGCGATGGGAAGATATTTCTCATCGCCTTTTTATTATGAGAGTGGGCTGGAATTATGGAGTATTTCTCCGCTATTTTGGAACCACCATTGTCATTGCATAGCACGCCATCCCACCGGGATTTCCTGCATAAAGAAGCCCTTCCGTGGTTGTGGCTTTTACACTGACACAGTCCATCGGCAAGCCGAGATATCCACTGAGGGATCGTCGGATCGACTCAATATAGGGTGATAGCCTGGGTTGCTCCGCCACCAGAACAGTGTCGACATTAGAAGGAACATACCCATGTTCCCCCACCAATTGAACGACACGTTCCAGAAGAAGCACGCTTCGCGTGCCTCGATATTTCTCATCCGAGTCCGGGAAATGTTTCCCGATATCCCCCAAGGCCAGACATCCCAGCAAGGCATCCATGATGGCATGGGTTAAAACATCGGCATCGGAATGGCCCAGAAGTCCCATAGAATAAGGGATTTTCACGCCTCCGAGGATCAATTCCCGGCCCTCAGCCCAACGGTGTACGTCATAACCGATTCCGATTCGATAAGGGATATTCATTGTTGGATACCGTGAGTTGACGGAGATTAATCCCACCTGCCCTGCGCGAATTCTCAGGGCAGGAACTCTCCCGCTTATTCTTGCCATTGAAGAGTCAGTGGTCCCTCTTATGTTTCCCCCCGAAGATCGGGGGAATACAAGGGGGGTTGAATCGGCAACCGCAGCGCTCCCGCGAATCCTCCAATTGCTTTCTCCGTCAACTCTTCCCTGACTTTTCTCACCAGTTACCCCCCCGATCTTCGGAGGAGGAAGGCTGCTTAATGTTTCCTTTTTGCCTGACCTCTACCCATGATATTCCGGTAAGCGGATTCGAAATGTGGCCCCGGCGCCTTCCTGACTTTCGACAGTGACCTCACCTTCGTGGGCCTCCACAATGGACTTTGTAATGCACAATCCAAGGCCGGTTCCACCGATGTTTCGCGTTCTTTTGTCTTTCACACGAAAGAACTTCTGAAAGAGCTTTCTCTGGTTTTCCGGTGAGATACCGAACCCCGTGTCGGAGACCTCCAGGCAGATATTTCCGTTGTCACGGTAAGCCCGGATGCGCACAGCGCCCTCTTCCGAGGTGTACTTGACGGCATTTGAGACAAGGTTCATAAGAGCCTGCTGAAGGCGGTCCACGTCTCCGGAGACAGACAATCCCTCGGCCACATCCAGCTGGAAGTCCAGGTTCTTCTGTGCGGCCTGTGGCTTGAAGGTGAGGTACACGAGATCACAGAGGTATTTGATATCCACCTTGCCGAAGATCATTGTCAGCTTGCCGGACTCGATCCGTGAGAGATCCAGCATATCGTCGATGAGTGTTGCCAGGCGGTTGGCATTATTCAGGACGATTTCAAGGTATTTGCGATGTTCTTCGGCCACGGCTCCAAGGTCGCCGCTGATGAGCAGGTCGATATACCCCTTAATGGAAGTCAGCGGGGAGCGCAGCTCGTGAGAGACAATGGAGATCAGGTCCGATTTCATGCGGTCGATTTCGGCCTGCTTGGTGCGGTCTTGCAAGATCATCACAAGGCCGACATACCGTTCCCGGTTGTCGTAAAGGGGTGCGATACTCACGCGGAGTTCACGATTGCCCACGATGAAGTTTTCTTCGCGGGCCAATCGGATCGGTTCATTGCCGGTCTGCGGAGTGATACCTAAGACACGGCTCAATTCCGGGCACAACCGGCCGATTGACTGGTTTTCGAGATCGCCATCCGGCAGGCGCAGGACCTCGCGGGCAATTTCATTGTACTGAATAATACTCCCCGAACCGTCGCACACCAGAAGTCCGTCCCCCATTCCTCTCAGAATGGCGACCATCTTGTTTTTCTGCTCGGCGAGCTGCATGGTTCGTTCGAGCAGTTCCGCCCGGACATCGGAGAGTGCGGTATACAGGTTTTCCACACGCGCCCCCATCTCCCGGGCGTTGTGGAGAAGGCGGGTCTCGCGAGTTTTCGGGGTAAGCGACATGACAAGGCGCTTCTTGCGGCCCCGGACCGGAATGGTTTTAAGAGTAGCCCAGACCGGAACATGATCGCCGCTACGGTCGACCGCAATCAGTTCACCGGTGATTGCGGCTCCGCCAGCCTCAATCGCGCGGTTCAAAAGAGATTGAAACATCTCCTTGTCCTGGAATAAACCGGCTATATCCTGGCCGGGACTAAGCCCCGACCCGGCGCCGTAATACTCCTCAGCGACCGGATTCGTGTGGATCAGGTAAGAGGATTCATCGAGCAGGAAAGCCGGCTCCTGGAGCAGGTCCAGAATGGATGCGGCCAGGTCCGCCGATTGATTTGGCGGCGCGGGCTGCCTGATGCGCTCAGGTTTCCTTTCGTTCATCATAGTTGCCTGTCAAGCCGATCCCGGCTCTCGTATCTCAAACTTTCGTTAGCATAGATATAAGAAGACAATATCCGAAGGAGACACCAGACAAAAATTGACGCCGGAGAGGGCAACCCAGACCAGGGGTATGAGCAACAGATCGTCATGATCCCTCTTTTCGAGCGTGCAGCGGGGGAACCGACTGGAACAAAACAGGATTACCGACGGCTCCCCGGAAAGAGGAGAAATCGAAGCAACCCAATCACGCCGACAGCGAATGACACCACAATCGCGAGGAACAACAAAAGCCAGAATCCCACAAAGAGAGTCAAGAGGGTGCCCAGAAGCACTACCAGCCCCACGGCCACCTGGATCAGGCTTCCCAGTCCACCTGGTCTGCCGGAGGAAGTCCATACGAATTCGTGCACCGTGATGCGCGGGTGCGGACCGTTCTGTGAGACAGAATCCATGTCACGCAAATGTGCGGGGACCTCGCTTTCATCCACAATGATTGTCTCCGGGTCTGGCTCCATGATATCAACTCCCTTTTACGAGAAGGTGGCCTCTCTTCTGTTACGGATTCCATAGAGTACCAGTAACCTGGACTTTGCGCGAGGCGGTTCCCGAAGATGGGTTCTCTCCGATAGGGTTCGCGAGGCACAATGATTTCAACGTTTTTTTTGCGATGACGCATTGACTTTGTGGTGCGGTTCTGGTAATATTGGCATAGAAATTGATATTTGCCGTAACTTCTTGTGTTTAAGGGGATTACGGACGTTCGATTTCGGATCTTTCCAGTGCGCGGGGCGATACCGGAAAAACCACTTTCCTGATGGTTGGTTTCCCCGGATAATACCGAGTGGATTCCAAGGGTAAATCCTGTTATACGGAATGACCAAAACGGATGGAACAACGACTGCAACTCCACCAGAAAATGCAACAGCGGCTGATTATGACGCCGCAGATGCAGCAGTCTATTCAACTCCTTCAGTTGTCTACCATGGAACTGTCGGACCTGGTGCAGCAGGAAATGGTGGAGAATCCGCTTCTCGAAGAACACCCACCGGGCGAATCTGCAGATTCCAGTATCGAAGAACCTGTCCAGGCGGAGCGGGAAGGGGATGATCCGATAGCATCGCTGGCGGAAAACGGAACCATCGAGTTGGACTCCGATTGGGAAGACTACTTCTCAGACTCCAGTGACGTGGGCTATCTGCCCAGCCAGACGGAATATGTCAGCGAGGACACCCAGCCCCAAATTGCTCGCCCCCAGACCCTCAAAGATCACCTGATCTGGCAACTGGGAGTTTCCACCAACACCCCGGAGGAATACCGCATCGGTGAATACCTGATCGATCAGTTGGATGAAAACGGATTCCTGCCGGAGACTGCCACTCGTGCCCTTGGCGGCAATAATGGTGATACGGTAGAAGAAGAAGTTCCGATTGTTGACTATGTTGCGGAGATGCTGGATGTCTCGCCGCAGCAGGTCGAAGAAGTCCTTGTGATTATTCAGGGCTTCGATCCCGCCGGGATCGCCGCCCGAAATGTGATCGAATGCTTGAAAATCCAATGCCGGTATCACGGGATTGACCGGCCGGAAGTTCTGGCGATCATTGAGCATCATCTGCCGGACCTGGAGAGAAGAAGGCTCAAGGAAATCGGCGCCGCGCTCAACCTGACCGAGGAAGAGGTTCAGGAGATCGCGGATCTGATCGCTACGTTGGATCCCCGGCCCGGACGGCAGTTTATGCCCCAGGATAACGAATATGTTTCCCCGGATGTGTTTGTAGAACTGGTGGATGGCGAGTACCAGGTTCGTGTCAATGACGATGGTTCTCCCCCGCTTCGAATCAGCCGTCGATATCGTCAGATGCTGGAAAACCGCGAAGACATTACGGCGGAAGAGTATGAGTTCGTTCGGAAAAAGTTTCAGTCTGCGGTCTGGCTGATCCGCAATATCGAACAGCGGAAACGGACTCTTTACCGTGTAACCAAGGCGATCGTGGAACGGCAACGGGACTTTTTTGAGGAAGGCATTACCGCGCTCAGGCCCTTGAAACTGCGCGATATCGCCGATGAACTGGGCATTCATGAGGCGACTGTCTGTCGGGTTGTGAACAAGAAATATGTGCAGACTCCACGTGGCCTCTTTGAATTGAAGTTCTTTTTCTCAACCGGCCTTCAGTCCGATGGAACCGATGACATGTCGGCCAAGGCGGTCATGGAGATCCTTCAGGAATTGATCGAGAAAGAGGATCCCAAGAGACCGTATTCCGATCAGAAATTGACCGATATCCTCCATAAAGAATACAAACTGAATATCGCGCGGCGGACGGTGGCGAAATATCGCGAAAAACTGGGGATTCTTTCGACCAGCAAACGTCGTCGGGTGTAATACCCGCCCCGCAGATTACGCCGATCATGTGGACTTAGTGGAAGGTGTGGATGGAAGTATACTCCTCCCCATGCAAAGGGACCTGTCCATTGTCATTGTTCATTACCAGACGCCCGATCTTCTGCGCCGTTTGCTGCAATCGCTTCGGGAGGCGGGACTGCTGGAGCAGACTGTTGTTGTGGACAACGGTTCGCCGGATTTTGATGCGCATGTCTTTCAAGCGGAATTCCCCGCTCAATTTGTTTCCCTGCCGGTGAATCGCGGATACTCCTTTGCGGTGAATCGCGGAGTCGAGAGGACCGGGGGGGATCCGATTCTGCTGCTGAATGCGGATGTGTCGATTACGGGCGGTGAAATTGAGCGCCTTCTTCGCATCCGGCAGGGATTACCCTGTCCGGGCGCGCTGGGACCTTTGCATCGAAACTCGCAGGGGCGGCCACAGCAAACCCTCGGAAAATATCCGACTTTGTGGAACGAATGGCGACGCAAATGCCTGGAGAAAAGTCTCCGGCGTGGGAGAGCCTGCGCAACGAGGCGTTTTGAAAAAACCTGTCGGGGAACCCGAGAGGTTGCCTGGATATCCGGTTCCTGCCTTCTGATCTCAAGAGAGGCTCTGCAAACTGTCGGTCCCTGGGATGAAGATTATTTTCTCTATTTTGAGGATATGGATTGGTGTCTCCGCGCACGAGAGGCGGGATACCGAATCTACCATACCGGCGAGGTGTGTGTGCGGCACGAGCATGGAGCGAGTATGGCGCTTGCCCCCAGGGAAACACAAATCCATTACCGGCAAAGCCGGTTGCGTTTCTTTTCGAAATACTGGAACCCCGTTTTGCGCGATGTGTTGTATCTGTACTTGTGGCTTGCTTCGGTGTGGCGTGAGCCCGGCCCGGATTTATTAATACCGGCGAGTCGGCAGACGCGCGCGGTCACGGATCGCCCGCGTGTGTGGCACCTGGTAGCGTCCCTGGTGGGGGGGGCCGCCGAGCATATCCGGCTTCTGGCGCGGGAACAGATTCGGCGGGGTTGGGATGTTTGTGTCTGTGTGGATACTGAAGGAAAACCGATTTCTGTACCGGAATCCTGGTCGGGTATTCCGCTGGTCGGATTCGATTTCTCGCCGGGGAACATTCTGCGCGGAATGCTGGAATTTCGCAGGCTGGTGAGAGAAAGAACCTCGCGTGCGGTGCATTTTCATGGTCACCGCGCGGCGGCTGTGGGGCGGACCGCTTTGCTGTTCCTCTCGCATTGCCCGAAGCGTGTGGTGACCTACCACGGATTTCATCCCCCGCATTATCAATCCCGTTTGAATCGAATGTCGGCGGTTGTTTTGGAACGCCTGCTGCGCAGAGTCACAAACCATTTTATCTGTGTTTCCCCATCCACCGCCCACGACGCCATTCGTTGGGTAGAAATCAACCCCGCCCGAATTTCGGTGATCCCAAATGCCGTCGATCCCGATCCATTGGAGCGTAACCGTTCGACTTCCCGCATCCCGATGAGGGAACGACTTGGGATCAGGCCGGATTCGTTTGTGATTTTCTATTCGGGCCGATTCCATCGACAGAAAGGTGTTCGGTATCTCCTGGAAGCTTTCGTTCTGTTGGAGCAACGCGATTCATCGGATATCCCTTTGCTGTTGCTCCTGGCGGGGGACGGACCGGAACGGGAGGCGTTGGAAGCAGAGTTCGGAAACGTACTGGGAGGTTCCTGCCGATTTCTGGGACATCGGGAGGACATCCCAGACCTTCTGGCCGCGACGGATTTGTTCGTTCTGCCTTCGCTCTGGGAGGGATGTCCGATGGTCATTCTGGAAGCCTGGGCTGCCGGAGTTCCGGTGATTGCGACGGATGTCCCTGGAACCCGTGACTTGATTCGCGATGGGGAGAACGGTCTGCTGGTTCCACCGAAAGACCCGGTTGCACTGGCCGAGGCAATCGAGCGCGTCCGGCAGACTCCTGCGCTACGCCAACAACTTGCTGAAGGGGGATTCAAATCCCTGGATCTGTATCGCCTGGACGACATGACGGAACGAATTTTTCAGGTGTATGCAGGGGAAGTGGAAAGAACAGGACAATGAAGGTGTTTCGGGAGTATGGACTATTCAGGATTGGATTTCCGGGTTCGGTGATTTCAACCCTCTCTGTATCTCCCCCAATCTTGGGAGAGAGGTTCTGTTGTTTCCCTCCCCAAGATTGGGGAGGGTGTAGGGTGGGGTTGCTCGGTTTTGCAGACATCAAACGGCAGAACCCCGATTCCCGGAGTCCTGCCGTTTGTTTTGTGCATCAATAATTCTCAAGCGAAGCTCGCAACCGTGTCGTGAGTCTGCCGAATCCGCGCCGGGATATCCAGATGTTTCGGGCAGGCGGCCTGACATTCGCCGCAATCCCGGCAAGAGTCTGCCTGCCGGTCAGCCGAGAGTTTGCGGTAGGCTGCCACGGCCAGCGCCGGATCGCCACGGTCCACATAGTATTCCATACCCATAATGTCGCAAGCCGCCACACCGTACGGGCATACCTTGCTGCATGTCCCGCACGAAGCGCATTCATGCGCTTCGGCATACCGGATCATTTCTTTCACACTTTCCGGCATTGCCTGGGAATACTTCTGAAAACAGGCTTCTATATTGGTGTTCAGGTCATTGAAACTCCCCATGCCGATCACAAGGCTGTCTACCTGCGGATTTTTGAGAAGGTCCGCATAGATGGCCTTAACCTCTTCCGGTGTGGAGTTTTTTCCTTCTTTCTTGACACCGCGAAGCGGCTTCATCGCCATGAACCCCATGTTGTGTTCCTTTTTCGCTTTCGCCAGAAGAGGATCGACCTGGTCGCGATTGCCGGTGTGATAGGACGGCATCATTACATCGTAGAATCCCAGTTCGATAGCCTTCTCCAGCACTTCAGGGATGTTCTTGTGGACAGCGAACCCGGTGAATCGAATCTTGCCTTCTTTCTTGAGCTTCTCGAAAGCGCCGGGCAGTTCGGGATGGCTGATTTCCTCGACACTGTGAAGGCCGGGCATGAGAATATCCACATGATCCGTATTCAGGAGCTTAAGGGCCTCGTCAATGCCGTTGATGGGATCCTCTTTCAGGGCGAGAACAACGTCCTTGCGGCGCTCCTTCATAACCTCGCCATACATACGGATGGCTTTGCCGTTCACATAGCCGGTGCCGACGTGAATCAGGTTGATACCGTTATCGATGGCGCCTTGCAGAAGCGCGGAGGTTCCGATATCCAGGCCGCCGAATGAGATCTGGGTAACTTCGAGACCGGTACGACCCAGAGTGCGCATTCCTTTTTTCTCTTCGGCCCAGCCGACGGAAGGAACCGCAACACCTGCGCCAAGCGCCGCAACCGCAATGGAACTGCTCGAAAGAAACTGACGTCGGGAGAAACGATCCATACTGAAGGCCTCCTCAATAGACCAGGGATGATTATAGAGGATGTATCAAGAGCAGAAGCTTATCAATATCCGATCCCGGAAACAAGGACCGAAGCGATCCGGGGCGCGAGGGAACTCGGATCGACCTGTGCTATGATCCCACCGTGGGCGGCCCGGGAGGAGACATTTTCTCGGAACCTTTGACGCCTGATTAAAACTTTTGCGGTTGCCGCGCGTTTCAACAGGATGACCATGCACGCAACCGCCCGTGAAACCATCGTGGAGATGCCCCTGGAAATGGATTCGCCGGAACCCGATGAATCCCTCATGCTCGAATACGCGAAGGGCGACGCCGAGGCATTCGAGACCCTGTTCCAGCGTCATAAGAATCGGGTCTACGGATTTATTCGACGGTTCATGGGGGGCAGCTACCCGGCGGATGACCTGTTCCAGGAGGTTTTTCTGCGGATTGTTCGGGGACGGGCGCAGTATCGCCCCAGTGCGAAATTTACCACCTGGTTGTTCACGATTGTCCGCTCGGTTTGTATCGACACGATGCGAAAGCAGAAACATCAACCGCTGAATACGCCGATAGAGGAGACGCCCGAATCCGACGTGACCCGTGAATCGACTTCAGTGATCCAAATCACGCCGCGCGACCATGCACTGGAGCGAGAAACCGGCAATATCCTGGAACGGTTGATAGAGAATCTGCCGGTGGAACAACGGGAGGTCCTGCTGTTGCGGGAGAAATTGAACTTGCCGTTTCGTGAGATCGCCCGTGTGACCGGGTGTTCTGTCGGGACGGTGAAAAGCCGGATGCGGTATGCACTGGAGGCTCTGAGAAAAGGATTGATCGCGGAAGGACTGATGCAATGAGGTGCCGAACCTTTCAACGGAATCTGGTCTCGTACCTGTACGGTGAGTTGTCGGGCCGGCGACGTCGCCGTGTTGACCTTCATCTACAACACTGTGCGGAATGCAGAAACCTGCTGGAGCAAACAGGCAGCGTGCGAAACCTGGTGGCGAGCTTTCCCGATGAGGCTGTCCCCGATGAGCTGGGGCGACGCATATTGCAGCAGGCACAACGAGCGGCCTTGTCCGTTACAGCCCCGAGAAGGTCACTGGTGTTGCGCCCCGCATTAGGTTTTGCCGTCGTTCTGATCGCGGCGGGAATCGCACTCTGGATTCAAATGCCGGCGTACACTCCCCAAAAGAATTACCTGACCGAAAAGAGTATGGATACATTTTCCGAGGAAGCTGTTCCACAGCCGGTCGATGAGGTGGCAGTCGAACCGGCAAGAGCGGAATTGCCGGTTGTGGCGCTCCGGAAAACAGAAGCCGAACGACCTCATGAGCAGAAAAGTATGCCTCAGATGGAGATGCCTGCGATTACGCTTTGTCTGAATGGCGGCGGGGAAGAAGCCGCACGGAAAGCATTCCTGGAGGCGATGGAGGTCTATAACCGCGCGTTTCGAGAGACCGGTGAGAAACGTCAGGCGCTGCTGAAAGTCTCGCTCAACCCGTTTCAGCAGATTTCCACCACACGGGACGGGGGGGCATGGCGGCTTCTCGCCATGGCGCTCTGCGCGGATATTCACCGGACACTCGGCGATCCGGAGAAAGCGGCCGGTTTGTACCGGGCAATACTCAAGCAATCGAAGGACTACCCGGAACTTGCACAAGAGGCGCGGCTCGCCCTGCTGAGAATACTTCTACTAGACAAGAACGACTACGAGGCGGCGGAAGCGGAAGCCCAGGGGATCCTTCAGTCCGACCCGCCCAAAACCCGCGCCCTGGAGATCTGTTTCCTGATGGGAGACACCCTCGCGGAGACACAGCCCAAGGTCGCCTCCGGCTGGTACAGGAAAGCACAGGAGTTAGCCGACCATGGAAGCGCACAGTTCGACCGCGCCGCGTTTGCACGCGCGGAACTGGATGCCCGTCTTGCAAAGGGCAACTACATTACAGACTGGTGGATCATCGGGCCGTTCGATGATCCGCCCGAACGGCCTCTTGTAACCGAACAGCCACCCGAGCGGGAAATTGACTTTACAAAGGAATACCCGGGAGCCGGAGGGATCACGGTGAAATGGATGTCCTCCGAGGACACTCAACACTTCCGTAACCCCACACAGAACCGCACCGGCCTTCAATTCGAACAAAGCGTCCACCCAAACCAGTATGTTTCGCTCTACGCACTGACTTATGTCCACGCGCCGGAGAAATTACCGGTGAATCTGCTGATCGGCTCGGATGATTCCGTGCGCTGCTGGGTAAACGATGAACTGGTCTGGAGCAATCCCTGTATTCGTGGTCTTCAACCCAATCAGGATTCTGTACCCGCAACACTCCGGGAAGGCTGGAACAAGATTCTGTTGAAAGTAGCGAATAATCTTGGTGTCTGGGGATTCTATTTCCAGATCGTGGACCGGAAGGGCGAGTTTCGATTCGACCTGGAAGTCGATCCCAACGCCAAAGAGGCTTATGAAACACGGGCGTTGAGGTAGATGCCTTAGAGATACGCAGGGGCGACGCATGCGTCGCCCCTACGGTATCTCTACTCCAGCAAACCCTCTCCCCCAGGATTGAGGGAGATAACTGAAATACCCTGTCCCCCAAAGATTGGGGGAGACACAGAGGGGGTTGAATTGTTCGCCCCCACACCGAAGTCAGCCCATTACCTTTACCACGAGGCGCAGCCATGAAACAACAACTATTCTTAATTACATTCGCATTTCTCTTCGCTGCCACATTCTGCCAATACGCTTTCTCTGTCGATACACTCCCGTCCGAGTCCGACGTGGACATGAAGATGACGGACGATGGCCTGCTGGTCTCGGTCGATTTCCCTGCGACAGGTGCGTCCGCTCCACAAATCGCTGCTCTGACCCTGCGCCTGCTTAATGAGCAATTCAAAGCGGTGGAGACAGTATCAAAGCAGGTGGTTCTGCTGAACGAACGTCGCACGGAGTCTGTCCTGTTCCCGACTAAGATCGAACCGGATCAACTACCGCTATACAGCGTGGATATCGAGTTCGGCGGACGGACGCTGCACACGCGAAAAACTCAACCGATTGACCGGCAGGACATTCTGTTGCTCGGCCAGGATACATTCGAATCCGGCAGCACGGCCTCAACCCGCGTTGTAGTCCGCAACACGGGCAAGAACGAAGGTATAGCAAATGCCTCTGTTTCCGGCCAACTGGTCCGGAAGGATAAAGATAAGACCGTCGAGTTATTCAAGACGGTTACCGACACGCACGGCTCGGCGGACGTGACTTTTCCCGTACCGGAAGATATTCAGGGCCAATATGAACTACTGGTTGAAGTGAAATCCGACGAGAAAACTGAAACGATTCGGAAGACTGTAACGGTTGTTGCGAAAGACCGGATTTATTTGACCAGCGACAAGCCGGTGTACCAACCGGGGCAGTTGATGCATGTCCGCGCGCTCGTCCTGCGTGCCGCCGACTGGAAACCCGTTTCCGAGAAGCCGATGACGCTTGAGATCGCAGACGGCAAAGGAAACAAGGTGTTCAAGAAGAAAGTCAATACATCAAACTACGGGATTGTCTCCGCCGAGTTTCAACTCGCCGATGAGGTCAACGAGGGCGCGTACACAATCTCCGCCATTCTTGAAGAGCAAAAGGAACAGAAAGTAGTTACGGTCAAACAGTATGTCCTTCCGAAATTCAAGATTGACGTCGAGACCACTCGCGATTACTACACCCCCGGAGAGAAGATCACCGGCAAGCTTAAATGCGCCTATTTCTTCGGTAAGCCGATTGCGGATGGAACGGTAAAGATCAGCGCGTCGTGCTTCGATGTCGGATTCAACGAGTTCGAGACATTCGAAGGGAAGACAAACGCGGAAGGCCAATGCGAATTTGCCATGACCATTCCTGACAAATTAGTTGTCCAGGACAGTTTCAAAGGCACGGCGATGGTGCGCCTCCAGATCAAGGTTCGGGACGGTGCGGATCATGAGGAAGAAAAGTACCATGTCGCGCACGTGGCGCAGGCGCCGATCCAGGTGGAACTGATCCCCGAAAGCGGTGAGATCGTGCCGGGAGTAGAGAATGCGTTTTACCTGGTGGCCTCGTACCCGGATGGGAGCGCGGCCACGCCGGAACTGCGGGTGTCCCTCCGCGGCGATAATTTTAGCAGGACTGAGAGGACGGCGCAGGCGGATGATAGGGGACTCGCTACTGTGATTTTTGATATTCCGAAAGATTTGTCCCGCGTGGATTTTACGATCCAGGCCAAAGACACCCAGGGAAATGAGGCCAAACTTGAGAAACAAATCGACATTTCACAGACCAAATACCCGATGATGGTCCGCACCGACGCGGGGATTTACCAGGTTGGGGATACCATGATGGTAGAGATTCTCTGCCCGGAGATCGAGCGCGAAACCGTGTTTGTTGATGTCATCAAGAACGATCAGACGGTTTTGACAAGATCTGTTGATCTTCAGCATGGGAAGGGGACGCTTCCCATTTCCCTGGATCAGAACCTCTTTGGTACGCTTGCGATCCACGGCTACCGGATTCTTCCGAACGGCGAAATGGCGGGCGATACGCGGAAGGTAGTCGTGAATCGTCGGGACGATCTTGCCATCAGCATGAAACCCGACAAGGAAGAGTACCTTCCCGGCGAACCGGCGCAGGTAGAGATCCGGGTTACGGACTCGGAGGGGAAGGGGACCTCGGCGGCGCTGGGGATTGATGTAGTTGATGAAAGTGTCTTCGCGCTGGCCGAGAAAGAGCCGGGTTTGGCGAAAGTATTTTTTACCATCGAGAAGGAACTGCTCAATCCCAAATATGAGCTTCATGGTTTCTCATTTCAAGAGATCGTGCGCAGTGTTCGGGCAGACCGGGACTGGCTGAAGAAGGCGGCGACTGTCTCGCTGGCGAAGGACGATGTGGACTTGCAGTACAGCCTTCGGGAGTTTACCGGTGATACGTTCCTGAACGACGCGCGGACCGCAGTGCTTCAGTTAGCCAATGCCTTGAGCGGAATCAACAAGGAGAGTCGCAAAGAAGGGCCGGTGGAGTCGATCCTGTACCCGCGTGTGCAGCTGGCGGATGCGCGGATGTGTGTCGATCCGTGGGGAGGTGCATATCTTCTCGCACGGCAAGATGAAAAAGAGATTGTCCGCAGCGCCGGGCCGGATCATACTTTCGATACGCCGGATGACATTCAGGCTCCGGTTCAACCGTTCATCGGCAGACGTCGGTTTGCAGGCCGGGCCGGGGGACAACCGATAATGCTGGGTGAACAGGTGCAGATGCTGGATATGGGGGTCGGTGCAGCGTTCGCCCCGGGGGAAGGACTAGCGAAGCTGGAGGCGGGACGAATAGAGGAGGGCGCGCCGAAGGCTGCGGGGAAACCCATGTTCGAAAATGTCTGGAACCTCGGCCAAGCGCGGGTCCGTGCAAAGGTTGGGCGAGTCGTGGATGAGATCGCGCCGGATAACGCGCCGCTGTCCGCAGAAAGTCTCAAAGAAATCCACGGTCTGGGTTATGTCGCGGCTCCGCAGGAGGAGGCAGGGAAAGTGCTTCTCGATGGCTATGGAGCAGTTCTTTCGCTCTCTGGGAAAGCGCAAAATACCGCTCCCGGTTCGGTATTGCGTGCCCAAATAGCGTTCGATGATGCCGAACCGACTACTCTTCGCCAGAAGCCCCAGGATATCCGTGTGCGCAGCTACTTCCCGGAACTTCTGTACACGAATCCTTCCATGGTAACGGATGAAAACGGGAAGGGGCTGATTGCGCTGAACATGGCGGATTCGATTACTACCTGGCGCATGACCGCACTGGCCAATTCCCAAGGGGGACAGCTCGGCAGCGGGGAGGGCAGGATGAAATCGTTCCAGCCGTTCTTTATCGACCTGGATCTGCCCATCGCGCTGACCAAAGACGATGAGGTTACCATCCCAGTCGCGGTGCACAACTACCTCCCCCGGCCGCAGACGGTACAGGTTCAGCTGGAAGAAGCGAAGTGGTTCGACCTGATAAAAGACTCCACAAAGAAAACCGTTGAGATCGCGGCGAATGATGTAGGTAAGGTCGAGTACCGTATCCGCGCAAAGGATCTTGGCAAGAATCGGATCACCGTGTTCGGCTGGAGCGAAGAGAAAGAAGACGCTGTCGCGCGGGATATCGAAGTCCGTCCCAACGGTGAGGAACAGTTCGTCACGGTCAATGGTCGCCTTACCGACCAGGTGAATCACACGCTGGCATTTCCGGCCCAGGCGTTGCCGGGAGCGTCGAAGATCCTCCTTCGCGTCTATCCGGGCATTTTCAGCCAGGTGGTCGAAGGACTAGACAGCATGTTGCAGATGCCGAACGGCTGCTTCGAGCAGACTTCTTCCATTACCTACCCGAACATTCTCGTTCTCGACTACATGAAACGGACCGAGCAGGTCACGCCTGAAATCGAGATGAAGGCGCGGGAGTACATCAACCTTGGCTACCAGCGCCTCTTGACGTTCGAGATCGACGGGGGTGGATTTGAGGTGTTCGGCAATCCACCGGCAACGCGCGTTCTTACGGCTTACGGCCTGCTGGAATTCTCGGATATGAACAAAGTCTACCCGATAGACGAACGTCTGATCCCGCGCACGCAACAATGGCTTGCGGGCCAGCAAAAAGAAGACGGCTCCTGGGAACCGGATAAGACCTATTCCCATAGCGAAATGTGGCAGAACATACAGAACAATCCGCCGTTGGTGACCGCATTCATCGCCTGGGGAATGGCGGAGAGCGGATATCAGGGCGACGCAATCAACAAGGCCCATCAATATCTCAAGAAAGAGGCAGCGAACGCGAAGGATTCCTACACGACGGCCATGATAGCGAATGCGTTTGCCGCCTCCGATCCGAAAAGCGCGGAATTGGACGATCTGCTGAAGCGTCTGAAAGCACAGGCCGTTGAAACCCGCGACACCATCAAGTGGCCGTCCGAAGCCAGCCTGTCCTTTGCGCATGGCGAGGTCGCTACGATTGAGACCACGGCGTTAGTCGCCATCGCCATGATTAAACAGGGCGGTTATCCGCAGGAAGTCGGCAAGGCGCTCAACTACCTGATTCAACAAAAGGACCCGAACGGGACCTGGCATTCGACTCACGCCACGGTGCTGGCGCTGAAAGCCATGATCCTCTCGCTCGGCAATGCTACCGAGGAAATGGAAGGCACGGTCGTTGTGAAGGTTGACGGCAAGAGCGCAAACGAAATCAAGATCACGCCGGAGAACTGCGATGTTGTCCGCCTGGTCAATCTTGGAACGATTGAGAATCCGGGGAATCATCAAGTCGAACTGGAACTCAAAGGCGACGGCAGCATTCTTTACCAGATCGTCGGTTCCTATTTCGTGCCATGGGGTAAAGAAGGAAAGGTCGAACCGCTGTCTATCGCAGTGAATTATGACCGTACCCAGCTGGAGCGGAACGAAACGGTTACCTGCAAGGTTACTGCCCGAAACAATACCCCGAAGCGCGCGGAGATGGTTATTCTCGATTTGGGCATTCCACCGGGATTCCAGGTGGAGCGCGACGCGCTGGATGGTGCGGTGAAAGCCGGGACAATCGCGAGGTATACGCTTACCGGAAGACAGGCGACGATTTACCTTCGCTATCTGGACAGCAACCAGGAGTTCGGCCTGGAAATCCCGATGAAAGCGCGTCTGATGATCACGGCCAAAACGCCCGAGTCGAAGATATACGAGTATTACAATCCGGAGGTAAACGGGTATGATATGCCGGAGGAGTTGAACGTGCGATAAGGAGGTTCCTTTGATGGCACGAGAGATTGACCGGCGGAAGTTCATACAAAAGGCAGGATTAGTCGCGCTGGCCTGCGCGGCAAACCGGGGGCGCGCATTCGGTGTCAAGGAAGCAGCAAAGCCGCCGAATGTACTCTTCTTAATCAGCGACGATCACGCGGCTTATGTGTGCGGTGCGTATGGGAATGATCGTGCCAGGACTCCCAACCTGGATAATCTGGCGGGAAGCGGAGTGCGGTTCACAAACGCTTTTGTGAATTGCCCCATGTGTACCGCATCGCGGCAGTCGTTTCTCACAGGGCGGCTGCCGCATTCCATTGGAGTGACTCAACTGGCGACGGCGCTTCCGGCGGAAACGACTACGCTCGCGGAGTTACTTAAACCGTACGGCTACACCACCGCCGCTATCGGCAAAATGCACTTCAACAGCGACCTTCGCCATGGTTTTGATTTCCGGCTGGATCTGGCCGAGCATCAGGCGTATCAACAGCTGCATCGCGCGCGGCCCTTGCCGGATGATATGGAGGTACTTCCGCCGTGGAGACCGTTTAAGGATCCGGCGGCGATCTGGCTGAACGGATCATACCTGCCGTTCGGCGCGTACGATGAGGATATGCCGGGTACATGGTTTGCCCGCAAGGCGCAGGAATATCTACGACAGAGTCGAGATCAACCGTTTTTCCTGATTACCAGCTTTTACGAACCGCATTCGCCGTTTCATTTCCCCATCGAGTACCGGGGAATGTACGAACCGGCCTCTTTTGATGTGCCCGAACCCGGTCCGGAGGATGATTGGCAAATCCCGGAGATCTTTCGCAATTTGACCCGCTCCGAAAAACAGCACATTATCGCTTCCAATTATACCTCCGTAGCCTACATGGACAAAAACGTCGGTCTGGTTCTGGAAACGCTGAAAGAAACAGGGTTCGATAAGAATACGCTGGTCATTTATATCGGCGATCATGGCTACAACCTGGGTCATCATGGTCGATTTGAGAAACATTGTTCTTATGACCAGGCCGTACGCGCGCCGCTGATTGTTCAACTGCCCGGCGCTTCGGAGAGCAAGGTTGTGGACTCACTGGCGGAGTTTATTGATATTGTTCCGACTATCTCAGAGGTGTGCGGCGTTCCTGTTCCTGATATCGTAGAGGGTAAAAGCCTGTTGCCGTTAATCGAAGGAATCCAGTCGGAGATCCGCGATGTTGTGTTCAGTGAATATCTCGAAAATGAAGAAGCCATGGTGCGGACTCAGCGGTACAAATTTGTCTACATAACAGGGAAACGCGAGAGGCAGGACGGCTACAAAACGGGGCGGCCGTTACCGGGCAGGATGCGGATACTGTTCGATATTCTCAACGATCCGAATGAGTTCATCAACTTGGCGGACCGTCCGGAATATCGCGAGACAGTAGACAAATTTCAGCGGGAGATGCTTCGACGATTTGCAGAGACTTCTCCCGCGCGCGAGGGGATTCCATCGGGATTGAGCGTGGAGGATCAGCTGGATTATTATCTGCAACCGAGGGATGGGAAGTAGATAGTGGATATGGCAGATTCAACCCCGTCTTTATCTCCCCCAAACTTGGGGGAGAAGTTCTTAAGTACCTTTGTGCCCCCTGGACAATCTCTACTGTGTCGCCGGGGCGGTGGCGGATGTTGGAACCGGCGCGGCCGCCGTGGATACGGTCGATGTGGTAGAAGCGACAGAAGCCGGAGTTGCAACCGGTTCGATTTGGACGAATTTCAGTACCATATCTGCCGCTTCGGTTTTGCTGCTTTTTACCAGAGCGTCGAGTATCTTGTTTCGTTTTGCGGAGGGGATGCTGCGAAAGACATCCAGGACAATGTCTCTGGCGTCGGGGTCCTCCGCCGGATCGATTTTCCACATTTCGGTCAGCAGATCCGCCGCGCCTTTGGGTTTCATGCGCTGAAGCGCCCCGGAAATCTCGGTCACGCGCTGCATGTGCATACCGGCCAGTCGTTCCTGTTCCTCTTCCTGTAACCGTTTGAGTTGGTTAATTTTCGATTCCAGAGCGCCGAGACGGTCCGCCAGTTGTTTTTCGCTTTCTTCCAGCGCTTTCCGCTCAGCTTCGAGCCGTGCCTGTTCCTCGCGGGCCTCCTGCCGACGCTGTCGGAGCGTCTGGCTCATTTCCATCATCTGGTTCAGTACTTCGTTTGCGGGACGGTCTAAGTCCCCGTAGAGGTCTTTAATGTCATATTGACCGGGAACGGAGGGCGCTACGGCGATTTCAGCGGTTGCCGAGGCGACCGTAACCGGTTTTTCCAGTCCGAACCGCTGGAGAATTGTATGATGTTTCCCCAACGCTATCAGGATCCCGCCTGCGGCCCCGATCAGGGCCACGAGGCCGAGGATGACCAGCATGGCTCCACCGGAGGGTTTTTGTTTCCGCAAATGCGCTTGCCCCCCCATCTCATCGAGCAGGTAGATATCCTGTCGCTGCTCCTCTTTCTGCCAGGCTTCATACTGACGATCTTTCAGGCGTTCCAGCATTTTTTCCTCCTGATATAGCGTCACCAGCTCTTTTCGTTTTTTTTCCTGTTTTCGGCGCAGGTCCTCAATTTCTCGAAACCGGCGTGCCTCCTCAAGGAATGTATATCCTCGAAATGCGGCCTCGGTTGCCTCAATTTCCGGGGAATGGATTTCCGGAACTTCCTCCATAAAAAAGCGCTGATATTCCGCGAGCCTTCTCCGGCCTTCCTCGATCTGACGAAAGCGTTTTTGAACCTCGCCTTCAAGTCGTGCGATTTCCTGTTCCGTCTCCTCGATCTTGTGGCGCTTGATGCGCTGGTAAGAGGCCAGACGATACCGGAATGCGCGCATGATTTGTCCTTCCCGCTTCGGGGTCATTTTAACCCGGCCTTCGCGGCCAGGAGCTTGACCTGCTGCACCACTTCCGGATAAGAGACTTGCTCCCGAATACCCTGGCGCAGGAATTCCTCAATCGGCCCGATCATTTGGATGGACAGGTCGATCTCCGGACTGGAACCTTTCTGGTACGCGCCGATGTTGATGAGATCTTCCGAGTCGCGATAGACGGAAAGAACGTGAACGAGTCGACGGGCAGCCATGTTATGGTCATCGGGGACAATATCGACCATGAGACGGCTGATGCTTTGTTGCACGTCGATGGCCGGATAATGGCTGCGTGTTGCCAGCTTTCGAGTCAGGACGACATGACCGTCCAGAATACCGCGTACGGCGTCCGCCACCGGCTCGTTCATATCATCGCCTTCGACCAGCACGGTAAACAGACCCGTAATAGACCCCTCGCCGATACTCGTTCCCGCGCGTTCCAGGAAACCCGGAAGCATTGCGAATACCGAGGGTGTATAGCCACGTGTTGTCGGCGGTTCGCCTGCGGCAAGGCCCACCTCACGTTGAGCCATTGCCAGGCGCGTTACTGAATCCATCATGAACATGACATCCTTGCCCTGGTCGCGGAAATACTCGGCGACCGTGATAGCCGCGAAAGCTCCCTTTACCCGAAGCAACGCCGGATTATCCGAAGTGACCACAATAACGACACTGCGCTTTAATCCGTCTTCGCCGAGGTCCTTTTCCAGGAATTCGCGCACCTCACGGCCGCGTTCGCCGATCAGGCCGATCACATTCACTTCGGCCTCGGTGTTTCGGGCGATCATGCCCATCAGTGTGCTTTTGCCGACACCGCTGCCGGAGAACACACCGATTCTCTGACCGCGCCCCCATGTGAGAAATCCATCGAGCGCTTTGATCCCGGTCGCCAGCGGCGTTGTGATTCGTTTTCGTGCGATGGCGCTGGGTGGTCGGGCGATGATGGACCGCCATTCATCCGTGAGCATCGTTCCTTTCCCGTCGATGGGATGCCCCATTCCGTCGATCACACGCCCCAGCATTTCCGACCCGCAGCGGATCCGGATCGGCGCGCCGGTCGAGATCACCTCCGCGCCGGGATATACACCAAGCGCGGGTCCCAGGGGCATCAGAATGACACGCCCGGATCGAAATCCGACAATCTCCGCAGGAATGGGCGCATGGTCCCCGCCCGGATAGATGAAAACCAGATCCCCGATGGAGCCACCCGGCCCTCTCGAAAGCGTCAACAGGCCGACCACTTCCTCAATTCGGCCGCGAAGCCGGATTGTATGCAGATCGGCCACACTGCTCTCAAGGTTCTGCCATGCTACCGGATGTGCCTCGAACATTATTCCTCCGGCTCCGGGATATCTTCTAACGTCTGCTCTTCTATTTCCCCGGGTTCCTCCGGTACCAGTGTTTCCCGGATATACCCGAGCTGCCGGTGAATCCTCCCATCGACTCCGCCGCTGCCGGTTTCAATGATTACTCCGCCACGGGGGACACGGAGATCGTCGCGAATTTCGATTTTCTCCAGATTGTCGAATGCGACTCGATATTCCGGGCAATACTGCTCGATAATCTCGTGATCCTCCGGGTGAATCAGAATCGTGAGGGTCTGCCGATCGCCGGCCAGTCGGATACATTCCCGCGCGATTCGCGCCACAGTTTCATGGTCCTCATCGATGATCTGTTGCACGACTTTGGAGGCGATCTGGGCGACGAGACGGCGGATTTCTCTTTCTTGTCGGACGATCATGTCCTCCAGGGTCTGCCGGCCCTCTTTGAGCATGTTCGCCAAGTCCGCCATGAGACCGGCAACTTCGGTTCGAACCTGCTTGCGGCCGGCCGCGTCGCCCTTCTGCATTCCCTCTTCGCGAGCCGATTCACGGATTCCCTGCGCTTGCGCCTGCGCCTCGGCAAGGATTCCTTCCGCCTGCGCCCGGGCCTCGGCAAGGATCTCATCGACCTGGACCTGCGCGGCGGAGATCATGTCCTGGGCCTCCACCACCGCCTGTTCACGGATCTGCTGTGCTTCATCCTCTACGTACCGAAGTACCATCTCCCGGTTGACGATGCTCATCGGGCGCGCTTCGCGTACATTCGGCGCTTTAATGACTCTCGACATCTCGCGTATCTTCCATTCTGCCTGATCGAACTACGCCCATCGACAATCCCGAAGGGCCTCCAGACTCGTATAAATCTGTCCGCCGGACTGCTCGATCCAGTACTGGATCTGCAAGTTGACAAGGCATCCATCGTTCTCCCCGGCGCGACGGAAATCATTCCGATACCCGTTGATTATTTTACCACCGATTCCGAACGCGCAACCGATTTCACTTGCCGTCCCGGAATCGACATCGGAACCATCCAGGATCGCCAGGATGCCGTCCGCCTCCTTCAGGAGTTGATGATTCTGCCCGGCGATGGCCATGCTGATTCGATGAAGCTGCTCTCGGCGGGTTTTTTCATCCGAAATGTGGTTGGCGCTCTCCTGTTTCTCGCTAAACGGCTCCGCCAGATCCCATGGGTCCAGAACGGTATGCCCCCCTTCTTCCAATACGTTCACAAGTCTTGAGATAAACGGCCTGGAACTCTCCATAAATCCCAAAGGCGATGCCAGAAATATCTTCATGCGATGTACCTTTCGTTCAATTCTCGGAGAACCTGACAGGCACGGAGGCCTGTCCTACCGTTCCTCAATCTGACAGGCACGGAGGCCTGTCCTACTGTTCATCTTCTTTCGACAGGCACGGGGGCCTGTCCTGCCGTTTATCTTCCTTCGACAGGCACGGAGGCCTGTCCTACTGTTTATCTTCCTTCGACAGGCACGGAGGCCTGTCCTACTGTTTATCTTCTTTCGACAGGCACGGAGGCCTGTCCTACCGTTTATTTCCCTTCGACAGGCACGGAGGCCTGTCCTACTGTTTATCTTCCTTCGACAGGCACGGAGGCCTGTCCTACCGTTTATCTTCTTTCGACAGGCACGGAGGCCTGTCCTACTGTTTATCTTCCTTCGACAGGCACGGAGGCCTGTCCTACTGTTTATCTTCCTTCGACAGGCACGGAGGCCTGTCCTGCCGTTCATCTTCTTTCGACAGGCACGGAGGCCTGTCCTACTGTTCCTCAATCTGACAGGCACGGAGGCCTGTCCTACTGTTCCTCAATCTGACAGGCACGGAGGCCTGTCCTACTGTTTATCTTTTTTTGACAGGCACGGAGGCCTGTCCTACTGTTCATAATTCATAATCCGCAATCCCCCATTGTTACACCATCATGTCCTCTTCGCCGCCGCGGGAAATAATGATTTCTCCGGCATCTTCCAGGCGGCGGATAATCGCGACAATTTTCTGCTGCGCTTCCTCTACCTGCTTG
>JAKQSI010000115.1 GCA_029570205.1 Candidatus Omnitrophota bacterium | reverse complement strand
CGGAACCGATCCAATTCCTCTTGCAGTTCGACCGAACGATAGCGGACATTCGTGCCGAAATTGAATTCGATAAAGAAAAAGCAGCGATTGGTACTCCCGTTGCCGTAAATGCGTTTGACACCCGGCAGTTGCGCGATCATGGATTCGATGGGAATCATGATCCGCCGCTCCATCTCCTCCGTACCCAGCGGACGGCGGTAGAAGAGAAAACTTCCCATCGCCGGCGGGCTGATGTCCGGCAGGAACTGAATGGGTAGCCGAGTGAACGAAACCAACCCTAAGACCACCACGGCGGCAAACAGCATGACCGTGGCGATCGGGCGCTTCACTGCGATTTCGGGCAAGTTCATTGAGTTTCGCCCCCGGGTTTCGCCGCCGACACGGCCGGTTGAGATTCGGAATCCAAAAGGACATCGAATTTGCGTTCGGAGTGACCACGGGCCTTCGTATCCGGGTGAACAAACGGATCCTGTAGAACCCAATGCTCCGGATCGACCATGGCAAACGTGGGACGATGAGGTGTCTCCAGGGTCAATGTGTCTTCTTGTCCCGTGTCAAGCCAGAGGTTTCGAAGAATATGGTCACGTTCGGTTTGGACATAGATGGGAACGGCCATTTTACCCGTTCCGTGGTTCTTGATCCGTACGGTGGCTTTGTAGGCCACTCGGATTGCGCCCGACTTCTTGACAACTCTTGCTTCCGCCAGCGTGATTTCATATCGAGGCAACACGTCTCCGTATAGCCATTGCTCGAAAAACCAGTCGAGAGGTTGATCGGATAATTCATTGGCGAGGCGCAGAATATCTCGGTCGGAGACATCGCGGAATTTGAACCGTTCCGAGAATCGGTGCAGGAAAATCGTCCAGTTTTCTTCTCCGAGGAGATGATGGAGCATTCGGAAGACTCCCTCGCCTCGGAGTCGTTCGGCATTGGATGCGGGCTTGTCGTTGTGAATGTCGATAATCGGCTTGGCCACAACCGGCGCGAGCGTATCGGGCAGAGTCCCGGCGTCATAATTGAACAGCCACCGTCGCCAGGATGCGGTTTCCAGTGACTTCTCCACGTACATCGGCAGGTATCGGTTCAGCCAGAATGCGTACGGGCCGACCGTATGGAAAGTCTTACGGAAATAGTTGGTGACCAGAAAATCCCTGAATGTCCTGTGCAAGTCTCGGACGGTGGATTCGAGTTGGGAAAAGAATGGGACCTCCGAGGGCTTCAGGTCCAATCGATCCAATTTCCAGATCGCTTCATGGAGATAGACCAGTCGCGACTCGGCCACGGGCAGGAATCCGGGCATCGACTCACCGGGCAACCCCCAGGAGAAATCCATGGGAATCTCACAGAACACCATTCTGGAGAATGGGAACGGACCGAACTTTTCAAAAGCATTTTTCTGTTCGTCGCCCATATCTTCCAGATAGATTTGTGCCTGGTATCGATGGCCGGGGAAGTGGTAGAACGAAGAGGAGATGTTCCCGAAAGTTCCCTTTATCTCCCGGTAATCACCCCACAGAACCTGAAGGTGTTCTACCGGATGCCCCGTTCGGAAAACCCAACGAGTCTGTCCGTTCCGATCCTCTGTCTGAAGGCGTTCGCTTGGGAAAACGACGGTTGATTCGGATGGAGCGACAACGATTATCCGGGCTTCGAACAGGTCCGGATCGGTGGATGGGACCGTTCCACCTCCCGCCTTGGTCAAGG
>JAKQSI010000110.1 GCA_029570205.1 Candidatus Omnitrophota bacterium | reverse complement strand
AGATCGGAGATGCTCGTTGCCGGTCAGTCTGCGGAAATGATCCACCACGATTCCGGTTGACTCCACTTTGTGAATGCCCCCTGGACTTTTCCTTACCTGACGTAGACCAGTGTGTTTGAATGCGGCAGAAAGCGGCATGTTTCACTGGTCACGGTTCCGAACATCATCGAAATACTGCAGAAGGCAGTGCCTGACGAGACGCTGAAAGAAAGATGCATAACCCGGATTTCTCACGGGTAGCCATTTTTAAAGGTCACCTTTTATGGCATAAATAGAGTTGTGATAAGAACTTATTGTATGCCAAGAAGGTGACCTTATGAAAACAGAGTGTACAGGAACGTTGTTTGATTTTCAACCGTTGGAGAAACGGGAAGTGGTGGCCTCGTTTGACGGGGGAACCCTGACATCGGACGCGGGGGGACTGCTGTTGCGGGAGGTGGAGCAGCGGTGCGGGATTCTCCGACAGTTCAGCGGGTGTTTCCGGGATTTGAGGGATGCGGAACGAATCGAACACACGGTGGCGGAGTTGGTGGCGCAGCGGGTGTACGGGATCGCGTTGGGATATGAGGACCTGAACGATCATGAGGCATTGCGGAACGATCCGGTGTTGGCGGTGTTGGTGGGGAAGGAAGATCCGACGGGTCAGAGTCGGGTCCGGGAGGGAGATCGGGGAAGAGCGTTGGCGGGGAAGAGTACGCTGAATCGTCTGGAATTGACCCGTCCGGGAGAGCCGGATCGATACAAGAAGATCGAGATTATTGAGGAGGCGGTGAATGCGTTTTTTGTGGAGGTATTTCTCCAGGCGCACGAACGGGCGCCCCGGCGGATGGTGTTGGATTTGGACGCGACGGACGATCCGTTGCACGGACAACAGGAGGGGCGATTTTTTCATGGGTATTACCGGGAGTATTGTTATCTGCCGTTGTACATCTTTTGCGGGGAGCACTTGTTGTGTTCGCGATTGCGGGAGTCGAACCGGGATGCGTCGGCGGGGAGTGTGGAGGAGGTGGCGCGGATCGTGGAGCGGGTCCGAGCGAGCTGGCCGAAAGTAGAGATTGCGATTCGGGGGGATGCGGGATTTTGTCGGGAATCGCTGATGAGTTGGTGTGAGGCGAATGGGGTGCATTATGTTTTCGGACTGGCGAAGAATTCGCGCCTGCTGGGAAAGATCAAACGCCAAATGAAGAAGGCGAGGAAACGGTATGCGCGGACACAGAAAGCGGCGCGGGTGTATGGACATTTTCTATACCGAACGGAGAGGAGTTGGAGTCGGAAGCGTCGTGTGGTGGCGAAAGCGGAGTATTTGTCGAAAGGGGCGAATCCCCGGTTTGTGGTGACCTCGTATGGGCCGGAGGCGTATGATGCGCAGACGTTGTACGAGAAGGAGTATTGTGCGCGAGGGGAGATGGAGAACCGGATCAAGGAACAGCCGTTGTATTTGTTTGCGGATCGGACGAGTTCCCATGAGATGTGGGCGAATCAGATCCGCCTGTGGTTTTCGTCGGTGGCCTATCTACTGGTTTCCGCGTTCCGCCGCTTGGGATTACAGGGGACAGAGATGGCGAAGGCGCAATGTCAGACGATTCGACTCAAGTTGTTCAAACTGGGGGCTCGGATTCGGGTGACGGTGCGAAGGATCGTGGTATCGATGGCGAGCGGTTGCCCGGATCAGGCTCTTTTTGCTGCAGCGTATGCGAATCTGAAAGCCATCCCCCTGTTTTCACCGTAGCGGGAGTCTCCTCCCCTTTCCTCCTGTGTCTTTGAACGCCCCCTCGGAGCCGAGGTCTGTCTGTGGCTCTCTCCGGGAAGCCTTATCCGGCCCCTTTTGGGTGCGGGTTTCTCTGTTCATCCTGACTTGCACGGTCCCATCTCTTCAGGAAACCACTCACCGCGATTATTCTCGCGATATGCAACGCGTCTCACTCCTCTTCTGACAGGCTTGTGAGAAATGCGGGCTAGGAGCCTTTTTCCACCCCTCCCAAAAGAGTTT
>JAKQSI010000061.1 GCA_029570205.1 Candidatus Omnitrophota bacterium | reverse complement strand
TGATAGACCGGTGCGGTATGCATCGTGCGGACTCCTTTCGCTTGGTGTTTTTCAGGTTACACCGTTCTGGAGGGAGCGTCAAGCAAACCGCGGGGTTCGGTACGTTTTCGACCAGAAAAAGGAAAGCCAACCGTCCCGCCTCCGGAAGGGAGATCTAGCCTTTGCCTCGCCGGCGGTAATTGGACGGGGTGCAATTGTTGTATTTCCGGAACATCCGGATAAAGTAGCTGAGATTGTCGAACCCCACGGCGTAGGCGGCTTCGGAGATGCTCATTTCGGAGGTCCGGAGCAGCTCGGAGGCACGGAAAATCCGATATCGGTTCAGATAGTCGATGGGGGTTCGTCCGGTCAGCTCTTTGAAGAACCGGCTGAAATAATACGGGCTGTAGTTCAACAGTTGCGCCAGGTCCTCTATGGTGATCTTCTGATTGAAATTGTTGTAGATGTAGTTGACGACCCGTTTGATTTTCTCGGCGTTTTTGGGGTTGCCGATGTGCTCTTCGTATTGTACGTGATAGGCGTCATTGTTAAAAATGGCGGCAAACATTCCGTACAGCAGTCCCTTGATTTCAATCTCATAGGCAAACGGTTTCTCCGCCAGCAGGAAAGCGATCCGAAGCAGCCCCTGGATGACCACATCGCCGTGCGGGGTGCCGGGGGAGTACTTGTGGTCGATCAGAATCCGCTGGTCCGCGATGCCCTGAAAG
Organism: Candidatus Omnitrophota bacterium; assembly: GCA_029570205.1. Taxonomy (GTDB): domain Bacteria; phylum Hinthialibacterota; class Hinthialibacteria; order Hinthialibacterales; family JAKPRU01; genus JAKPRU01. Next base: position 1,272 of record JAKQSI010000061.1, on the reverse strand, counting down.
TAGAAACTGCAGGCGTCGAACTCTCCCGAGAGGAGAACCGGATTGAACACGAGCGCGGTGAACTCGCTGTTGCTCTCGTCGTGGTAATCGATGGAATGCATCTGGCCCTTGCTCGCAAATCCGCACTCGCCCTCCGCGAGATCAAACGGCTGCGTGTCGACCCAATAAGTGGCGCTCCCGCGGTTCATGTACAGGAATTCGAATTCGTTGTGCCAGTGATTGGGCAGATCGAAGGGAACGGTATATGCCTGTATCGGAAACCGCAGGTCGCCGTGTGTGATGGCTTCTTTCATTTCGGAACGCTCCTGATCCGTGTTGCCTGCCGCAACGCTGCGACTGACCCGCCTATATCCATTAAATGATATCATATTGGCGATATGGAATTGCTTGAAAGTGAGGGGAAAAAGTGGAAAATGTGATATTCGACCCTGTTTTTAGTCGGATTGTGTGCAAATGGGAGCCGATCCTGGTTCACTGTCCATTGTTTTTGGAAATCGGTTCGGACGAACTGCCGGGTCTGTTTTCCTGTCTGGAAGCCAGGCTGCACCGGTATGAACGTGGAGAGATGCCGTTGGTGGAAGGGAAACCTCTCGATCGTTTTGGGCTTGTTTTGTCCGGAGAGGTCGAAGTCGCGCAGGAAGACGCCGCCGGAAACCGCCACATCATCGGGCGGATTCTGCCGGGCGAGTTGTTTGGCGAGACACTAGCCTGTATGGGCGGGATACGCAGCCCGGTGACAGTGACCGCGGTCGTTGCCTCCGTCATCCTGGATATCGATTTCGGCAGACTCGCGGGCCCGTGCGGGAATCTGTGCGCACGCCACACTTCGCTCATCCGCAACCTGTTGCGGATTCTGGCGGAGAAAAACCTGTTGCTTACGCGCAAAATGGACGTCCTCACCCGAAAGACGATCCGTGCCCGTGTCGCGACCTATCTGCTGGCGGAAATGAGCCGGGCCGGCTATTTTGAATTTACGATTCCGTTTGACCGCAACGGGCTCGCGGAATATCTGGCATGCGACCGCAGCGCTTTGTCCCGCGAGCTCTCCCGCCTTCGGGCGGAAGGCTTGCTGGATTACGGGAAAAACAGGTTTTCGATCCTTGACGCGCCGGCTTTGTCCTATGCGGCGTCGATCTGACCGGATAACGGGACTCCGCCACCTGTAAAATAGAGGGGTAACACAAAAATCGCTTGTCGGGTGACAAAACGGCCCGGAGGATACGAAGTGGGAATCAACATCCTGTATGGAACGTCACAGCCGGCTCTGTTGGA
>JAKQSI010000016.1 GCA_029570205.1 Candidatus Omnitrophota bacterium | reverse complement strand
CGGGACACACAGGCAATGTGTCCGCTGTGGCGTTCTCGCCGGATGGGACAGAATGCCTGACCGGCAGCTGGGACGGAACGGTGAAACTATGGCGCCGCGAATTAGTAAAGACATTTGTCCATAATGGTGCGGTTAGTTCTGTCGCCTATCTGCCGGACAGGACCCGAATACTGACCGGAAGCCGCGACGGCACGGTACGAATCTGGCACTTGGGGGAGTTGGCGCAGGTCTCCGCTGCAGCACCCGAAGTGGAATCCGCAACAGCAGGCTCTCCGCTTCCGGGCTTGCCGAATGCGGAGCGGGGAGGGGAAAAGGAGACGGCAGAGTAATCTGTGGAAGCAATTGATCCACAAGCGACACTCGACAAGAATCTTGCTCAATATGCCAAATTGTCTAACGGTGTTATTCGCTGCACGGAGACGCGTCATTTTCCGGCCGATCCGTATCCGGAAGAGAGCGCAAGGGTGGATATTACTTCGTTCTCCCTTGTTTACCGTATTCCTTACAGTGATGAAGCAATTCGGCAATGGGTTGAAGCCCGGCGCAAACCCTATTCGCAGATCTGTGAAACCACTCTGTCATTCTGTGGTGATGTGTATCGCTATGACACAAGAAGCGATCCAGGCCTGTTCTATCCTCATGGCTGCAACTTCACTCAGATCTGGGATGCGAACAGGTATATTCTTATCAACCACTTATCCAAGACCGTACACGTTTACGACCTGCAGTCCTTCACGAACATGCTCTATGATGTGTATCCCCATCCCAAATTGTTCCTGAATGTTCCCGCATTTTTTCTTGCATCAGCGGAAGTGGGTGGGGTGACCCACGAAATCATTTGTTCACCCACTGATCCCTCACAATATGCGGTGCGAATATTCCGGCAAGGGCGTTTTCTGGCACAAGCGGATATGGTTTCCGAAGGGTTCATCGGTTTCAGAAATGCGCAGTATTCAAGCGATGGTCATACGGTTTCAAACATCCGCACCGAGGGAGCCTTTCAGGACATTTCCGCGGTACCTTTGTTCCCAAAGCGAATATGGCACTTTCGCTCGATTTTAGCGGAAAAAGAAAGAGAGAATCTGAATATCAGTCCAGAATGGCTATGGCAATTGATTGAGGCTCCGTCCTACGGGGAGGAATATACTGATCTAATTGTAGAGACGACGGTGTTTAACCTCGCTGACATGACCGAGCGGGATCTTTATCCCACTATTCCAAAGGGATGGCACTACCAGGATAATCGTGCTGCTACGAGAGAGAAACGGATCAGCGAAGGCAAGGATGCTTTTGTTGGAGGTGAGATCCGGGAAGATATCTCCCTGGCCGTAGAAACACCTATTGCAAGTCTCAAGGAAATCTTCAATTCCCTTCCCAACCGCGAGCGAGGAAGGTCCGACTGCAACGCCGAGGGTGGAATCCCCGGCAGCAATCCCCAGGGATGAAACCTCAACCGCCGCGCCCGGTTTGGACAAGCGACTTGAGGGGCCGATGATCGCCACG
>JAKQSI010000010.1 GCA_029570205.1 Candidatus Omnitrophota bacterium | reverse complement strand
CGTGTTCCTTCGGCAAGCCGATTCGCCGGAATCCAGGAAAGGCGGGAGCTGACGCTCCAATGCGCGTGTTCCTTCGGCAAGCCGATTCGCCGGAATCCAGGAAAGGCGGGAGCTGACGCTCCCGCACTCCAAGGATCGGTCTTACTGTTCGCCTTCCAGGAAATGCAGGGATTCCAGGATCTGGCGCAGATTTTCGATTTCGCCCGGACCGAGGTCCCGGTTCGGCGAGCGCAGATGCCCGGCGGGCAACCCCCGCAGATTCATCCCCGCTTTCAAGACCCCAATCTGATTGGGAACGAGGCCCGGCGCGACCAGCTGGTGAATCCGCCGCTGCAATTTCTGCGCAGCATCCCAGTCATCCCGGTCCACAGCCTCCGTGAACTTGCGGAACGTATGCGGCAGCCAGTTTCCAAACGAACACACGATGGACCGGACTCCCTCGCGGAATGAGGCATACTCATATTCATCAATGCCGCAGAACACGCAGAACTTCTCATCGCTGATGGTCAGCCAGGCATGAATGCTGTCGAAACTGCCGCTTTCCTTTACTCCCACAAGATTATCGTGATTGGCGCGAAGACGTTCCATCAGCGCAAGGGAGATATTGACACCGGTTCGCTGCGGAAGGTTATAGAGCAATGTCGGGAATCCGGACACGGATTCCAGAATCGCGCTGTAGTAACGATACAGCGCTGTCTCATCGTAGGTGAAGAAATACGGGGCAATGATGCCGATTCCTTTCGCGCCGGCCTTTTGGGCGTGTTGCGCGAGTTCAATGGTCGGACGAAGTGCATTCGCGCCGACCTGCACCAGGACAGTCAGCCGGTCGCCGACCGAAGCGACAGCCCGCTCGGTCAGTTGTTTACGCTCATCCACAGTCAGGAAGGGAAACTCTCCCGTGGTTCCGCAAAGATACACGCCATGTACACGTGCATCGGCCAGATATCGGCACAGTTTCTCGAACGATTCGTAATTGACGGAACCGTCCTCATCAAATGGGGTCAATACAGCAGGAAATACACCACGAAACATACTTTGTTCCTTTCTATTGGGAATGGTTATTCTTCTGCTTTTTTCTCGCGATTGAAAATGCCTTTCAGAATGGAGCCTACACCTTCTACGGTGGTTTTGGCGGCATCCGTGGCGGTTTCACCGGCCTTCTGAGCGGTCCCGGCGACCCCGGCCCCGGCATCCAGGGCTGTCGACCCCACTTTACCCGTTACTTTCCCCGCTGTATTGAGAATCGTTTCCGCTTGACCAAACACATTACCCGGCATGGAAGATATGTTGCCGGTCAGCTGCTGGACAGCCTCTCTGGGGATGGTGGTGGAACCGCGAAAGATCCGCATCAATACCTGATTGCGCAGGTTGACCATCAGTTCGTTGCGAGGATTGAAATTGGGATCGTTCAAATCGCCTTGAATGTGAACGGGGTCCAGAATGATGTCTCCGTGTGCGTCCTGAATAGCCTTGACCGCAAATTGCGACATCCCGCCGGTAAACAGGGCGCTGACGGTCTGCACGCGAGGCTCGAAATCCGAGCGATACAGCGCCACATGAACCGTTGTGTCCAATTGCGTTCCCCGGATGGACAGTGTGTCACTGGCTGCAAGAACTCCGGAAGCAATGGTCAGCGGGACGGAATCCGGCAGGTATGGGTTGAGCGCTTCCGCCCGGTCGATCCGAATCTCCTGCCGGGAGGCGATATCCCACAGCCCGTGTTTCCGTTCCATTATGAGCGCACAGTTTGCTATTCCCGGACTGGGTTCGATCAATTCTGCGGAAAGATTCCATTTAAGTTGAGAACCGTCCGCCGAAGGGATCAGCAAATTCTCCATCGTTGAATTCACGGGCCGGAATCGCCAGTTGATTTTTTTCTGCGGGGAGAGATCGTGCCGCATCAGGAAGGCATCGGAATTGAGCGCAATGGACTGAATGCGAAGGCCGGATTCGGAGGGGGAGGAATCGGAGGCGTATGTTACGGTGAACAGAGCCAGGATGATCGCCGGAGTCCACATTATTCTGTTCATGACTTTGTCATCCTTCCGGTTCGGGTTTTTGAATCTGTGTCGAAAACAAAGGATCGTCTTTTTCTGCTTCTTCCTCGAAATTCGGACAGGAATCCGAGTCCGGTATGAGGGAAGCAACTTCCAGTTCACAGACGCAGTAGCCGCCGCCGTTCCAATAACAGATGTGCATCGTACAACGCATTCCACTTTTTCCCCGGAAAGCGATTCGTTTTTCCAGTCCAGCATATACGTCTCCAGGCCTTATGAGAAGCTCGCATTTTGCTACCTGTTGTCGGATTACATTGTTCGAGGCTGGTTCAGCACGGCAAGAACGGCGGTCATGAGCGCGTGATTCGGAGTCGGAAAACACTCTTGAATGGAAGGAATCCCGATAACGGAACGGATTTGGGTTGCATCTCCAACCTGGACCAGTTCCACACCGCACTGCCGGTTGCTTAACCACTCCATGCACTGTCCTACGGTCGGCAGCCAGAGGCAATCGTCAATTTCTCCTTCGTCAATTTCCTCATCATACCCATTTTCGGGGAAGGAAATTCGGAAGATCAGGGAATGGTGATTGGGATCAGGATGGGATTCGTCGTATTCGCACACCATCCAGACCAGTTTCAGGGCGCTCTTGTGAGAGATGGGGTCCTGGTGAATACACCAGTCGCCTTCATCAGGCTCCCAGATGAAGTGCCTTGTATAGCCCCGCGACAGACGGCGCAGATCCGCCGCCAATGGAGTCAGCGTTGCCAAATGCTTCTCGAGAAATGCCCGTTGTTTCAAGAAAGGCTGCGCCTCCCAGGACAAAAAACTCCCGACATTGCATTCGAAAGCCTAGCGGAAAAGGCGGAATAGTGATAGTCGTGGTATAATAAGTTGTTGTCTTAATGGCCTGTTTGTTCTTGTCGGATCGGCCCGTTCCGCTTGTATCAAACGGCGTGACGGACGGGGATGGGTGAGCCAATCCTCCGAATTGGGGAGAAGTAGAATGGGAATTCTTTTGATTGATGGGAAAACACTGTTCCCGCGCAAGTCTCGCAAAACAGACGCACCGAATCAGCGATTGATGATTGACCGGATTCTGTCCCTGTCGGCGGAATCCGGGCTTCCCACGAGCCTGGCGATTTTGCAGATCGGGGATCCCCGGTGTTCGCGCTATGTCTCGTCGGAGTACATGCCCACCCTGAAGATTCTAGCCAGGCTGTTGCAAAAGGAAACCCCAAAGGATTTCCTGTACGACCGATATGGCGAAATGGGGATGATCTGTCTCTGCCCGGGCTGCGCTCTGGAGGAAGCGAGCAGAGCGGTCAAAGATATCCGGCAAAAGTTCCATAAGGAAGTAAGCGAACGCGGTCGATGGGACACGGTGATTCTCACCGGAGGTCTGGCGGAGTTCCCGCAGCATGGAGTAACCCGCGCGGAGATTCTGCGCCATGCCGAGGAGGCGCTTTATGTTGCGCTGCATTCCGGCGGAGACTCGATCCAGGTTCCGCCCAAAGAGACTCGCAGTCGAATCTCGCTCGAACTTTCTCGCGTTCAGCTGGAGCGACTGAAACAAGCAGCCGAGCAGGAAGGGGTGGAAGCGGAGGAGCTGATCCGTGAGGCAATAGATGATTTGTTGTGGGGGAATCTTGCGTAGGTATTTCTGGGCGACCACGGGGGGTTGCCCCTACGAATCCTCGATATGTCGTAGGCGGAGGCCCTTGTGCCTGCCCTTGTTGTCTTTCCGAGTCGAATCGGATTGACCGGAGTCCGGCGGTTCCAGCGAATACTGTCGAATCTTACGCCAGAGCGTTGTCTTGTTAATTCCGAGTTCCCTGGCTGTGGCGAGCCGTCTCCACTTGTTTCGAATGAGAGCCTCATAAATAGCCTGACGTTCGATTTCCCGTAATGTGGCGCTTTTATAGCGTGGTGTTCCGCCGGGTTTCATTCCCCGAAGGGTTTCGGGCAAGTGGCGCAATTCGATCCATTCGCTCCGGCAAAGCACAAAAGCGTGTTCGATGGCATTTTCCAACTCCCGAATGTTACCGGGCCAGTTGTACCTCATCATCGCGGCAGTGGATTCATCCGAGAGGCCGGAGATATTCTTACCCTGCAAGCGGTTCATCCGGTTGATGAATTGTTCTGCGAGCAGGAGGATATCTTCTTTGCGTTCCCGCAATGGGGGCAGAGCAAGCCTTACTACATTGATCCGGTAGAACAGGTCTTCCCGGAACCTTCCTTCTTCCACTTCTTTTTTCAAATCCCGGTTCGTGGCGGAAATCACCCGGACATCGACCTTTAAGGTCCGTGTGGATCCCAACGGCTCAAAGGTCCGTTCCTGGATCACACGAAGGAGCCGGACTTGCAGGGCCGGCGAGATATCCCCGATTTCATCGAAAAAAATCGTGCCGCCATCCGCCAGCGCAAAGCGTCCGGGTTTATCCCGTTTCGCATCGGTAAACGCCCCCGCGACATATCCGAACAATTCCGATTCCAGCAGGGTATCCGGCAGGGCGGCGCAGTTCACGGTAATCAGCGGTTTCTCTCGTCTGGGGCTGAGATCGTGTATAGATCGCGCCAGGACCTCCTTACCGGTTCCGCTTTCGCCCTCAATGAGGACGGTGCTGTCGGTTGAGGCGATCTGAGGGAGAACGGCGAAAAGTTGCTGCATCCTGTGGTTGCGGGAAACAATGTCGCCGAGAGTATGTTGCTGATGGATCCGACGACGCAGTTCCTCCACCAGGGAAAGGTCTCGAAAGGTTTCCACACCACCGATCATCTTTTGCCGATCATCTCTCAGCACAGCACAGCGGATACTGACGGGAGCCAACTCGCCGTTTGTACGAAGGATATGAACGGTGCGGTCAATCACAGGCTGACCGGAATTCATGGCGTCTTTCAGCGCACACCCCGCCTCGCAGATATCTGCGCGTAACACCTCGCAGCACGGCCGTCCAATCGCCTCCTTGCGAGAGACACCGGTAATCTGTTCGGCGGCACGATTGAACGAGGTGATAAGGAACTGTTCGTCCACTGTAAACACTCCGTCGGCCACCGAGTCCAGGATTACCGCGGTTATTCCCGGAGGAGAATGCTGCTTTGTGTCAGTCACCAAATCCGGTCCACCTCCCGATAGACAGCATGAAACTCATTCCGCCGATACGGAGAAAGGTTATGATTTCTGACTTTGAGAGTCACATTGAAGTATCATTTTTTATGGGATTTCACGATGGTTATCGTACATGCCCGATCCGAGACTTCCAAATGAGGTCACCTTGGGAACCCGGGCAAAAACCCTCGGCAAACCGTCCGTTTCGCAGCGGCGATCATTGACTCTACGGACGGCTCCTGATATGAAAGAGCGGCGGCAGAAAGGGCGGGGGCAGCCCTGTAAATCAGGTGGAGAACAGCATGGAAAAACAAAAACGTTTTTTGCGGGACATGGTTCTCGATCAGATGCTTCGAGAGCTCCATGAAATCCGGACGAAAGTGGAAGCCGGCGAAAACAGAGTCACATGGGGAATTGATCCAATTATGGAGGCCACGACGGATTTTTACGAAACCGGCAAAATCGTCTTGCAGCATATCGAAGCGGCGATCGAGTCCATCCGGAACAAAGGCAGCCGGGAGGATGAATTGAACAACCTGGTTCTGGCCGCGGCCCATGTCCGGATAGGGATCACACAAATTCATTCCATTCTGTTGAATTCCTTTGAGGATGAAGACGAGGCGTCCACCACGTGATCGTTACGGGCGCTCTCCAAGAGAATTGGCTTGACATGCTGTCGGGGAAGAGCGGCATGAGGCAAGATGTGACTGTCACTCGAAGACGCCTGCACCCCGATCCTCTCCCGAAGGCAGAGGGCTTGGGTCCTGAGTCTTTCTCCAAACGCACCCTTTTTCCACAGGAATGGGATTTCTCAATACCCATAAGGTCTATGCGATGTTATTCTACTCATCGATCTTGTCGATTTGGATGAAAAATGAAGGTGAATTCCCGGCATAGCCTGCTGATTTTCCTGTTCTTCGCCGCAACCTATCTCCTGTTGCAAGGGGCGAAACCGGGCTATACCGTGGATGCGAACGCGGTCTACCAGCTGACGCAGTCTATCGTGGACAGGGGAGAGATGTTCCCGCAGGTTCGCCTGAAACAGGGCGTGTTTCATGCTTTGGTTTTTATTCCTTTTTACAAATTGGGAGATTGGTTGGTGGCGAACCATCCCGATTCGGACCCGGATGGGATTCGCCGTCGCGCCCTGTGCTGGATGAACGGTGTTCTGGCAGCAATGGCCTGCGCTGCGCTGTTTCTGCTGTGTAGAGAGATGGGAGCGGGCCTGGCGGCCTCACGGAATGTCGCGCTGGCAGCGGGTCTCTCGACAATGATACTTCCGTATTCGCGATACGAATACAACAAGATCCCCGCGATGCTCCTTCTGACCCTGCTGCTTTGGTCAATCTGCCGATACCGGCAATTGGGTCAAAAGAAGGATTTCCTGTTTGCCGGGCTTTGGGCCGGGTTGCTGGTGGGATTCCGTCTGGAGTTTCTTCTGCTTTTTCCCGGATTGATCGTGTTGGGATTTCGGCAAAAGAAGCCGGCTGTGTTCTCGGATCTCTGGCCCGGCATTCTGATGGCGGGGGGATTGGCCGCCCTGGTGATCGGATATCAGTGGTCCCGGTGGGGGGGGGTTGCGGGGTATGAGGGGGGATTCAATCCATTGCCGTTTGAGGGACTGTATGGATTTTTCTTCTCGCTGGGCAAAAGCCTTTTTCTGTACAATCCGATCCTGCTTCTGTTACCGCTTGTTCTCTGGGGGAGTCGGGGGAGTGATTGGTGGGGACCCTGGTGGCTGGTGGTCGGACCGATGCTGGTGTTTTACGGATGGTGGGCAAACTGGTGGGGCGGGTGGGCTTGGGGGTCTCGTCACCTGGTTCCGCTGATTCCGTTGCTCGCCGCTCCGCTGGCCCTGGAAACAGGCAGTTTTCACGGACCGATAAGATGTTATGCGTTCTGGTTTTTGACAATGCTCGGGATATTCATCCAATTACTCGGAATTGCGGTGGATTTCAATGATGGGATCGCAAGGCTGTACGGGCAGGGCGTTACGGAGGAAATGCTGGTCTATCTCTGGCCGTTCGGGGGAATTGCAAACCACGCCCGCTTTGTGGCTCAGATGCCTGTTGTACTCCTTGATTTCGGGGTTTTGCAGTATTTTCTGGTTTATGCATCCACGCGGATTCTGGCTGCGACACTTGCGGGATTTCTGCTGGCCGTGCTTGCCCTGCTCAAACTCCGCGTGTCTCCCGAGGATACGCCGATATGAATCGACCGGATGCCTGGCCCATAAACAAGCCGACGGATGAGTACTCAGGATACCGTCGTTCGCGTGGATATTGGCACCGCGTGTTCTCTGTCACATCTCTGGTTCTCCTCGATGTTGTTTTCCTGGTCATGCTCGACAGGATTTTTGTGAACAGCAAGGATGAGATCATCCGAAGCTCGGGTATCTATGTGGAACGGATGCAACCGCATTTCAAGTTGATTAACGAAGAATCCAATCGAGCGGTTTCCGACCCTCGTCCCAACGAGACCGTCGAGCAATACGAGGAACGGTTTACGGAGTTCTTTCGTAAGAATGCGGATCGTTATCTTACGCAGAATAGTCCTCTCTATCGGATTACGATTTTCGGCAGCGAGAAGCGTGTTATTTTCGATAAATCAAATCTTTCCAAGTTTCGGCAGTGGAATAATTGGCGCAACTGTTTTCTTTCGCGCAACTTTTCACGCGCACAAATCCGAACGATTCCCTTCCCGAATCGCGGGTTTGAATTGGTCGTATGGATGTACTACACCTCACCGGTGGGTTGGCCGGAGATCGAACACCTGGTGCTGCGTTTCTGGGGATATGCGCTGGTGTTCGTGATAACAACGCTTGTTTTCTATTTGTGGTTGAACCGAAGGCTGATTGTTCCTCTCGGTCGAGTGGCGGGACACCTGGAACAGTTGGCGACAGAGGGAACCGTTCAAATAATCCGTCAGCCTCGCGTGGATATCGAAGCGGCCTACAACCGTCTCGCTGAGACCCAGCGTGAGGTCCGCCTGGAGATGGAACTGGATCGCCTTGTGGAAAGTTACCAACAGTACGACGAGGTTCCCGCGGATGAGATGAGCCACCGCCTCTTGCGGGATATTCCTCAGGCAATCGGCGAATCTTTTGCATTGACCGCCGTTTCCGTGAAAATCCCGGAGCCTGACACCGGGGGCTGGGAACCCATGGGCACATGGACCCGAACGGCCCCGGTTCCGACCATTCAGGAACCACCGGATTTTCAGCCTGAGGAGATCAGTCAAAGGAGCATTGGAGACACAAACTCGGCCTGTTGGGTTATCCCTCTTCGGTTGGAGGAACAACGGGCGGGGCTGATTTTTTTGCTGGACGAGGAGGGGTCTTTACAGGCGGCAGGCGCGCAGCGTATCCGGCGGCTTGTTGAGAACAGCCTGCTGCGATGTGCCGGTTTCTCTCGGCGTCTTGCGGAGGAACGAAACCGCTTCAGTGTCAATCTGGCAACGAGTATGGGGCACGATCTCACCAACATCATTGCGGGAGGGAAATGGGATTTGAATACGATTCATCGCGCGCTGAACAGTGGAGCGGTACGGTTGGACCCGGCTCGCGCGGATGTTCTTCTCCAGGCATTCGAGGGATTGAAAAATAACCTGCAATTCTTACAGGAGATGGTGGATATCTATCGCGCACTGGGAGCCGCTCGCGCACCCTGCTACGAACGAGGGGATGTGGGACGCTACCTGCATGAGGTATGTGAACTTTTCATACGGTCCACATCTCAACGTTTGGAGGTAATCCAGGACATCTCCTCGAACTGTGAGGCCGTCATTGAACCACGCCTTCTGAAAATGGCCGTGTTCAATCTCCTGGCTAATGCGGCTCACGCCATCCAGCGACGCGAGGATGGATTGGTCGGCGGCCGGATTGAGGTGCAACTACGCCGTGAGGGAGACCACATCGTGTTCATTGTGCGTGACGATGGTCCGGGAATTCGCGATCACACCGGCCGCCTGCTGGATGAAAAGGAGATAGGGCGCATTTTCAGGGCCGGGTACAGCACAAAAGGATCCGGTTCCGGCGGCGGCTTGGGGCTGGTCTGGGTGAAAAGCATCGTGGAGGAGTTCCACCAGGGGACAATTCGAGCGGCCAATCGTCCGGAGGGCGGCGCGGAAATCACCATTCGATTTCCCAGAGAATCCGAAGTCCGCCGGATTGTGTGAGTCCTGCCAAGCATACAGAAGGAAGAGTTATTTCAACCCTCTCTCGGGTCTGTACACCTTCGGGGAAGGAAGTCAACCCCCACCTGACTCTTCTCGCCAGTCAACCCCCACCTCACCTCCCCCGATCTTCGGGGGAGGAATTGGGCCTCCTATGCTTCCCCCGGAAGTTCGGGGAGAATACAAGGGGGGCTGACTTCGGGATCGCAGGATTTGGGCCGGGTTTCATGCCAACCCCCACCTGACCTGAATTCGCCACGGTTTAGCTTGGGAAACGGGTGGTGACGTCCCTGGGCGATTTGTCGCCGGATCAATATGAAAGAGAATCCACCGATCCATATAATCGGGAACCGGCGATCTCAGTCTCTTTGACAGCCAATGATGGAAGGGTAGGATAGGAACCAGTCCACTTATTGTTTTGGGTGAGATATCTTCCGATCATTCTATCTAATCATTCTATCTATTTGAAAGGATCAACAGCAATGCGTGTATTGATCGCCGGAGTAGACGGATATCTGGGATGGGCGCTTGCCCAGCATTTAATCCTGCGCGGCCATGAGGTTGCCGGGATCGACTTATTTCTAAGGCGCGATTGGGTGGCGGAGATGGGATCGCAATCTGTAACACCGATCCGGCGAATGACTGAACGTCTCGCCGCGTTCCGTGAAATATACGGCAGAAACCTCATTTTCCGAAAGGGCGACCTTCGGGACTATGATTTTGTCTTGAACTTTCTGAAATCATTCCAGCCGGAGGCCATTGTTCACCTGGGCGAAATGCCCTCCGCTCCGTACAGCATGTTGGATGTTCATCACGCGGTATTTGCGCAATGCAACAATATCGGCGGGACACTGAATCTGTTGTTCGCGATGCGGGACTGCTGCCCGGAAGCGCATCTAGTCAAGCTGGGAACCATGGGCGAATACGGAACCCCGAATGTGGATATCCCCGAAGGGTTCTTTGAAATCGAGTACCGTGGACGAAAGGATCGACTCCCATTTCCCCGACAGGCGGGCAGCTGGTATCACCAGTCCAAGGTCCATGACTCCAACAACATCATGATGGCCTGCAAGTTCTGGAAATTGTGTTCAACCGATGTCATGCAAGGCGTGGTGTTCGGAACACGGATCGACAAGATGGCGGAGGATGAGCGTCTTGTTACCCGTTTCGATTTCGATCAATGTTTCGGCACCGTCATCAATCGATATTGTGCCCAGGCCGTTGCCGGCAAACCGTTGACGCCGTTCGGCAAGGGCGGGCAGCGTCGGGGATTCCTGCCCCTGCGCGATTCCATGCAATGCCTCACCCTCGCGGTAGAGAATCCCCCCGCAAAGGGTGAATACCGGGTCTTTAATCAGTTTGAAGAACTCTATAATGTCTCCGAACTCGCGGAGAAAGTGAAACGAGCCGCCGCCGATATCGGATTGCAGGCCGGCATCCGCCACATTGAGAATCCCCGAATTGAAATGGAAGAACATTACTATAATCCGGACCATAGGCACCTTCTTGATCTCGGCTACAAACCCACCCACGATATCGAACAGGAGATTCGCATTACGCTACAGGATCTCCTGAAATACAAGGATCGCATTCTTGTTCGCGAGGAGGCCCTGGACCCGGATATCCGCTGGGATGGCAGCCGACGGAAGAGCAGCTACTTAACCTGACAGACGGATATGAAAAAACCATCCGTTACAATCTTGATTACCGGCGGTTTGGGATTTATCGGTCTGCGCCTGATCCGCCTGGCGCTGCGGAAATACCCGGACTGGTCTCTCCGTATTCTCGACAACGAATCCGTGGGACGCCGGGAGGACCTTGCCTGCCTTCTTGATGAGGAGTTTCCGGGTGAAAGACGGGGCATCGAGAAAGATCGACTGGATATAATTTCCGGTGATATCTGCGACACGGATTGTGTGAAACACGCGACGAAGGGGTGCGATTCTGTGGTTCATTTAGCCGCATCGACCGGAGTTCATACCTCCATACAGAATCCCGCTGAAAGTATCCGTGTGAATGCCCTGGGTACATTGAATGTCCTGGAAGCCGCGCGCAAAAAACAGGTTCGGCGTGTAGTCCTGGCATCCTCTAACGCAGCGGCCGGTGAGCCGAACAATTCCGATTACGGGCCGTTTTGTGTCACGCCTGTTTCCCCGTATGGCGCAGGGAAGTTGTGTCTGGAAGCATTGGCCTCCGCGTATTGGAGGTCAATGGAATTAGAAACCGTTTGTCTGCGTTTTGCGAATGTGTATGGTCCTTATTCGGGGCGGAAATCGAGCGTTGTAGCAAAATGGATTAGTCGGATACTGAACGGGGAACCTGTTGAGATTTATGGCGACGGTTCACAGACACGCGATTTTGTGTGGGCGGGTGATATCGCACAGGCCATTGTTTCCAGTCTGGAGTCCCCTCATGCGCCCGGCGAGATATTTCAAATCGGCAGCGGTGAATCGATCAGCATTCTTCAGTTAGTCGAGCGGCTCCGGAAAGTATCCGGCCTGGATTTTCCGGTTGAGTTTGTTCCCGCACCTCCGGGTGAAATCCAGCGTGTCCGGTGCGACATGCGTCATGCGCGGCATCTGTTAGGGCTTTCGGAGTTGACTCCCATTGAATACGGCCTGCCGATAACCTGGTCCTGGTTTGCCCGGCGTTGGCCGTCAGGCAGAGACGCCTGACTCCCACCACGCAAAAATGGCGGGACAGGCCTCCATGCCTGCCATTCCTCATATTTATATATTCGCATACAGATCCCCGGTTCCCTTGAATGCCTCCATGACCTGTTGTGGACTGGCGGTCCCGGTGGTTCCCAGCTGGCGAATGGTGACGGAGGCCACCAGGCAACCGACTGCGGCCGCTTCGGTGAGAGATGCGCCGGAAACCAACGCCGAAACCGCTCCGGCTGTGGCGCTGTCTCCTGCTCCCACAATGTCGATAGGACCCTCCACCCGAACAGCGGGAACACTCCAGGTCCGGTCGCTCTCCGCCACAATGATGCCGGATTTGTCCATGGTCATAAACACAGGCCGCCCCGTGCGCTGCGCCAGGGTCATTGCCGCCTCCCGTGCCCGTTCGGAAGTCGGATTCTCCTCGATTCCTACCGCGGCGGCGGTTTCATACCGATTCGGTTTTACTATCACGCGCCGGAACTCACCGATTCGCACACGCGAATCCGCAAAAAAAATCTTCTCGCGATTCGTGTCCGCAAGCTCGGCAAGTAACTCACGCACCCGATCCGTAACCACTCCGCAGTTTCGTTCCTGCACCTGATCGACAATGATGACTCCGTCCGCATCGGCCACGGCTTCTTTAATATGCTCCATGATCTCCGATTCCAGGTCTTCCGGCAGACAGGTTCGATTTTTGATGTCTTGGCGGTTCATTTCCTCTTCCCCGCCCGGCAATTGGAGCATCGGTTTGGTGTAGGTTGGGGTGAATCGGTCTTTCGACCGGATTAAATGGCGGATATCCACTCCCATCCGGGTGAGCGCTTTTGTCAATTCATATCCTTCCCCGTCATCGCCGATAATCCCGACCGCGGCCAGACGACCCACCTGAAGCGCCACAAGATTGCTCATCACGGTTCCTGCTGCTCCCGGCTGGCATCGTTTGCCGACGACCTGGTAGGCGTCTTTGCCGGTTTCCAGGGATTTCTCCGTCAGTTTCGGGTCGACTTCCAGGTACTTGTCCAGGAAAAAGTCGCCCACGACAACGATTTTCCGCTGCGTAAATCCGTCAAGCAGCGCCTCCAGTCTTCTTCGGTCCATGCTAGATCCCTCTGTTCCGTATTGTGGTTTTACTGAATCAAGTCATCCCATCGTGGCAATAACATATTCCATCTTTCGTTGTTTGCACCAGATCTCCGCTGCTTTTCGTTTGCGTTGTACATCATTTGAGTCGATACGGCTGGGATCTTTGACCTCAACAATAACCCTTCTGCCGTCTTCGTATTCGACAAAGAAATCCGGCACATAGCGACGTTGATGTTTTTGATTATCAATCCAAGGTATGGTAATTCCGTGCCGCTTCACCCATTTAACTACATGGGGATCGCGTTCGAGCCGATCCATCATGCGGCGTTCGAGATCGCTTTGGTACTTTTCAAAGTTCCAGGGGCTTTTCTTGGGATTCTCGTAGTTGCCGTGATTGCTAATCGCCATCTTCGATTACCCCCGCGATCAGCCCCGGAACGGCTCCGACCTTAGCCTGTACCTGCGGCAGCATTTTCCATACATAATCGAGTTCTCTGCGTTCGGCATAGGCGAATCCGCCATTGGGATCGGCAAGGAACTTGGCTCGCACGTGGTGGAGAAGCGCGCTATAGACAGAACCCTTGAAAAGAGACGAGCAGCCGGCTTCCACCGCAAGAGTCTCGGCCATCTCCAGCAACCTCTCTTTGATTGCCTCATGCAATGCCTGATCCGATACTTGGGCGATTGGGCCGGGGGGACTGTTCTGATCGGGAGCGGAATAGATGGTTCTCCAGCCCTGTCCCCCCAACTCCTGCCCTACGACTCCCGATAGATTCACTTTTGTGATCTCGACTGCGGTCGGATCGTATTCGATAGCGTCCAACGCTTCCCGCCAATTCTTAAGCGGTTCGGGAGGTGGAGCGAATTCGCCCAAATCAAATTCCCCATCATCACGGAAAGAAGGATCGACTGGCGGAACATCAATTACCAGTTCCGGTTTCACAAGCTCCTGTTTGGGAGGTGGTGCTGGAAGATCCTCCGTTTCGTCGAAAAGATCGTCGATCAGCACGTTCTCGCGTCTCCTGGCGTTGAAGATATCCCAAAGCCATTGGTGCTCCAATTTGGGATGATCTACGATGGCGCAGATTTGCGGTTCCGTCGCCTCGACACCGGCTACGCGGACGCGGCGCAAACCGCGCCCGATTACCTGCTGGCCGTACACTCTGCTGCCGAACTTGCGCAACAGGAGGATGACACCCACTTCCGGCACGTCCCAACCTTCCCGCAGCATCAGGACGCTGACAACTGCCTTGTAAGGCTTCCCGGCCTTTTTTTCCTTGCCGAGTTCGCGGGCTTTCTGTCGGTCTTGCTCGTCACTGTCCTCGGTTAAGAGTAATGTTTTTACCTTGAAATACTTATTCAGGGTTTGTGCGGCCTTTTCGGCGTCCAGTTTGCAGACGGCAACGACAAACAGAATCGGCTGGTATCGTCCCTTTGCACGTCGTTCCTGTTCCTCAAGTCGGCGAAGCGCTATCGCCATCTGTTGACGCATCGGCTCGTCGTCGGTTACCCATTGCGTCGCGTTCAGACCGAGCCGGTCCACTTCATCCCAGTCGATTTCTTCAACCTTGCGCTGCTCCCCGGTGCGCGCATCGGTGTATGTGAGTTGCACCGTCCTGATGTCGGGCTGATAAACCACCGGCGTCTTGATGATTCCGTCTGCCAGGGCGTCAGTTACGCTGTATTCGTAGATCATATCGCTGTCGGGGGATTGGCCGTCGGCGCGGTCAGGCGTCGCCGTCGTATCTATCCGCAGGACAATCTTTTCCCGCATCCGCTGCAATGTGGCATCGTACTCCGGCGCAGGCGAGTTATGCGCTTCATCGTTGAACAGCGCGAACTCCGGCCCGTTCATCAGGGCCGATAGGTTGCTCTTTCCGCTCTTGTTGCTCTGGTAGAACTGATGGATGTTGCCGAGTACAACACTCGCGCTGAGCAGACTCGGCCAACCGCCTTCCTTGCTGCTGCCCAGGGTTGTCAGAATAAAATCATCCGGCCCCGAATGTGCCCAATCCGGCAGCAGATCACGGTCCTTGAACACCTTCCCGCGTTCGAAATCCTCTTCCAGGCGGTCGCGGACAATCAGGTTCGGGCAGAGCATAACGAATTTCTGAACATTGTGGGCAACGCGGAGCCAGGCGATGATCGCCGCGATAATCGCTGTCTTGCCGCCGCCTGTCACGACGTTGAGCAGCACTCCATCGGCCCCGATTTCCGTCTTTCCCAGAATCTCGTAGGCATACACAACCCGCAGAAATGATTCCCATTGATGCGGCCAGAGCGTGCCTTCCCGTGCTTCCTGGTCATCATCCGGCGACGAAAGGAACTCGATATACTTGTACGAATCCTCTTTCAGCCCCGGCATTCCATCCCGTCGCCAGTCGCGGAATTCGTTTTCATATTGTGCAAAGCGATTGAACACTTATTGCTCCTCTTCGGGGGGAGTCGTGTCGGCCCCAATCCCGACAAGGCGTTCGATCAGGGGCGGCAGTTTGTTGATGCAGACTATCCAGAGGTTTTCATACAGAATCTCGCCGTATTCGTGAGCAATGACGTTTCGGAGGCCGATGATGGAGCTCCAGGGAATATCCGGATAGTTTTCTCGTGTTTCCTGAGACACATTTCGTGCCGCTTCCCCCATAATCTCCAGAGCGCGTTCCACGGCGTTGCGCGTTTTCCGGTCTGCGACAAAAGACTCAAATCGCAGATTTTGAGTGAATTCGACAGCCGCCCGCGCAGCGTCCAACATATCCCAGAGGCGCGCCATGTCTTTGTGGTCAGGCTGCATAGATCACCTTGCGCGTTCCCAGGATTTCACGTTTTCTCCAGGGATTTCTCAATGCCTCCTTCTCGATCAGATCAACCGGGCGTCCGTAACGGGCTTCGAGTTCGTCTTTCATATCTACGATGTCAAGAAGGCTCCACTTTGCTCCCGGCTCGAAACTGACCAGGAAATCCAGATCGCTTTCGGGTCCGAAATCATCCCGCAGCGCCGAACCGAAAATGGATAGTTCGCGAATCCGCCATTTGCGGCAGAACTCCGCCAGAGCGTCTGGGTCAATCTGCACTTGAGGATTCATGGCGTTGTCTCCTGGAATCACGGGCGGGACGCCCGTGCCGTTTTCTTATTCTACCTTAATCTCCGCCGACCACAGGCCCTCACCGCCCATGTCGTCCTGAACCTTGCAGGCCACCCGTTTCTTGCCCGGCGATGCAAACTTGTATTGCGCCTGCAACTGCGGCTCTTTCTTGCTGCCGCGCACAAACGAATACCCCGGCGTGCTGGAAAACCGTTTGCCGTAATCGAAATCCCATTGCACATTGATGATCTTTGCTCCGGGATTCAGGATCACCGTGTCGCTGACGTCGAAACTCCAGGTCAGAGGCGCGATCCTCTTATAGAGGACCTCAATTCTCGGTGGCTGTACAAAGGTCAAAAAGTTCTCGTAGTCTGCGTGGGTGGTGGAGAGCGTCGCCACATGCTGGCGGAATTGCGGAGAGTCAATGCGGATCATGTCCAGCCGAACGAAGTTCAGGTCCGTGCGTTCGGACCTGCGCAGGCGGTCGGCGGCGTCCAGGGCATCCTGTCGGAACGCCCAGGCGAGCATGGTCCCCTCGCGCAGGTTGTCTTGCTGATAGCGTAACGTCTTGCGCAGGGCGTTAGCGAATTCTTCCACGTCTTTTGCCGACACCGCTTTCCTGGGACTCGGCTCGCCCACCCAGATCGGGATTGCGCCTTTATAGCCGTGAATTGCGGTATGGCTTGCCTGTGCCCCCCCTCGCTCCCCCCGTGAACGGGGGGAGGTTTGTTCGACTGCGCCGTAGCATTTCAACACAAAGGCGCGGAATTGATCGGGTGGCGTTTCAGATAACTGTTTTGCCTCATACACACCCCAATGCTCAATCGTGAAGTCCGGCACCGGGAACAGTCTGCCGATCTGTTCCTCCACCTGCCGTGTCAGCCGGTCTGCCGTGATCGCCACCGCCACACGCGACTGGTCACATGCAATCCACCGCCGACCCAGCCGCTGCGCCATAAAAGGAGTGACTCCGCCTCCACAAAAAAAGTCCGCAATCATATCTCCTTCATCAGAAGATATTTGAATAGCGAATTCCAGGAGCTTTGGGGGCTTCTCAGTTGGGTACCCGATTCTGTATGTCTTGTCCGCAGGTTGGAGCATCGAAATACGCCAGATGTCGTCAAGTGCCCGTGTATCTTTTGTAATATAAATAAGATTTCCTTCTTCATCCTTGGCATTAACGGCCTTTCCATCGACCTTCTTACGAGCGAGCCGCCTCACCGGTTCGTCTAGTGGAATGTCCACTTGATTGAACTTCGCCGTCGAAGTTTTCCCATAAACGAGAATACTATCATGAGCACGTGGCAATAAACGTTTTCGCCGATCATGCATTTTATTGTAGTAATACCAAATTACCTCATTTCTAAAACAGTCTGCGCCAAAAATCCTGTCCATCTCCACTTTCACATAATGCACGGCGTGCCAGTCCAGGTGGACATAGATGCTTCCCGTCTTTTTCAGCAGGCGTCTCATTTCGAAGAGGCGGGCGTTGAACCAGATCAGGTATCCGGGCATTCCACCTTCCCAGATGTCGGAAAAGGAACGGAGTTCATTCTGGTCACCGAAGATGACGTTGTATTGCCGCCCGGAGAAGAAAGGCGGGTCGATATAGATCAGGTCGATACTCTCGCTCGGCAGTTGCCGCATAACATGCAGGTTATCGCCCCAGAAAAGACGGTTGGGTTCGAGATCGGGATGGCCGAATGCGACACGCTCGACGACCTGGAACGGCAATGCAACCCTGGGGAACAGTTTGCGGAATGCCTTGCGCCGGTCCCAGCCCAGTGGTTCCTTTTCAACGGGCACGGAGCCGAAACGGACCGGCGGCCGCCAGAACTCTTCCTGTTGAGGAAGCGTGGCCTCCACATCCTGCTCCAGGTCCTCATCATCCGTCGGCGGCGGCGCAATAAAATCGCCCTTCTCCGGCCCTGCAATGGCGGCGGATTCCTCCTGTTTCTTCTTCCTGGGCATGGATCATCCCTCCCTCGAAGACTTAAAAGGTCGCCTCCGGCAACGGTATGCCGGAAACATATCCCAATCCCCTGTCCCGGACAAGATGCGCAGCGTCCAGCTTATGCCGCAACCGAATTCTCTTAACTCTCGTTGAACAGATACGCCACAATTTCCTTTGCCTCACGGAAGTCCGGCATGATAATATCCGCGCCCGCCTGAATCAATCGGTTGCGCTTCCACTCGTCAATTCCCGCTCGCTCCGCTTCATTCGTGGCAACACCCACCGCGATCCCCCCAACCGTCTTCGTATCTTCAATTTCAACATACCCGTCCCCAAATGTCACCAGGCCCGGCCCGGACAGATTGTTGTCTTTCAGTATCTTCTGAATAATCATGCGCTTCGAGAAGCTCTTGTAATCGTCCAGCGCGCCGTAAATCCGTTCGGCGTCACCGAAATAAGGATGAAGCCCAAGCACGCCGGACTCATTCAGAACATAGGGACGATCCGTTCCACTGGCCAGATACATAGTCACATTGCGCTTATGGAGCTCCCGAAGAATGTCCATGGCTCCGGGAACCATCCAATCCAGGGGCTGCAATTCGCCCGACTCCAATCCGTGAACCCGATCCTTGATCCGCGTCCAGAGAAGGTCAAGGTACTGATATTTGTATTCAAGCGGTTCCTTGGGTTGATGCCCCCGCTTCTTGATCTGCTCCGCAAGTTCAATCATCTGGTAAATGGTCTGTTTTCCGGTCAGGCGGGTAACAAAATCCGTCACAATCGTCCGAAGTTCCTCTTCGGATTCGCCCGTGTCGAGGCTTTGCAGGATTTCGACCATCATGGGGATCATCACCTGCTGCCAACCCTCACGGATGAGCGACAGGGTCCCATCAAAATCGAACAGAGCGAACTTGATTTGTCCTCGGACAATATCGGGATTGATGATTTCAATTTGTGTCCCCGGCAAGAAGGTTCCTTTGACGGGAGAACCGGTGGTATCAGTCATTATGGATCATCCTCCAAAGAGTTTCTGTGCAGTCCGCTTTGGCAGCGAACGGCATTACGGAAACTGATATCTTACGCAATTCACCGGAAGAGAAAAAGAACTGTCGCCCAAAAGCAGCGGTCCCGGCCTTTCTATCATTCGACATCCTTCAGTCCTCAAGTTCGTTGGAAAAGAAACAGCGCGCCTATTTACCTCATTTTTATCATTTTATGGTTCAACGCGCCTCCGGAAACGGTGTTTTTTTTGGGGATGGCTAAATAAAAACTCGATCTTATACGTATTATATTAAATAAATGAGATGAGTCGGTATGTTCCGACCGTCTCAATCGTTCTATGTGAAAACCCGTCGGTTTGGAAACATCCATCCGAGAAATTGAGCGAGCCGATTCGGGCGTTTCCCGAAACCCCAAGAATGTCTCAAACAAATAAACGGTATCCTGTTGCCCACCGATGGCTGCTTGCGTTTCAAGTCCTCGCGTTGATCTCTTGTCTCCTGATGTTCGGGTGTAACCGGTCCCAGCCCGGCGATCCCGACGGAAAAGGGGGTGGCACAGGCTCATCCGGCAGCTCCGGGGGGCCGAATAAGCCGGAGGCACGCACATTCCGAATCCCGGTCACCGCCCAACTCCTCACACGCGGGCCAATGAATGCCTATCTTCAAGCATTCGGAACCATTCGCCCCCTCAAGGAAGTCGAACTCAAGGCCGAAATGAGCGGTCGGATTTATTTCACCAAACGCTGGGAAGATGGGGATTATGTCGAAGCGAATACACTCCTTGCGAAAATAGACGATACCACCATCCAACTGGATCTCCGGGAAGCCGAACGTGCCCTTGAAATGGCCCAACAGGACCTCATCCCGGCGCGCGCCACCATGGAACGTCGGATCAAAGAAGAAGAATTCAGCAAGAAAATGTTCGAGCGCGGCGCGTACTCCGAGGTCCAGTACGAGCAGGCACGCCTTACCCGGATTCAGTCGGAAAGCCAGTACCAACAGGCACTTACAACAATAGAGACCAGACGGACTCAGATTGAGAAACTGAAGGAGGATCTGCGAAAGACGGACATACTGGCTCCGTTTGCCGGCATCCTTCTGCCCGCTGTTCCTCCCACAGCGGGAGAGGCCGGCGCCCAGGAAACCGACCTGACACTGCTGGAAGGAACCCTGGTCGGCTCCGGACAGACGGTGCTTCGCATCGCTGATATCCGCCAGGTTGTTGTTGAATTGGACGTTCCGGCGAAGGATATTGATTTTGTGAAGATCGGACAGACCGTCGAACTTGGCATCTATTCCAGAGACGGCAGAAAATACACCGGTACTGTCCGGGATATCTCCTCCACACTTAACCCGACCACTCGAACGTACACAGTCAAGGTGATTGTCGATAATCCGCTCACGGAACTCCGCCCGGGCATGTTCTCCAGCGCACGGATCATCACCGAGACCCGGCCGGATGCGATCAGTGTCCCCCGCGATCTGGTGATGCTGCGCAACAATCAATACGTGGTTTTTGTGGTGGAGAAGAAGGAATTAACCGAGGAACCTTCACCGAAAAACGCCACCGACAACATTTCCTCTCCAACAGAAGAGACCGACACCCCAACACCTGCCGGGGACGATTCGACCAATCCCGACATGCCGACAAGCAGCGGAATTGCCATGGCCGATGCTGTCCAGGATACCGGTCCAGCCGAGACTGCGCCGGCTGATACAATCCGGGACGCCACTGATGAACTCGAGGAACCCGCCGAGCCGGTCACCATCATGGTGGCAAAACAACGTATCGTAACCCTTGGCATCGAGAATCGGGAACGAGTCGAAATCGCTGACGGACTCAAAGACGGTGATCTGTTGGTGGTCCTGGGGTATGAAACCCTGACCGATGGGGTCGAAGTCAATGCCGCCATCCGAGGACAGGATGCCGGCTCGGAGCAACAGAACGAAAAGCCTCTCTGACAGGTTCCCACTTTATCGTAATGATCTCATCGATGAATACGGAATTGCCGCTTCAAGTGGAATGTCGTGAGCTGCGGAAGGTCTATCCGGACGGCACGGAAGCCCTGAAAGGCATCTCTCTGACTCTCACGGAGGGCCTTTTCGGGCTGCTGGGGCCGAACGGTGCAGGAAAGACCACCCTCATGGAGATCATTACCTTGCTGCTCGCACCCACCTCCGGTCGGCTTACTCTGTGCGGTCTCGATGCCCGAAAGCATGAAACACGCATTCGCTCGCTCCTGGGATATCTTCCGCAATTTTTCGGCTATTACCCCGAATTGACCGCCTGGGAATTTCTGACGTATATCGGTCGATTGCACAACCTGTCTCGCCGCTCGGCGCAGGATCGTGCCCGCGACCTGCTCCGTATGGTGCGTTTGGAGGAGGTGCGCGATAAACGCCTTTCCACGTTTTCGGGCGGCATGTTGCGCCGGGTTGGAATCGCCCAGGCCCTCATGGGCGATCCCAAAATACTCATCGTGGATGAGCCGACAGCGGGTTTGGACCCGGAAGAACGGGTCCATTTCCGAAACGATCTGTTTGAGTTGGGCGAAGGGCGAGTGGTGATTCTCTCCACACATATCGTCGGCGATGTGGAAGAGACCTGCTCGCGGGTGGCGCTGATCTCGGAGGGAGAGTTGCGGTATTGCGGATCGCCCATGGAATTTGTCTTGCCCGCCGAGGGCCGGGTCTGGGAATTTGTGGGGGGAAGCGATGATCTCGAAAGATTGATGGGACAAGGCAACCTGGTGCAAGTTCGGGAGCAACCGGACGGGTTGGCTTTTCGGGTGGTCGCTTCCGACGCGCCCCGGGTGACGGCCAGGCCGGTTTTGCCTACTTTAGAAGATGCGTATGTGCTGTTTCTGGGAGGCGGAGAGGTTGAGATAGAACAGACGGGACGGATGGGACAAATACCACAGGCATTCTGAAAGGAGTCGGTAAGAGAATGCACAGAGTGTTCCTGGCCGTATGGCGCTGGATCATATTCCTGCCGATCAATCTCACCTGGCATTGGCCGAAAGCGGCCGGGCAGGGACTGGCGCGAGCGGCACGGGCCACCGCATACGGGATCGCCACAGCGTCTCACCGGCTTTGGAAGAGCAGTCGATACTATGGAGCGTTGTTCCTCTATACCTCCCGTCGGTTTCTTCGCGTCGAGGGATACATCGCTGTCCTCGCGGCGATTTTATGGCTTTCCCTTCTGTTCGTGAATTATTCACCCAAAGGGGGGCGGGAGCTTCTGGCGTCCTGTTACCTTCTGTTCACCATAATCATGATTCTGATCACCAGCAACTTGCTGCCCCGGGAACGGGATGAGAACTCCCTGGAAATCCTCTGGAGCCAGCCGTTTTCACGGGGGGGTATTGTCCTGGTGCAGGTTCTTTGTCTGACCGCATGGTGTGGTGCGTTGGTTTTTTTGATTTTTGCCGTTTTCGGTCGTTTCCTGTCTGCCGCGTTGCACCCCGTATGGTTTGTCGGATTCTGCCTGAGCACCGCTTTTGCGGTAGCCCTGATCACCGTCTTGATTTCGACCTTCTGCCGCAATGCCGTGGCCACAGCCATCGTCGCCCTCCTGTTGTTCGGGATTCATTATTTCTGGTTGAAAGAGATCGGGCCGATCAATCTCTTTTTCAATCCGCTCCCTTCACCGGTCGGAACGTCAGGCGTAATGGGGTCCTCCGGCAGAATCGCCGTCGGGGCTGCCGTGGCCAACCGCCTGTTTCTCATCGCACTTCTTGGATTCGTTTACGATTATTTGTTACGCCGTCTTCGATACAGCTCCGTATGGCTGACCTAGAGTTGTGAGGTTGTCCGAATGAATGAAACACAGCCTCCCCGTGGAGGGGGTCAGAAGAAAGAAAGCAGCATCGGGAACTTCTCCGTCCGGTATCCCGTAACGGTGACTATGTTCTTCCTGGGGATCATTCTGCTGGGCAGCATTTCTGTTACCAACCTCCCAACGAATCTGTTCCCGGACCTGCGCATTCCACGAATCACGATTACAGCAGACACCCCCGGCCTGTCTCCGGAGGAGGTCGAACGTGAGGTCTGCGAGCGCTATGAATCCTTCCTGACAACCGTGAAGGGTGTCGAGCATGTCACCAGCGTGTCCCGCGCCGATGGCGGAGTGGTCCAGGTCGATTTCGACTGGGGAACGGACATGGATTTCGCCCTCCTGGAGGTCAAAAAATCCATCGGGTACTTCAACATCGATGTCTTGTCGGAGCCGGCCAGCGTTCTTCGATACGACCCCAACCAGCTTCCCATTGTCACCCTCGCGCTCACCGGCGACCGAGCGATGGATTACCTGTACCTCCTGGCTTACCGATCCATCGGTCCGGACCTGGAACGTATCGCCGGGGTGGCACGGGCGGAGATTTCCGGCGGGCTGATCCCCGAAGTTCGCTGCCGCCTGGCTCCCGAACTGCTCACCTTCTATGAGATCACGACCGAACAGGTAATTCAGGCTCTCACTCAGGCTAATGTCAGTGCATCGGGGGGTTGGGTAGAGGAGGGTAACCAGCGTTACCTGATCCGGGCAGTCGGGGAATTGCAGGATATCGACCAAATCAAGGACGTTGTGGTCACATACAAAGGCAGTGTGCCGATCTATCTTCAGGACTTGGGCGATATCCGCTGGGATTTCAAAGAGTCGGAAAACTTCGTCCGATTCGATGGAAAACCCTCCGTGGGGCTGGCCCTCTACAAAGAATCGGGAACCAACACGGTGGAGGTTGTGCGTCGTGTCCGGGAATTCCTTGCTCAAGATCGAGCCAACCTGCCGAAAGACACGAAGCTGGAGATGGCTTACGACCAATCGGTATTCATCCGCCAGGCAATCACCGAAGTCCAGTCGAACGCCATTTCCGGCGGCCTATTGGCAATTGGGATTCTGTTTGTTTTTCTGCGCCATATTCGCTCCACTTTCATTGTGGGGCTTTCGATTCCCGTCTCGATCATCGCCACGTTCAACCTGATGTATTTCGTGGACCTGTCCCTGAACATCATGACCCTGGGTGGCTTGGCGCTCGGCTCGGGAATGCTGGTGGACAACGCCATCGTTGTACTCGAAAACATTTTCCGCCATCGTCAGATCGGTAAAAACGCCCGGGAGGCGGCCAGTGACGGAGCCAACGAGGTCACCGCCGCCATCACCGCATCCACCCTCACAACAGTCGTGGTGTTCGTTCCCATCGTGTTCCTGGGCGGCGTCACCGCCCAGCTGTTCAAAGAGCAGGCGTTGACCGTAGTGTTCTCTCTCATGACCTCGCTGGTAGTGGCGCTGGTTATGATCCCGGCGATGGCCTCTCGGTTCCTGCGCGGAATTCCCCATTCGGCAGGTGCGCGGTATCGCCTGTTCACGGGATTTCTTCGCTGGGCGCTTCATCATCGATTCCTGGTCATTCTTCTCACAATCGTTCTCACTGTGGGCAGTATTCCGGTGGCACAAAACATCAAGCGCGAGTTCATTCCGCAGGCCGCCGAAAAACAATTCATCATCAAACTCCGAATGCCGCCCGGAACCGAGCTGGAGGTCACCGATCACGCAGTCGCTTCGGTTGAAGGATGGGTTCGCGAAAACGGCCCTGATGTGGAACATGTCTTTGCGCGCGTTGGAAAAGGCCCCGAACGAATCGCCGGCGCGGAACAGGAACCGGAAGGGCCGCATACCGCCGAACTCCTGGTCTCCCTCAAGGAAAACAGCGCCCTCAATGTCCCCAAAATCATCGCCGCTCTGGATCGAAAAACAAAACAAATCTACGGGCTGACCGCGAACTATCTTCTCTCGCAGAGTTCCCTTTCCAACATGATCGGCTCCGAACAGGCAGCCATTGTGATCGAGGTGAAGGGGCGCAAACTGGGGATTCTCTCCGACTTGTCGCGACAAATCTATGACCGGATCTATCGTTTGCCCGAACTGACCAATGTCCGAACCAATATCCTCGAGGGCAACCCGGAGGTGAATCTCATCCCGGATCGTGCCCTCATGGCCAGCCTCAATCTGTCACCCCAGAGAATTATCTCCCTGATCAGTAACCATTTGCGGGGGGAGGTCGCAACCACCATTCAGGATGTTGACCAGACCAAGGATATCCGTGTTCAACTTGGCGAGGACGACCAGACCTTGACCGAACTCAAGGATCTCCTCGTTCCCGTGGCAGACGGGAAAGCCGTACGTCTTGCGGAACTGGTGAAATTCGAGATCGAGCCGGGACCTCGAGAAATCGTTCATAAGGACCAGGAACGGATTGCACAGATCTTCGCGGACTTCGCGGAAGGGGTCAAATTGTCCGATGCCGTAAGCGCCGTCCGGGACCGACTGGCTACTGTCAACCTGCCGGAAAATTATTACATCCGACTCGGCGGGGAGGAACAGCGCCGCGCAGAGTCTTTCCAGGGATTGCTGTTCGCTCTGGTTCTCGCGTTGATCCTGGTTTACATGGTCATGGCTTCATTGTTTGAATCGCTCATCCATCCGTTCATCATCATGTTCTCCATGCCGCTTGCTGCCATCGGCGTGATTTGGGGTTTCTATTGGTCCGGTCAGACCCTGAACATGATGGGATACATCGGGATCATCATGCTGGCCGGAATTGCAGTGAATAACGCCATCGTCCTGATTGACTATGTAAACCGGCTGCGCCGCGAGGAAGGTGTGGAAACCCTGGAAGCGCTGGTCCAGGGTGCGCAGAGACGAATCCGCCCTATTCTCATGACGACGCTCACGACCATTCTCGCCCTGGTTCCGCTCGCCCTCGGTTTCGGCGAGGGGGCCGAGATCCGCGCTCCAATGGCAGTCGCCGTGATAGGCGGATTGGTCTCGTCCACCGTTCTCACCCTGGTCTTCATTCCCGTGCTGTACTATCTGGTCGATTCATTCGTGCAATTTCTGGCAAGGAAACTGAAACGGGAAGAGGAAAACGAAAAAGAACCCATTCAAAAACGGGTATCGGGGGGGGCAGCATGATCCGTCAATTGTGGGCCATCGCCGCAACCGAAACGCTCATGTCCCGGCGGACCTGGCGGTTCTGGCTCATTGTCCTGCTTCTTCTGGGGATTGTGTATCTCACCTGGAGAGATCATGTCAAATTCGTCGAAAGCGATCTGTTCCTCGCACCCGATCATTCATTCGGGAATCGCTCCTATGCTGAGCGCTACGATGCGCGACAACCCTGGATGACCCGCCCGGTCAACAATTACGCCGCACTTCTTTCCCTTGCGATTATCTGGATCGGCGGAGTCGCCCTGGCCCTGGACAGTTGTGCGCGGCTGCGGCGAACCGGCATTGAGAAGATTCTCTTCCCGCGTCCGTTTGCCACCCTCACCTTTGTTCTTGGCAGGTACTTGGGAGTCTTGTTCGTCATCCTCCCCGTCGCCGCCGTTCCCTGGATCGGATTCGGCCTGCTGCAGACCATTTATGGTCATTCGGAGGTGGTCTGGCAGCCGTTTCTGGTCTGCTATGCCCTGGTCGTGGTTCCGGTACTGATTCCGCTGGTAGCCTTGGCGCTCTGGCTGCGATCCGTGATCAAGCATGACCTCGCCGCCATTTTCGTTGTCGGCCTGGTCTCCATGCTCTTCGCATACCTGGCGCGTGACCTCGTCGATATCCTTCGCTGGAACTGGCAGGCATTGGTCGGTTCCTCGCCCGCGTTGGGAGCAAGAATCGACTTCCACGCGCAGCTGCCGGCGCTTCTTGTTTTGGGATTTCTTACGCTCTTCTTCCTTCTGCTGGCTCCGTTTCATTTGCGTCGGCAGGAGCCGCAACGTCGAATCCTGCGACGCGGCGGCTACCGCTGGTTTGCCATTCCAACATTCCTGCGCTGGTTGACAGACTTACGGATGGACCGGAATCTCCCGGCGCTTCTCAAGGTTTCGGCGCTGATCGCCTCACTGGTTGTCGGCGCGGGCGCTGTCTTCGGATATATCGAAGTCAGGGAAGCCAACCGGAAACAGATTTCCATCGGAAAAAGGATGAATGAGCTACGGGAGTCTCCCCCGCCGACCACCCCGTTCGACCTTCTGAACTATGACATCGAACTTACCGTCGACTTCCGCCGAAATCGGATCGAATCGGCATCGACTATCCTGATTCGGTCTGCAACGGACAACCTTTCCTCCCTTCGATTTTTTCTTAATCGCGGACTGGAAATCCGGGAAGCAAGCTCATCGAACGGCGTTCCGGATTGCACGCGAGATATCGATATCCTGACTGTGAACCTGCCCAGCCCTCTGGTGAATTCCGAGACGGTGGAGGTCCGGCTGCAATCCGAAGGCTCTTTGATCGGATGGAGTGGCGTGAAAAGCCTGCATCCCGATTTCGGATTCCTGAACCTGGAGGACAACTGGTATCCGGTGCAGTATCGCCCCTTGACCAAAGCGGGAGGCGGAACGGTCCCATCCACCGATCCGGACCTGTTCGAAGCCCGGATAATGGTTGTCGCTCCATCCGAATCAATCGTCATTTTCCCGGGCGAACGCCTTCAGACAGAGGATCGGAACGGACAGGCTCGCTGGGTTTTCCGAACGGGGCATCCGGTGGAACACCTTCAAGTTCTGTGGGGTGATTACCGGGAGATGAAGGGAACGTTCGGGAACGTCACCTCTTTGTTTTACCACTTCCCCGGCCATCGATATCAGGCGCAAATCTATCTGGAAGATATGCGCGATGAACAGAAAAATGCTTTTGAAAAGTTCGGTCCGTTCCCATTCTCCAGAATTGTGTTCTGTGAGATTCCCATGGATTTCTTCTGGGGGTTGCCCGGTGAGTCGATGCCCGGATTCATGCCCGTGGCCGAGTCGCGATTAGTTTATCTTCATGAAGCGATCTGGAAATTGGAGCGATTGGACCTGAAGCCTGCCGAAATCCGATTCTTTTCCCAACTCGAACCCACTGTCCGAGAGTTGCACGGGTCGTTCAGGGACTTTCTGGTCGCCAACTATTTTCGTAAGACTTTCCACACCGTCGGCCCGTATGCGTTCTGGCTGAACCGGTACCTGCCGATGTACGTGGAGAAGTCGCTGGAGACCGACGCATGGCGGCGACAGCGGCTGTTCAATTACGATGCCGGTGCGCTACCCGATACGCTCGCGCCGGTTCTAGCCAGGGCGATTATCGACATTCACAACGTCAAGCCTGCATCCAACGCCGAATGGCTTCGAGGCGAGGGACTCTTCCGAATGCTCCACCATCTCCTCGGAGAAGAAAACTGGACGGCTTTTCTGCACCGATTCTCGGAACGGTTCAAGTTCCGCGATGTCTCCGATCGGGACATTCTCCGCCTCGCCAATGAACTTTCCGATCAACCGCTCGACTGGTTCTTCGAACAATGGCTATACGGAGCCGTGTTGCCCCGATATGAAATCACGCTGGCGGAAGCAAAAGTTGTCAAGAAGTCAGGCGCAGTCCGAGTAGCCTACAAAGCAACTGTGAGGATCAAGAACCATGGAACGGGTAAAATGGCCGTTCCCATCTATGTCCAGACCGAACGTGACCACATTCTTCGAAACCTCTGGCTTGACACAGGACAAGAAGACACGTTGACCCTGGAGACCCCTCACCGTCCCACGTTTGCCATGGTCGATCCGGAGCATTGGGTTCTACAGGATCCGTTTGTTCACCCGGATACGAAGGCCCGTGGTCACTCTGAACGCAAGTTCAATATCCTTTTGGATTCCGAATCTCAACCGGCCGTGTCGGCGGCAAAACCCGGGAGCGAAACTCAATGAACTTGCCCGAAATCGCCGTGAAGCGCCCAATCGCCACGGTCATGCTGTTTGCCGCCGTGGCGGTCTTGGGATTGGTTTCGTTCACTCGACTGCCCATCCAGTTCCTCCCGGACATCAGCCCGCCGCAGATGGGGTGTTTTCTCTACTACCGCCGCCCGCTGGGTACGGAGGAGATGGAGCGGCGAATCATGATTCCCATCGAATCCATGATCGCGCAACTTCCGGGGGTCAAACGCATACGCGGCAGCGGGAGCACCAATCGCTGTTTTTTCTTTATCGAATTCAATTTCGGCACGGATGTCCGCTATCGCGCGGTTGAACTCCAAGAGGAATTGGACCGCTTCCGACGAACCTTCCCGCGAGGCTCCATCAACTGCCGCGTGTTCCCGTTCGACAGCTCCCGCGAGAACCGTCAGGCCATGCGGATCGCCCTAACCGGCCCTGAAAGCGATCCCTACCTGGAAATCATCAACGTGGATCGGGTCGGGGAACGTCTCAATGAAATCGATGGCGTCTCCCAGGTAGATATCTGGGGCGGACGGGAGAAAATCATTGAGGTGGCGGTCGAACAAGACCGGATGCAGGAATTCAACAGCCCGCTTTTCCAGATTCTCTCACGAGTCCGAACCTACACCGCTGAACCGGTATTCCTGGGAAAAGTCTTTGACCGGGGAGTGGCCCACTACGTGCGCATGTCGGGCCAATTCCGAACCGCCCATGAACTGGAGGATGTCATCATCCGCCAGGAGGGTAACCTGAAACTGGACCAACTCAGCCAGGTACGCGAGATGCGCCTGAATCGACGATGGATCTCGCGGGTGGACGGCAATCCGGCCGTGAATATCGAAGTGCAGAAGGATTCCCTGACCAATCCCATCGTCTTGTCGAAACGAATTCGTCAGAGCTTCGAACGCATCAAACAGGACCTCCCGCCCGGATATGACTTCAGTGTGATCCGAGACAGCTCCGAGTTGATTTTGGAGGCCATCCGGGGTCTGAGCAAAGTGGCCGCCGTCGGGATCGCGCTCTCATTGCTCATGATTTTCTTGTTCGTCCACGATGTGAAAGTTACAGCCATCCTGGCCCTGGTCATCCCGATTTCGATCATCGCCACGTTCAATCTGATGTATTTCGGGGACCTGACAATCAACATTGTCACCCTTGTGGGACTGGCCGTGGGAATCGGCAGCCTGGTAGACAATGGAATCGTTGTCCTGGAAAACATTACTCGCCATTATGAGCGGGGTGTTCCTCCGCAGCAGGCGGCCATTCGCGGGACTACCGAGGTGGGGCGTGCCATCTTCGGTTTGACGATCACCAATGTGGCCGTCTTTCTGCCGATCGTTTTCATTGAGGACTGGATTCGGATTATTTTCCAGGAAGGCGCGCTCGCGGTGATCTTCCCCATGGTGGTGTCCGCCCTGGCGGCAATTCTGCTCGTTCCCATGCTCGCTTCTAAAGTGATGAGTCAGAGGCAACATAAGAAGAAATCAAAAATTCGAGAACTCTTCCGGCGGATCCCCGGAATGGGCTTCGTCAGTGAGAGATTGCGCCGAGTTCCCCGCCCCAATATGGCCGCCACCCGGCGCTTCTATGGGAATCTCCTGAAGTCATGCTTGCGTCACCGCGTCCGTCTCGCCATCGGCATCTTTCTGCTGTTGCTCTATACCTACTATTACAGCATGGGCGGCATCGAGATGGGCACAATGCGCGATCCTGAAGATGCCGAAGGATTCGAGGTGTTTATCTTTCCGCCACGAGGAACCAAGCAATCCTACACAATCAACGTCTGTGCGAAGGTGGAGGCCTTGCTCAAAGAGCATGTCCCCGAAAACAGGCATCTTCGCACCTGGGTAAGCGATGACGATGCGCACATCCATGTCGAACTGGTCGATCGCTCCGAGCGGAAACGCGATGTCCCGCAAATCAAGGAAGAACTCCGCACCCACCTTGGGCAGATTCCCGACGCGGATGTCACATTCGATTGGTGGCGAAGACGACGCGAAAGTGAAATGGTTTCTCCTGTAATCAGCACCGACGGCGGTGTGATCGAGGTCCGGGGACCGGAGCAGGCTCAACTGGAACGTGTGGTCGATGAGGTGATGGCGCTGATCCAGGAAGTCCCCGGTATCCGGGATGTTTC
This sequence comes from Candidatus Omnitrophota bacterium, assembly GCA_029570205.1. GTDB lineage: Bacteria > Hinthialibacterota > Hinthialibacteria > Hinthialibacterales > JAKPRU01 > JAKPRU01. The sequence goes on along the minus strand of JAKQSI010000010.1, from coordinate 20,722 downwards.
CTCCGACCTGGAAAGCGGTGCGCTCGAAATGCACTTCAAGCCGGACCGTGAAAAAGCCTCCCTTCTTCAAGTTACCCCGCAGAGCATCGCCCAACATCTTCAGGCCGCCCAGCGTCGAGGCGACTTCTCCACCATTCGCCTCAAGCGCGAAGAGGAAGAAATCGACATCCTGTTCCAGCAGATCACCCAGGAAAAGCAGTCGCGGGTTCCGGAAGAAGAACGGGAAGGTCTTACGCTGTCGGAGATGCGAGATCTGCCCATCTTCGCCCCAAGTCTTCGCACCACTGTGCCCTTGTCCGATCTGGGAGTGTTCGAACAGGTGCGCGGCGCGCAATGGATCCAACGAGACAATCAATCCAGGATTATCAATATCCGGTACGGTTACACTCCCAGCGCCAAGCAGCGCGAGGTGGATGAGATTCTCAAGGATATCGCCGAGAATTACCCGATCCCCGCCGGATTCTCCATGCAACTGGGCGGGTCCAGCCAGGAATGGCAGGATATGCTCTCCTCCGTGAAGATGGTCATCTGGATTGCCGTTCTCCTGGTGTATATGATCCTGGCTGCCATCCTGGAATCGTTCGCCACGCCGTTGGTTATCATGGTCAGCGAACCACTGGCTCTGCTGGGTATTGTCTGGGCCTTGTTGCTCACCAAGACACCCTTCGATGAACTGGCCGGATTCGGGGCGATCTTTCTGATCGGGGTTCTGCCGAACAGCCCGCTGATCCTGCTTCACATTGTACAGGTGATGCGCCGTGAGCGTTCGTTCACACGGGAACGTGCCATGATGATCGCCGGATACAGTCGGCTCCGACCCATCCTGATGACCGTGGGAACGACCGTTCTGGGCATTTTGCCCATGGCCTTCAAAACAACCGACAATGCAACCTGGGTCCCGTTCGCGCGGGTGACCATCGGCGGCTTGCTTTCATCGACTGTCCTTACACTTCTCATCATTCCGGGCGTTTATTTCGGCCTGGAGGATCTGAAACAGCTTGTGGGACGTGGAATTCGCTGGATCACAAGCCGGCGGTGGATCTTCGTTTTCTGGAGCGGTCGAAAACGGTCCGAACTGCGCAATCGACTCACCGAGTATCATCGGAAACCCGAACGTGAGGAACCTCTTGTAATTGTCACAAAGAACCTCACACGCATTTATGCCCCGCCTGTTCTCGACCGAATCAAAGGATACTTCCACAGGATGGTATGGTGGGGTCCCGTCGGATCTCCCGTTCTTGGACTTCTGCCCGGCGAACGGCCCCGCCTCGGATTTACGCCGGATTGGGATCGAGAACGAATCCAGGCAAGAAAGAAAGCGCTGGCCGGAATCGAACTGGAAATCCGCGCCGGTATGTTCGGCCTTCTTGGACCGAATGGCGCAGGAAAAACCACGTTCCTCCGGCTGTTAGCCGGGATCGATCAGCCCACGCGGGGCTATATTTCCATGCTGGGCTATGATCTCGCCAGGGAGTTGAAATACACCCGTAAGCAGATCGGATACCTTCCGCAGGAATTCGGCGTGTATGGTTCCCTGACCGCTTACCAGTACTTGGATTACATGTCTCTCCTGAAAGGGATGAAAGAAAAAAGGGAAAGGCGAGAAGCCATCGACCGTGCCCTGGACATGGTGAATCTCTCGCATGTTCGGGAAGTCCCCGCCGGGAACTTCTCCGGCGGGATGATCCGTCGAATCGGCCTGGCGCAGATTTTTCTCAAGCCTCCGAAAGTGCTGATCGTGGATGAACCCACAGCCGGATTGGACCCGCTGGAACGAATCCGATTCCGAAACCTGTTGACAAGTCTGGCGGTCAACCGGGTTGTGATTCTCTCCACGCATATTGTGGAGGATGTCGCCCACAGCTGTCCCCGCCTGGCGATTCTCCAGGAAGGCCGAATCACCTTTGCAGGTGAAACCGAAGACCTGGTGCGCACCGCCGAGGGCTGTGTGTGGGAGCTGCTGACTCGGGACGTCGATCTCTGGAAAGCGCTTCATGCAGGCCATCGAGTGGTGGCACAAATTCAAACACCTCAGGGAATTCGAATGCGGATTGTCTCTAAAACAAGTCCGCATCCCCAAGCGAGAATCCTGCCGCCTACCTTGGAGGACGCTTACATACTCCATACAGCAGAAAAACAGAATCACTCGGAAGTGGCGGTCGGCAAATGAGAGAAGAAATCTGCCGGATCTTCCTCATGCTCCACCGTTCCATCTTTCGTTCTGGAGGTTTGTCAATGAGAAATCTGGTCCGGATTTGCATCGGAGCTCTTCTATGGATGGGAACACCGGATGCCTTGCACAGCCAACCGGAGGCCCCCGCACCCACCGCGGAATCCGCTGTCCCACCTGCACAGGAAACACCCACCCCGGAACCCACACCCCCGCCGGACCTGATCCTCACCCTGGGGGATGCCGTCAGCATGGCCCTTCAAAACAATCCCGATCTGCGCCAAGCCCGCACAAGCCTGGAGGCCGCCGACGCCGAGTTCGATCTCTCTCGCTCTCCTTATCGCTCTCTGGTCGATCTCAATCAAACCGCCTCCGCACGATTCATCGGAGTCCATGAGATCGCGGGACGAACCGTGTTCAACCCAACTCGATCTGCGCAAGAAGGCCAGGCTGTCTACGACCGATTCGGAAGCCATGACTACCGCGAGGACGATCATCAACAGGTAGACTTCACGCAAAACATCACCCGCACATTCCGTAACGGCCATCGTCTCCAATTCCAGACAACGCAACATCTTTACCAGGACAGCCTGGCTTATTACGACGATGATCCCGACAGAAGTTCCGACTTCCAGAGCAATGCGCGACTCAGCTACACCGTTCCGTTTAATTCACGCGAGAAGCGGCGCATTCACCGCGATCTTGAAAACGCCGACCTCGCCCATCAACAATCTCAATACGCCCTTGTCACCGAAGAAGAAAACCTTATTTATCGGGTCAATATTGCGTATTGGAATCTCAAGTACAGCGAGGAAGACCTCGCGATTCAGAGGGATTATCTGAGCCAGGCCAGAAAGACCTATGAGTTTTACCAGATTCAGAATGAATACGGATTTGTGTCCGACTTTGATGTCAAGCAGTCCCGCGTGGCCATGCGAAAGATCGAAGCCGGTCTCCTGGCCGGCGAGGCCGGTGTGAAAGACGACTACGAGGCGCTGAATCTTCTCCTGGGAACACCGATCAATTATCGCATCCAGCTGACCGATCCGCTGGAAGTTTCGAAAAGTGAAAAACCGGCGCAGGAATACATCGACCTGGCACTCTCCACGAATCTGAACCTGGAGACGATTCGCTTGAATCTGAAACAGAACGAGAACGACCTGGCGGTCACTCGTCTCGGGCAGCAGCCGACTGTCGAGCTGGTGAACAGCTACCAGCGAGATGACGGCGGAGACAACATGGCGAATTTTCAGTTCCAGGTGTTATGGCCCTTTGGGGATGGGGGGGCAACCCGGGCACGGGTGCGAGCCTCGGAGAGTCGCCTCGAAGAACAAAGAATCCGATTGTGGGAGGAGGAACGCGCGCTCCGCCAGCAGGTCATTCAAGTCCTGCGTCAAATTGAGACCGCCAAAGAGCAACTGAAAATCAACGAAGAAAATGTTCGGCTGGCAAGAGAGGCTCTGGATATCGCCGACTTCAAATTTGAAAACGGTCAGATCGGATTCCGTGACCTGCAGGACGCACAGATCGACCTTGCCAACAGCCGTGTCAGCTGTGCCGGAACCATACGAACCCTCAATGTCTCGTACGCTGCGCTGGAAAGCCTGATTCACGAACATTGAGGGAAGGATTCTTTGGTGAGAACGCCCGAAAGAACCGCCGGTTCAGCTCCTGCCCCATTGGGGGATAAAAAGGGTGGGGTGAGGTAATTCTTATTACTCATCCGTCCACAATATCCCTTCCGTCCGTCACAGGCTTACCCCTGCCGCGCAAGATCAAGAAATTTTTCCTGCATATTGCCATCAAGAAAAAAGGTGGTATAATCGAAATTGAGAATAGAAAGTCTTAGCTGACCGCAGGGCGCGGCGTAGCGCAGCACAGCAAAATTGTGCGGTGTTCGGCCTACGGAGCAAACCTAGTGAATGCCGACGCAGGTCAGCAAAGGCGTGAGAGACCCGGCGCGCGCCGGGTTTCTTGCTTTAATGGAACCGCCGCGTCCCATCTCCCCAAATAACCTCGTTCCTGTATAATCCGCGTCAAGGGGAAATCCGATTATCCGGGTGTCCCCCGTCAACTCTCAGGGAAACAACCCCAATGTGGGAGATAGCGATGTCTCAATGGAAACAAATAATCCTGGTTGCGATGTGCGGATGTGGGCTTGGTTGCACCTCGGAACAGATCTCCCAATTTGTGCCTCATCAATTCTTCGGGAAAGCCACCCCCGCAACTGTGTCGCCGGCACAACCGCCATCCGAAATCTCATCGGATACAGCGCGGATTTACGTCATCCGAAACGATGCCGAGATGGTTCCACTCGATTACAGTATCCTGCTTGATAAGAATCTCATGGGCAAACTGGAGGCCAATGCCTCGTATTTGTCCACCCCTGTGGAACCGGGAACGCATGTCGTTCGATGCGAACCCTCCGTAGGCTCCAGTTTCTATGGGAAACAGGTGGAACTGACGGCAGAGGGGGGCCAGGATTACTACCTGGAAGCCCATCTTCGATATATCAATTTTTTTGACACCGGCGATCTGACTTTTCGATTGTTGAAACCGGAGACCGGCAGAGACCTTGTCAAGAGATTTTCCGGCCGGGAACAGCCCGCTTCCAAAGCCGCTTCTTCGGGCGATACCATCCGAAAGATTTCGGAATAGAGCGGGCATAGTCCCGCGGAGGCTGAACCAGCTTCTCCATCCTGCTGATTTGCGAAATAGCCGTGCAACCGGATTTTTACAAGGAATATGCTGTTGTCGATCGAACCCATTGGTGGTCCATTGGGCGACGCAAGATCATTCTGACTCTGTTCAACCGCCTCATTCCTCCGAATCCTCACCGGCGAATCCTGGATGTAGGAATCGGTTGCGGAGTGATGCTGGCGCATCTTGCCCCCCTGGGGCGGGCCGTGGGCTGTGACCGCAGCGCAGAAGCCCTGCGTTATGCGCGAGAAGCGGTTTCCGAATATCTCCCCGCATTCGCCAAATCGGCCCTCCCCGATCTGATTCAGGCCGGAGCGGAGCATTTGCCGGTCGCGGATCGGTCGCTCGATCTGGTTACTTTATTCGATATCCTGGAGCATGTGCCGGATGACCGGGGGGTCTTGCATGAGGCATTTCGGGCGCTTCGTCCTGGAGGTATCTTGTGCGCAACCGTTCCGGTCCATCCGTGGCTTTGGGGGAACCACGATCTGATCAGTCATCATCTGCGGCGTTACCGCATCGGTGAACTCGAGGGCAAGATGGGGGACTGCGGCCTGGAGATCTTCTATCGGACCTACTTCAACACGATCCTGTTCCCGGTTGCGGCGCTCATACGATTGGGCCGACGAATGTGGGGAGGCAGAGATCTGGGTACAATGGGGGATCTCTCCACCGATCGTTCCGAAGTACCGTCGGACTTCTCCCTGACAGGACCTGGTTTGCTGAATGACCTTCTTACCTGTGTTTTCTCCCAGGAGGCGAAATGGTTGAGCGTTTCACGGTTCCCGTTCGGTGTCTCGCTTCTCTGCCTGGCAAGAAAACCCGACTCCGCTTCCGGGCATCAGAATACCGTGTAGATGAACGGAGCGAGGGCAGACCCCTGAGTCAAAACAATCAGCAGCCCCAATCCCAATAAGCACAAAACAATCGGTAAGAGCCAAAACTTCTTATTGGTCTTGAGAAACAACCAGAATTCTCTGATAAACTCGGATTTCGCCATAATAACTCCTGAAACACGCCCTGGTATCCTATAACCACCTTTACAGAGTCACGTCATCGCGAACGCGACTCCAGCGGTACCGGTGATTGGGTGAAGAAAGCGTGGTCTACCGAGACCGTACCCACCCCGTCATCGCGAGAAACCGCCCGGAGTCTGCGAAGGGCGGCGACGTGGCGATCTCAGGCCTGCACGTTCAAACGGCGAGATTGCCACACTTCGCTCCCAACGACGCTGCTGTCAAGAATATCCGTCTACACAACCCTAGAACTGATGCTCGTAATGGTCTCTGGCGCGTTGTTCCTTCTTTACAATCCAATAAGAGGACTGCTCGGACGACCACTTTCGATCCAATGGGTCCCAACCGAAAAGACGCATGACAAACCCTACAGGACATAATACCACGTAGTAAAACAACGACAGCAGAAGATGGGTGTTAAACCAGCCCAATCCGTGCGCAAATCGCATCCAGCCTGCATGAATCTCACGCAAAACTGAAGGCCACACCGTCCCCCACACGACCAGCGCGCCACCCAGCGCACCCACGGCATCCCGCGCCATCCCGTGCCCCCTCCACCACAAGAGGCCCGCCAGCGCAAGCAGCACGCCGCCAACCAGCCAGCCGAAGGATCGCAGATCCCTCGGCGTGGCTACGGATTGGGATGATTCTGCCGTTGTATTCATCGAGTCATTTCCCCATCATCGGCGATCATCAGGCCGATTGTGAAGATTTTCTTTTTCGGAACCGAGATATTGACCAAGTTTTTATCGCCGCCGACCGCCAGTTTCTTGACCGACTCCTCATTGAGATTGAGCAACTCGGCAGATTTGATTTTCCGGAAACACTGAATGGTCCCCTGAACCGTCTTGTCGGTCGGATTGAACAGGCGCAGAACAACCTGCTGAGATCGCTCTGCCCGTTTCATTGCGGAAAGAATAAGCGTTTTCGGTTCAATTTTAAAGAATGAAACGCTCTTGGGCAGATCGCCGGCGTGCGGCCCGACCTGGGCGATTTCCATCGGAGTGGTGAGCCGTTCGGCCTGCTCATACACATTGGCCTTGCACCATGTCCCGGCGTGCGGATAGATCGCATAGCGGAATTCATGCTCGCCGGGGGACTGCGAAAGTCGCATTTCCGGGTGACGTTCCCAACGCCAACTCACCGTCGCAAGCGCAATTTCAAAAGCGCGCATCAGGGTTACGGCAATCGCTTTTTCCTGATCGTCGGTGACCTCATATTCGCGCAGGCCGTCGTTGAGAATCGCGAGGCCGACATTCCCATCGCTGACATCCACAAACCGATGCTGAGGATGCGTGGGGTTGTCCTGGCCGTACCACACACTGGACGGGTCCCGCTCGATGGGGCGTTCCACTACATCGAAAGCCACCTCTGCGCTGGAATGATCGGCATCCAGGAAAGTCGGGAAAACAACGCGCAGCCGGTGATTATCCGCCTGGTTGTTGAATCGGGTCACAATCTCCACCATTTTCGATCCGCGACGTAACGTGATAAAGGAACTGATCGGCAGATCCACCAACACCTCGGATCTGCGGGCATCATCGCCGTTGCCATCCAGGCGTCGGACCTCATCGCCACGGCCCTCAACCAGGCATTTGGGAACTCGCATCGTGATATCTACCTGGTACGTCGCCAACAGCGGCCCCCCATCCACCAGGGAGATTCTCGCTGCATGACCGTGACTGGAGATAACCGAATTGTAAGCCGGATGGACATGCTGCCAGGCAACCCCCGCCTCGCCGTCATCCTGGAATCGATGCAGGCCGGTGAATGTGTGACCGGTTTCCTTATCGAACACGGTCAAAGTCCCGTCGTTTTCAATCTTCACGCGAAGATGCTCATTTTCCATCGAATTGTGGCCGTCCACGAGGGAACCATGCAGCCGGTTCGCCAGTTTCTGCGGAACAATTTTCAGCGTCTTATACCCGAATGCGGGGATGTTCTCCAATGCAACATGAACCTCTGTCCGAACACCGGGCATCTCCATCGTGGCATCGCCCAGATGACGAACCACCGGCTCCATTTCGTACCGGGCGAATTCCCAGCGATCCAGTCGTTGATCCGTCTCGGCATCGTGGATCGTAAATTGATCGATTCCCAGTTCTTTCGGCAGGTCAATCACCACCGTGGCGACTTCGGATCGTTCAAATGGCGACGGATTGAAAACGGTCAGTGCAATCTGGTCGGCGGTGAAATCGGAGTTGTCGATCCGCAACTGAATGTCCTGGAAGGCATAGCGTTGAAGCCCTTCTGCAATGCCGAGGCATTGTTCCAGCCGGTTGTGGACATCTCGCTCAATCTGGTCCACTCCGGCCCCGGCGATGCTGTCATGAGGATGGCAGGAAAGAAGATATTTCCAGGCAAGATCCAATAATGTGCGTGGGTACTCACATCCCAGAATGGAGGCAATAGTCGCAAACGGTTCTGCACCACGCTGAAGAGCCATCTCCGCCAGCGCGTTTTTCCGTTTCATCCGGGTGCGTGCGGAGGTGACATCGCCATAGAGATGGTATCTCGTTCCGAGCAGACGCGGGGTGCGCCGCTCGCCTTTCAGAACCACCAGACCCTGCGCTTCTTTGCGTGCCTTGTTGATCCATTCCTCCAGGCTGCTGTGGAGAATCGTATCTTCCAGGTCCAGTTTCTGCGCTTCTTCAATAATCCGAATCTCCGAGAGGTCCGGTTCCGTGCTGTCCATGCCCATCATATAGGCAAGATACCGCGAGGTGCATCGCTCTTTTTCCAATTCCCTCAGATGATCCAGCGAGGGCTTGATCCGGTCCTTGTTGAACCCTCGAACGGGATCGACCAGGAAATGATGCCCCGTATGGCGACCCATCCGGCACAGATGGAAAGGCATTCCGCCGCTTTTGTAAGAGTATGTGCGCTCGTTGATTTCTGTCCCATACACCACGGGCCGAAAAACATGGAAGAAGAAATTGTACCGAGCAAAACTCCCCATTCGTGAGGCAAACGAGCGGGACCCATCGGGACTCTCAAACCAGAACTCCGACTTCGATTCCGTGAATTGAATACCGTGATAGAACAGAATCGTGTCAATCCCGAATCCCTGGTAAATCTGCGGCATCTGGGAGGTCTGTCCGTACGAAAACGGGCTGTAACCGACCTTATTGACTCGTCCGAATTTCTCGGCAACCCGATGCCCGACCACCAGGTTGCGTACCAGCGATTCACCGTTCACCAGAAACTCCTCCGGGCAGCAGTACCAGGGACCGACCTGGAGTCGCCCGGATGAGACATGCTTCCGAATGGTCTCCTCCTTTTCTGGACGAACCTCCAGGTAATCCTCCAGCGGGATAGTCTGCGAATCCAGCAAATAGGCGTGATACCGCGGCTCCACATCCAGAATATGCAACAGCTTGTCCATAAATTGGACCAGCATCATGCGGGTTTCCTGGAAATTGTAGAGCCACTCCCGGTCCCAATGCGTATTGGAAATGACATGACATTCGAACGATTTCGGACGGGCCATAATTCACCTCAGAAAAAGAAAAAGATGGAGAATATCTGTAAATGGTAATGGAAAACGGTCGTTCTTGGAAAGTCAGTCCGGCAGAATTGCGCGCAAAATCTCCGTGAGATCCGCCGCAGACACCGGGCGCGGATTCGCTTTCAGAGACCCCGACGGCAGGCTTTCCTGAATAAGCATGTCCATGTCGGACTTGGGGATGCGGTAGCCGCGAAAATCCGGCGGGATTCCCATACGCCGAAAGAGGTCCGCAATCCATTCGATCACCGGAGCCTGAACTACTGCCGAGAGCCGTTCGTATTTCTCCCGGACAACCGGCTCATTGAACCGCATGACCGGAGGAAGCAGAATTGCACAGCAGAGACCATGCGGGATTCGATATCGAATGCCCATCGGATGAGCCACGCCATGAACCGCTCCCAATCGCGCATTTGCCAATGCAATCCCGGCCAACATACTCCCATCGGCCATGGCAATATGCGGCTCGATTTCTTGAGTTCCCTGGGCGATCTTCTCCATATTTCCGACAAGCAATCGAAAAGACTCGAATGCCGACGCATCGGTCAGGTGATTGGAGCCAAGCGATGTAAATGACTCCACCGCCTGAACCAGCGCATCCGCACCGCTCCAGATTTTCACTTGGGTCGGAACCCTGATGGTCAATTCGGGATCATTGATAACCAATCGCGGCCAGTAGGTTTCTCCACGGATACTCTGCTTGATGAGACGCTCCGGGTCGCTAAGAACGGAATTCGGTGTTACCTCGGATCCGGTTCCTGCCGTGGTGGGAAGCGCAATAAACGGGACTCCGGCCTGTGTCACAGGCTGACCGTCGAAAATCTCCCGAACCGTGAAAGGCTCATGAACCAGCGCCGCAACTGCTTTGGAGGCGTCCAGAACACTGCCGCCGCCGATCCCGATCACCACATCGCAGCCGGCTTCCCGGCATTGTGCCCGTGCCTGCTCGACATACGCCAGTTCCGGCTCCCCAACAGGTCCGGGACAGACCTCAACTCGGATGGATTTCTCTCGCAAGGCTGAAAGCAAATCATCCAGATCGCCACGTTCCAAGGGAGTGCGGCTTGCCATAAAAAACGCACGTGAGCCGAGTTTCGCCGCCTCCTCTGCAAGATGTCTGCGCGAGCCGACTCCGAACAGGATTCTCGGCACAGTTCGAAATGCGAAAGTTCTTTCCATCAATTCGACCTGATCCGTACCGGCAAAGTCACCGGCAAGATGCCGGCGCCACCCTCTTCTCCCTCTCTTTCCGGGGAGAGGGTTTGGGTGAGGGAGTCTCTGGGTGGCATAGGCTTCCAGCCTGTGGCTTGGCAATACAAAGAACGAGATTTCCAAAAATAGATCACTTCTTCTTTCCGGTGAGAATCCCGCAGGTCTGATCGAAAACGCCACCCGGCTCCAGGCCAAGTGTCAACAGATTCATCATTTCTCGGATCAGCACAATAATCTCGGACCGTTCCTCATGCCGCCAGCCGACCAATCCGTGCCGGGTCAGGCGGAGGATGCAATCCTCCCACAATCTTTCTCGTTCCGGCTCCGAATAACTCGGCCACAGATCCGTATTCAGAACCTCTTCTTTCAGTTCCAGTGCAGGGAGAACGACGTGCGATTCGGTTACCTTGCCGAATGTTCGTTCAACGACCCCCAGGATGACCCGCGAAACCTGTAAGTCCGAAAGAGTGAGTTTCATCTTGCTCTGTTGTTCCGCATAAAGCAGACGATAGATCTCCAGGAACTGATCGAGCCGTTCCGATTGAATAGCCATGCCTTTGGCCTCGGAGGAATCGCCGAGAATCCCGGCGGCGATCATCCGGTTGATCAGAGACTGCGCTTGTTCGGCGCTGATGTCGAACACAATGCGGATCTTCTCGCGAAGATCGACCGGGGTGCGACTCTCGACATTCGATTCCGTTGCATCCAGCCAGAGGCGGGTTAAAGTCAGCAATCGATTCCAGAAAGAAATTTCTTCTGGGGAATAGTTGCGCAGAACCTTCTCATTCGCCAGGCGAAGTTTGTTCGCCATAGAACGGAACAGAACGATGGCCGTATCGGGATGATCGCGCATAACCTCCGGCAGGTTGGTCAGATTCAGCATCAGGGCATCGGTCTCGGTCATCGCAGTGACTGTCGCCGTGCGGGGCTTGCGGTCAATCACGCTGATCTCGCCGACCAGGTCGTTTGCGCCCAGTTCCGCAAGAAGCTGATCCCGCCCGCCGACTTTCTTGGTGACTGAAACCCGCCCGTTCAGAATCAAAAACGCCCAACCGCTGATCTCCCCCTCTTTCACCAACACCTGGCCGGGAAAAAACTTCTTTCGGACACGTGAGATCGGTTTCTTAGCCATCGGCCTGCATTCACACTCGGAGAGCCGGACCCTCCATCCCTCTAGTGAAATCCAAATAAGAATACCCGAACCATGCGCCCCAGTCTACATTCCCGGAGATTGTCGTGAACATCCTGACCGCTCTACCGCACAGGCGCAGGCTGTCGTAACATCAATTTACACAAAATCGATTTTTCATTTTAAATGGATACGTTCCGGGAGAAACCATGCATTCCGAGACTTCATTGATATCGCGCAATGTTCCTTTCGTTTCCACGATCTTTCGAACCATTCAGACTCCGATTCCGGTTCCGGCCACCATCCCTCTCCTGAAGGAAATGGCGTCCTGTGAGCCACGATCCATGGGCGGGCAACCGCCGATTATCTGGGATCATGCGAAAGACTTTTCGGTCTGGGATGCCTATGGTAATCAATGGATCGACTTTTCCAGCGGCGTTCTGGTTACAAACGCGGGGCACTCGGCTGAGGAGATCATTCGAAGCCTGCGGGATCAAATCGACCACGGCCTCTTGCACAGCTACTGCTTCCCAAACCAGGCCCGCATCGACCTGGTTCGGAAACTCAACAGCCTCGTTCCGCCACCGCTTGAGAAGGTTTTTCTGTTGACAACCGGCGCAGAATCGACAGAATGTGCGCTCAAACTGGCAAGGACCTGCGGCAGGAAGGTCGGGGGAGACAGGAAAATCGTGATGGTGTCGTTCCGAAATGCGTTCCATGGGCGGACACTCGGCGCGCAGCTCATGGGCGGCACTCCGGCGCTGAAGGAGTGGATTGGAGAACAAATCCCCGGTTTCGTTCAAGTTCCTTTCCCCGATGGCTGGCGGAACACCGACACGGATTTCTCGGCGTTCGAGCGAAGCCTGGCCGAACAGGGAATATCGCCTGAGACGGTTTGCGGAGTGATTACCGAAACCTTCCAGGGCGGAATGGGTTGTTTTGCCCCCAAAGCCTACATGCAGGCATTACGAAAATGGTGTGACACACACAATGCCCTCTTGATTCTCGATGAGGTCCAGGCCGGGTTCGGGCGCACCGGAACATTCTGGGGATTCGAACATTACGAAATCGTGCCGGATATCATCTGCCTGGGAAAAGGAATCAGCAGTAGCCTGCCGCTGTCGGCGGTCATCGGTCGAAAGGATGTCATGGACCTGTACGGTCCGGGGGAAATGACCAGCACCCATTCCGGCAATCCGCTTTGCTGTCGGGCCGCGCTGGCAAGTATTGAGAGAATAGAGAAAGAAAACCTCGTTCGGCAGTCGGCGCTCTTGGGGGCGATCCTGCACGAAACTCTGAACGCCATCCAAAAACGCCACACGAAAGTTGTCGGCGCAGTGATGGGAAAAGGCCTGGTGGCAGGAGTTATGTTCACCCGCGCGGGAACGAAAGACCCGAATCCAGGCACAGCATCACAAGTCGTTCAACGATGTGTCGAGAAAGGCGTGATGTTGTTCGCCCCTGTCGGACCGGGAGGCGGAACGATTAAAATCAATCCGCCGTTGTGTATCTCCGAAGAGGCGTTGCGAGAAGGGCTGGAGGTTTTCGAGGGGGCTTTAACGGAGATAGAGGCCGAAAATCCCATAGAGGAATGACGCATACACGCAGGGGGCGATGGATGCATCGCTCCTGATTTCGAATCCGTCGAATCGGAAGAACATACATCGCCCATGGCCAGTGATGTCCGTCTAACCGATCTGTCGAAAAGCTACGGCGAGATTGTCGCAGTAAGGAATCTCAGCTTGCACATCCGTGCGGGAGAGTTCTTCAGTCTGGTCGGCCCAAGCGGGTGTGGAAAAACAACGATTCTGCGGATGATCGCCGGATTTGAAGTACCGGATACCGGCACGATCCACTTCGGCAACCGGGAAATGACGCAAGTCCCGGCAAACGAGCGGAACACCGGCATGGTGTTTCAGAATTATGCACTGTTTCCGCATATAACTGTCGGGGAAAATATCGCGTTCGGACTCCGTGCCCGTCACTTGCCGAAGGTCGAAATCGCCGCAAGAACCCAGGCCGCCCTCGCAATGGTCCAGCTGACCGGACTGGAGAATCGTTCCGTCCGGGAACTCTCCGGGGGTCAGCAGCAGCGGGTCGCCCTGGCGCGCGCCCTGGTCATCCGCCCGAATGTCCTCTTGCTCGATGAACCTCTTTCGAACCTCGATGCAAAACTGCGTGCAGAAACACGCGCCCAGCTTCGTCACCTGGTTCATGAATCGGGAATCACAACGGTTTATGTCACCCATGACCAGGAGGAGGCCCTGGCGCTCTCCGACCGGCTGGCCGTTCTTCGGGATGGGACGGTTCAGCAGATCGGAACTCCTGTGGATGTCTACCTCACACCGGTCAACGAATTTGTGGCACGATTCATGGGACATACAAATCTGCTCGATGGGAGAATCATCGAGTCCGACCGACGTTCCAGCACGTTAGCCATTCAGGGAACCAATCAGACCATCCTCGGACCGCCGGTTCCCGATCATTCAGGCGATACGGTCAGTGTGGTTCTGCGCCCTGAGTCCCTTCAGATCGAGGACAGCCTCACCAGCCCCTCCCGACATGGCAACCGCTGGGAAACCACCATTATTGCAACGGAGTTCCGAGGAGCATTCACCGCATACACAATCCGCCTCTTCGACAGCGATCTCTTCATCTACCGCATCACACGGGGAAATCAACTTCTCCAGGGAAACATCTCCGTATCCATTCCCCCCGATCAGGTCATCATCCTGCCGAACAAGTAGCCGAGAACCTCGCTACATCCCCTGCCGGTGCCACCACCCCTGAAATCTCAGGAGATCCTTCGAATTGATCTTTCCGTCCTGGTTGAGATCGGCGGATGGAATGACTTTCGGCGCTTCAATTTCCTCCCCCCAATCGCCGGTAACGCGAATCAGAATGCAACGACGCTCGACGTAATCGTCGGCCCGAAGAATCAAGATTCCCTGCGAGAATCCCAGAATACCGAGTTCGAACGCATACTTCGAATCCGGTCTCTCCCTGGCAATGATTCTCGATTCCCCCTCCAGGGAGTACAACAGGACCACTGCATAAAATTTCTGATCCTGCGCCATCACCACGCCTCGTCCGGCATCCAGCAGGATCCCGTAACCCTGCGGCAACATCGGCCAAATCTCCTCGCCGTCAACCAAAATGGAATCCTCCACAACGAAAGCGTCAATCAAATGAAATCCGGTTCCCGGCGCAATGAATTCGGATGCCTCCACAGCCGCCGGACGGCTCAGAAGATTCGCTGTCAAACCGGAAACCGACGATTCACCTGCCGTTGCCGGGTGTCCGCGAAGCCCACTTTGACTATTCTGTCCATACACAACCGGACTATACACACAAACAACCGAAAAAAAGAAAAGGAAAACTTTCATCTGCGGGTCTCCTTCAAGGATGTAAGGCAAGCTATGTTACAATACGCCGACTCTTTTGAATGGAGGACCGCCATGACCTCGAAAGAACGCATGATGCGTGCCCTGCACCGCGAAAAACCGGACTGCCTACCGGTTACCATCCACCAGTGGCAGCAATTCCACCTGGACCGTTACATGGGCGGGGTCGATCCGCTCACCGCGTTTCGCATGACCGGAATGGATGCCGCCATTCAGTACTTCGAGGCTATGGGACAGTTCTGGATTCCTGATGCGGAACAATACATTGTTCAGACTCCCCAGTGGCGCGAAGAAATCGAGGTAATCGATCCCAATCCCAACAACAAAATCCTTCATCATACGATCACTACCCCCGAAGGCGTACTGACTTACAAAACCGGCGGTGACCGGAAAACCACCTGGATCACCGAATATCTTGTCAAACGGCATGAGGATATCGAGTTGATTCGCAAATACATGCCCGTCGCCAGATTAGACCGGGCGAAGATCGCAGCAGCCTGCGACGAGGTGGGCGATGCCGGAATTCTTCGCGGATTTGTCTGGGGCGACCAGGCCGGTTGCTGGCAACATGCCTGCTGCCTGATCGAGACCGACCGGCTGATTCTGGAAACGGAGGATCACCCGGATTGGGTGCATGAATTTCTAAAGATTCTGCTCGAAAAGAAATTGCAGTTCGTTGAGGAATCCCTGAAAGGAGCGAATTTTGATTTGATTGAAACCGGAGGCGGCGCAAGCAGCGACACACTGATTTCACCGCGTCTGCATCGGGAGTTCTGCCTTCCTTACGATCGCGCGATTCACCGCGCTGTTCACGATGCCGGGCATATCTGCACCTACCACACCTGCGGCGGCATGATGCACATCCTTGACCTCATTCTGGAGAACGAGACAGACGTCTCGGAAACCCTCTCGCCGCCGGGCATGGGCGGGAATATCACTGACCCGCGTAAGGTAGTCGATGTGTACCGCGGACGAGTTGCGATGATCGGCGGCATGGATCAGCTGAATATCCTGACATACGGAACGCCCGCCCAGATCCGCGCCGAGGTCCGACGGCTGTTCGAGGGATTCGGGCAAGATGGCGGATACATCCTGTCGGCCTCGGATCATTTCTTTGAAACCCCGCCCGAAAATCTTCGAATCTATGCGGAAGCGGCACGTGAATGTGAGTACTGAGCTCAGTCAATCCGGTAATTCGTTCGATTCCGTCACCGGCACGGGCGGACCAATTGTAGATTGCGGATTGTGGATTGCCCACTGGGAAAGCCCGCTCTTTGCCCCCTTTGTCCACCTTCTTTTCTTCAATTTTTAATTCTTAATTCTTTAAACGGAACTGTCTCATTAGACTAGATATATTCCGATAAGCCATTTTCCCGCACAGTAACCTTCGCTTTTTCTTGGAACTCATTTCACGCACTGTATCTTTCTGATACGGAGTCTCAGTATGAGACAACCTACTTCGGCCTGTTTTTGAACCTTACCATACCGACGATGGGGCATCTGCCGGAATTGAGAAATATAACTACCTGATATGTAATGGCTTACAACTCGGTTTGAGGCGGGGAACGTAGTGATGCAATGTTATATTACATAATGCCATAGATAGTATCTATAATGGCACGACTATTGCTCTATAATTAAATTGTAATCAATATGACTGACATCAAGGGAATCGCATCAAATGGAAAGCATTCGCATAAATGAACTGAACGATATGAATTTGCATAAGTTCCAGGAAAAGGAATGCAGTGCGATTATTCTATTCATCAACCGTGCGGATCTTAAGTCCGGTCGTATGCTGAACGAATTGGAAACCGCGCTTGAGGAGATGGACGCCGATGTTGAGGGGTGGTATTGCGTGGCAGATGAGAACCCGGCTGTCTGTACTCAGTTTGAGGTGTTCGGCGTGCCGACTTTCCTGGCCGTTGGGGGACGCGCCATCCTGGGAGTCCGCTATGGAATCCAGACCGTGAGCAAGCTGATTGCCTTTGCGGAGAATGTGTTCCCAAGACGGAATTCGACCGAACCGTGACGCAAGTCTCCCAATTACCCCGGGCAATTCACAACGTGAGCCGGCCTCTTTTTTTGTATAAGTAGAGAAGAGGGCATTCCGACATCCACGCACCCAATGCGGTGGTCAGTCCCCCTTGTTGTTGACAGCGTTTGATCGGCGATTTATTGTCGGGCGCTTGAGGAACAATGTCTGGGGCAAGCCGGAGTCCATCCATGAAACGTAGAGAATTCTTGCACCAATCCATCTATACCGTCGGGGCTATCGCGGCCTCGACAGGAATCTTCGCTCACTGGGCATCGGTGTCCGATGTCGGAAGAAATCCGGGTGTAGATCTTTCCTCTCTTCCTCTGGGAGACGAGTTAGGGTAAAGGAGAGGAGTTTGTAGAAACAGAATAGGTATGATGAATCCGTTGCATTCTCTCAAAAATCCACTGCTTTGGCTCTTGCTTTGCGCAGGGATATCGCTTCATTTCACCGTCCTGGATTGGGGAACTCCCAACCTGGAACGGTCATTACTGGTATTCGGATCGGAAGAGCGCATTCGGGAATTGACAATACCGATGGTCCGGGCGCGGGATGAACTGTATGAATGGGTCGATAACTCGGATACCGTGCGCCCATCGGCCATCCACAAAAACGAAAGACCCACGGTCTCTGTTTTCCCGCCCACACAGGGAGACCCGTCGGTCATACCCGAACCGGGAATGCTGAACAGCCTGCGGTCTTACCTGCTTCGTACCGGAGACCCGGACGAACAGCAGACCCTCAGTGGTTTGGCGAACATGAATCCCCTGCGCGGCGATTTCGACCCGAATGAGTACCGGTACGGCGGAGGCTACTATTACGCGCTCGCGGTTGTATTGGGGATCGGCATGGTTAGCGGTCTGCTCCCGCTGTCTCGGCAGTTGGATTATTACTTCCTTCATCCGGATGAACTGGCACGGGTTTTTGCGGCATGCCGATTGCTGGGCGCTCTCGCCGCTGTCCTGAGCGGCGTGATCCTTTACCTCTGGGTTGAACGAAAGTGGGGGCGGCGGATCGGCCTCCTGGCGGCGACTTTCTTTTTGTTCTCCCCGTCAGTTGTTACATACAGCCACATTGCCAAGCCGAATGTCTATGCGGCTTTTCTGAATCTGTTAGCCGTGGCGCTATTAGACAAAGCCGGGATGGAATGGGAGCGTACGGAACGCACGGTTCTACCATGGGGATGGGTTCTTGCCGCCGGGTTTGTGTTGGGTCTCGGTATCGGCGCGTTTGTAGTCAGCGGAATTGTTCTGGTGTTTGCCCTGGTGTGGGTCGGGATACGAATCGGTTTCTTTCGCCGTGATTTCTATCGGCTGTCTTTTTTTCTGTGCCTGCCGATTGTTGTCGGGTTTCTTTTAAGTAATCCATTTTTCATTTACTCGTGGCATAATGTGTTGGATCTGTACCGCGAACATACATCCGGCTCCGGGTGGGGTTACGGATTACCGGGTCTTTCCAAGCTGCTGTCCATGTTAGTCGGCCTGCCGGGGGCATTGGGATTTGTGGCGTGCGTGGCGCTGGCGGTGGGGTTGGTGTGTCGTCGCGAGACCTTTACTGTGGCCACTGTGGTGTCGGTACTCGTTCTGGGACTTCTGATGGGACATCCGCGATTTGTCGTTCCGCTGATCCCGTACCTGTGTGTGGTTGCAGGCTCCGGATTCGAGTTTCTTCTGGAGCGGGTTCGACGGCGGTCTGTACAGGTTGCTTTGATTTGTGCCGGCGCGCTTGTGATCCTTATGCAGGCGGGACAGGTTTCCTCGGCGTTTGTCCTGGATACACAGCACAGAAATCGGGCTGGAAAGTGGATCGCGGATACAATCCCTGCAGGGGCGGCCGTGGGAATACCGGAGGGCAAGCCGGTTCTCTGGCATACACCGCCGTTCCCCTTCGAACGATATAGTTTGATTATTTTCCACAAAGTAGATGTTGACACGATTACTCAACAGCGCCCGGACTGGATGATTTGCCAGTTTGGGCGTGTTCAGCCGCTGCCGGACGCGCGGGATTCGCTGAGTTCCGTTCTGAAGCAATCCGGGTATGAACAAGTCAAAGTATTCGACCATCCGCATCTTTTCCTCGGCTTCCGCGCCTGGAATCCCTGCTACGGGGCCGTCTGCCCGCTGACGCAGGTGTGGAGGAGGGAAAAACCGTCTGAACCATGATTATTGGGATCAGTGGATGGCTATGATGAAGAAAGGGGTGGCGCCGGCATCTTGCCGGGATAGTGCAGCATAAGGTATCGCACGGGCGTCCCGCCCGTGGGCGCTGGGTTTTGGCTTTCGCCGGAATGACGGTTCGCTTCTCCCTCCCCGTTTACAGGGAGAGTCAGGGTGGGATTCTTCCGCGATCACTGCGTCCCATCAATAGCCGGGTTTTTTTGTCGGATCGGGGGTCGTGGAAGCCGGTTGCAACACGGTGATCGGGCAACGTCTGGAACGGTCGGGCATGCGGTGGACCGTACGGGGGGCGAATGGCATCATCACATTGCGGCGGTGTCTCGCGAATGAGAAGACTGTTGGGCTTCCCTTACCACCGCCTGACCCGCTTAAGTGCACTTATGTCATACACTCGTGGTTTTCAGCTGATTGACACAGCAAATTCAAAAGCTGTATACTGAGGAAAGGGTATCCGGCACGGAATTTCGCTGCCGACCGGTCACAGAGCCGGGGTTATACGGGGCGGAAATCCATAGGTTCTCCGCCGGCTACGCGGCATAAAATCCATAGAAAAGGAGCGAAAACAACAATGTTGGACCTTCACGGAAAACAAGGATTTACCCTGATCGAACTCCTTATTGTCGTCGCCATCATCGGAATCCTGGCCGCGATTGCGGTCCCGAATTTCATGAATGCGCGAATCCGAGCGAAAGTCTCTCGCGTGCAATCCGACATCAGCGCGATCGCCAAGGCGCATGAAATGTATTACCTGGACAACAACACCTATCCGCCGGAGTCCGAGGATGACATCTTCACCGGCACACGGGTCCGATCCAGTTGCGGATTGTTCTTTCTGACGGCCCCCCTTGCTTATCTTTCTTCCGTTCCAGAGGATCCCTTTCAAGATAGAACGATGACCTCCACGGAGGATTATCCCGCATCGTATGAAACAGGGGTCTACCAACGCGGTACTAAGAATGTGGCCTATATGATTTTCTCTCGGGCGCCCGATCTGTTGGAAGACGGCCTGTGGTCTGCCGAACCGTTCACAGGTGTTCAACGGAATAACGGAACAAAGAATACTTACATTTCGACCAACGGGCTTGTCAGCTGGGGAGATATCTATTGGTATGGAGGAGACTCGTCGGTAACGCGAAATCTGGTAATAGACGGAAAGATTTACAACGGAGGCTTTCCACCGAATTTCACAAATTGACCGATTGCTGTCCGTCCTCACCCCCTCTCCAAGCATTGTTTGGGCCGGAGACATAGGTAACAGGTGTTCGGGGACATGGGTAACACATTTTTCATCCTGGCGACAGGGAATTCGGTTTGGTTCGAGTCTTCCCTGTTCGGATAATTCGGGTATAGTGGTCCTTGCCCGCTCGGAGG
>JAKQSI010000112.1 GCA_029570205.1 Candidatus Omnitrophota bacterium | reverse complement strand
CTGCCCGTGAGGATCTGTGACCGGGTGAGGAGACTCGTGGGGTCCTTCGCAGCATCCGTACTGAATGCGTAATAGGAATCCGGCCCAGGAGCGACGTCCGCCTCGTCGGTTGTCGTGTAGAGCAACTGCCGCTTATTGGTGATATCGAAAGTGGTCCACAGTTCCCCAACCCGCCCAAGGCCCTTGAGGGTGTCCGGAGCACCGCCCCAGGTGGTCACTGCGTTGATCGTTGTGCTGTCCGTGCTGGAGATCGCCCATGCCCCGGAGGATTCCTCAATCTCCACGTCAACATGCACCAGATCCCCATCCGTGTTCTTGTATGCGAACGCGAGCCTTTTGTATTCATGGTCGAAGAACAGGGCCACGAAAGCGGAGAAATCCACAAAACTCCCCGACACGTCCAGGGTCGAGAACACCTGTTCATTCACATCGTAGGCCAGGATCTTCTTGCTGGTGGAAAAGTAGAGGAACAGAACGCCCTGGTACGGATCAAAGGCCCATCCCCCGATGGATTCTGCCGAAAGGGAGGGACCGGAATCAACGACCCAACTGCTCGACGCGGTATCCCCGTGCCGCCCCGTGGCAAAGAACCGTTTTCCATCGAACACGTCACTGACCAGGATCACCTTATCGGTATAGCCCCAATACACACCAAAAACAGCCGCATCGCCAAAAATCGACGGCGGATCGGTGTAGGTCGGGGATCCATCGAACCGGTCAAAGGTCACGATGCCGCGTTTCGTCCGAGACGATCCCGCGCCAATTGTGGCCCACACCTTGCCGGTCTCTTCGTCATAGCCGAACCAGGCCCCGATATCTTCCGCCGCCAGGCCGGAGTCGATACTGCCGGTCTTCTCGCAGATCTGCTCCTGATCGGCGACCACTTCCATCGCGACCGTGGGCAGTCGGTTCATTTCGCCGAGTTCCCCGGACCAGACCAGCAATGCCGTGTGCCGGTACGGAACAACCCTGGAGAATCCTGCTTCTTCTGCCTCTGCTGTCGCCGTCTGGTTGCTGGTCCCAGGGACCACGTACCACGCGGATTCATCTTCCGGGACCCCCTCTGCCGGGAACAATTCCCCCTCTTCCGGTTCGAGTTCAAAATCGTCCATCGGGAAATCATTGAACCAGACCCGATCCACCTGCCTGACCTTGCCGTCATTGATCGCGAAAGCGCACTTGGCGTAGTAGACGGTTACCCAGAACCGCCCAGCCTTGTCATCACCCTGAGCAACATCGACCGTCCCTTTCAACCGCTGCGCATTCCATGTCTTACCGATAAAAGCCAAGGACGGGTAGACGATGTATCGCCCGATCACACAGGGCAATACGACATTTCGGCCAACCGCGTTATATCCAATATCCTGAAAGGTCTGGTTCTTCGTTCCGTTCTGCTTGACCCTTGGGGGATTCAGAAGGCTGTAGACCGTGTATCCGACCGTCAGCAAAAACGCGCCCGTCCCGGAGAAGAGGAACTTCCCGACAGCAACAATAGCGGCGAACAATCCAGGCAGCGGCATTTACCTGTAGTCCCC
>JAKQSI010000107.1 GCA_029570205.1 Candidatus Omnitrophota bacterium | reverse complement strand
TGCCTGTTGCATAGACCTTGTCGTCCGGATAGAGAATACGGATATCGAATGAATCCCCTTTGCTCAGCCCAAGCCAGTGATTAACGGGAATCTGTCCAACCCGCAACCCACCAGATGGATTGAAAACGAAAAGAAATCCATGGTCGCCGATACAGTGCGCGGTTCCATGGAGGCTGCTTTCGGGGGCAGGAAGGCGACCCTCTAGCGCAGGCGGCATCGAGGCCACGACCTTGTCACCCCAAGGTTCTCGGAACAAGGTCCGTCCTACGCGAAGATACTCGATATGTTCATCCGCCCAGGAAAGCCAGCGGTCCCAAAACGCTTTATTCCGAATGGCCAGGGGAACCGCATCCGGCCAGAGCATGACATGATCGGATGTTGAAATCGACCGCAACAGTAGCCATCGGAATTGTTCATCCGTCGAGGCGGAGAAGAGGATCCCTGATTTGCGCATCGGCAGGAAGCGGAAATTGTAACTCAGCCAAAAGGATGCACCGGTTTCCCCGTCGTAGAAGTTCGGATGGTACTCAATCAGGTTCTTCATAATCCAGGGATAAGCCGTTGTTGCGCCGGATGCAATCCGCAACGCAACTTTGGGATATCGTTCCTTTAGTTGATCCAGGAACCATTGGATGTTCCGATAGGCGGCGTAGCGAATATCCCCGGGAAGATGCCCGTGATTCGTTGCATAGCACTCCATTTTCAGGTCCGGCCATCCGAGCCAAGTCCAATCAGCGGGTACAAATGCGTCCCAAGCGACCATGTAGAGGTCCATTTCTTCGATGGCCCGGCTTGTGATCTCCAGCCGCCATTTCGCATAATCAGGATTGCCCCAACAGTTCACAGGGTGGGCGGGATCGCCCCAGGTCCACGCGGTCCCATCGGATTGAAGCACCTTCCACTCCCGCTTCTCCATTGCGAAATTCCGGGTAACGGTTTCAAATATCCCCGTGCGAATACCCTTTGACCGGGCATAATCGACTACCTCTTTCCAATAAGGATTTACGGGAGTTGGGGAACCCGGCATCGCACGCTCCAATACAAGGTCGGGAGTCGGATTCGTGTATCCGCCGACCCCGAACCATTCGGTTGCCCATTCAATATGCGGAATCCGCCCCAGTTGTGCAATCTCGTCTACAAACGCTTTCGATCCCGCTACATGCTCCGGACCGAAAGCGATGTGAAATCCGGCGTTCGGATCCATCTCGCCCGTTCGTCGCCCGCCGACCATGGCGACCGCGCGCACATAATACCCGGGCTTGTAAAACTCCTGCGGCGGCTGAATCGCGTTCATAAAATCCTGCATTCCCCAAACCTCACCCCAGTCAAGGACTTCCTGGCGAAGGCTCAATGCCGAGGAGATCGCCTGCGGATCGTTCATTGCCGCCTGTAGTTTTCCCAGCTCCTTGAACACATAGACCCCTTCTTTTCGATAGGCTCCCAAAAATGAAGGGTCCGTTTGATAGGACTCGCACGGAAGCAAAACACAATTCGGTGAATACTCCAGCTGAAGCCAACTACTGCTTGGGGAAATTCCCTTGTTCCACTGGCGATAAATGGGGGTTTCAATTCCACAATAGAAACCGCCTTTCCGGTCTCGAAGAAATAGATTGATCAGCCATTCCATTTGGGACGGATCGTTGTGCGGATAGATGGACTGTAAGGCCGGGGTAAACTCCATGCGCTCAAGAATCACTTCCTTCAGAACAACTTCCGTGTCGGAAACATTTCGAATATCGGCGATCTTCTCGATAAACGGACAGACAGGATCGATCCTGTAATGAACGGTAATCGTCAGATTATTCTCCCG
>JAKQSI010000101.1 GCA_029570205.1 Candidatus Omnitrophota bacterium | reverse complement strand
AGCTGAAATGCGCCCCATGTGGGGCTGACGCCCTCAATGTACAGCGTGGGGCCTTCCACGCTCCAGGGGTCCTGCGCCCACCAGGAGACGCTTCCGTTTGGATTTGGTATGTGGGACGCCGTGCGGGAGTGAGACCAGTCGAATTCGATAATCCGGTCGGCTTCCCGGAATCCGGCTTCCACGTCTCCTGTGGCGTAATTGGACGCCAGGCCTTTGGGATCGTGTTTGATGACCGGGGCATCCGGCTTCAGACCATCCAGGCAGTCCACAATGCCGGGCAACACGTCCCATTCCACCTGGATCCGCCTGAGCGCTTCCTCGCAGATTTCCGGTGTCACCGCAACAACGACCGCTCCGATTTCCTCGTCCTCCGTCTCTGCTTCGCCCGGAATCAGAGGGCCGTGAATTCCGGCCATGGTGTGGACCGGCGGATGAATGAGGGCATCGTTAATAGAAGTAACATCCGGATCGTCCCAGGTAACAATATCGACGACGCCTTCCAGCGCCTTCGCCCGGCTGATATCCATGCTTTTTATTTTGACCCGACCATACGGGCTTCTGAGGAATTTCGCATGGAGCATATCCGGGACAACGACATCGTTGCCGTATTTGGCTCTTCCCGTAGCAATCGTATACGACAACCTTCCGGGCACATTGGCTCGCCCGACAGCCTTGAATTCCGTTCTCTGCCCGTTGCTGCCTGCAATGTCTGCCATGGTATCGCCTCACGATTCGAGTTTTTGCCGAAAAGGGTGCAAGGCATTTTACAGCCAAACGCCGGATTTGCGGTTGAAATACCTGCTGTGGAATTCATTTCCACCGTCGAGGATCCCAGTTCTGGAAACGGAATGTTCCAGAAACTGTCCCGGCCGGCCGAAAACGACGACCGATCTTTCCCTCGATTTGATTTCTTTGATCCAGACGATCAACTCTTGTTCCAGACAATTGCCCCGGTTTGACTCTGGTTTACGATCGGGCGCTCCAGCAATTGCGCGCCATGGCGGCTACCGATCGAGAATTGGCGGCGCAAAGGAAAGCCGTGGAGGAAGTGTGCGTTTTCGATGTCAAGCACGGTCACGGGACATTCCGCGGCAATTGCCGAGGGTTGCTGATGATGGATTTTCTGGACATCGCATTCAGACTTTTTGCCGGATCCCATGGATTTCGAATACCGTTCAAGCTCATGAAACTGAGCATAAAGGGAAGGGTCATAGGAATCGACTACATTTCCGACAACAGAAATTTTCAGAACTTCAAACTGCGCGATGAACAGGCGGCGGAAAAGTTCAAACGCTCCTGGGATGGACTGACGGCCTGGATTCGTTTACTGCGGTTCTGCTGTGAAGCTCAATGCGCTAAATTCCTGCACCCGCCCGATGACACGCGTGTCTACGGCTTCGGAGTCGAGACTCGAAATCGCTGCGTCTTCACCCAGACATGCTCCCGCTTCAGAATAAAATCGTCACAGGCGGCCTTGAGCACAACGAAAATCCAAAGCTGACAGTAGGTAAAATAGGACAGTGCAATCAGCGCAATGTTCAGAGGCGTATCTTCCTTTTCACGGGAAAGCGCAATCACGATTTCCAGGATGAAGAGGAAATATGCGAAAAGCCACACCTCCTTGTAGGGTCCCGGGACAGGAATCATGACGAGATTCACGCAGGAAAGAATAAACAAAAGATCCGAAAGAAGGATCGCAACAAAAAATATGTAGTAGACAGCCATGGCATAAAACAATTCCAGGCCGACGACGCGCGGCTTAATCCTGAACACCTGCATGAAATATTTTTGGAGCACATAGTTGTTGCCCCGTGCCCACCGGGTTCTCTGCTTGAACCAGACTCGCAGCGTTTCCGGCTCCTGTTCCCAGGTCACGGCATAAGGAACGAATTTGATCAGGCGGCCGGCCTGATAAATCCGGATGGACATTTCCGCATCTTCGGTCAATGCCTGCTCGTCCCAGCCGCC
>JAKQSI010000099.1 GCA_029570205.1 Candidatus Omnitrophota bacterium | reverse complement strand
AGGGAGATGAACTTTATGTTCGCAGAAGCGCGCTTGTTCCTGTCCAGCGGATCGAACCCAAAGACTACGCCCGTTTTGTCGAGTTCTGCAGAGAAATTGACGAGGTGGAGAGGCGAGATATTCTTTTCAAGAAATCCGCTGCGAAGTAGAGCTGTTTCATAGAATACCACAACCGAATGGCCTTTGCAGAGCCGGGCCGTAGCGAGTAGGGACAACCAGGCAGAGACGCCTGGCCTGCCGGTGGGACAACCAGGCAGAGACGCCTGGCCTCCTGGTGGGACAACCAGGCAGAGACGCCTGGCCTACTGGTGGGACAGGCCTCTGTGCCTGTCGATGGGCGAACTTTCTTAGGAACGAATGGGAGGAATCTCAGCGGATGATCTGAAGCGAGCCGTGTGACTATTCTTTTTTGCGGACGAACATTCGTGGGCGATTGGAATCGGCGGCATTGGAACCGTTCTTGCGGGCCTTCTGGCTCTGAACAATTGCGCGGAGTCCCTTCATAAGTGTTCGGGGGGAGGTGCCTGCCTGCTCGGAGGATTCGCCGGATTTCAAGGATCTCTGCAATTCCTGGCGGACCAGCGATTCGCTGTTCTCCAATTCGGCGGCGGACTCTCTTACCTCCTGCAAACGCTCCTCAATTTCAGAAAGGTCATGCAGCTCCTTCAACGCCTGACGGTCGATTTCGCCCAAGTCGTTCGGGATTCGATGATGAGCGGCAGAAATCAGGTCGGCCGGTAGAGTTTCATCGTTGGCCACGGTTTCCGAGACCAGGTTTTGCAGGGAAGGATCCTGGATCAGAGCGCACAGTCTCTTCAGACTGTTCCGCACGATTACCTTGAATTGGGTATAGATATCAATGGCCTCATTCAACAGCATCTTCCAATGTCGGATCATTTCCAATCGCAGTGTCAAAGAGGCTCGCAATTGATCGCTTAACTTCTTCAGGAGAGATACCCGCTCGCCGATAATCTTTTCGCGCTCCGCCTCCAGCAAATTCCGTTGTGACTCCTCCACTTCCGTGGCGCCATTATCGAGCAGCTGAGCGATTTCCAGGTATCGACTCACCGAGGAATCCAGGGACAGGCTGCGGATTTGTTCGTCGGCGAAGATCAGGCGATTCTTTACCTCATTGACCTCCAAAAGCAGTTCATTGGTTTCATTCTGTAATTGGCTGATTTGGTGGGGATCGACCTCTTCCCGAACGGTCAGTTTTGCGATGGCGGCGTGACATTCTGTGGCCGCCTGGCGGACTCTCGTTGCTAATTCGCCGGGACTTTGCCCGAGAATGGTTTCCCAAACACTGGCGGCATGGGAATTCGAGTTCTGCTCCATGTGATTTTCCGGAAGTTCATTGCCGGGTATCCAGCTGGCTGTCGGTTTAATTGTATCATAATCAGCGCACCCCGATTCCACAAGGCGTGCATCATCCGCATCTTTGACATGCCCCAAAGTCTCCCGAATCCCGCCCCGAAAGGTACTCCTGTTGACAGCACAAGGGTGATCTGCTATCTAACTCAGAAAAGCGTCGTATCTCGGCGCTCTCCAGGAGAGAGTCGCCAGTCTCTCCCAACCCGGAACTTAATCCTCCATAGGGGGTACACCAGACGTGGACATATTGCGTAGTGATCGCGAGAAAAGTTTCCCTTCCACCCAATCAGTCGCTCAGCCGCCGACCCCGGCCTCTCCCACTGTCCCTTCGCCTCGTCCCCGCGATGAGCAAGCCTACACCACTTTGGGCGAGGACACCCAGTTTAAGGGCACTCTCAAATTTAAAAACACTCTCAAAATTGAAGGAACCTTTGAGGGCGATATTGCCACCGATGGATATCTCATCATCGGAAAAACCGGCCGCGTAAAAGCCGAAATTAAAGTCGGAAGCGGTATTGTCGAGGGGAAAGTCAACGGCAACATCACCGCCAAGGATGTGATTGACCTTCGAAGCGCCGCCGAACTGTTCGGAGATATTCAGGCCTCCAAACTCAAAATCGAGGAAGGCGTTGTGTATGTCGGCAAAGCCGATGTCCAGCCCGCGGAGCGACGATCTAGTGTGGGGGATGCCTCCAAACGCCCTGTGAAAGAAGAAGACACCAAGTCCACCGGATGAGAGTGTCTCTACAGCCTCCTTGTAGCAACGTCCGAGGCGCACAAGACAGAAAAACATGTTTTGTGCGCTTCTTGTTCTTTTGTCCTTTTCTTCCCTTTCTTGCCTTTCTTACCTTTCCGTCCGGGTGCTATATTCCAAATCTGAATCTCACCTGACGGCATAATGGAAATGGAATCCACTACACAACGTCTTGTCATTGCTTTTTTACTTCTGGCCGTGTTTGCAACCGGGGTCGCATTGCGGTATACGGGGCTCGACTGGGCCATTCACGGCGGCGGCTCAACTCCTCATCCCGATGAACGTCATGTCGGCAATTGTGTCGATAGTATCTATCTCGAACCCGTATCCCCGCGCGAAGAGGGAGAATCCCACTGGGACTACTGGAAACGATATTGGCGTTGTCAACTTTTGGAATCCCGCACCTCCCGGCAGGGAGATGGCCCGCCTCTCAAGCCCGTGAATTACAATTATGGCTCTTTCCCTTTTTATTGCTATAAGGTCATTCAGGCGATGACCGCACCGGATTGGTCGCGCATGGTCAGCCCGGCTGTGTATCGCCTTCTCCTGATTGGTCTTCTATTTGTAATCGTTCAATTCTGCCGGTCCATGCGTGACGCTGGTTCCAAACCCGGCCTGTACCTGAAAATCCTCCCGCTCTGCATTGTTCTTCCCCTTCTCGGCTGGTTCCTTCTGGAAAGAATCCCGCGTTCACTGGTCAATGTGACAGACATCCCGCCGAACTGGGGGCTGGGGACCATTCTGGTCGGGCGATTTGTTACTGCTTTATTCGGTTCTCTCACGCTGCTGGTGGTGTATCTTATCGGCAAAGATGCCTACGGCCGGTGGACCGGCCTTCTCGCGGCAGCGTTTCTTGCGGTGGCCGTGCTTCATGTGCAGCTCTCCCATTTCGCTACGGTGGATATCATCCTGGCATTCTGGATTGCCGTGGCCATTTTCAGCTTTCACCGAGTCGCGCTGAGTCCTCGACTCCCATATTATCTCCTGGGGGCGGTTGCAACCGGATTCGCAATCGGGACCAAGTGGAGCGCTATCACGCTGCCCGGCATTCTTCTCCTCGCCCATGCCATCGGAACTTGGGGGAAAGAAGAATTCGGGCAAACCGGGCGATGGATTCATAGTGTCTGGCTACTCTTGAGCGGCCTGGTCCTGCTTCATTTCTTCCGGGCAGCCTCTTCCATATCGCCACCGTTTCATGCCACACTTGCCTCATTCCGCGATTTTTATCTATCTCATATTATTGGATTTGCATTTATCTGCCTCATTCTATTTCTAATTTCGGTTTTCCTGCTGTATTGCCGAAGTTGGTGGCATGGCCATGGACGATGGGGAGCGTCCGTGTTGGGGGTCTATCGGCCCTGGATTTATCTGCTGATCTCCATACCGGTTGGGATGGCAGCCTTGTTTGTCGCAGAACCGCTCGCCTTCCTGGATGCCGCATCATTCGCGCGCGATGTCACCACTCAGCACGGTCTCATCGTCACCGGAGACACACCTGCTGTCTACACGCAGCAGTATGTCGGCACAATGCCGATCTTCTACAGTCTCGACAACCTGTTCTATCCGTCGCTGGATTGGGTTACAGCGTTCTTTGCGATTGCCGGAGCCTGTTTCGCTGTCTATACGGCGGTGAAATACCGGAACGCCTCGGATATCCTGTTGCTTGCGTGGGTTCTTCCGAATTTCTTCCTGTATAGCACATTTCTGTGCAAGTTCCCCCGATATCTGATTACCATCGTTCCGTTTTTGTTGCTGTTCGGTGCGCGGCTCCTGGTCGCCATGACGCGCATCCGTCCGGCGATGTACTCCCCCGCTTTGGCGAACTGGCCTCTATGGGCAATTCGTGGCGCAAAACGGATCGGGGCTATCGGGATTGTTCTTTGTCTTCTCTGTGGCACGGTTTACGGTATAGCCTATCTTCAGGTTTATCTCCGTCCCCACACCTATTACCAGGCCGCCGACTGGCTCCGAGCGCATGATGCTCAGGCAAAACGCATCCTTTCCCAATCCTGGGATGAATGGCTCCCCGGCATTCCAAAAGCGGGAGACCTGGAACTGCACACTTTAGGCGATGCCGGACTGGATAACACCGTCGCTATGCTTTCCAAGGCGGATTACCTTGTCTTGCCGTCCAAACGTGCCTGCGGGACCACCTTCCGGCTGCCGAATAAGTTCTCCCTCATCAACCGCTTTTTCAAACTGCTTTTCACTGAGCAGTTGGGTTTCGAACTCGCGGCAACCATCACCAGCGAACCGGCCATCGGGTTCGGCCAACCTCGCTTGTACCGGCAGAATACTCGTGCCGGGGAATGGCCGCATTACTCTCTTTATGATCTGCGATGGGAACTTTCCAGCGACCTGGAGGATGAATCTTTCGCGGTTTATGACCATCCCAAAGTGGTTATTTTCCGAAATGTGAAACATCTGAATGCCGCCCAGATGCGCTCCGCCATTGACCGCCCCCCCGACTGGTTGGAGAAAGTCACCTTCGAACAAATCCTTTGCGCGCGGGCCGGACGGTTTCTCATGGAGCCGAGTGTTAAATGGCCCGCGCTCACCTGGTATCTGGGCATTCAGGTTCTCGGAGTTTTCGGATTTATTTTCCTGTTTGGTCGCTGTTCCGCGCTTACGGATCGCGGGTATGGACTCTCAAAAATCGTCGGCCTCATTCTTTTCGCATGGATTTCCTGGCTTCTGGCCTCCGTGCGTGTGTTTGCTTTGTCCCAGGGGCAGTTGCTTTGCGTGTTCCTTCTTCTTGCCGGATTGGCTGTCACCGTCGCGTGCCGCAGACTGGCCGAGATCCGCGAGTTTCTCCGCGCGCGCCGGCTGCTCATTTTCGGCATGGAGATTTTCTTTCTTATCTCCTGGTGGATTTTCTTATGCGTTCGGGCACATCACCCGGATATCTTCTGGGGGGAGAAACCCATGGAGTTCTCCTTCATTAACGCGATCTACCGGACCTCGGTTTTTCCACCGATCGACCCCTGGATTTCCGGAGAAACGATCAATTACTACTATTACGGCTACGTTATATACGCCCTGCTCGGCCGATTTCTGGGTATCCCGCCTGCCTACCTGTTCAATTTGGGGGTGACCATCGTTCCGGCGCTCCTGGGTCTCGGCGTTTTCTCATTGATTTACAACCTGTGTCGCAGCTGGAAGGCCGGCATACTGGGCGGATACCTGGTGATGTTTTCCGGGCATCTGGTTTCCTATGGCCGATTCATCCAGAGTTATCGGCAATGGGTCGAGGGAGATCCCACGGCGAACGGATTTTTGCCCAGCCTGATTCACTGGTTTACCTACCTCCCATTCGCTTTGAAAATCACCGCCAACCTGCTCCTCTCCGCCGTGGGACTTGTGGACCGGTATCCCCCGGAGGCTCTTCAGTTTCTTAATTTCCATGCAAATCACTACTTCTGGGTGAGCGGGCATGATGTCATCAAAGGCACAGTCGCGAATGAGTTCCCGTGCTGGACCTTCTATTTCGCCGACTTCCACCCGCATTTGATCGTCATGCCGATCACCGTCGCGGCCCTGGGGCTACTCCTTGCATTTTTCCGAAAGGGGCCTCTCACATCGTCCGTGCCCGTCTGTGCGTCGTCCGTGTCCGTCCATACTGTTTCCGCACCCGACTGGAGAATCTTGCTCTGGTTTTCTCTTGTCCTTGGAACGGTCATTTGCACTAACACCTGGGATTTTCCCGCGCTGGCGATTGCGTTGGCGCTCGTGGTGTTCCTGCGTTTCAAAGCATGTTCTCCCTTCGTACACAGACGAATCGAAATCGGATCGTGGCTCACCCCGCGCGGGCTTTCTGCCCTTGTGTGGGACCTTGTTTTGCCGTTCATTGTCACAATTTTCCTGGCGTGGCTGCTCTTCCTGCCGTTTCATCATCATTTCGTGGCACGGGTCACCAGCTTGCACTGGGTCACCGAAGGAAACACCCCGCTCAGCGCTCTTCTGGCCTTTTTCGGTATTCTGTTCTGGCCGATTGTGACATTCCTCTTATGGCGTCTGGTCTTTCCGAGGGGATTGACGGATTTTCGCCCGAAACGCCTGGCAGCGATCGTGCTGTTCTCCGCTGTGGTGTTCGCGCTTGCTTTGTATGTCAACAGAACCAACCCGCTGGGATATCCCGCGCCGCAGAAACACTATGAAGGCTGGTCGATGCCCTCCGATTACCGCGCCGCCACATTTCTGCTTCCTTTTCTTGTTCTGTCGGCGGCTTTTGCTCTGTTCGGAAAACGGGAGGCCGATGAGCGATTTGCCCACATTCTGGGAATCCTTGGACTCGGCATTCTGTTCGGCTGCGAGTTTGTCTACCTCAAAGAAATCTGGTCCGAGCCGATGCACCGCTACAACACAATCTTCAAGTTCTATCTTCAGGCTTGGATATACCTTTGCATATTCGGCGCAATCGCGGCTTGCCTTCTGTGGCGGGAACTTCGTCTCAAAGTCTGCGGTCAGACGGCGCGGGTCCTGCGCCGTTGCTGTCGGTCTGGCTGGGCTTTTATCACGGTGTTGCTTCTGCTGGCATCTGTCGTGTTCCCCGTGGCGGGCGGATTTTCGATTACCCTGGCTCCCGATACAAACGACCGGAAAGGATTTGTGCCCACACTCGACGGTATGGCTTATATGAATACCTGTAAACCGGATGAATACCGGGCCATGCAGTTTATCCGGTATGCCATCGAAGGTGTTCCGGTGATTCTGGAAGCCCATGGGTATGACCGTCAGTATCGCGAGTTCTGCATGTTCTCAACCAACACCGGTTGCCCGACCGTTCTGGGTTGGGCGCATCATGTTGGTGAACGCCTGCACGCCGATGAAACCATGCCCCGAAAACAGGATGTCGATCGCATCTATAGCACGAATCAACCGGATGAGTTCACCAGGCTGCTCGGCAAATATGATGTCGATTACATCATCTATGGTCGGCAGGAGCTTGAGGTATCCCCCGGATGCCGTCAGCGGTGGGACTCATGGGGGAATCTTCTGGACCTGGTTGCCGCGTTCGATTCCGGTCCCGAAACCAGCCACACCTTCATTTACGCAGTTCGCAAGAATTTGAATGCCCTGCGCGGCGTGACAGCTGCCGAAACTCCCACCGCCTCTCCCCTTGCCGAGCCTGAACCCGGAGCCTCCATGTTTCAAGGTGGTCCCGGATTTGCCGACGGTCAGTTCCAGGAACCTCGCGGACTCTGCCTGGATTCAAAGAACCGCGTGTATGTTACCGATACACGCAATTACCGCCTGCAAGTTTTTGACCCCGAAGGCAAATATATCGGGCAGATCGGGCAGCAGGGGGCGGACATCGGCCAGTTTGAGGAACCGATGGATGTAGCGACCGATCGCAACGATCAGGTGTATGTGCTGGACACTTGGAATCACCGTATCCAGGTGTTTGATACCGGCGGCGTGTACCGGAATCTGATCCAGGGAGAGTTCTACGGCCCGCGTGGAATCGCCATCGACCGCCATACCGATATCATTTATGTCACCGATACCGGCCATCACGTTGTCAAAGTCTTCAGCCCGAAAGGAGACTTGATTCGCAAAATCGGCAATCCTGCCGACCAGCCAGGAATCGCGGATGGCGAGTTTAATGAACCGATCGGGATTGATGTCAATGCGGATGGGGATGTTTTTGTGGTCGATACCCGCAACAGTCGGGTGCAGGTGTTCAACCGTATCTGGCAGCCTAAGGCCGGTTGGCCGGTCCAATTGACCACGGAACCCAACCGTGGGGTCGAATCTTATCTTGTCTGCGTATCCGATGGAACCGTGTGTCTGACAGATCCTCTCGGTGGCCGGGTCTTATCTTTCGACAGGGAAGGGAATCCCCTGGGAGAATGGAGACAGGATGCCGATGGCGAGCCGCTTCGAATGCCGCTCGGAATTGCGGTTCGCGAGGGAAAAGTCGGCCCGGCCCCGGGCAACATTCTTCTTGTCACGGACCTGTATGACCACAAGGTCCGCCGCATTCGAATTCCTTGAGGAAAAGAGGGTGGTACAGGCATCTCGTCGGTGACAAACGACCTCCCTCATTCCGGCGCCCCGCAGCGTGGGCTTGATCGGATGGGCGGGCCGAAGCATGAGAGGAAACCCATGAAACTCAACGTCGATCGCAGTGCCATGCAGTCGATTTGCTGCTTTGACGATATCGGTAAGCTATTTTCTTTCCAGGAATTGCCCGATTGAATTTCTGCCGAACCTTCTCGCAGAGACCGCCGTCTTCGTTCTCAGCGGAAAAACGCTGTGAAAGTCATGGGCAGGCCGTGGAGATTACTATTCGTGGAAGTGAACGAACCGGGCCATCGATCCTCCGTATTCTCGATCCGGAACACTTTATCCTTCTTCGGCTATCTTATCGCCCATTCGCTCGGTTCTGAACGGAATCCCGAGTCCGGCCGTGATGCAAAAAAGCGGCATAATCGGAACCCGGAATCGAGAATACGCCTCCGGTCCCATGGAAAACAGGCAAAAGTAAAGAATAGTCAAAAAAAACAACCACTTTTCCGGCCGCTTGCTTCTATAAAAATACATCCCGGCACACAGATACACTACCACAATGTGAACTAGAGAGTAAGCAAGAAGAAGTGTCAAGAATAGCGGAGGAACGGAATGAAAGAACCGGAGATATAACTCACGGCCCGGACCGAACAACATTTTCACCAGACCGATTGCCGCATGTTTCATGGCCAAATCCGGGTGCTGATATATAATTGTAATTGCGCGGCTGCGTATTCGTTGTAATTGTTCAGTCTGTGTTAAAGAGGTTTCCGTTAATTCCCGATTCCATTCCTCGCGCATTGATTGTTGCACTTCTTCAAAGGGAAGTTGTTTCAACTCGGCTACAATGGCCGCGGCACGGTAAAAATAGAGATTCACAATCGCAATATCCGAAAGTGTATAAACTCCTGCCGATAGTCCGTTTCGAAGGATCCATATACCGGGAAGAAGGAAAGAAAAAGCGATCAGCAATGCAAGGCCGTAACGGCGACTCCGTATCTTCACATATCCGTACGGCAACTGTGCAATCACGCATAGCATCGCAACCGGTCGAATCAAGGCATTCAATCCGTTCAGGATCCCAACTCCGATGATCTGTCCCGGTGATCCGGGAGAAAGAACGAATAGTGCGACTGTCGTTGTCAAGACAAGCGCACATAGACTTTCGGTCAGCACCAGGCATGAATAGCCGGCGGAGACCGCATCGGCGGCAAAGAAAATCCCGGCGAGAATTCCCGCAAGTCGGGCGGATCCATTCCCTGACGGAGACAGTCGATAGGCGATGCAGGTCACGAGGATCCCAGTCACGGCGGCCAAAAATGACTGAACCATCGCGACAGAAATCGGAGAATATGAAACGCATCGAATTGCAGCTAGAAATAAAGGGTATCCCGGTGTTCGATGAATGGAGGGATCGGTAAGATTATCTGCTATAGCAATATAGGTCACGGAATCCGGCATCAAAGCACATTCGGGCTTCGTGACAACCGCCCAGAAAAACGGCAATCGAATAAGCAGGACAAAACCGGCTGTGATGCAGGAAGGGTGTTCACAGCAAAAGCGAAGCCCCCAACGAACCCGGAAAGGTTGCCTGAACATAAACGATGGTTTCCTATGTATCCTCTTTCATGGGTTAGAAACAGCTCGGTCAATGCAGAAATGAGATAGTCATAACTGTATAACGTACCGATATGCTGAAACCGCGGACCGCACCTCCCCATTAAAATCAACCGCACAATCCGCGCAAACAACCCCCGCATCTGCGCGATAGACGCCAGACTTGGAAGGGAAGGGGTGAGGATTCTTCCCGATTCAAAACAACGCTTTCGCCACCTTGCGCACGGCTTCCACCATCCAATCGCAATGGCTGTCCGTCAGCTTCTGGTGGATATTCAACGTGATGGCCCTGCCCAGGTAATCCAGGGTCCGGGGGCACATATCGGGGCTGTATCGGACATCCGATTTCTTCCCGCCGCAGTTCCACGGGCTGATTCGACTGTCGGGCGGCAGCTGATTCACGAAAGGCCAATAGTAGAAAATGTGCCGGTCGGGTATGCCCTTATTATACATGGTCCCGCAGGGAATTCCTTCCGCATCCAGGGCTTGGGCGAACTCGCGGGATTTCTCGATGCTCTCCGTATAAAACATGACGGCAATTCCAACATCACCCTCGGGATCATGACTGGGCGCAAGTTCGATCCCGTTTACCCCTTCAAGTCCCGCCAGGATTCTCTTCTTGCAGTGACGGAATTGGTCCAGCAGGCTATCCAGCCGCTCGTATTGCGCCAGCCCCAACGCCGCGCAAAGCTCGCAGATTCGATAATTCTCTCCATAAACGTCGTAAATCTCATCCTGCGTATTCAGCCAATATCGGCTGGCGCAATCCTGTTGTGTCCGCGCCCGGGAAAAGATCCTGTCATCGTTCATCACCACCATGCCGCCTTCCCCGGCGGTGATGATCTTATACATCTGGAAGCTGAAACATCCCACCTCACCGAATGTCCCCAGCGGTTTGCCTTTGTAACTTCCGCCGTTCGCCTGGGCCACATCCTCTAAAACCGCCAAGTTGTGTTCCTCGGCGATTTTCATAATCTCGTCCATGTTGCATGGGAACCCGCGCATGTGGACCGGACAGATCGCCCGCGTGCGGGGAGTGATGCACTGTCGAAGGTGTTCGGTGTCCATGGTCATGGTGGCGTCGATCTCACACAGCACCGGCACCAGCCAGTTGGCCAGGATGGAGAACGGTGTCGCAATAAATGTATACGCCGGGATAATCACCTCATCCCCCGGTTCCAGGCCAAGTCCCGCAAATCCCGCCACGAGCGCACCGGTGCCCGAACTGACCGCCAGTGTGTGACGAACGCCGAGACGTTCCGCGTATTTTCGTTCCAGAGCCGCCGCCTCCGAATCCTCCAGACCCTCCGGATAAAAGCGAAACACCCGTTTCTTCTCCAAAACATTCATTACCGCCCGCTTCTCCGGTTCACCGATCTCCATCACTCCATGGAGCGATTCGGGTATCCGCTCCGCGCAAACCGGGCTGCCGCCGTGGATTGCCAATTTGTCCGCATTCGACATTTCCATTCTCCTTGTGATTTTCTTGTTCGCGGAGATCCTGCTCCAGGACCATTGCCATTATAATTGCCATCATACATGATTCCCCACACAAGATTCCAGGCGGCAGGACCGACCTCCTTGCACTGCCCCGCATACGACCGCTCGCGGGCAGACAGTTCGGATCAGGTCTTCTCAC
Source organism: Candidatus Omnitrophota bacterium (assembly GCA_029570205.1). GTDB lineage: Bacteria > Hinthialibacterota > Hinthialibacteria > Hinthialibacterales > JAKPRU01 > JAKPRU01. The sequence goes on along the minus strand of JAKQSI010000099.1, from coordinate 4,958 downwards.
CGCCCCACTTGTATCTCCCTTCTCTTTTCTTCAATTTTTAATTCTTAATTCGCCCTTCATCCTCCCAGCGTGGCGCTGACTCCCGGTACATCCCCTCCCCACACCCCTATACCGCCTCCGCTGATTGCCCCATTCGATGGACTGTAAACGAAGTCATTCCCGGCATCCGGGTTGCCTTGGCGACGAAGGATATACACCCACTCGATGGCGCTTTGGTTGCGATCCGGTCCCCAGCTGCTCAAACAAAACCCCTTGGTGGAAAACTGCGGCAGATTCACCTGCCCGATCCAGGAATTGCCCGGATTCTCCTGGTCATACAAATAGGAGAAATACAAATAACTTTCCTGGTCATTGCCCGTATTGCCCTGTTTGGCCTTGAACACATCCTTGAATCCGACACCGGCAATATAGGCCATCGGCGTTGTCAGCCATTTCAGGTGTACGGTCAAATGACTGGAATTCGGCGGTAGTGTGCCTTGATCCACCAGGTAACTTTGAACCGCCAGGTGCAGCGCCTTCAAATCCCCATAAGTCCGGGCGACCTGCGCACGGACTCGCGCGTTCATAAAATTCGGCACCGCAATTGCCGCCAGAATGCCGATAATCGCCACAACAATCAACAACTCAATCAGTGTAAATCCACTTTTCTGTCTCATGGTCTGCGCCTCGGTTGACCGGCACGAAAATGAACTCTATTGTCATTATCCTATGACACATTCAAACCGGATGACCAGACATGTCCCAGGATAAAAAGTTACTTGCTACGGACATTTCGGCAGATCTTCTGTCCCGCCAGGAGCAGGAGGAGCGGGAAAAGGTCTGGCTGGCGCCTTATGCCTGCCGGGCAAGAGAAACCTACGGACGTCGTTTCCCGGAAACGGAACACCCCTATCGCACCGCATTCCAGCGTGACAAGGACCGGGTTATCCATTGCGCGGCTTTTCGACGGCTGGAATACAAAACCCAGGTATTTGTCACCCATGTCGGCGATTATTATCGCACTCGCCTCACACACAGCCTGGAGGTTGCCCAGATTGCGCGGACACTCGGACGAGTTCTGAAACTCAATGAGGACTTGATCGAGGCCATCGCCCTGGCCCATGACCTCGGACATACCCCGTTCGGTCATTCGGGCGAGCATGTGCTGAATGAACTTATGGAAAATCACGGGGGATTCGAACACAATGCGCAGGCGCTCCGTGTCGTGGATATCCTGGAGGAACGGTATCCCCGGTTCAATGGACTGAATCTCACCGCCGAGGTTCGCCGGGGTATTCTCAAACGCAAAAAACCTTTCGAGGGTGAAGGGAAGGGAATTGCCCCCGTCCTCTCCCTGGAGGCACAGGTGGTCGATGTTGCCGATGAGATCGCCTATAACAGCCATGACTGCGATGACGGCATCAAGTCGCAACTGATCGCATCCGAGGAACTGGAGTCGCTTCCGCTCTGGCGACAGATTGTCAACGGGGTTGTTCAGGATTTCCCCGGCATGGAACCGGAACGGCAACGCTCGTCCGCCGTCGTGCGCCTGATCAATGCGCAGGTCACCGATGTGGCCAATGAGAGCATCCGGCGGATTCGCGAAGCAGGTGTTTCTTCTCCTCACAATCTCGACGACAGCCGGCCGCTCATCGGATACAGCGCGGAGATGACCGAGCTGAACCGGCAGCTGAAGCGATTCCTTCATGAACGCCTGTACCGGCATCCCGATGTGCTTCGCGCAACCCAGAAAAGTGTCCGGATTATGACACGGCTATTTGAACATTACCGGGACCATTCCGATCATCTACCTCGCAGTAGTCAAAGCCGGATTGAGCGCGATGGCGTCATGCGAACCGTAGCCGATTATCTTGCCGGCATGACGGACCGCTTCGCCGCCGAAGACTACCGCCAAATCTTCCTCCCAAGTTTCACGTTTTAATCGGTAGGTCGGGTGTCTCAGCCTGACAATCAGGGGTCAGGCCCGCACCTTCGCCTTCCGCGCGGCGGCTACCTCATCCAAACGAGAGACAGGAGTTGACCGGGGCCGAGTTGCGAAATCGGCGGGGTCTTGTTCCGCACGCTCGGCGATGCGGATCATCCCGTCACAGAAAGCATCTAATGTCTCCTTGGATTCCGTCTCCGTAGGCTCGATCATCAGCGCTTCCTTTACAATCAGGGGAAAATAAACCGTCGGGGGATGAAAACCCTCGTCGATTAACGCCTTTGCGATATCCATGGCATGAACACCGTTCTTCATCTGGCGGGATGCGGAAAAGACACACTCGTGCATACAGGAACGATCGTATGGAAGATCGTAGTAGTCTTTCAGGCGGTGCATAATGTAATTCGCGTTCAGTACCGCATTTTCGCTCACACGGATCAATCCTTCTTTGCCCAGCAGCAGGATATACGTATACGCGCGAAGGAGGATTCCAAAATTCCCATAAAACGGCGCGACATAGCCAATGGAGTCGGGGCGGTCATACTCCAGCGCGAATGTTCCATCATTTCGTTTGACTACCCGAGATATCGGAAGGAAATCGCGCAGTTGTTCCGAGACTCCTACCGGCCCTGCGCCCGGCCCGCCGCCCCCATGGGGAGCGCCGAAGGTTTTGTGCAGATTGACATGGACTACATCGAACCCGATGTCTCCCGGACGGCACTTACCGAGAATCGCGTTGAGATTCGCGCCGTCGCAATACATCAGGCCGCCCACAGCGTGAACGCGCTCGGCCATGGTACGCAGGTTCGGATTGAACAGGCCAAGTGTATTCGGGCAGGTCAGCATTACAGCGGCCACTTCCGGATCGAGTACTCGTTCGAACTCCTTCCTGTCCATCAGGCCATTTCTGTCGCTGGGGACGCTGACCACAGCGTAACCGGCAATGGCGGCGCTGGCCGGATTAGTCCCATGGGCGGAATCGGGGATGATGACCTTGGTCTTGCGGTTCCCTTGTTTGCGATGGTATGCCGCAATCAGCATCACACCGGTGAGTTCGCCGTGCGCACCGGCCATGGGCTGCATGGTAAACTCCGCCATGCCGGTAATTTCACACAGCAGGCGTTCGGTTTCATAAATAACTTGTAGCGCACCTTGGGTGAGCAGGCCGCCGCCCCGCAGCTGCGGCAGAAGCGGATGAAGCGCCGAAAACCCGTCCAACCGGGCAATCTCCTCACACACTTTCGGATTGTATTTCATGGTACAGGAACCGAGCGGGTAGAAAGTGCGGTCTACGGCGAAATTGCGTTGCGAAAGTAATGTAAAATGACGAATGGCCTCGGCCTCCGACACCTCCGGCAATTCGGCCGGATGCGCTCGAAGGTATTGTTCCGGCAGGTGCGCCTGTGCGGGAACATCGCTTTCGGGGAGACGAGCTCCACGACGACCGGGGACGCTTTGTTCAAAGATCAGTGACATACCACAGCCTCCAATGCCTCGGCGAACTGCCCAATTTCTTCCTTTGTTCTTTTCTCTGTAACGGCAACGAGTAGATATTTCTCCATGCCTTCGTAATACCTTCCAAGCGGGAACCCGGCGGCGAACCCGCGTTCGATCATCTGATTGACTACCTCCGCCGCATCGCGGGGCAGCTCAATAATAAATTCATTAAAAGTCGGCGCCGAGCGTTTCACGGCGACGCCGGGGATTGCGCCGAGACGTTCCCGCGCATATTCCGCGCGATCCGCGCAGACACGGGCAACCTGTACCAGTCCCTGCTTGCCGAGCAGGGTCATATAAGTCTGAGCCGCGAGGGCGCAAAGAGCATGGTTGGTACAGATATTGGAGGTAGCTTTCTCCCGACGAATATGCTGTTCCCGTGCCTGAAGGGTCAATACAAAACCGCGTTTCCCCTCACGATCCACGGTCTCGCCGACGAGGCGACCCGGCATTTTGCGCACATATTCCATTGTGGTAGCCATGAATCCCAGATACGGCCCCCCGAAGGACAAGGGTAATCCAAGGCTCTGCCCCTCGCCTGTAGCGATGTCGATATTCATCTCGCCGGGGGTTTTCAAAAGACCGAGCGATATCGGGTACACGGAGAGAACCGCCAGCGCGCCGACCGCATGTGCCTGATTGACGATGTCGGTAAAATCGTCGATGGCTCCGAAGAAATTGGGATTTTGGAGAATAATCGCGGCAGTCCGGTCGTCGAGATATTTTGCAATCTCCTCCCGGTGGGATTGGCCGTGTACCGGGGTAATCTCGTGGAACTGGATAGACAGGTTCTTTGTGTAGCAGTAAAGGATTTTGCGGTAAATCGGGCTGACACCGCCATCCACCAGGATCTTGTTGCGACCGGTGATGCGAAGCGCCATCAGCGCGGCCTCGTAGAGCGCGGTTCCGCCGTCGTACATGGAGGCGTTCGCTACCTCCATTTCGAGCAGGCGGCAGATAGAGGTCTGGTATTCGTAGGCAACCTGGAGCGTTCCCTGGGACACTTCCGGTTGGTAAGGAGTGTATGCGGTGTAAAACTCTCCCCGGCGCAGGACAGCATCCACCGCCGCCGGGATGAAATGGTCGTAGTACCCGCCCCCCAGGAAACAAACCAGGCCTGTGGCATTCTTCCCGGCGAGGTGGCGCAGCCATTGGGTAACCTCAAACTCGGATTTCCCCGGCGGGATATCGAAACGTTTCGGGCGGAACGATTCGGGAATAATCCGAAACAGGTCCGCCACGGAATGGAGGCCGAGCGTTTGAAGCATGGCCTTTCGGTTGTCATCCGTGTTCGGAATGTAAGGCATGTGTGGTTCTCCCTTTTGTTGACAGGAGTAGGCCAGGCGTCTCTGCCTGGCAGCTACCAGTAGGCCAGGCGTCTCTGCCTGGCAGCTACCAGTAGGCCAGGCGTCTCTGCCTGGCAGCTACCAGTAGGCCAGGCGTCTCTGCCTGGCAGCTACGCAGTAGGCCAGGCGTCTCTGCCTGGCAGCTACCAGTAGGCCAGGCGTCTCTGCCTGGCAGCTACGCAGCAGGCCAG
>JAKQSI010000093.1 GCA_029570205.1 Candidatus Omnitrophota bacterium | reverse complement strand
ACTTGTACGCCGTCTTCGGACTGATCCGAAACCGCCGACATAACTCCCGGATGTTCCCACCCGGGACACTCGCCAACCTCACAAACTCGCGTCTCAGAGACATGGTATTCACCTCTTGCCACGGCATGTCCAGTACCTCCTGGTGAACTGGACATACTCTACAAATGTGTTACCTATGTCTCCGAACAGGTGTTACCCATGTCCCCGGTCTGTACAAAGATCGGGGGAGGTCAGGTGGGGGTTGACCGGATCTCGACGGTCATCACCGAGCTTTCTTTGGAGGAGAGGTCCCTGCCCTTATTTGCGGAAACGAACCGTTTCATGGTTTCTCTTCCTGGCGAATCGGGTGGCCGTAAATGTCGATCTTTCCGGTCACCAGGTTGATCCAGGAAGCCGTATCGAAAAGGGACCAGTCAATAGAAGGTTGAATGGTTTCCATTTTGTGCAAAGTCCCCAGCCATTTCGCCCGGCGATGGATTAAGACCCAGACACAGGGCATGTTGGGATCGGTTTCGCACCGTCCGTTCATAGCCCCGCCACATGGCCCGTTGCGAAGCATCTTGGGACATCGCATGGGGCAGGTGAATGCGGTTGTGCGGACAATGCACTGTCCGCACATGCGGCAGTCAAAAATCGGAGCCTTGATGGCTCGTTCAAACAGCACAAAAAGTCGGTAGAGGTAATACTTCAAAGGGCGCTGCATGGCGCATCTCCTGAACACACGATCTGCGGTTTCGAATGAGATTGCACGGATGGTAACGCAGGCAGGAGAGCAATAGAAGTGTCCGGTAGACAGGCTACTCCAGTCCTTCGGGTGGCGGTTGGATCCGTTTATGTTCCGGCGGATTCCAGTCATGGAAGCTCCGGTAAATGGATTCCCCATGGAGAATGCGTTCTGTAACGACATCGACCAGCATTCGGGCGCGATCTTCCGGTTTGTGTTCGGCCAGAACAGCCTCCCGTCCCCGTCGCGCGCATTCCTCCCGCTCCTGCGGGTGGTCCAGATAATACTCCACTTTTTGCCGCAGTTGGTCCGGGGTTGAGAAATAATCAATCCCGACACCTCGCGGAAAGATGTGTTCCATGCCCTCGAAATAATTCGAAAGTGTCATTCGTCCCATCGAAATGGTGTTGAAGGTTCGGTTGCTGTGGGCGGTTTTGATCTGGTGGCTGTTGATATTCACATTGATTTTCGAGGATTTGTAAACACTGGGCAGTTGCTCGAAGCTGACCCGAGTGCGCCAGGCCGCGTGTGCGGGGTGGTCGCCCAGCTGTTCCAGCCAGTAGGTGTTGCCGATGAGTCGGAAATCAAACGGAGCCAGCGCCTTAACACAGGCGAGACGGAAACGGTTATCGGCGTCCAGATAGACCAGTTGTTGAATCCTGAATCGTGTAATTGCGCCGTTCTGTTCGAGTTTCAGAATATCCCCGGGGGGCGGGTTTCGACTCAGCAGACCATCAAATTCGGGAGGAATCAATCCCTCATTAAAAACGATGTATCCCATGGAATAGACATATTCCATGATGGCGTTTGCCTCCGGCTGGCCCATGCCGCCGAGGAATTCCGTCAGACAATGCAGCGATCCGACAAACGAGACATCGCAGGAAAATTCGGGATTTTCCGGGATGTCGGTGTCTAAAAAAATACCGGAGTGCGGGAGATAGCCGGCGGGAGTGATGCCCTGTTTCAGAAAGAAAAATCGATCGCCCGCATCATACAGGAACAGGTGGTGATCCCGGAGGCGTTCGGCAACAAGATCGGCCTCCGGGTTGTCCCAGGGTTTCCGCACAAAGTCGGACACAAAGTAAGGGTGATCCACATACCAAACGATCTTGATTGCCCGGATGTAGGAGGAGAACGGATAGCCCATCACCTCATCGAACGGAGTGTTGATCGAGAAGAAAGAATCCGCATCGCTGTCAATGAACTGGCGGAGCGAAAGCAGCAGGGGATAGTAGCGTGTTTCCTCACGGATGCCGCGACAGACCTCGAGACCGATACGCTCGAAGGCTTCGAGAAACGGCTCGGCAACCTGGTATAGAACACGGTAAGTTGACCGTCGGTCCGAGAGCGCCCAGATACGCCGGGGACCCTGGGGCCGGAAGTTCCGGCGCTTGACCACAAAATCGCGCACCTCCATACCGAAGGAGACTTGTTTGACAAAGAAGATTTCCCTTACGGCGCGATCAATCTCTTCGCAATCCTGCTGATGGAACGGGGCATAACAGGGATGCCCCGGGATGACGAGATATCTCTCGCACCCATGAAGGAACTCTTTTTCGCACAAAGAGGCCAGTTGATCCCGCCAATCCTCGCCGACCACCCAGTAGGTATTCGAGTTGAGAATGAAATCGCTCAAATCATGGGCAGAGGCAGCGGCAAACAGCCAGGCTGATTCCGGTTCGATTACGACAATGCCGGTGGACTTGGGGTTTCCATTCAGAATCGGGACCAATGCAGTCCAATGTGCCCCCAACCCGAATCCCGCGAGAATGAACAAATCCCGTGTGAACAGAAGATTGGCAGACATCAGTTCATCGATGAAAGTTTGTTGTTCTTGTAGGTAGAGTCCCGGACGATTCACCCAGTAATTCAGGTTATCGACGATGGAGAATGCGCCGCAAGCGCCGTTATCCGTAACGGCCAGTCCGATATGGGGATAATGTTGCGCTGCAACGATTCGGGAAGCCAGTCCGGGCGATATGGTGTCGAAGGCCTTTAAATTGCCGTCCTGGTGAGGGGAAACCAGACCGGGAAGTTTGAGCAGTCTCATTTTTCGATTCCTGACCCGACCGATCGCGATCTATCCTGTCATCCGGTCATTCCGTCTCGAGGCGGCCACCCGTGCAGAGATACCGCAGGGTTTCCGCGTGCAGGATGCCGTTCGTGGCCAGGCCGTTGTTGGCATACACGGTCGCCTCGCCGGACAGGGCCGTGAACCGTCCGCCGGCTTCCTCGATAATGGGACAAACGGGAGCCATGTCCCAGACATGCGCAGCAGTATCGAAGCAGATATCGGCGCGCCCGGTCGCCACCAGCACATACCCGTAACAGTCTCCCCAAGTTCGGAACATGCCGACCCGCATGAGGAACTTGTTGAATTGACTCTGGAGACCCAGGCGTGAAATGCCTCGGATCTGGGAGGTGACGGCAAGGGCCTCGTCCAGGCGGTTGACCGTGGACACCCGTGCCGGGTTTCCGTTCCAGAAGCAGCCGGTTCCTTTTGCCGCGCCGACCATTTCATCCAATACCGGAATGTACACAACACCGAGGATGCTGTGTCCCCCTTCCATCAGGGCGATCATGGTTCCGAACAGGGGAACTCTATGCACAAAGGAACGGGTTCCGTCAATCGGGTCAATCACCCATTCTCTTCCCGATCGGCCTTCGTGTTGCCCGTGTTCCTCTCCGAGAACGGCATCCTCCGGGAAGGAGCGGTTCAGGCGTTTGACAATGAGCTCCTCGGCTTTTCGATCCGCGATGGTGACCGGGGATTGGTCAGGTTTGATCTCAACGGTAAAGCCGGACTGCTGATACTCCAGGATCAACCGGCCGGCTTCCCGTGCAATATCCATGGCCTCACTGAGCAGTTCTTTCACCGTATGGTTCTCCGAGGGTTGGGCCGAATGCCACAAGCGAATCCAAGAATAAACCGGAAAAGCCGCAGGCGGTAGGAAGGCAGTCTTGGCAGAAAGCGGGGTACGCCGGTAGTATCAGGATATGTTTGACAAGTCGTGCGATTCGGAGGGGTGACCGAGTTGGCCGAAGGTGCACGACTGGAAATCGTGTGCGCTCCAAAAGGGCGCCGTGGGTTCGAATCCCACCCCCTCCGCTGGTTGTTCTCAAATATCGGCAAATTAAGCAACTTCGACACTCTGTTCCGCTTCCTTCACAATTCCGGCCTTGTACTCCGCTGGAAATTGCCGACAGCGGGATTATTTTCAGAATGAGAAACCGGACAGGAAATGTATAAATTATTTGATTGGTGGGAATTAGATCCATGGAGCTGAGGGGGATCGAACCCCTGACCTCTTGAATGCCATTCAAGCGCTCTCCCAGCTGAGCTACAGCCCCGAAATGCGTTCATTGTATTTTATACCTGATCTTCACTCCCCAATCAACCCAAATCCACAATCCGCAATCTGCAATTGACGAAGTATCATGGGCAAAGAGAGGCATTCCCGTGGTTGTCGCGATAAATCCACCCCGGACTCAGCAAGCCATTTGAAAGGTCATACCAGATCTCACGCACGGGCCGGATTTTACCGTCGGCATCAGCGAAAAAGGCGCGGAAGGTGGGTTCCGATGTGTCCAGTTCGGGCAAAATCGGTCCGGCCGGTCCCGCACAAAGTACCGCGGCCAACACCGTCGCCTGCCGGATCACCCCTGTCGCAACCCAGTAACCGGCAAATGGATCGTCAGACCGTCGGAATGGAGGTTTTGGGGCTGCGTGGATATACGCCACGGGAGAAGTCAGAGCAGTAAAGCCAAGTGGAACCGCAAAGCCGATTTTTTCGATTTCCTCATGCATACCGGCAGATGAGGAAACAGGTACAGGAAAAGCTCCGTGATCCGCATAGTAGGCCGTGAGGGCGTCAAGAATGACCGTGCAGTGGCGCTGTGTCTCATTCACCCCACGCCGGATTCTTTTCTCCAGCCACCACGGGACGCCCGCGCAAACCAGGAGAATCGCAACGGCCAGAAGCAGGCCCGTCTCTGAAGTAACCCGTGGCCGTGTATTGGTGGGGGCATTTCGCGACACGATGCTCTTGAGAGCGACTGGGAACAATCAATCACGATGAACCGGATTTTCCCAGAATCGCCCGCACTTCCTCTACTTTCTCCCAAGCCTTCCCGGACAGAAGACTTTCCTCCGCCTGGCGAACGCCGCTCCGGAGATCCGGTGCGGCTTCCGCGGTCCAGAGAACGGCCCCGGCGTTCAATAATACCGCATCCCGTTTCGGTCCGGTGTCGTGATTTTGCAGGATCGATTTCGCGATGGCGGCATTCACCTCGCGGTCGCCTCCCAGAAGTTCCGTTCGGGAACAGCGTGAAACCCCGCCATCCTCGGGGCTGATGGTCAGGTCTTTCAGCTCGGAGCCATCCCACAGAACCGCCTGGGAATCTGCCGATAAGGTCAGTTCATCCAGCCCGTCCAGCCCATGCACAACCAGGCACCGCCTGGCGCCCAACTCGGCAAACACTTGCGCATAAAGACTCAGATATTTCTTGTCGCTGATCCCGACCAGCTGATGTGTCGCACCCGCCGGGTTGGTCAGGGGGCCGAGGAAATTGAATATCGTGCGAATACCGAGCGCCGACCTGACCGGAGCGACATACCGCATGGCGGGGTGCATCGACCGCGCGAACAGAACCGTGAAGCCGGTTTCCTCAAGGCACTCTGTCACCTGTTCCGGTGTGGCTTCCAGGTTCAGCCCCAGCCCATCGAGCAGGTCGGCGCTGCCGCAGCGGCTGCTGGCGGACCGATTGCAGTGCTTGGCAACTACCACACCGCAGGCGGCAACAACAAACGCGCTCACTGTCGAGATGTTGAATGTTCCGCTGTGGTCTCCACCCGTGCCGCAGGTGTCTACAATGCTTTCGTGACGGCTGCGGATCTGCACCGCTTTCTCACGCATGGCCCGTGCCGCGCCGGTGATCTCCTCCGCCGTTTCCCCCTTGCAGCGCAACCCCATCAGCACCGCCGCGGTCTGCATGGTGTCCAACTGGCCCGACATCATGGCCGACATCAACTCGGAGGTCTCTGCGGCCGACAAATCCACTTTTTGTGCAAGCTTGTTCAGTATCGAGGGGACGTCCATCGCCTTTCCTTCCCGCATCATGCTTTTTAACAAGGAACCTAACACCCTTCCGCTGCCTCCGTCAATGCAATGACCAATCGGTCACAACTGTCCCCGTCGCGATTGTGACATCATCGAAAAACACGGGCAAATCGATAACTCTCACCGTTGCGCCTTCCGTTATGATAAACGTATTTCCGTTTTCATCCTGCGCGGCCGTGTTGAATCCCGATGCGCCGAATCAGGGACCGGGGTACGCCGAAGAATCGATCCGGGTCTCCGCCAAAAGAGGGAATTAACCGATTCCGATGAAAACCACCGGGAAAGACGTCCGTATTCTCCGGCTGCTACAAAGCATGTATTTCTTGCTTCCTGTCAGCATGGCGTGATGCTTCTCGCGGTCTCAACCAGGGCTTGGAAATTCGCCAGGGGCACACGGTTGCCGAGTTCCGTAGTCGAGCCGATCCATAGCCCGCCACCCCGCCCGCAAATCCGAATGACCTTCTCCACCTCTTGCCGGACCTCCTCCTCGGTACCGAATACCAGCAGATTGCTGACATCCACTCCACCCGCGAGAAAAATCCGTTTGCCGTATTTTTGCTTCACCTTATAGATATCGTAATTCGCACACAACTCAAGCGGATTCACACCGTCAATTCCCGCAGCGACCAGGTCGTCCAGAATCTCGCTCAGATCGCCGTCCGAGTGAAAGAGGCATCGGACACCATGGCTTTTCCAGGCCCTCTGAATCCGCGCCAGCCGGGGAATGAATTCTCGACGAAGAAGTTCCGGGCTGAACATCAGGCCCGACTTGCAGGCAATATCGGAAAAAGTCAGCACGGCCGGGGAAAGGTCCGGGTCTGCAATAGCCTGAATGCGTCGCAGTTCTTTTTCACAGAGCGCCTCCAGCCAAGTCGAAATCAAATCGGGCTTTTCGTGAATCAAGACGGAAAAATGCTCCCAGCCGACATTGTGATAGGCCGGATCGAATCCCGGACTGCTGGGATCATGCAGTACAACCAATCCCGGCGCAAGTCGTTCATAGCGGCGATATCGGGCGCGGTATTCATGGATGTATGTTTTCGACGGCTGCCGGCGCTCGCAGTAACTGGTATAACGCTTCACCCACTCGACGGCATCCGGCATCTGCCGAACCGGATGATACTCCACCCACTCGGTCCAGCGTTCCCGGCGCATCACCAGGCCTTTCCAGATTCCGCCTTTCACTTCGGAACGTCCGTTTGCCTTCGGTCCTTCCAGATTTCGTGTTGCGTCCAGGCAGGCAGCGGAGGCTTTGCAGGCGATTCGAAATCCGTCTTTCACTGTCGGGCGTTCGCCCGCATAGAAACGGATGACGGCATCGTTGCGAAGAAGATCGTAAACCGGAACATGGTCCACCGGCTCAAAATTCATCGCGGCGATGATCCGCTCACGGGAAGTCATTTCCGGAAGACGGACCGTCGATCTCTTTGGGGAAACACGTTTGGTTCGATCCATGAAAGCCTGTCCAGGATGTCGCGTTACGCTTGTTCTTGTCGATGAACCGCATTGTATCTCACATTCATCCGTTCGGGAATGAATCAATGGCTTCAATCCGGCTTTCATTGGTGCTAGGCTTCTCGGGTCTGGTGTCATTAACTCAAGGAGATAAAAAAACATGGTCAAGAAACAGCGCAAAGCCTCGGCAGCCAAAGGGCAATATCGTTTCTCGTTCGGGCCGTGGAATATCCACGAGGGCGCGGACCCGTTCGGACCGGTGGTTCGACAGCCGTTTTCGTTCGCCCAAAAAATAAAGATGTATCGTCCGTTCGGATTTGAGGGTGTTCAGTTCCATGATGACGATGTGGTTCCGGCAGACTGGTCCGCCTCGGAAACCGAGAAGGGGGTCAAGAAAGTCAAACGCATGTTGGATGGCGAGGGCCTGGTGGCGGAGTTTGTCGCTCCTCGGTTGTGGGAAGACCCTCGCACCATCGACGGCGCAGTAACCTCCAATAACCCCGCCGACCGGAAATATGCCCTGGAACGCAGCAAGCGAAACATTGACATCGCCAATATGCTCGGTACAAACAAGATCGTTCTCTGGCCTGCGCGTGAAGGAACATATATCCGTGAATCGAAGGATCCCATCGCTTCGGTGGGCCGCATGGTGGAATACATAAACACCCTGCTCGAATACGATCCGAATGTTTTAATCCTGGGCGAGATGAAGCCGAATGAACCGATGGACCAGGCTTATTTCCCCACGGTGGGACATTTTATCGGACTCGCCTACAAAACCTGCGATCCGGAGCGAGTCGGCGCACTGATCGAGACAGCGCACTGCATTCTCGCCGGATTGGATCCGTCGGATGAAATGGCCTACGCGCTGTATCACGGCAAGCTCTGGAGCGTGCATCTGAACGACCAGAACGGCCTGAAATTCGATGAGGATAAGACGTTCGGATCGGTGAATCTCCGACGCGCATTCAACCAGGTCGATCTTCTCGATCAAAACGGCTATGGGAAAAACGGCGAATTTGTCGGGCTGGATGTGAAGGCAATGCGGACACAGAAACGCGCCGTTTCCATGAAGCATCTCACCAACAGCCGGGAAATCTTCCTCAAACTGCTTGAGGTGTCCCGCCGCGTTGACCGGAATCTTATAGCGGAATTCATCAAAGAACGCGATTACGAAAGTCTGGATTTGTACATCGTAAAAACGTTAATGGGGCTTTCGTAGGACTGTTCAGGAGAGGTGTGAGGGGGTTGATTCTGTCGGACTGCTCAACCCCCTCATCCCAATCTTCTCCCAACGGCCCCCGGCATAAGGGCAATTCCTGAATGGCTCCTATCCGTCATTCCGGCGAAAGCCGGAATCCAGACGGCAAAGCGCAAACATCCACACTCCATGAACAATCTCAAGCCCCGCCTTTCCAGGTTCTCTGTATTCAATAATCCCACTATCTTTTCCCGCGTTTGTCTCCTCCGATCAGTTCCACAGCCCATCCGCGAGCGCGGAGGCCGGACCGGATAATTTTCACGGCGGCATCCAGGGTGTGCGTGCCGAGATTGATTACCAGATCGTAGCCCGTCGCATCGCTGATATCTCTCCGGAAATAGCGTCTGACATATTGGGCGCGATCCTGATCCACTTTCTTAATTTCATCCCGCGCCTGTTTTTCCGACATTCCTTCCGTATCCATCAAATTCCGAACTCGAAGATCCATGGGGGCGACTGTGCGCACCCGATACGCGGAAGCCTCCGACAGGATATAGTTCGCCCCCCGGCCCAGAATCACCACACCGCCCTGAAGCGCTGTCGTTTTGACTACCTCGATCAGTCCCCGAATGTAATCATCATGGTCGGTGATCTGCATGGAAAACATTCCTTCAACCCATAATTCCAAATCCGACCGATCCCGCTCATCCAGAGACTCTACCACATGCCGACGCAAAGAGGCTTGCTCGCTGAGATAATCGATGATCTGGCGATCAAACAACCCATACTGCAATTCCCGTGACAGCAGTTTCGCCAGTTGTTTGCCCCGCGATCCCCGCTCCCGTGAGATGGTCACTACCGGTTTCAGATCGGCAAGGTGTTCCGCCTCAAACGAGCTTTCTTCCTGCCGACGTTTCTCGAAAGCCGCTCGCTCCGCGTTCCACAAATTGACCTGACGGTTCACGATCTGGTGGATGTTTGGCATCGGCGTTTCCTTTCCGATTCGGCATTGGACCAAATCCTGTATAATTTTTTCAATTCTATTATACCGCGTATCTTGGCGGGTGAGATCCGGCGCTTCACCATTTCGGATGAAACCTCGCGGCTTCACCGGTCTGCCGGCGACGTTCACCGGTCGGAGGATCTCCGTCATGCGGCCGTGGCGGTGCAGGATGAAATTCGCACACCCGCTGAGCGGACCGTGAATATCACGCAAGAAGGGTAGACTGCGTAACGGGAGTTCTGGTATATCGTATAAGATTGGCATTCCGCCGTTTCGGTTCATACTGGGTGTGGGAACCGCCAACGATGATTGAAAGGATTGCGATGACTGCTGAGTCACGCAGGGCGTTTTATTTTCGGCGATTGCACAGCCTGCTGGGAATTGTCCCAATCGGAGCCTTTTTCTGCGAACATGTTCTGACCAATAGTCTGGCGTTCTTTGAGGGACCGGAGAAATTCGACAGGGCGGCTCTGTTTCTTCAGGAATTGCCGTTCATTCGCTTCTTGGAGATTTTTCTCATCGGCATACCGATTCTTCTTCATGCCGTCCTGGGGCTGACGGTCTGGTGGAGTTCACGGTGCAATCCGCATGAATACGGATATTTGCGGAATTGGCTCCACTTTCTGCAACGATGGACCGGCATTGCGGCGCTGGTTTTTATCCTCGTTCATGTGTGGGAAATGCGGATCAGCTGGACCTTTCATTCCGGGATGGAACATGTGGATTTCGCTTATGTTTCACAGGTGTTCAACCGTTCGCTGCTCGTTCCGTT
Source organism: Candidatus Omnitrophota bacterium (assembly GCA_029570205.1). Lineage (GTDB taxonomy): Bacteria > Hinthialibacterota > Hinthialibacteria > Hinthialibacterales > JAKPRU01 > JAKPRU01. The sequence goes on along the minus strand of JAKQSI010000093.1, from coordinate 126,574 downwards.
TTATGTCGCCGGTGTGGCCTGTGCCTCGTTCCATTTTGTGAACGGACTCTGGAATTTCATGATCACTTGGGGGATTGCGGTAAGCGAGCGTTCTCAGAGAGACCTGCTGGCTCTGTGTGGGATTGTGGGAATCGCGGTATTCTGCGGATTTATGTTTTCTCTGGCGGCGTTCGTGGCAGCGTAAGGAAGGAACAAGATGACAGGACATAGATATTTGATTGTGGGTGGGGGACTGGCGGGACTATCGGCGGCGATGCGCCTGGCGGAGCTGAGAGCGGATGTGGACCTGTTTTCGGTAGTTTCGGTAAAACGATCCCATTCGGTCTGTGCCCAGGGCGGTATCAATGGCGCAGTAAACAGCAAGGGCGAAGGCGACAGTCCGGATCTTCATTTCTATGATACGGTGAAGGGCGGCGATTTCCTGGCGGACCAGCCGTTTTGCAAGGACATGTGCTATGCCGCGCCGGGAATCATCTACCTGATGGACCGCATGGGTGTCCCGTTCAATCGCACACCGGAAGGCCATCTCGATTTCCGGCGGTTCGGCGGAACCCTCTACAACCGAACAGCCTTTTCCGGCTCAACAACCGGCCAGCAGCTTTTATACGCGCTTGATGAACAGGTCCGCCGGTACGAGGCCGCTGGAAAAGTCAAAAAATACGAGAATTGGGAGTTCCTCTCGGCGGTCATCGACTCGAAAGGGATCTGTTGCGGCATTGTGGCGGTCAATTTGGCAACCATGGAGGTCCGTGCGTTCGAAGGAGCCGCCGTGATCCTGGCCACCGGCGGTCCCGGTCTGGTATTCGGACGAACCACCAATTCCATGATCAATACCGGCTCGGCGGCATCCATGGTCTACCAGCAGGGCGCAAAGTACGCCAATGGAGAGTTTATCCAGATCCATCCCACGGCCATTCCGGGAACAGACAAGTTGCGCCTCATATCGGAATCCGCTCGCGGAGAGGGCGGACGAATCTGGGTCCCGAAAAAGAAAGGCGACCCCCGTCCTCCCGAAACCATCCCCGAAGAGGATCGGTGGTATTTCCTCGAAGAACGTTACCCGCGATATGGAAACCTGGTTCCTCGCGATGTCGCCTCCCGTGAGATTTACGATGTCTGTATCAACCTCGGCCTCGGCCTGGATGGAAAAGCCATGGTGTATCTGGACCTGACCCACAAACCTGCGCAGGAGTTGGACCGCAAATTGGGCGGGATTCTGGAGATATACGAAAAATTCGTCGGCGAAGACCCGCGCAAAACCCCCATGCGCATTTTTCCGGCGGTGCATTATTCCATGGGTGGCCTGTGGGTGGGCTACGAAAAAACACCGGATGGCCTTCTGGATCGCCGCAGCCCTAAAAACCACATGACCAACATCCCCGGCCTGTATGCAATCGGCGAGGTGGATTGTCAATATCACGGCGCGAATCGCCTGGGAGCCAATTCCCTGCTCTCCTGTATTTTCGCGGGGCTGGTTGTTGCGCCGGCGGTCATCCAATTCCACAAGAGCGTCCAGGGCGATTTCAGCGCAGCCGCCGAAAATGAAAGAAAACGCATAGCCGATCGCCTCGAACGGATACGCAAAATGAACGGCAAGGAAAATCCCTATCGCCTCCATGGCGAACTCGGAGAGTGGATGGAGAAAAATGTCACCATCGTGCGTGAAAATCCTCAGCTTCAGGAAACCCAAATTAAACTGGACGCTTTGCAGGAACGATGGAAAGACTGCTCGGCCCTCGATAATTCCACCTGGAACAACCAGCCGGCGCTGTTCCTGCATCAACTGTGGAATATGCTGGAGTTGGCAAAAATCATCGTGAAAGGCGCATTGCAGCGGAATGAATGCCGTGGCTCGCACTTCAAAAAGCAATTTGAGATCAAACAGCCGGATAATGTGGATTCCCCCGAATACCGGGAGTATCTCAAACTCTGGAAAGCAAACCACGACCGGTGGTGCAAAACCACCATTGCCACGTATACACCCACCGGGCCGGAAATTACATATGAGAAAGTCGATCACAGTCTGATCGAACCGCATCCGCGTCGGTACGATTGATGAGGCACGGATGAATGGAGATTCTTTAACTCTTGAAAGGATACCATGAGCGCGGCGGACAAGATTCGGGTCAAAGTCAGGCGACAGGACAACCCCGGAGCCGAACCGTATTGGGAGGAGTTCGAGGTCGAATCCAGGCCCAATATGAACGTCATTGCTCTTTTGCAGGAAATCCGGCGCAACCCGGTAAATGTCTCCGGGAGGCAGGTTGCTCCTGTAGCCTGGGAGTGCAGCTGTCTGGAGGAGGTCTGCGGAGCCTGCACCATGGTCATCAACGGCCGGGTCCGCCAAGCCTGCACCGCATTGATCGATCAAATTGAAACACCGGTTATCCTGCAACCGATGCGGAAGTTTCCGGTTGTCCGGGATCTCGTGGTAGACCGCTCCCGAATGTTCGAAACGCTCAAGAAGGTCCACGCCTGGGTGGAGATCGATGGAACCCACAATCTTGGTCCCGGCCCGAAACGATCACCGGAGGAACAGATGGAGGCTTACGAATACGCACGGTGCATGACCTGCGGCTGTTGCCTGGATGCCTGTCCTCAAGTCAACGACAGGAATTCCTTCTATGGCGCGGCAATTCTCGCCCAGGTCCGCCTGTTCAACATTCATCCTACCGGCAGGTATGAAAAAGCCGAGCGACTGCGTGCCATTATGCAGCCCGGTGGGATTCATGAGTGCGGCAATGCACAGAACTGTGTCCGGGTCTGCCCGAAAAAGATCCCTTTAACGACAGTAATCGCCAGGCTGAACGGCGACGTGGTGGTCCAGTCCATCAAGGACTTCCTATACGGAAAATAGTAAGGCATACTGTGCATTCGAATACGTCATCCGGCATCCGAATCGGAGGAACAAAGAATGAATTCTCAGAAAGATCTCGTTCGTACAAGTCAACCGTATTGTGTGGACCGACGTGAATTCATGGCGGGATGTGCGGCGTGTGCATCCATGTTCGCTCTGGGAGGAAGCCCGTCACTCGCCGGGGAATGCCGGGCCGAGATCTGTGGCGCCAGGCCCCGGCTTCGCCTGGTCTTCACCCACATTTCTCCCGATACACCCACCTGGCCGAATATCGGTTACGATTATGAAGGCCGCAAGGCGGAATTGACCGCAAAACTCCAGGAAGCCTGCCCGGCAGTCGAGTTTCTCCCGGTGACCGTACAGAACGGCACAGAAGCCGAAAACCTGGTCAAGAGCGGGGAAAATATTGACGGATACATCGTGTACATGCTCGGTATCTGGACCGGCGCTCCCCAGGTAATCGGGGCATCCGGCAAACCCACTCTGTTTGTCGATGATCTTTACGGCGGGTCCGGCGAATTTCTCACGGCGTATTCGGCTGCAAAAAGAAACAAGCAAAGGGTGGCGTATGTCTCCTCCTCCCGTTTCGAGGATGTTGTCCGGGGTGTGAAATGCTTCGAGTGCATCAAGAAGCTGCAAGCCTCCACCATTGTGGATGTCACCGACCGGGAAAAACTGCGGGGGGATGTCGATGCCATCCGCGATGTGTTCGGGGTCAAGATTCTTCAGGTCAAGTCGCCGGAAATGAATGCGGCTTATGAGAAGGCGGACCGGAAAGAGGCCGCGAAATGGGCCAGGTTCTGGACTCGAAAGGCCAAAAAAGTAGTCGAGCCGACCCCGGAGGATATTGAAAAATCCGCTGCCTTCTACCTTGCGATGTGGGATGTCATGCAGCAATACGGCGCGCAGGCGATCGCCGTAGACTGCCTGGGCCTGTTCTACGGTGGAAAACTGTCCGCTTATCCCTGCATGGGATTTACGCAACTGAACAATGACGGGTATGTGGGGGCCTGCGAGGGCGATTTGCCCTCGACGCTCACCATGCTGATGATGACCTATCTGGCGGGGGTTCCGGGATACATCTCCGATCCGGTCATCGACACTTCCAAGAACCGGATCATCTACGCGCACTGCGTGGCCCCCACCAAGGTGTTCGGGCCGAATGGCAAGAGCAACCCCTATCACATTCGTTCCCACTCGGAAGACCGAAAGGGCGCGTGTGTCCGCTCACTCATGCCTCTCGGCGAGACGGTGACCACTCTGGAGATCAGCTCTTCGCGGAAGCAGATTATTTTTCACCAGGGTGTCACGGTCGAAAACATCGATGAAGACAAGGCCTGTCGGAACAAGCTGGCCGCAGAAGTCAAAGGGGATATCAACAAACTGCTTTCGGAATGGGATCGCTGGGGCTGGCACCGCGTAACCTTCTATGGCGATCACAAACAATCCGTCAGAACGTTGAACGACCTGATGGGATTTGAACTGATCGAAGAGGCTTGATTTTTGAAGGGGCTGTGCAGACATCCGCAACTGTGCCCGGTTCACACAGGGCGTAGTTGTTTGCGGTCTCCCTTTTCCCGTCCAATCCCCACCCGCAGAATATCTGTATCCCATTGTCTAAGTCTGAAAAATGAAATCCGCCGCAGCATCCATTCTATGCTTGATTCTCTGCCTCGTGACCGTCACCGGAGCAGGGGCGCAGTTTGTTTCCTCGGATATCCAGAATCACATCCGACGTTTGCTGCGATGGCAGGATCGAGTGGATTCACCGTTTCTCTTCACAGACAGGGAAACTGTGCGCAAACTGGTGAAAGCCGACGATCTTGATTCGCTGCGCGCCGCTTTGTCCGAGCGCGTGGAATCCTATGCCGACCCGAAGAATCCGTCTTACCTGGGGGCGGTCCTCTGGGAAACCAATACGCCCCTTTCTTTGCTCGAATCGGATCCACAGATCATTCATTATTTCTGTGGCGTTATGCTCGATACGGCTTTCTCCGGTTATATCGAGCATAAACAGCACACTTGTAATAATGGGCTTTTCCTGATACGACGCGCACTCAACGATCTTCAGACAACCCCGCTCATTCCTGACCTCCTGCCGAAATCAAGCGAATTGCTGGCAACCGTTCTGCTGTCCTGCGATCTGTTGGTGGGATCCCTGGAGAAAAAAGAGCGTGGCCCCCTTCTCGAGCAATTCGGCCGGGAACACGCCGTCCTTTCCGAGCAGTTTCGACAAACCAATCCGATGAACCTGACCGTGGACCAACGGATGCAGACATCGGCCTGTTTCGGACTGATTACCCTGTTCTGTTCGGCAGCGGCGGCAGATCAAGACAAGAGCCTCTACGAGAAGAAAGACTACCGCGAATTCACCGCCGACATGATTCAAGCCGTGGAATGGCTTCTTCAATCCTGGAACACATCGGATTCATCCGATACTTCCCTGGAGGATCTGGAGTATCCCATGTTCTACAGTCTTGTTTTCGCGGATGCGGTCCGCCGGGTCGGTGGCCCCAATCTGCCGAACTATATTCCCCGCGACCGCATCACGGAAACCATTCGGAGACAGAAGATTCCCGATCAGCCGCTTATCATACGGCTAACGGAACAGGGGAACCCGGCGCCGGACGACCCCCGGACCTGGCCTCCGGGAACAAGAAACATCTTCTGGGAAGAAGGTGACGCCAAAGAACCCGGCCCTTCCACCCCGACGCCCACTCCAACCTCTCTCCTCGCACCGCAGCCGAGAACAACCCCGAAATCCGCGTTGCAGAGAGGAGAATACGCCAGGTGGCTCTGGCGGTTATACCATCCCAAACCGGAAGCGACTCCCACTCCTACTCCCTCCGGGGGCTGGTTCCCGCCCGGCAGGAGCGGAAGACCCTCGGCCATTGGGCCGGTCCTGCTTTCTCTAGCGAATACCGGCGATCCTTATTCCATGGAAATCTGGGAAAACGGCGGTATGGAAACCGCAAGCCATCCGGCCTCGCTTGCATGGTGGCGAGAGGAATCGCCAAAAAAACTTACACGATCAAAAGGCTCCGCCAAAATCCTCGCCAGCAACAAACAGCCGCTTATTATCCTCCAATCCGATGAATCCGAAGATTTCTTCCTTGCCCGGGAACTGACAGCGGACGGAGTAGCGGTGGGGGATTATCTCTCGTTCAAGAATATTCAGCGAAGGATATTCCAGGGAGTCGATATGTCCGCGAAAGGTTCTGGGGAAGTGTTTTCTTCAAAATCGTTCGTAGCGGACGGGCAACTCGTATGCGCCCAAAAACAGAATGACTTGGAGTGGATATCGTTCTATCGAACGGACAAGTCCCTGGGGCTGCCCTATTTTGTGTCGCTGGTTCGCGGCGTGTCCGAAGCCACGGCAAGCCACTCGATCCTGGTTCCCATCGAATCGGAGGAAGAAATCAAGGGGGTAACGGAGGTCCCACGGGTGATCGCCATTACGCATCCGATTCGGATCGATACGGGCAAGAAAGGTCAACCGACTCACATGTCGGCCATTTCCCAGACAGCCCATCTGCGTATTGTGTTTTCCTCCGGCGACAGAGTTCAAGCCGATGTGATTCGCGATGGTCAGGACCGGATGCTGGAGTGTATGCAGCCGATGCTCGGCAACTCCGCGTTTCACCTGGTCATGACCGACACCCTGGATAACGCGTGGTTTTCATTCGAGCAGATGAAACTCGAAAAAGGACATGGAATCCGCATCCCCTGGGGGATCAAGGGGCATGATGTCATTGTCGCCGATTCGGGGGAGGGGGTCCGCGGACCGACAATCGAAACGGACGGCAAACTGGCCGTGGTTTCCTGGGATACCGACCATAATCGTGTGGCATATTTTCTCCTTGAGGGGACGTACCTCTACGCCACTCCCTCGTTGCGGAAAGGCTCTTTGCTCGAGCTGGTTTATGGAGCCGAGAGTCCTGTCACAGTCAGTTATCTGGGCAGAATGATGGTTTTCGCGGAAGACTGTTCCATCAAAGGGTCTTACTACGCTTCCGATCTATTCTCCGCCCGGCAGGGAGAGACATGGCTGGTTCCTCACAAGAGCAATCATCGAGTAACCTTCTCCCGCTGAACTGTTCCTCCGACCTCTCCCATGAATCATTCGTGAGAAATGCGATAAGATGTGTCGTATCTCATTTGAATCTTATGAGGCTGCCATGGAAGTCACCCGTCAGCAGTTTATCGATCATCTGAAATCCATCGTTGGCTCCGATCATGTCCATCATTCCCCCGAAGATTTGACCACCTATGCGTATGACGGTACTCCGGGATTCAATATCCCTCCTCTCGCCATCGTTCAACCGGTTACTACCGAAGAGGTGGCGCAAGTCATTCGGTACGCTTACTCAAACGATGTTCCCATCATCCCTCGAGGATCGGGGACCGGTCTGTCGGGCGGTTGTGTTCCCGTGGAGAACGGCCTGGTTCTCCAGACGGTGAGAATGGACAAGATCCTCGAAATCGACACGGTTAATCTGACCGCGCTGGCCGAACCGGGAGTCATTACGGCAAACCTGGCGGCAGCGGTTGAGAAACTGGGTTTGTTTTATCCGCCGGACCCCGGCTCTATGAAAATCTCCACACTGGGTGGAAATGTAGCCGAGAATGCGGGTGGCCTGCGTTGTTTCAAATATGGAGTAACGCGAGACTACCTGATGGGACTGGAGGTCGTTTTGCCCGACGGTTCCATTCTGAAAACCGGCGGCAAAGCCAAAAAAGACGTGGCCGGTTACGACCTGACCCGCCTGTTCGCCGGTTCCGAGGGAACGCTGGGGATTGTCACCAGGATTCTGGTCTCTCTGCGCCCGAAACCCGCTGCAACCGCGACCATGCTGGTTTTCTTCGACTCCCTGGTCGATGCGGGGGGGGCTGTTACTCGGATTGTGGCAAACGGAATCATCCCCTGCACGCTGGAGTTTCTGGACAATACCGTAATCAACTGCGTCGAGGACAACGCGAAACTGGGACTCTTGAGAGACAAGGCCGCCCTGCTTCTGATCCAGGTGGATGGTCATCCGCAGCAGATTCGCGATGAAATCGAGGCCGCGCGGGGATCGTGCATGGCCCATGGCGCATCTCAGATTTCCGTGGCGACCTCCGATGCCGAGGCCGATCAACTGGTCGAGGCGCGACGGGCTGCGCTCTCTTCCCTGGCGCGGGTCAGCCCCACCACCATCCTGGAAGATGCTACTGTTCCGCGCAGCGAACTGGCCGACATGATCGCTTTCATCCAGTCCGTCGCGCAGAAATACAAACTCCGAGTGGGCGTATTCGGGCATGTGGGCGACGGCAACCTGCATCCGACATTCCTTACCGATGAGCGAAATCGGGAAGAGATGCTGCAAGTCCACAAGGCCGCCGAAGAGATCTTTCAAAAAGCCATTGAACTCGGCGGAACCATCACCGGCGAGCACGGCGTCGGGATTGCGAAAAAGCGGTTTCTGCCCGCCATGATCGGCGAAGGCGGAATGGAGATAATGCGCCGGATCAAAAAAGTTTTTGATCCGAAAGGACTCCTGAATCCCGGCAAAGTCTTTTAACTTGGTCTTCGGAAAATAATTTGATTCAATTGGGGAGGGCGAGGCTCATCTTCTCCCTCTTGCTCCTCGCAGGGGCAATTCATGAATTGCCCCTGCGCCCACTGCAGATGCTCTCTTCTTCCTCTCCCATCGGGAAAGGGTAGAGGTGAGGGAAATTCCGGGCCGCGTGCGCATCGGACGGATGGTTCTTCAAACAACACTTGACCTTTTTCCGCTGAGACCTTCTCCATGAAAACCCTAATCTCCGCTTCCCGCAGAACCGATCTCCCCGCCCATTTCTATGACTGGCTTGTGGAATCATTTCGCTCCGGCAAAGCTATTGTCTCCCGGCCATATAACCGGGGCACTTATGAGGTGAATCTGGCCCCCGATGAGGTCCACACAATCGTTTTCTGGTCCAAAGATTTCAGCCGCCTGTTGCGAGATGCGAATCGATGGGACCGATACCGTCTCTTCTTTCAGTTCACTCTCAACGATTGTCCCATACTGGAACCGAACGTGCCTCCGCTCACACAACGCCTTGAACAATTGAAAGCATTGGCCGGTCGGTGGGGACCGGAACGGATTTCGTGGCGATTCGATCCGATTGTCTTCTGGGATAACGGACAACGAAACAACCTGTCGGGGCTTGAACGTATCGCAGAAACAGCCGCCTCCTGCGGAATCAACCGATGTACCTTTTCCTTCATGACTCACTACAGCAAAACCCGCTCGCGAGGACAGCGGCTGGGGATTGAGTTTCACGACCCGCCGTTGGAGAGGAAGATCGAGGTAGCCTCGAATCTATCCCGCACTCTGCAGAAGTTCGGCATCACTCCGGCGAATTGCTGTAATCCCGAAATCATCGGGATCGAAGGTATTCAACAGGCGCATTGCATCGATGGCGTCCTGCTGTCTCAACTGGCGGGAGAACCCTGTGATGAAAGAAAAGATACCGGGCAGCGCGGGAGTTGCGGCTGTACCCGTTCGGTCGATATCGGCAGCTATTGGATGGAGTGCCCTCATGCGTGTCGGTACTGTTACGCCCGACCGGCAGGCGATTCCGCCCAACGGTAACGCTACCCGGTTACGGAGGGCGAAGTTTCAGACGATTAGGATTTCCAGGTTTCCCGCTTACTGAGCCAGCACAGGCGGCTGAGTTCCATAACCGACCATTGCGCCTCGGTCTTATTGGAAACAACGCGAAAGAACCGGCGATAAGGAGCCAGAGCGGGCATCGAAAACACGTCCATTCCTCTCGGCTCGGGCCGCCAAACACGCTCCTTCAGAACAAACGAGTTGGCCTGAACAAAACGACGTCCCGCTGTATGGTAGCACGGCAGCGGCACAGTCAATGTCTCGCGATTCCATTTGCCGAAATAAATCTCCAGAAACGTTCGCAGGCCATCCGTCGCCAGCCCCTGGCCGAACCGGTCCGGATCGATCTGGACGTGAATATCCGCGCTGCCCGCTGTGGCATTGATCTTTGTCAGCAGGATAAACCCGATAAACTCCCGATCGCTGGAGTCGATTGCAAAGGCCCGATTTTCCGTTTCTTGCGTGCATTCCTGGAACCATCGGTCCCAGCCGGCCCGATCACGCTTCGGAATCACATACAATGCCATCAACGGATCGACAATCGGTTTCCAGGAGGCAATCCGGTCGCAGTCTGCATGCTCCAAAGGACGAATCAGGGTTTTCTGTCCAATCATGGTAAGGACCTCTTCACAATTGGACGAAGCGCTCATAAGCAATCTCCTTTCTGTTGGTTGCTTATTCCCGGGCAGACATTTTGTCCGTCCGCCGGTTGCTCTGCGCAGAAATCGTTATAGATAATCGGAAAATTTTAAGTGGACTTTACAGCAGAATGACTCTTTTCGACAAGGATCGAAAGCATTCGCCATCGCAATTCATCTCAAATGATGTCGGGAGGTCGGGGACCAGAATCGAACCCGGATAGATTCTTATTTACTGATTTGAGCAAAAAGGTCCTCCAGACCGGACTCCTTGAGAGCGGGATCTCCCTGTAGACGATTGATGAGCGGCTGATTCATTTTCAGCTGTTCTCGAGTCACTTCAGGATTCCTCTCATAGGCCGCCTTTAAATCCGCAATGATGGAGGCATTATCATATTTTTCCAACGGAACTTTGAGACTGGCACAGTTGAACCAGGCCAACCCATCGTTCGGCTCATCCTGAGTAACCCGCTGCATCTCGGCGAGAGCCTCCTCGTATTTACCCTGGATACTCAAAATCTGAGCGATGTATCGGCGGGCGGTATTGTCTTTATCGTCCCTGGCCAGCATCTGCCTGAACACCCGCAGCGCATCATCATATTTCCGCAGTTGGTAATAGTTCAAAGCCAGATGTTCCAAAACAGTCCGCCATTGTTCCGGTGTAAAATCATTCAGGCCGGCGCTTGCCGCCCGGACCAGCGCATCGGCAGCTTGATCGTACTTTTTCGCACTTTCCAGATACGATCCGATTTCGGCATACCAGGCCGCCAGGCTGTGTCTCAAATCCGGGTCCGGTGTCCAAGGCTCCCCTTTCTCATCCCATCTCTTGTAAGTGAAATGGTCCAGAGCGCTTTTCGCGCTCTCATAGTCTCCCAGCTGAAAATAGCAGCAACCGAGATACTGAAGTACTTCCGGGTTCTCCGGATTGGACACATAGGCTGCTTCAAAAGATTTTTTTGCCCGATCGTATTGGGCCTCTCGCAGGTACCCTAATCCGTTGTTGTAATGCGCATAAACCTGTTCGTAGTCGATCTCCAGAACACGGTTGTAAGCGCGTTTGGCGAACTCAAAGGCTCCCTTCTTGTCATACAGCACCCCCAGGTTGTTATGCGCCCACTTGTAAATCGGATTGAGAAACACATCGATCTGAAGGCACTTGACTCCCATATCGACAATCGCAGATTTGTCTTTCTCATGTAAGCCATAATTTGTTGACAGCGCTTCCTCCGTTCTCTGATCCACCAGCGCATTCAGCTGGGCTTGCTGTTCCGGTGTCAATGTATGCTCAGTCGCATACTTTAACGCCTCATCCTCATAGGCTTTTCGTGTCAGTTCGATCTGTTGAAAAGCGTCAATGCAAAACCGGCCCAGGATGTAAAAGGTTTCCATCTGGTAGGGCCAGACTTTCATGGCTTTATCGAAATGATCGAACATCTCCCCGTAGCGGCCATGGCCCTGGTAGTTCATCCCGGTACGAAGGCGACTCTCCCCCGTGAACTGCCGAACCAGCGTCGGGGTGAACAGCAGAACACCGACCAGAAGAACCGGCCAGCGGATGTATGTCGGAATGGCGGCATAATGAAAACCGGATACGTTGATCTCTTTCCGGCGGGTCAACTGCTCACCACAAATCCAGGAATACACCAGCCCCGAGGACCCCGCAACGAAATAGAACAGTATCACCCCGGCGGGCAAAACAAATGTGTGGCCGAAATTGCAACTGACCAGCGCAATAACCATCCCGGTGATCGCTCCGACCTGGAAATAAAAGAGAAACCGTCGGTCATCGAATGAGAACGGCCGATTCTTCGGACCGACCGAAACCGGAACCGCCTGCTCCCAATCCAGAATTGGCAGCGACCGAAATCCGCACCACAACGCCGTCAACCACAACCAGAAATAAGCAAAAAGCCCGAAAATACCGAACTCCGCAGAATGCTGAAGAAAATCATTGTGCGCCTTGCGTGCCAGTGTCTCTTTACCGAGAAGTTTCCGTTCCAGCTGGCTCTCATATCCCGGATGGATGATTTTGAAATTGCCCGGACCGATACCGGTAAATATATTGTCATAAGTTTTGAAAATGCTGGCTCGCATACATTCCAGGCGGAAAATCATGGGGGGAACCCCATCCGGCTGGTAATCGCCGTCTACATCGGCCCAAGTGATCAGATTTGCCACGCGCGTGCGAATCGGATTCTCCATGGAAGCCAGAACGGCGGCGAGAACGGAAAACCCCAACACCAGGCCAAACACCCCCCGCCGGAACCAGAAACGCAGCTCCGCCAAAGTGATCGGATTCCCCGATTTCGGGTTGGTAAAATTAAGACGTTGAAGAATCGGCAATCCGCGATACGAGATCAAAATCAATGCCATTACCGGAAATCCGACCGCGAATCCCATGTAGCTCGCATTGCAATCGATATACAAAAACGCGATCAATACCAGACAAACAATGGTGGAATACATCACCATCCAGAACGGGTGTCCCCACGAGTAGATCAGAAGCGAAATGGCCAGCGGAAAAGCCAGGTTGAGAAACTCCGCCACATAGTTCTCATTGCCCATAAACGAAACGGGTTTGGCTGTGAATCGTTCGGCATTCGGTCCCTCAACAGCGCTCCAGATCGGCTGCCAGTCAAACCACTGCCCAAGAGCATATAAAACCACCAGTACGGTCGTGATATTCAAAATGATACAAAAGAGCCTCAGATCGGAAACTCGACGCAGAAAGACGGTAAGTAAAACCACCTGTGCGAGGGCGGCTCCATAAAGAGTCAGCGCCTCCCATGATTCCGCCATATTCACTGCGAAAAAGGTTGTGACCAATATAACCAGAAACAGGCAGGCTGCGGGAATAAACATCGGCGTGCGTGGACGGTCCCAGCGGCCTTTTAACGCCCACCAGGAGGCAAGCATCAACAGGATCACAAATTCGAACGAAATCGCCTTGGTTGTGGTATAGTGTTGCCAAGTCCCCGTGTAAAAGATCAGAGTTGCGTAAAAACTGCCGAAATAAAGCACCAGACGTCCAAACAACAAGGCCAGGCGTTCAAAGAGCTCGTCATGGGAACGGGAAAACAGAACCAAATAAATACCCAGACCGATCAGAGGAAAGATCAGTATCCAGAACTTAAATTCGTAGAAGGGACGTAAGGTTTCGTACACGGGCACTATTCCGATATGCTAGGCTCGATTGAACGCAATCTGTAAAGATTATTATTGTATCGCGAGGCTCTTTTTCCTCCTAGAGCCGCTCACTTCAAAAAGGAACGAACTTCGGGAGAACTGGTAACCATGCCCAAACGAATTCTGGTGGTTCACGGTCCCAACCTGGACCTGCTCGGACGGCGCGAGCCGGAGACCTACGGCACAACAACCCTGGCGGAGATCAACCGGTCGCTGGAAACCCTGGCAACAGAGCTCGACGTGGAACTGGATATCGTTCAACACGCGTCGGAAGGAGCGATTGTCCGCACCATCGGCGAGGCCCTGGACCGGTTCGACGGGATTCTTATCAATCCTGCTGCCTATACCCATACCTCGGTCGCGATTCGAGATGCCATCGCGGCGGTGGGCATTCCGACGGTGGAAGTGCATCTCAGCAATATCCATCGACGCGAGGAGTTCCGGCATCATTCGTTTATCGCGGGTGTGGCGGCAGGACAGATTTCGGGATTCGGTATTCAAAGTTACCTTCTGGGCCTTCGCGCTCTTGTGAGTTTATGTTCCTCATAGCGGCCGGACTGAGCTTACCCATTTTGCTGGGGGGACCGTCACCCGGGACGGTCGCGATTCTCCTCATTTTCTCCGCAATCGGCCTGATCGCTGATATCCTCCGAAAATCCGTGCAGGAGACAGATGAAACCTTATCCACTCCCGCCAGGATCCTGGGGCTTCTGCTTCTCGGCGGCGGCGTAATTGCTCTTTTGAAAACATGGCCGGAACCCATGCGAAAAAACGCCCTGTTGCTGGTTTTCTCCGGCGCTTTTCTGTTCTGGGGTTATCGGCACGACCGGTTTCGGAATCCCTGGTTTTTTGAGGGTCCCTGCCTTTTCATGGCTCTTGTAATTCTTGTGGCGGATTCTCTCGGATGGACGTGGGCACGGCGATACGTCGGACCTGCCTGGCTTCTCGTCACGGCCTGTCTTCCAGGGGCGCTGGCATGGGAACTGATGACCGGGAGGCGGAATTGGGTCGTCGTTTTGCTCTGGATCGTCGGACTTCTGTACTCCCTTCTATTGTTTGTTCTTGCCGATTGGATCGGATTGCTGGCCCTTGCAGTCATTCTCGTTGCCGCTCTGGTTGCAAGACAGATTTCTTCTGACGGTCCGTTTATACCATCGGGGCTCGCGCTGACAATCTGGCTGGGGATTTCCGCTATGGCTCTCCTTCCGGGTATTCTTGTCCACGCCGGTATTCCGTCGGTTCTCCGAACCACCAGTGTGGCGACACTTCTCAAGTTTCAATCCATTGCAGAGAGGATCGTTGGTCCCGAAACATGGGAGTGGCTCTGGTCGATTCCCCGCAGAATCCCCCAGACAGCCCTGACCGAAATGGAGCCGTGGTGGAGGGAATATGCCGACCAGCGGATCGCCGACCATGGCTGGCTGATTGGGTTGCTCGTCGTGGCCGTGCTGTTCGTCGTTTTCCTGGTTTCCATGCCGACCCAATGCCCCCAGGATCGTTCTCATCCCCGAATCTGGCGAATCCTGATTTTGATCGGGTGGCTGGTTATTGGATTCCCGACATCTTTCTGGTTGGTTTCACCTCTGGGTTGGCTGCTGATGGGTGGACTTCTCGGCCTGAAAGAGGGAACCAAGGAGGACAAAAGAGCATGTATTCCGGATTCCGCCGCCTATTTCACAACCACCTCCCTCGTCCCGGCTTTGATGGCCGCGTTGATGGTGGTCCCGATTATTCAGTCGGCGCGTGAATGGCGTGCCGAAAGAATCCTGGCAACGCAGGCAAACCTTGTCCATGCCGCGCAATGGGCGCCCTGGCGGGCCGATATTGTCAAAAGGGCCTTGGAAGAACAACTGAAACGGCCGGCGGAGCAGAGAAATTCCGTCACTGTCGAACATTTGACAGGCTGGCTTGATCGATCCGGAGAAACAGGGGCTGCCTATCGCGCAGAAGCCTCGCTCCAAATCCCGGATGAAAGACCGACCCTGGCATCCCTGGCGGCAGCCGTACAGGCATCTCCACACAATCCCGATATCCGCCGCCGGTATGCCGATACCCTGAAAACCTCCGGGGAACTGGAGAAAGCGCGGGAACAATACGAAGCCTGCGCAAGTCTGGCTCCATTCGATCCATCCCTGCGCATCGCCATCGGTTCAATTTGGGAACTGTTGCACAAAGAAGAACTCGCTTTACCGGAATATGAAAAAGCCCTGAAACTCGACCCGCTTTCCGAGGTGGCGCGAATCAAGGTGACAGAGCTGTCGAGTCGCGTCTCCCGATGATTCGAACCACTTCGGTCTGGTACATCTGCGGCGTGAATCGAAAAGCCATCGAAATCGGATGGCTGGTCGTTCCCGGCGGCCACACCATGATGTCCGGAAGCAACGGATAGAGATATCGGCGTGAACGGTAAACCACCTCGAAGGTAAAACGCCTGTCCAGGTCGCTCCGGAGATCCCCATATACATTGTGAATCGCAACCAGGTCGCCCGGCTGAACACGATCCGGATCATACCCTAAAACCGGCCGTCCCGACCAGAACACCATTTTCACGGCATCCACTCCGGGACGGTAGGTCTCATTAGAGAAAATCCGTTCCTCTTGAGGACACTGAGAAACAAAAAGCGCCGCGTCGGTGATATCCCCAAACGCATCCCGCTGCAACCCGACCACCAGCGCCGACATGCCACCCAGCCAGATCAATGTCACCGCCAATCCAAACCGGCGAATTCGCGCCGGGATTAACCTGTCCTCTCTGCACTCCTCAATTGCATATCCCGCCATCAGGCACCAGATCGGAAGCAGGGGCAGGAAATATCGGAATTGAAAAGACAGAAACACCGTCTGTACCGGAAGCCAGATCACAATCGTGAAAACAGTCACAGCACGAATCAGCCCCCAGGGTCCCCGCCGATTCCACAGTCTTCCCACCGCATAAATGATCCAGATCGCAAGCGGATACCCCACCGCCCATGGCAGGTAAAGCACAAAACCCTCGAAGAAATTGAAATAAGTCAACAGAGTGACGAACAACCCATGACTCGCTCGCTCCGTAAACTGCCCGAAATGACCGAATCCCCGGACCGCCAGCCAGAGAATCAATCCCACCCATGGAAGTAAGACC
Organism: Candidatus Omnitrophota bacterium; assembly: GCA_029570205.1. GTDB lineage: Bacteria > Hinthialibacterota > Hinthialibacteria > Hinthialibacterales > JAKPRU01 > JAKPRU01. Next base: position 110,134 of record JAKQSI010000093.1, on the reverse strand, counting down.
AACGGGAGAGGCCAGGAAAAACGAACAGTCCCCGGCTCCAGCTCTCCTTCGCGTCTTCGGGGCCGAAACTGAATCCGCCACCGAACCAGCGGAAACCATAAGAGTAGGAAAATCAAGCCATGATAGCGGGTAAGTGTCGCCAGTCCGGCCCAGAAAAAAGTCGCTCGCAAGGCGCGGTTCCCCGCCCCTCCACGATCCAGAATTGCATGAATGTAATAGAGCAGCGCCACAGTAAACAACAAAACAAACAGAGAATCCGTCATCACCCTCAGCCCCCACCGATTCTGCATTGGAGATAAAAACCACAGGAGCGAAGCAAGAATCCCAATGGAGTCGCTTCCAAGACGCCTTGCCGCAAAAAACAGCGGAATCGGAACCAGCGCAGAACCGACAATGGAGACCAGTCTTCCCGATGTCAAAAGATCCCCTACAAACAGGTTTACGAACTGAACAACCAACGTGTACAGGGGCGGGAAGAAAACTATCGGCGAATCCCACAGTTGCAGCTGGATAATCCCATCGGTATATTCGCCACGGTTCCAGCCGATCAGTGATAACTTGAGCAGCAGCCCGGCAAGAACCAACGCAGACAGGACATGAGGAATCCCTGTGGGGCGTTCTTCCTCTACTGAGACAGTTGCACCTTGACGCTCCATTTGTTCCATGAGGGGAGAATGCCCCAAACGACCGGCATCGGTCAAGAATGCCAATTCCCCTGACATCCGGCAGAATCGCGGGGATAATCACACAGAAATCCGAACAAGGGGTAGTCCAAAATGTTGCGGTTTGACGCATGGCAGCGCGGCAAGGCGGTTTCCGATGTGCTTCATGGCCTGTTTCCCCCCGGACCACGAAGCGTGCTGGATGTGGGCGGCGGAACCGGAGAGAGCCTGATCCTGCCGGAAAAATGGTCCGTGGTCAGCGTGGATATTCGAACGGCGGCCTGTGAGGATTTTGTCTGTGGTTCGGCGGACAATCTGCCTTTTTTTCACAAATCTGTCGATATTGCTGTGTGCCTGGATACTCTGGAACACCTCCCTGAGAACTTTCGGAGCCGATCCATTACAGAGTTATGCCGTATCGCCCGCGAGGCAATCGTACTGACTGCGCCGTTCCACCAGGAGTCGGTTCGCGAAGCAGAAAAAACAGTCAATGACCTGTACATGAAACTCCATGGAAAGCCGCATCCCTGGCTCTCAGAGCATCTCAAAAATCCTCTGCCGGATTTGGCTGCAACCTGCGCAACATTCCAGGCCAACGGCTGGTCTGTCTCAAAAATGCCTGTGGGATTCCTGCCGATCTGGACCTTACTCATGTTGACCGATCCGGTTCTCGAATCACAAGCAGACCGCCTGGTTACCGCCGAAAAACTGGACCGCATTTATCGCGAGGAAATCTACCCGGCGGATTCCTGTGACCCCGCGTATCGCACCCTGATCGTGGCTACAAAGCCGCCATTGGAACCGCTCCTGCCGCAGCCCGTTGTCGATCCCGCCAGGAGGGCGAAAGGGACATGCCGTCTGCTCAATGAACTGAGTACGCTTTGGACCTCCTGTATCCGGCCCCAGTCCGATGAATACCAAAGTTCTCAGGAAATCACCGCGCGTTACGTGGAACGCCTGGAACAGGCCATTGCGAGCTGGGAGGTCGCTTACGGGGAGGCGCTGGCCCTCGCCGAAAAGGGACATCGGCGCATAGCGGAACTGGAACAGCGACGGTCTTTTCGACTCTATGAAAAGGCCATGCGATGGCTGGGCAGGGAAATCTGAATACGGAGTTCTCCACATGTCAACTTGACAGAATCTCGACTCGTCTTTACCGTCCGAAATAACTGATGATGAATTCGCCTTATCTCAACCGACAAAACCAGTTGCGTCAAAGAATGGAACGGGAGAATCTCTCCGCGTTTCTTGTCACTCATCTTCCGAATATCCGATACCTCTGCGGATTTACCGGCAGCCACGCCCTGCTCATTCTGGGCAGGGAACGCTGCACGATCATCTCGGATGGGCGATATCAGGAGCAAATTTCCAGGGAAGTTGTTGGAGCCGATTTTGTCCTCCAGGGGCAGCGCAGGGACTCGGTCGCAACGGCGGAGACGCTCAAAGATTATCCGTCAGGAAAAGTGGGTTTCGAAAGCCGTCATCTCTCCGTGGCGCTGCACACAACACTGGTGGAGGCCTGCACGGATCGCGATTTTGTGCCTCTGACAGAGTGGATCGAGGAACTGCGTCTCACAAAAGAGGAAGGAGAAATCGACTCGATTCGCCGAGCATTGGAAATTGCCGAGCGGGCATTCGAGCAAGTCCTGGGAGACATTCGCGAGGGAATGGAGGAGCGCGAGCTGGCCCACATATTGGAAGATCGTATGTGGCGGGAAGGCGCGGAAAAGGAATCCTTTGAAACACTGGCTCTGTTTGGGGCACGCACTTCCCTTCCCCACGGCAAACCGGGAAAAACCGTGCTGGTCAAAGGCAATCCCATTCTGATGGACTTCGGCTGTGCCTGGGAAGGGTATTGTTCCGATATAACCCGCACGGTATTCCTGGGGGATCCGGGCGATGAGTTCCGGGCGGCCTATCGTGCCGTGTGGGAATCCCAAAATGCGGCTGTACAGGTGATTCGTTCGAATGTGCCCTGCCGCGACCCCGACGTGACAGCCAGAATGGTTCTGCAAAAACACAGGCGGGCAGATCAATTCATGCACAGCCTGGGGCATGGTGTCGGCCTGGAAATTCACGAAATACCCCGGCTCTCCCCCACTGAGGAAAGAACCCTGCTGGAAGGCATGGTGATTACGGTGGAACCCGGTGTGTATGTACCGGACTGGGGCGGAATCCGTATTGAGAATATGGTCGTTGTGCGCTCCGATGGAGCTGAAGTCTTGAACGGTTCTTCAACGGAATGCATCGTTCTGTGATTCGATTGACCGGAAATTCCTGAGTGGAACGCAACCTCAATGGAGGATACCATGAGTGGTGTAACCTGTTTGGTGACCGGTGGAGCAGGATTCATCGGCTCCCATGTTGTGGAGAGTCTGATCGCGGACGGTTGCTCGGTCGCGGTGATCGATAACCTTTCATCGGGACATCGGGAGCAAGTTCACCCCGACGCACGGTTCTACCAGGCGGATATTCTCGATTCCCTGGAGGAAATCTTCGACCGGGAACGGCCTGAAGTGGTGTTTCACCTGGCAGCGCAGGTAAGTGTTTCTGTCTCCACTCGCAAACCGGAGGTCGATGCCCGCACAAATGTTGAAGGAAGCATCCGAGTCTTGCAGCAATGTGTCCGAACAGGTGTACGGCGTGTGGTGTATGCCTCATCCGCAGCCGTATATGGGGAACCGCCCGCTCTTCCCCTGCAAGAGGACCAATTTGTCTTTCCCTTGTCACCCTATGGGATCAGCAAGTACGCGGTCGAGTATTACCTGAACTACATGCGCCACGCCCACGGGCTGGAGTATGTCGCTCTGCGATATGGGAACGTCTACGGCCCCCGTCAGGACCCACACGGAGAGGCCGGCGTGGTGGCCATATTCAGCCGGAGACTCCTGCACGGCGAACCGGCGGTCATTTACGGCGACGGATTTCAGACCAGGGATTATGTGTTTGTCCGGGATATCGCCCGGGCGAACCGGCTGGCCAAGAACGCCGCTATTCCTGAAGGTGTCCGGTCGGTGTTCAACATCGGAACCGGTCGCCGGACCACCACAAACGAGATATTCCGAATGGTCCGCGAATTCACAGGCAGTAAGCAAGAAGAAATCCACGAACCGCCCCGTCCGGGCGATGTGAATCATTCTTACATGGCGAACAATCTTGCCCGAGAATATCTGAACTGGACACCGCAGGTTCCCATTGAGGAAGGGCTGAAAGAAACGGTCGCATTTTTCAGGTCCGCGGGGTAATTCCATGTCGAAGCCTGTGGGCCGGTAAACTCTTGACTTTTCAGTGGACGAGTCCTATGGAATCGCCGTCCGTCGGCGTATACTTTTCCTGTTGAAACGCAAGGAATATCGGGACATTCTTGACAACCGCAGGACGTGATTTGGAGAGAAAGACATCCGTGACACGCCCGTCCGCAAAGGAACGGCAGCATGAAATTCATTGCCTCGTTACGCGGTTGGGAAAGGGCAATGCACTATGGCCGCGAAAACTGTCGCCACCGAAAACCTCACCCAGCAGTATGTCAGTTTCATTCTCGACAAAGAAGAGTATGGGATCGATATCCTCAAAGTGCAGGAGATTATCCGATTCGAATCATTGACCCGAATTCCAAAGTCTCCGCCGTTTATCGAAGGGGTTTTGAACTTGCGCGGGAAAGTGGTCCCGGTAATGGATTTACGAACACGATTCGGTCTTCCGAAGGGGGAACGAGACCGAAAAACACGGATCATTGTCGTCAACGTCAATGGAAAAGAAATGGGACTGATCGTCGATGAAGTCTCGGAGGTCATCCAGATTGACTCCGATCAGGTCTCCCCGCTGCCTCCAATGGGGGCCTCAATTTCCGCAGAATACATTCGTGGCATGGCAAGAATCGAAGACAGACTGATGATCCTGCTCGATGTTGAGAGGATATTGTCCTCGGAAGAATTGGCCGCTCTATAAACGACCCGGCCCTGTCCATGACTCGTGAAGAGGAACCGGATGGGAGGAACCGCCGACTGCTCGGCAGATCGCTTTCCAACAAAGAGAGGCCCAAGAGTTGGCGCTGACACTGAGTCAAAAACAGATGTCCCAGCTCGATTTCGAGCGATTTCGAGACTTGATTTACAAAGAAAGCCGCATCGCCCTTCGCCCTCATAAAAAGATGCTGGTTATGAACCGCCTGGCCAAGCGTCTTCGCGAACTGAACATGGATTCCTATAGTGATTACTACAAATACGTTACTTCGGAGGAGGGAAGACGGGAAGAATTGCAGAAGATGGTTGATGCAATCACCACAAACACCACCCAGTTCTTTCGTGAAGGAAAACAATTTGAATTCCTCGACACGCAGGTGTGGCCGCATCTTCTGGATCCGAAATCCGGTTCCACACCCGTGAAAATCTGGAGCAGCGCCTGTTCTACCGGGGAGGAACCGTACTCCATCGCCATCTCGGCCCTGGAGGCACAACAACGTTCGCCGGGACGACCGGTCTCCATTCTGGCCTCCGATATCAGCGACAGCGCCCTGCGAACGGCACGCGAGGGCATTTACACCGAAGACAAAGTAAACGGTATCCCCATGGACCTGCTGCGTAAGTATTTCCTGAAGGGAACCGGAAGAGTGAAAGTCAAGCCTGAATTGCACTGCCTGATCGAATTCGCCAAGATCAATCTCAATGATCCCTTTCAACGGCAATTAAGAGGGTTCGATATTGTTTTCTGCCGAAACGTGATTATTTATTTCGACCGGGGAACGCAGGAAGAACTGATGTTGAAGTATTACGAGGTTCTCCGCCCGGGCGGGTATCTCTTTTTAGGTCATTCGGAGACGCTTCACGGGATGGCTACGCGTTTTGAGTTCATCATGGCATCGGTATACCGGAAACCGATCGGAAAATGATGTTCGCGAGAATCAGAGGTGCGCAATGGAATTCGATCCCAATCAGTACATCGAACTGTTCTACCAGGACTCTGAGGAACACCTGGAACAGATGAACGAGGCGCTTTTGGCCCTCGAGCAGAATCCGGGGAACTCGGAACCGTTACAGGCCATTTTTCGGGCGGCGCATACCATGAAATCCTCCTCCGCGATGGTGGGATTCATGCACATCAGCGAATTCACCCACACCATGGAGGATGTCCTGGCGAAAATGCGGGACGAAAAGGCCCCCATCACCGGCGATGTCATCACGACCCTGTTTGACTCATTCGATTTGCTCAAGGAAATGCTTTCCAACTTGGGCGATCAGGAATCCGAAGCGCACAAGAATCGGGTTAAACAGCAGAGCACGGAACTCATCACACGCCTGCACAGTGTGGCCGCGATCCGACCGCCGGAGATTGCAGAAACTCCGACGGCGAAGGTCCCACGGATCCGGTTGGATGAGACGAGACGAAACCGAATCGAGGAATACCGCCTTGCGGGACACAGAATCTACGAAGTGGATGTGCTTTTCGAAGACAATATCCCCATGGCCGCAACCCGCGCCTTCCTGATCTGCAATAACATGCGATCCCTGGGAGACATCCTGGTCTGTGAACCGGATGTGGAACAGGACGAAAACGCCGTGGTGGAAAAGGGATTTTCCTTTATTCTTGCAACGGATTCCTCCGAGTCGGATGTTCGTAACGGGTGCTCCGTGGGACAGGTCCAGAACGTTATTACGCGGGATATCACTCAGGCGGAACAATTCGAATGGCCGGATGAATCCGAAAAGAAATCCACGGAACAAGCGCCAGAATCGGTGTCCCCGGTTCAGGTAAAGCCGCCCACTGCCGAGGCCGAAAAATCGCCTTCGACATCCTTTGAGCGACGGGAAGACAGGGTCCGAACTCAAACCGTACGTGTGGATATCGCAAAACTGGACCGTCTGTTGGATCTCGCCGGAGAACTGGTTATTAACCGGGGAAGGGCGATGGAACTGGGTCAACAGCTGGCCGCCCGCCGGGGCAACACCGGGGAGGAAGGCTTCCTGCTCGACAGCCTGGTCCAGCAGGGAATGATCATCACCCAGCTGCAGGAAGCCATCATGGAATCCCGGATGGTTCCAGTCGGCCAGGTCTTCCAGCGTTTCCACCGGGTTGTTCGAGATCTCTCTCACGGACGCGAAAAGGAGGTGGACCTGGTTCTGGAAGGTGAAGAAACGGAAATTGACAAGAAGATCATCGATGTCATCGGGGATCCCCTGACGCACATGATCCGGAATTCGGTCGATCACGGGATTGAGTCCCCGGCCGAGCGGATCGCCTCCGGAAAACCTGTCCAGGGCAAACTGACTCTGGCTGCATCCCATGAGGGAAACAACATCACCATCACCGTCCGAGACGACGGTAAGGGATTGGATCTGAAACGTATCAAACAGAAAGCGGTCGAACGGGGCCTGTACACAGAGGAAGCCATCAACCAACTGCCGGATCGAGAGGTACTTCAGATCATCTTTCAGCCCGGCTTCTCGACGGCTCAGGTGGTCTCCGACATTTCAGGCCGGGGAGTCGGAATGGATGTGGTCAGACGGACCATCGACGAGCTGGGGGGAAGCATCGATATTGAGACGGAACCGGGGAAAGGAACCGCCTTCACGATCCGCCTGCCCCTGACCCTGGCAATCATCCAGGCTCTGCTGGTGGAAGCCGGTTCCGAAATGTTTGCCTTGCCCATCGCGAACGTCACGGAGACGCTTCGGATCACAAGCAACGAGATCTTTACGGTTGAAGGCAGGGGCGAAGTGATCCGCCTGCGGGAAGGGGTGGTTCCCATCCTGCGATTGGATCGTGTGCTCGAAACTCCCGTTCGTCGAGAGACAAATAGTAGAATCTATATCGCCGTCGTGCAACACGGGAATCAACATGTCGGTCTGGTTGTGGACCGGATGGTCAACGAACAGGAAATCGTCATCAAGTCCCTGGGCGCACACGAACAGCATTCCGGCTACATTGCGGGCGCATCGATCCTGGGGGACGGAAGTGTGATCCTGATCCTCGATGTAGCCGCTCTGATTCAGGAGACGTTGGGAATATAATGGACGAAACAGTACTCGAACGGATCAAGTCGGTTTTTTCGGAAAGCGCGGAGCTCGCGGGACGGTCCATGGAAATGATGGTCGGTCGTCCGCTGAGTATCCGGGTCAATCGCATCGAGCAAATCCCCTTCGAGAATCTGTGTGAATCTCTCTATCCGCCGGATACTCCCATGGCGATGATCCTTCTCAGGATCACCGGGGACAACAGCGGCTATATGGTTTTCCTCATGTATGAAGAGAATGCGAGAAAACTGAATGAGATACTCTGGGGAAGCGTTCCGTTCGAGGATGGTGTGATCAACTTATCCGATCCCTCGGCTCTTGGCGAACTGGCAAATGTTGTGGGCAGCTGTTTTCTTAACGTCCTTGCAGACCGTGTCGGTCTGGAACTGCGTCCCACAGAACCGTTCTTTGTGTATGACATGCTCGCGGCGGTTCTGGAAGGACTGATCGCCGAACAGAGCCTGATCGCCGACAAGGCCATTCTGGTGGACACGAATATGGCGGAAAAGGAACGGGGAATCGGAATGCATTTTCTCTTTCTGCCCTCTCCCGATCTTGTGGAGAACCTTGCGGCACGGTTGAGGTAATATCGAGAGACCTGATGACAACAAACAATCTTCCGCAAAAAAATCTCAGCATTGGAGAGATTTATGTCACCACAAAAGCAGAACAGGTATCGACGGTGCTCGGTTCCTGCGTTAGCGTGTGTTTGTATGACTCCAAGAACAAAATATCCGGTATGAACCATCATGTGCTTCCCGCTCCTCCTCCGTCCGCGCAAGTGGACTCGAAGCACAGCGGGAAATACGGAAAGACAGCGCTGCCGGAATTGCTCGTTCGGATGAAACAACTCGGCATGGAAACTCGGACAACATCGGCCAAGATTTTCGGCGGCGCACACATGCTCTCACAGATTTCTTTCGCAATGATCAACGAACGGAATGTCGCTGTGGCCAGAGAGTTCCTGCACGCGAACGGCATCCGGATTGTCGCAGAGGATGTCGGAGGCGACCGTGGGCGGAAAGTAATCTTCCAAACCGACAGCGGCAAAGTCCTGGTTCGGGAGGTGAACAAGCGCGAATTTCTATGAGGTTCACGGTCTCTCACGATGGACGGTCGGATCGGGTGTCGGACATCCGGATAAAAGGCAACAGGGAAGAATCGGGATTGATATGGCCAGAATACTCGTAGTAGACGACTCGTATTTCATGCGAATGGTCTTGCGCAACATGTTGAAAAAAGAGAAGCACGAAGTTTTAGAGGCGGAGAACGGTGAAAAGGCAGTGAGTTTATATCGCCGGAATCGTCCGGAATTGGTGACCCTGGATATCACGATGCCTGTCAAGGACGGAATCGAGGCCGCCCGGGAAATCCTGGAAGAGGATCCATCTGCAAAGATCATCATGGTTACGGCGCTCGGCCAGGAAAGTATCTTGAAAAAAGCGATCACCCTGGGAGTCTCCGAATTCGTTGTCAAACCCTTCACAACGGAAACGGTTCTGGAAGCGGTGAACCGCGCGCTGAAATAAGAGATATCTCTCAACGAATACGAAAACAGGAAAGAATGGACTGAAACGGGAAGAATGGAAACAAAAGACAAAATCCGGGTGTTGGTAGTGGATGATTCTGCATTGGTCCGGAAGATTCTCTCCGATCTGTTGCAACAGGATCCGATGATTGAGGTGGTCGGGACCGCTTCCGACGGAACCTTTGCGCTTCGGAAAGTGAAATTACTCAAACCGGATGTGGTGACCCTGGACGTCGAAATGCCGCAGAAAGGCGGGTTGGAATTGCTGCCGGAATTGATTTCGGTATATCCCGTGCCGGTAATCATGGTCAGCGGGGTAACCGAACGCGGCGCCGTGGCAACAATCAAAGCCCTGGAATTGGGGGCTGTCGATTTCGTGACAAAACCCAGCGCTTCGGTCACAGAGGGAATGCCCACGATTGCTGCTACCCTGATCGAGAAAATCAAGGCCGTAGCGGGAGCCAAAATCCGTCGACGTCTCCTGACCAGACCCGCCTCGTTCACACCCCCTCCGAGGATCACCATTCCTCCCCTGCCCAAAGGATCGATCCCAAGAACTCGCTCGGGAGGTCTGGTCATCGGCATGGGCGCATCAACCGGGGGAACCGAGGCGCTCAAAGATGTCCTGGCAGCCCTTCCAAAGGAGTTGCCGCCCATCATGGTCGTGCAACACATGCCGGAGGGATTCACCCGTGCATTCGCCAACCGACTCAACGGACTCTGCGAACTGACCGTCAAGGAGGCGGAGGATCACGAACCGCTGGAACCGGGAAAGGTGCTGATTGCCCCCGGGCATTCGCACATGCTCATACAGTCCACCGCGACGGGGTATATCGCCGTGTTAAGTCAATCCGAACCGGTCATGCGTCATCGCCCTTCGGTAGACGTCCTGTTTCACTCCCTGGCTCGGGAAATCGGACCGAATGCGCTTGGGGTGATTATGACCGGCATGGGAGCGGATGGCGCGCGTGGCTTGACCCAGATGCGCGAAACCGGATCACACACCATCGCCCAGAACGAACAAACCTGTGTCGTGTTTGGAATGCCCAAAGAGGCCATTGAAATGGGAGGAGCCGAACAGGTACTTCCCTTGCAAGACATCCCGAAAGCCATTGTGAACCTGGTACGAAACGGCTTTGTCGGATCCGATTGATGGCGGGCGCCCTATTCCGAACCTATTTCGCCAACAACTCCAATGCCTCTTCCTCGGTGTCTGCCGTGTTAAGCATTTTGAAGAATGCCTGCTTCTCGAGAATCCGCCTGTTCCCAACCGAAAGATTCACCAGAACAATCCGACCGCCGGGCACCCAAAATGCCGTCACCGTGGCCTGAAATCTCTGAATCACACTGGAAATAATGCTGTCCACACCTTTCATGCCCAAAATCATCTTCTTGCAGCCGGCTTGACGTTCCCGGCTGACCGCTTCTTTCACGGTCTCAATTCCCTCCAAATCAATCGTGCCGGAAAGATCCAGAATCACGACATCATTTTGTTTTCGGTGATTGATCTTGATCATATAGTCCTTTGCTCCTTACACCATGTCCGACACAAATCGCTGGAAAGTTCTCGGTCATCAAAGCCACAAAGATCGTCCGCGGCATTTCTCCTTATGTCCGGTCCGCATCCGCATCCATTTGGCGTTCTGCCTCTTCTGAGATTCTTTTCATCTCCAGGTACTTGTTCCAAATCCGGTCTTTTGAACCGGGTTTCTCTTCTTCCAGAAATTCAAGAATTGCCTGCAGCGCCCAGCTGTTACTCAGGCAGATATCCTGAAGAGTAACGGCGGTTCGTCCTGAAGAGTCCTGTGGGATTTCCTCATTCATTTCTGATATCCAATCGTGGCGCTTCGGGGGATCCGCCTACCGACCGGAATACATCCTGGCGCGCGGTAACGATGGCTTGCTGGGCAGCCTTCAGTTCGGCCTCTTTGGTTGCCGTCAGTTTCTCATTTTCCTCCAGCAGGGCCTGCAATCTTGCAATTTCCGCCTCGTGTTTCGCCCGACGTCTCTCGGCTTCCGCACGTTGTTTCTGCAACACTTTCATATCCTTTATATAGAACAGTCCGGCTCCGACCAACCCGACCAGAATAAAAATCAGTCCCAGGATTGTCTGCTGCATGGCAAAAAGAATCATGACAAATACCCCAAAGGTGATGAGAAGCAAAACGGAATTGACCCCCGGAACAATCATGGGATAGCGCTGGGCCGCCATCGTCTTGAGAGTCGCGATTCCCTCTTCCAAATCCCGTTTCTTCCTGTGGAGATTGTTCAGTTCTTCGAATAGAGCAGAGAGATCCACACTCGGCTTCAGCTCTTGCAGCGGCTGCCCGGCTGATCCGCCGGCCGCACCCTGTGCCTGTGCCAAAAGGTCGGGAAGCTGCGCCGGATCATAGCGTACTTCGCCGGCAAGCGAATTCAGCGCGTCCAGAAAATCCTCCGCCGCCCCCTCCGCATTCGCTTTCAGGATCCCCTCGGCGAATGGGATTTCATTGCGGTGGACTTTAAAAGCAAGGTTAAATGCCAAACTCTTCATAAGAGCGTCGAGTGAGATGCCGGGATATCGTCGAAGTTCCAACTGTGCAATTCCGCGCCTATCCCGTTTCTGTCTCCTCCACCGGGAATTGCCCCTGACATTGACGTTTCATGGGATTTTCAATGCAACCGGACACCAGCTAACGCACGTTAGCATATTCACAACCGCAAAAGCAAGTCACAAGATCAACGACGAGTTTCATGCCCGTTCCGCTCATACCAGATAGGATGCCAACCGCAGACACTCGATAGCTGTATCCCGGATGCAAACCGTTTTCTCCCGATCACTGAACTCCGGATGAACAAACGGATTTCTCAAATGTTGCAGGCGAATCAGGAATCCTGAAAGCCTCATCGTCTGATCGTCCTCCAGTCCTTTCAGTCCCATGGGATTCTTCACGGTCACGGTTCCGCAGGCTCCCTGAAAACTGAATGTTCGACCAAAGCAGAAAAACATGACCCCCAGCGCCTTCAAGCCATCCGGCTTGTACTTCTGCCGGTGACGAAGCATCCGTTCAAGAACTTGGCGCGTGATGTCCGAATTCACATCCAGGTCGTTTGCCTGAATCGTTCGCACAATGTATTGGTTGAAAAAGATGTCCAGGTTATCGATTTTGGGATCATACAGTTCCCGAAGAATCTTCTCGGCCTCCCCACCCGTCAAGAATCGAGTGATGCGCCTGCCGACACGGTTCTTCACCTCATTCTCAACCGCAAAGGAATAGGAGAAACAGGCATTCCTTGAGACAGACAAGCCGGCGCTCGGTTCCGATTGCTCCAAATGATACCCGATGGCCAGCATCGTCTGAGTTTCCGGGTGGAGGGAATCCAATTCCGGCAGGAACGTGCGCAATTCGTTCAGCGCGCCCTGCAGATCCACCGTCGGGCGCCCCGAACGACTCTCCCTGCGCTCGGAAACCTCCAACCGGTCCCGTAACTCGAACACCACCCCTTTCATCCCGGCATCCAGGTCCTGCTCTTGCAACAGACGATCCAGCCGTTCGTATAGCTGCCGACGATCCATACCCGTTCCACTGTCCGCGGTTTCCACGAGATCCCGAAGTGCATCGATCTCATCACGATACCGGCAAATCCGATCCAACCGCTCGTATAACCTCTCGATTTCCGCGTCGATCCTGGATTTGCTGACAACGTACATGGCCCCATACTGACGAGCCAGCGCGCCTTCATCAAATCCCCCAACAGCCGACACCATCACGACCGGAAGATGCGGGTAATTTCGCTTGACCTGCCGGATCAATTGCAGTCCTTCATCATGGGTACGCATATCCAAGTCAGTAATAATCGCAACGGGAGATTCACGCTGAAGCTGCTCCAGAGCTTGCGTGCTGTCCTCCGCCTCCAAAACACGGTACCCCTCCACTGTGAGATTTCGAGCCACCGCAGATCGGTACTGTGAATTATCGTCAACAAGGAGAATCAATCGGTCCTGTTCCATTTTCCACTCAGTCCGCCTGTCGCATTTCTATCAGTCTATCACCCAAATCACTCGAGGACAGGCACACCCTCGATTCAACCGACCTCATAGAGTAAAATACCTACGCTAAGTTCTTTGTTCAGATATATGCGTATGCCGCCAGGAATCCAAACCACTTTATACCGACCGAACAGACCCGATCTCAAGCCGCGCATCGCCATAATCGACGACGAGGTCGACATCTGCGCAATGCTGGGCGAATTCCTCCGAATGCTGGGATACGAAACGGAGCCATTCACCGACGGGCGTCGAGCGCTCGAACGCATTCAGAGCAGGCAGTTCGACTTCGATCTTGTATACACGGACATCTATATGCCCGGCCTGACCGGCATCGATATCCTCAGAGAAGTCATCGTCTTGGACCAGAACATTCCGGTTATTCTCATGACCGGCCAGCCGACTCTGGAGGATGCGGTCTCGGCCGTACGCCTCGGGGCTTATGATTTTCTCACCAAACCCTTCAACCTCGACCTTGTGGAACTGATCGCCTCCCGTGCCCTGGAACGACGACGACTGGTTCTGGAAAACATTGAGTATCGCAACTATCTGGAACAGAAGGTGGAGGAACAAACCAGGGAAATCAAGGGATTCCTGATTCATTCCATTGAATCGCTTTCTCTGGCTTTGGAGGCCAGAGATCTATATACGAAGGGGCATGGTGCACGGGTTTCCAACTTCGTCTTGACTCTTGCCCGCGAGCTCTCCCTGCCCAAGGAATATAACGAATCTCTGAGGATCGCAGGGCTGCTTCACGATATCGGAAAGATCGGGATTCCGGACAGCATTCTGCTCAAACCCGATAAACTCACCCCGGAAGAATATGAGATTATGAAGACTCATTCGGAGACCGGCTACAAGATCCTGGCTCCCATCGGGTCCCTCGCGGAAGTCTCCGTGTTCGTGCATGAACATCATGAGCGAGTGGACGGGAAAGGATATCCACAAGGCCTGAAAGGGGATGAAATCGCGTTGCCCAGCCGGATGCTGATTGTGGCGGAGGTGTGTGATGCGCTGGCGACGGAGCGTTGCTATAAACCGGCCTGGCCCGCACCGCAGATCATCACCTACTTCAAGGACAACCGGGGAACCGCCTACGACACGGAAGTCACCGATGCGTTGCTCAGCCTGTTGGCACGCTCCGGAGAGCAAATCTTGAATATCTTGCGCGGGAACACCCAGACAATCCCCTCAAATCCCTAGTGTTGTGTAACCGAATTGCCTTTACAGAGCATCACGTCATCGCGAGGAGCTGCCCGGAGTCTGCGAAGGGCGGCGACATGGCGATCTCAGGCTTGCGCGTTCGAACGGCGAGATGTACACGCTTCGCTCCTGAGAAAGCTCGCCCATCGACAGGCACGGAGGCCTGTCCCACCAGTGGGCCATGCGTCTCTGCCTGGCAGCTACCCTAAGTACTCAGCCAGATTCGACGATGGCGGTGGCGATGAATCCTGGACTTGGTAAACCAGTATTCTTCCCACTTGGCTTGAACACGCCGGGGAGTTCCATGGGATTTCGCATCGGCTCCATTGGGGGTGATGGTTTCCACGTACCGAGTACATCCGCAGAAAAGACCGTTCAGAACAGGCTGACCGCAATCGGGACAAATCTGCCTTGCTGCGGTAGTACGGAGGCGCCCCTGCTGCAACCACTTGAAGACCCGAGCCGGATCGATCCCCAGCGCCTCCGCCAGATCGGTGATTTGCACCTTGCTGTGGCGGCGGATGAACTCACGCGCAACCGCAATGAGGTCTTCCTCGGTCTTCGCGCAGGACTTGCAGCAACCGTACTTATCCACCGGACCGTATTTCTGACATACATCGCAATTTCCAAACATGATACCTCCCCCGGCCGGATCGACGATCCAACCGTGCATAATGTTCCTCTCAAAGCCCTCGAAGGGATTCACCGTTCGCGAAACGGAAAAATCAGGCAGGCGTAAACAACCCGAGTAGCAGAATAAAACAGCCGACCGGACCAGGCTCCTCCTTACCGGCCGCCACAGACAACCAACTGACTCAAGTTATCGGTTTCCCGCACATCAAACTGAAGTCGGAGGAAAAGAATTGCGATCCGACAAATCTGCCGGACATAACATCAGATCCCCAAACAGAATCTACCGCTCTTCATTCGAACCGGATGAAATCAAACGGAATCAAAAATCGACTGCAAGGAGAACAAAGAGAGGGGGATTCAGGAAAATCCGGATTGAAAGGATGGTGGGGGAAGGGTCCTGCGCGGAATTTATGCGTAGACGTCGATAACCTCGCCAAGCCCCTCAATCGAGACGGCCTGAGACTCGAGGGGAAGGTTTACTGCTGCCTGCTGTGCGGCCAATTCCAGGGACTTTTGCATCGTCGCCTGGAGCAGCGCGCCCATCAGGTTGGGCAAGCCTATGGCACCTTCAACAGCCGCAATTCCCATTTCGGCACCTGTAGATACACCTTTAGTTTTTCGTCCTAATTATCGGCATAAAAACGACAATCTTTAGATATCTATAAAACAATTCATTTGTTCCGTTCGGACCTGATAAAATGCTTTCATTGTAAATCTATACAGGTCAGACAGTTAGAAGCAGGGATTTCCTCGAAGACCGTTTCGAATTCCCGATCCACGGTCACCTCGCAAACCCCGAAGCTCGCGGTTAGAACAACGGTGTCCGGCTTCGTCAAAATCGGTCCGGTGGCCAACGTGCCGCGAATCCGTTCCGCAACGCTAGCTGCCGCTGACCGGCTCCCTCCGGGCATGGGAATCACAAACTTTTCCCCACCCTATGCGCCAAATACCTCATAGGCACGAAACAACCTGCCGATACGCCCGTCCGCCTCTTCCAAAACCTGATCTCCCACCAGATATCTGTATATTTTGCGCGGAATCAGTGGCTGGGCGACCGGATCATCCTCCGCCAGGAGTATTTCAAACGGTGGAGCGCACAAGTGCAAGTCGGGCACCAGGTGAAAGAGTCTCCGGGTATGACCCTGGTGGCATCGGCAAGGAAATGCTGTCGGGAGGCGCAAAAAAGGGGATGTAGAGCAAACGAATGTCGGAAAGTGAACTGAACAGATGTTCACTCCATCAACCGATAATAAACCCCGCCGAAGCGGGGTTTATTGAAGGATTTGGGCGACGACCTACTCTCCCACCGGGTGTCCCCGGCAGTACCATCGGCGCGAGCGGGCTTAACTTCTGTGTTCGAGATGGGAACAGGTGGATCCCCGCCGCTATGGCCACCCAAAATCTGATTTCTATGAATCACCCTGAACAGTCAGCCGGTCGGGTGACTGACGAAAACAAAGTTGTTGTCCAGGTGGTGGGACAATACTACGCGGCTTACGGGGGAAACTAAGCCTCACGGGCTATTAGTACGGCTCGGCTTCACACATCACTGTGCTTCCACCTACCGCCTATCAACCTGGTAGTCTTCCAGGGCCCTACTGTGCGCGTTTGCGCAAGGGAGATCTTATCTTGGGGAAGGCTTCTCACTTAGATGCTTTCAGCGGTTATCCTGTCCGGAGGTGGCTACCCAGCGATGCCACTGGCGTGACAACTGGTACACCATTGCTCCGTCCGCCCCGGTCCTCTCGTACTAAGGGCAGACCCCCTCAAATCTCCTACGCCCACGACAGATAGAGACCGAACTGTCTCACGACGTTCTGAACCCAGCTCGCGTACCGCTTTAATTGGCGAACAGCCAAACCCTTGGGACCTTCTCCAGCCCCAGGATGCGATGAGCCGACATCGAGGTGCCAAACCCTCCCGTCGATATGAGCTCTTGGGGAGGATAAGCCTGTTATCCCCGGCGTACCTTTTGTTCGTTGAGCCACGGCCCTTCCATACAGAACCGCAGGATCACTAAGCCCTGGTTTCCCACCTGCTCCACCCGTCGGTGTCGCAGTCAAGCTCCCTTGTGCCTTTACACTCGCCGCGCGATTACCGACCGCGCTGAGGGAACCTTTGGGCGCCTCCGTTACTCTTTAGGAGGCGACCGCCCCAGTCAAACTACCCACCACGCACTGTCTCCGACCCGGATAACGGGCCAGGGTTAGAACTCCAACAGAATCAGGGTGGTATCCCAAGGACGGCTCCACCGAGGCTGGCGCCCCAGCTTCACAGCCTCCCACCTATCCTGTACAGACCCTGCCAAAGTCCAATGCGAAGTTGTAGTAAAGGTGCACGGGGTCTTTTCGTCTAGTCGCGGGTAGCCGGCATCTTCACCGGCATTACAATTTCGCCGAGTCTCTCGTTGAGACAGTGCTCAGATCGTTACGCCATTCGTGCAGGTCGGAACTTACCCGACAAGGAATTTCGCTACCTTAGGACCGTTATAGTTACGGCCGCCGTTTACCGGGGCTTCAATTCAGTGCTTCTCGACCGAAGTCGATGACACCTCCTCTTAACCTTCCGGCACCGGGCAGGCGTCAGACCCTATACGTCGTCTTGCGACTTTGCAGAGTCCTGTGTTTTTGTTAAACAGTCGCCTGAGCCACTTCACTGCGGCCTCTCTCCGCTCCGGGAGCAAGTCCCTTCACCGAAAGAGGCACCCCTTCTTCCGAAGTTACGGGGCTAATTTGCCGAGTTCCTTAACGAGAGTTCTCTCGAGCGCCTGAGGATTCTCTCCTCACCCACGTGTGTCCGTTTGCGGTACGGTCACCGATTCACTCGCTAGAGGCTTTTCTTGGCAGCTTGGATTCGACCAGTTTACGGCCTTGCGGCCTCCTCATCACCCCTCAGCGTTAATGGACTCCCGGATTTGCCTGGGAATCCCGCCTACAGGCTTGAACCGATACAACCAGTCACCGGCTGGCCTATCCTTCTGCGTCCCCCCATCGCTGATAACGTGAAACCGGTGGTACAGGAATATTAACCTGTTGTCCATCGCCTACGCCTTTCGGCCTCGGCTTAGGCACCGACTGACCCTGAGCTGATTGACATTGCCCAGGAAACCTTGGGTTTTCGGCGGACGGGGATTTCACCCGTCTTTTCGCTACTCATACCGGCATACGCTCTTCTGTACGCTCCAGATGTCCTCACGGTCATCCTTCCACAGCGGTACAGAATGCTCCTCTACCGACCCGTCCGAAAACGGATCCCGCGGCTTCGGCAAACGACTTGAGCCCCGTTACATTGTCGGCGCTAAGACAATCGGCCAGTGAGCTATTACGCACTCTTTAAATGAATGGCTGCTTCTAAGCCAACATCCTGGCTGTCCGGCTGTCTTAACAACCTTTTCCACTAAGCCGTTATTTCGGGGCCTTAGCCGGCGGTTTGGGCTGTTTCCCTTTCGACAATGAAGCTTATCCCCCACTGTCTGACTCCCGGACTTTGAGTGACGGCATTTGGAGTTTAACTGGGTTCGGTAACCTGGTGGGGCCCCTAGTCCAATCAGTGCTCTACCTCCGCCACTAACCATCCGAGGCTCACCCTAAAGCGATTTCGAGGAGAACCAGATATCTCTGAGTTTGGTTGGCCTTTCACCCCTATCCACAGCTCATCCGAGCAGTTTTCAACCTACACCGGTTCGGGCCTCCACAGGCTGTTACACCTGCTTTACCCTGGCCATGGATAGATCACTCAGGTTCGGGTCTACCCCTGACAACCTGGTCGCCCAGTTAGGACTCGCTTTCGCTACGGCTACGGCGCTGAACGCCTTAACCTGACGCTGTCAAGGATAACTCGCCGGTTCATTATGCAAAAGGCACGCAGTCAGGCGGGTACAAGACCATCGCCCTTCCACAGCTTGTAAGCATACGGTTTCAGGGTCTCTTTCACTCCCCTCCCGGGGTGCTTTTCACCTTTCCCTCACGGTACTTGTTCACTATCGGTCACAGACTCGTATTTAGCCTTGGAGGATGGTCCCCCCAGATTCCCACAGGGTTTCTCGGGCCCCGTGGTACTCGGGAACGCGCCAGGAGCCGACACAATTTCGCCTACAGGGCTATCACCTTCTATGGCACCTGTTTCCATCGGTTTCAACTATTGTGTCGGTTGATCACTCCTCGGCGGGACTGCACTCCCGCCCGGCACGCCCCACAACCCCGAACCAGCAACGCATGCAGGCTTACACTGATTCGGTTTGGGCTGTTCCCCGTTCGCTCGCCGCTACTTGGGGAATCGCGGTTGCTTTTTTTTCCTGTGGGTACTTAGATGTTTCAGTTCCCCACGTCTCGCTCCACCAGACCTATGGATTCAGTCTGGGGTGACAGGGTATAACCCCTGCCGGGTTTCCCCATTCGGACATCCCCGGATCATTGCTCGTTTGCAGCTCCCCGGGGCTTAACGCAGCTTACCACGTCCTTCATCGCCGGCCTGTGCCAAGGCATCCACCGTATGCTCTTAGTAGCTTAGCCAATACCCGTTTACACACGCAGTATTGTCCCACTACCTATACAACACTTTGCTATTCTCTTGTCAAAGAACGCCCGCTCCATCGACACAGAAGCGGCCCCACTCTCTCCGAGTGGATTTTTGAACCACCTATTATGATATCAGGTGTATCTCACAATGCAAGAGCCAAATTCAGAAGAATTCGCTCACTCGCAGAATCAGAATTGTAGTGTCCCACTCACAAATTTGCAAGTCCCCCCGGCATATTTTCTGCGCTCCGGACCCTTATATTTCCCTTAAGTTCTGTGTTATCAGCCTATTATGGAAAAGAATGCAAAGCAAAAAAACTCCCGCAAAAATATCGGTTTCCTCTGCAACCGTTCCGATGTATCCACTCCGAATCCGCTCCCTTCCGGGCGATCTCGACCCGGACGAGAAAGATTGCTTTTCCAATGGGATTGATCTTCGAACAGGCGGGTGATAGGCTTGCCACGTTTCAAAACGGACATAATCCGGTCCGGAAAGACGGGCAGTCCAATCCGATTCTCAATTGCAAGGTATCAAAATGGTCCCACCGGAACTTCTTCAAGGTCTCGAGTGTCTGAAAAGTTACAGCCCCGAACAGGTCCGGAAATTGGCACAAATTTCCGATCTAATGGATTGTCCTTCCGAGACTTACGTTTATCGAACAAATGACGTGGCTGATGCATTGTATCTTGTTCTTTCCGGGCGAGTTGCCGTTGAAATGGAGTTGCCGAGGCATCGAAAAGTCGTTGTGGATTTCGCGGAAAGAGGCGAGTTTTTCGGCTGGTCCGCTCTGGTTCCCCCTCATCTCCTGACCGCATCCTGCCTGTGCATGGAACAGTCCACGCTTCTCCGAATTCCCCGCGAGCCGTTGCTGAAACTCCTGGAGGAGGATGTATTGCTGAAAGCTTCCCTGATGGAGATGATCTCCACGCTTGTTGCAAGGCGTTTGAAAGACACCCGGCTTCAAATGAGCTATCTTCTGGGCTGGGATTGAGAGCCTTTTATCCCTCAATTCGGACATGGTTTCTTGACAGGAATCGGTAGAACGGGTAAAAGAAGCGACACCTCAAAGGCCGGGTAGCTCAGTAGGTAGAGCAGAGGACTGAAAATCCTTGTGTCCCCAGTTCAACTCTGGGCCTGGCCACTCGATTTTCATACGGCCCCCGTCAACGGGAGCCGTTTTCATTTTCGGACCGGTTGTCTTCCCTTGGCGAAAGGCAGGACGATCAGTACGATGAGAATCCCTCCTTCTTCAGGAGAGGCAACCGGGAAATTGCGCGATCTGCATTCTTCAGCGCCGCGTTTCATAAGGAGAACTGCCGTGTGTTCCTGTCTCGCTTCCGCCGACCCTGAGGTCTACCAGGCCGTGAAGGGCGAGGTTGACCGTCAACGGTTCACCCTGGAAATGATTGCATCGGAGAATTTTTGCTCTCCGGCGGTCTTGGCGGCTCTCGGTACGCCGCTGAACAATAAGTACGCTGAGGGGTATCCGGGACGGCGTTATTATGGCGGTTGCGAATCGGTGGATATCGCGGAGAACCTGGCCATCGAACGGGCGAAAAAACTGTTCGGCGCGGATCATGCCAATGTCCAGCCTCATTCCGGCTCCCAAGCCAACCTGGCGGCCTATCTGGCCCTGGTGGAACCCGGCACAAAGATCATGGGAATGAAACTGCCTCATGGCGGTCATTTGACACATGGCGCCCCTGTCAATTTCTCCGGGCAGTTGTTCCAGGCAGTCTCGTATGAACTCAATCCGGAAACGGAACGCCTGGAACCGGACGATTTCATTGCATCCGTCAAAAAGAATCATCCCGATCTCGTGATCCTTGGAACGAGCGCGTACCCCCGCGCAATCGACTTTGCGCGGTTTGCGGAGATAGCGCATGAGGCCGGGGCGAAAGTGGTCGCCGATATTGCGCACACAGCCGGGCTGGTCGCAACCGACCTGCACCCGACCCCTATCGGATCATGCGACATCGTAACCAGCACCACTCACAAAACCTTGCGGGGACCTCGCGGGGGATTGATTCTCTGCGGCGAGGAATACAAAAAAGAAGTGAATAAGAGGGTTTTCCCCTTCACCCAGGGAGGACCTTTGATGCACGTCATCGCGGCGAAAGCCGTCGCCTTCGGAGAAGCCCTTCAACCGCAGTTCAAAACCTATCAACAGCGTGTGATCGACAACGCACACGCTCTTGCGAAACGCCTGACCGACCGGGGGATTCGTCTTGTCACAGGCGGCACGGATACCCACCTCATGCTGGTCAACCTGGTCCCGAACGGGCTGACCGGCAAGGACACCGAGCTGGCCCTGGAGCGCGCCGGCATCACCACCAACAAAAACACCGTCCTGAACGATCCCCAAAATCCCATGGTCACCAGCGGAATCCGCATCGGGACCCCGGCGCTTTCCACGCGGGGCATGGGCATCACGGAAATGGAGCAGATCGGGGATTGGATCGCCGATGTGATCGAATCTAAACTGCACGAGGAAGTCATCCGCTCTACACGCGAGAAAGTCCGGGATCTGTGCGATGCCTTCCCTCTGTATGCAGACTGGTCTATTGCCTGAGAATCTCCGGAAAATGACTTGTCATGTCTGGATCAGGTGAGGTATTCTGTATTAGGGACAATTCGTGAATTCCCCCAGATTTGTCGCGCTCGGAGGACCCCATCATGCACCGAAAAGCGGCATTCACCCTGATTGAACTCCTGATCGTTGTGGCAATCATCGGCATCCTGGCAGCCATTGCCGTGCCGAATTTCATGAACGCCCAAATCCGCGCCAAACTCGCCCGATGCGAGGCGGATATGAAATCCCTGGAAACCGCCATTGAGAGCTACAAACTGGACAATAACTTTTATATCGGAAACTTCCGGTTGTGCGATCTCACCACGCCAATGGCATATATGCCTTCCATTCCCGAAGACCCTTTTGGGCCGATTCTGGAATCCGACTACGGCGCGCAGACCGTGCTGAGCGCTTACGGAAAACCGCTCAAAAAGTATTATATTTTCCACGGCCCGCCCACTTTCGACTCTCACCCGGCCATGATTCGATACAACATCAAATGGGTCATTACTGCCCTGGGACCGGACCGGGGCTGGTTTGACGGAAGCACTACATCGGATTCCTATCCCCGGTATGACGTGTCCAATGGGCTGAACAGCCGGGGAAGCATCGAACGGGTCGGGCCGGGGAATATCCCCCAGAAAACCTATCGCGACAACTGGGACAACAATCCGGGTTAATCACACCCGCAACGCGGTTTTTCAATATGTGACTTGAATCGGACGTGAAGATCACTCTGAAATGCGACGGAAGCCATGCGGATTCCCTTGATTGTACTCCCCACGTTCCTGCTGTTTGTATCTCTCGTTTCTTCTGCCATCGCGGAGCCGTACCACCCGACGCTTGAACTCCGCCATTGGCTCCATGCCCGATGTGATTTGAACGGGGACAATGCGGTCGACCATCTGGATGTCTATTCTCTGGCCGGGCAGTTTGGGCAATATCCGATTCCCCCCATTTCCACACTTGCGGTCTCCGATCCGGTCACAACCTTGAATCTCAATTTCCCAACAGGAACGGAGGCGTATCTTCTAATTATTCGGAATGAAACCTTCGGTTCGCAGAAATCCGAAGTAGGGATTTATCGGGAACTGTTCTCATTTAAGAAGAAGGCAGAGGAGGAATCCGTTTCGGCGGAAAAGTTTCCTCCATCGATATTCTTCTCTCTCCTCGGTGTCGAACTGGGGAAGAAACCCGCGCTAGTCGGGAAGCAGACTTCGGGGCCGCCGGCAGCAGGCGAACAGAGAACCTTTGCGATTCATGGAGGCGCGCCGGTCACCGCCACCCTTCGGTATTCGGGGAAACATGCGGCGATTTATGTGGATGACGCGATCTGGTTGCAGAGTGAATCTCCGGTCGGCCAGGCAACCGTCAACGGCCAGGGACAGATTTTCGACACAATTACATATCCGGTTCTTTCAAACGTATTCGGCAATCCGGGAGATTTGAACGGCGACGGGCAGGTTGCGATTTTGTTCACGACGGCAGCAGCGGGAGCGGGAGACAGTTCCTTCTATGAAGGCGACCTGTTTGAAACCGCCGGTTGGAATGGTGTATCAAACGCCATGGAACTCCTGTATGTGTGCCCCCCCAATACTCCGGAAAGGACAATCGCCCCGGAGGATATCACGGGGAATATCGCGAACGCTTTCCAGCAATTGGTGAACTTCCGTTACCATGCCGTCTTATTCGGAAACGGGTATCTTTTTCCCAACGTGGAGGAGAATTGGCTCAATGTGGGTCTTTCCATGCTGGCGGAGGATTATGTCGGTTCCGCGCGGGTCAAGAACCCGAAATACACGGAGAAATTTCTCCGCAACACGGGCGCAATCAACATCGTGACAAATCTGGTTCCCAATGATACCCAACGCGGGGGGGCCTATCTGTTTTGTCGATACCTCGCCGACCGATACGGTGACGGCATTGTCGCGAAATTGGTTCGAACCGGAAAGAAAGGGATAGAAAATGTGGAGGCAGCGACGGGAATATCTTATATGGAATTGATTAAAGATTGGTCGCGGGCCGTGTTTCTGTCGGATCTGGGAATTACCGACCATCGTCGATTCAACTATCAGATGTTTGCCTCCCTGGATGCGGGTTCGCCCCGGTGGTGGGGTGTTCCCAAGATTGTGGAATTGAACCTCGTTGGGGAGACCTATTTCGGACCGATGCACTTCGACCAGATTCCGAGCGGTGGGTTTTCCTATGTGATTCTGCGGAATACCGAGGCAGGCCCCAAAACTGTGGAATTGTTGCACGCGACCGGCCCGCTCCCGCATATCGACTTCATCCGCCTGCCGGACAATTTTGTGTATCCGGAATGAGAAGAAAAGGGAAAGGCGGGAGCTAACGCGCCCGCACTCCAAGAACGCCTTACGGCTGTCCTTTATGACGACGCAGCTTCAGCACCACCTTGACATCTTCCCAAAGAAACAGCAACGCCAGCACACTATATACGAACACACCCAACGAAACCCCGATCAGAACCCGCATTCCATAGCCGGAAAATCCGGCCCCTAAATACGCAAAACGGTGGATAGCCAAATAGCATAGCCAGCCCATAACGCCCGAACAAAGCAACACCCGTACGATCAACCCCAATACAGACCCCACGGGAAAACCGGGCAGCCTGGGTCTCAACAGATGATAGAGAAGTCCCGTTTGAACCACGGAAGCAAGGGTACTGGCAAGCGCCAATCCTGCCACACCCATTCGAACTTCAAAGACAAATAAATAACAAAACAAGATGTTGACGACCACAGAAACAAAGCCGATCTTGACCGGCGTTTTGACGTCGCGATACGTATAGAAACCCTGTGTCAGCAATTTTGCCGCAGAGAAGAAGAATAATCCGGCCGTATAGGCAATCAGAGCGGAGGTTGTGGGTTCCAGAAGATTACCGGATAGGAACTTCCCCCGATTGTAGATCACCCCGACGAGGTCGCGACTGATGACGGCCAGTCCGACCGAGGATGGAATCAGGATAAGGATCAATGCTCGAAGCGAGCGAACCATAGTCGAGCAGAATGCCGTACCGGAGGACTGCTGGGCTTCCTCGGCCAGTCGCGGCAGGGCCGCCGCCGACACGGCGACTCCCAGTCCCCCCTGCGGGAATTGCAGCAGCCGAAATGCGTAAGTCAGCGCCGCAATCGAGCCGACTTCCAGGTACGACGCAAAATAGATTCGGTTGATGATGATATTGATCTGGTACACCGCAAGACCAAACAGCGTGGGAGTCAATGCGATAAGGAAATCCCGTACCTGCGGGTGAAGAGAATCCCGAGTGAACCACGGGAAATAGCCCAATCGACATAAAGCGGGGACCTGGATGCAGAACTGCAAAAACCCTCCGATCACTACCGCGGCGGCCATGGCCCTGGCCGCATCCACACCCGACATCCATAACCCGGCCCAGACCGCTCCGCAGACCACAACCACGTTATAAATCGCCGGACTCACCGCCGGGAGAAAAAAGGATCCGTAAACATTCAGAATCCCCATGGCCCACGCCGACAGCGAAATGAAGAAAAGAAACGGGAACATGATCCGGACCATTTCCGTGGCCAGTTCAATCCCGACATCGCGATTCTGCCACTTGTTCAACAACAACGGGACATAAAGAGGCGCGGTTAGAATGGCCAATAGCACCACACAACCGACCACCACAACCATCAGATTCCACACGGAGCGGGCGAACTTCCGCGCCTCTTCCTCACCTCCCGCCATCCGCACGCGGGACAGGATCGGGATAAAAGCCACCGAAAGCGCCCCTTCCGCAAACAAAATCCGAAACGTGCTCGGAATGGTGATCCCCACCATAAACGCATCCGCAACATGTTTTTCGAGAAACGCACCAAAACAGGCATCGCGGACCAGCCCCAGCACGCGGCTGATCAGGGTCGCGAAGGTAAAATCGC
Organism: Candidatus Omnitrophota bacterium; assembly: GCA_029570205.1. Taxonomy (GTDB): domain Bacteria; phylum Hinthialibacterota; class Hinthialibacteria; order Hinthialibacterales; family JAKPRU01; genus JAKPRU01. Next base: position 84,064 of record JAKQSI010000093.1, on the reverse strand, counting down.
CGACAGAACGCAAAAGAGAGCGGGACGATCTCATTGGGAGAACCTGGCAATCTATGGCCGAACTATCTCAATAGAAAATCCAATCCACCATATTTCCACGTCACCAGATGGAAACCCGAACCATTGTTTTTTTCACCCTCGGAATATTTGAACCGGGAATATGGGTAACAGGTGTTCGGGATCCTGGGTAACGCATTTTTCATCCGAGACCTGGAATTCGGTTTGTTCCCGTTCTTCCCTGTCCGGAAAATCCGAGTATACCGGTCCTTGCCCGCCCGGAGGATAGGGATCCGCCGTATTGCCTTGCCCACCCTGGAATAACCGTTTCCCGCAGATTGGGTCGGGTATTCTCCCGCACAGGCGGGCATTGCGCTATTCAGAGCGGCTTCGGCATGTTACCCTTCTGACATTGCAGCGGTCGAGATTCGACCTTGAACTCCGGGCTGCCGTTCCGGTGTTTCGACGAGACTCCGGGATTCCCGGTGGCCTACGTTAAGAGAGGTGTCATTATGGCTTCAACCGATGTCTTGCGTAAACTGATCAGCGCTCCTGTCGCCCTGGCTCCAAACACGTACCTGCATTTCTACAATGGAGGGAAACTGCGGGCCGAGTTCCTTGGCGAACCGGACCCGAAAGACGACTTCCGCGCCGAGGAATGGATTTTTTCCACTAACCGCGCCATCACGCCGGGACGCGAAAATCCGCCCGATAAGGGGTTCAGTCGTGTCCAGCTTCCCGATGGCTCCATTATTCTTCTCAAGGAGATTCTGGAAGCCCTTCCCAACGAGACCCTGGGTGCAAAACACTATGCCAAGTTTGGCGCCAGTCTCGGCGTTCTGTTGAAGATATTCGATGTGGGCGACGATGCTCATATCCCTGTCCACTGGCATCCGTCACCGGAATTCGCCCAGAAGTATCTCAATTCGCCGAACGGCAAGAACGAGGCGTGGATTGTGGTTGGAACCCGCCCCGGCGCAAAAGCCTGGATCGGCTGGAAAAACGACATCACCAAAGAACAATTCCGGGAATGGATGGAAGCCCAGGATGTCGAAACCATTCGCGCTCACATGCACGAGATTCAACCCCAAAAACGGGATGTTATTTTCTTGCGCGACAGCTTTGTACACTCGATCGGCTCGGGCGTCTGCATCCTGGAACCCCAGGAGCCGACCGACTGGAATATCCTCGCGGAATGGAAGGGATATCCGTACTCCCGGGAAGAGGCTTCGCTGGGCCTGGATTGGGATATCGCTCTGGATGCGGCCCGGTTCGATGCCATGCCGCTGGATTATTTGAACAATTATGTCATGCGAACGCCGCAGATTGCCCGCCGGGAGAACGGCAGTATTGAGGAACACCTGGTTCCGCCGGAAGCGCGTCAGTATTTCTGGGTCACTCGCCTCCTCGTCAAGGACAAAATCAGTATGCCCGGCAATCAGGGCTTTTACTGCATGGTGACCACCGAGGGCAAAGGCGTACTGCGCGGGCCGTTCGGCGAAGTGCCCATCGCGAAAGGCAAATCGTTCTTTATTCCAACTTCATTGCCCGGATTCGACGTGGTCAACACAGGGCGGGAAACACTCGAGGTGGTGTGCTGCTATCCACCCGTGATCGAATAAAAAATACGGCTTGCACAGCCGAAAACAGAGGGGTATCGCTCATGACCAGAAAACTCTCCATCGGAACGTGGGCCTACACATTCGGCCCGTATGAAAAGAACCCTATCCCATTCGAACAGGTTGTCCGACGACTCGGTGAACTGGAATTCGACGGTGTTGAAATCGGCGGATTTCGTCCGCATATCCACCCGGACGACTATCCGATGAAATGTGATCGAGAGAAGGTGAAAAATCTGGTGAAGGTCAACGGGCTGGAAGTATCCGGCCTCGCGGCGGATTTCTGGGGCACGCCCGGTCCCGGAACGGATGCGGCTCTGCAGAACAACGCTTACCTCAACCTCTTCAAGAAAAACCTCCAACTGTGCCTTGATCTGGGAGCGCCCGCCATCCGAGTCGACACGGTGAGCGGCCCGGATGGAATCCCCGGAGTCGATCGAAATGTGGCCTTGAAACGGATCGCGGATCTCTGGCGGCAATGCGCCGGAATTGCGGAATCACACGGTGTCAAGATGGTTTGGGAATTCGAACCCGGTTTCCTATTCAATAAGCCCAGCGAAGTGGTCCGAATGGTCGAGGAGGTGAACCATCCCAATTTCAAGGTCATGTTCGACACTTGCCATGCCTATATGTGCTCGGTGGTGGGTGCTCGGCAGTTCGGCGACAAGGAGACTCTCCCCGGCGGCGTGGTCGAATTTGCCCGGATGCTGAAAGGCAAGATCGGGCATGTTCACCTGATCGATTCGGACGGGACGTTGCACGGGAACGAAACCAGTACGCACAGACCGTTCGGCGAGGGAAAAATCGATTTCGACAAGGTGATCCCGGCAATTATGGAGGATGCCCGATACACGGGCAAGTGGTGGACCATCGACCTCTGCTTCTGGCCGGAGGCGTGGGATGTCACCGAGGCGGCCCAGAAATTCCTGGCGCCGTATCTGGCGCGATATTAAGAATCAGGAGGAACAACCATGACTGAAAAAATGAAAGCGCAAGTCTTCTACGAACCCAACAAGATGACCCTGGAGGAAGTCCCCATTCCGAAAGTTCAGGTGAATGAAATCCTGGTGCGTGTGAAAGCCTGCGGGATTTGCGGTTCCGATGTGGCCTACTATTTCGGCCAAAGCTCCCTGGAAACCCCGACTGGGAAAGGGCCGTTGATTCTCGGCCATGAGTTTTCAGGCGAGGTAGTCGAGGTGGGAGACATCCCCAAGCGGTTGGGTCTGTTTGCGCCGGGGGACCGTGTGGTACTTGATCCGGTTCAATACTGCAATGCCTGCATTGTCTGCAAACGCGGACAAGTCAATTTGTGCGAGAAGAAGACCGTTTTGGGGGTGTCCGCCAACGGGGCATTTGCAGAGTATTGTGTTTCCAATTACACCGGAGTCCATAAGATTCCCGATGGTGTCACTTACGAGCAGGCTGCGTTGACCGAGCCACTGGCCTGCGCCACCTATGGTACACAGAAAATGGAGGTCAATACCGGTGATTTCTGTGTAGTGATGGGACCGGGCGTGATCGGCCTGATGATGCTTCAGCTGGTGCGGCGTCGGGGCGCCGGGACCGTAGTTGTCACCGGCTCGAAAGGCGATGATTATCGGCTCGATGTGGCCAGGAAACTGGGGGCGGATGCTGTATTCAATGTGAACGATCCCGCTTCTCCATATTATGTCGCCGACCTGAAAGCCAAGATCGCCGAAATGTCCGGCGGCATGTTCGCCGATGCGGTCATTACGCCGACCGGCGCGGTGGAGGCCATGGAAATGGCCCTGCAGATCACCGGCAGACGTGCCCGCGTTGTCTATTTCGGGCTGCCGTCGGATCAGGCCCTGATCCGTGTACCGGCGTTGGCTTCGATTCTTTGGGACAAGACGATTCGATTCTCCTGGCTGGCCCCGTTGGTCTGGCCGACTGCGATCCAGGCGCTGGGCACAGGGTTGATCGATACCAAGCCTCTGGCTTCTCATGTCATGGGCCTGCCGGACCTGGTTAAGGCTATCACCATGGTACGAGATCGCAGCGACAAAGCGATGAAAATCGTCATTACACCCTAATGCGACATACAGAGGAGAATCATGAAATTCGGAGTCAATCTTTTACTCTGGACAGGCGGATTCAGCGATCAAGACATTCGCTTGTTCGAGAAGGTTCGATCCCTGGGGTATAATGGTGTCGAGTTACCGATCTTTTCTACGCAGGGAATTACGGCGGCATTGGTGCGAAAGGCGCTGGCAGATACCGGCCTGGGATGCACGATCTGTTCCGTGATTGCTCCCGGAGCCGGCCTGGTGGATCCCGATCCGAAAGCCCGTCAACGCGGCATAGATTTTCTCAAGGCCGATATCGACCTGGCATACGAAATAGGAGCGGAGATTATCTCCGGTCCGTTGCATTCGCCGGTGGGACACCTGGTGGGTCGGGGTCGGACCCAGGAGGAATGGCGATGGTGCGTGGACTGCCTCTCCGAGGTCGCGTCCCACGCGGAATCCGCCGGAGTTCTCTTGGGGGTCGAAGCGCTCAACCGGTTTGAAACGTATTTCCTGAATACCATGTCCGATGCGTGCCGTCTGGTTGCGGATGTGGGTTCACCGGCGCTCGGCGTTCATTACGACACGTTTCATGCCAATATCGAGGAGCGTAAGCCCATCGAAGCCCTGAAAGCCTGCGGGGATCGTCTCTATCATTTTCATTGCAGTGAAAATGACCGAGGCCCGGTCGGGTATGGTCATATCGACTGGCAGGGGATGATCACGGCACTGCGGGAAATCGGGTACGACCGTTGGCTGGTGCTGGAATCATTCCTGCCCGCGATCAAGGAGATCGCGGCAGCGTCTGCAATCTGGCGGGAACTGTCGCCGAGTCCGGAAGACCTCGCAAGCGATACACTGACGTTTTTGAAGCAACTCACGGAGGGCTGATCGGTTCGTCAATTTCGGCCCTTCCTGTTTGATTCATAAACGGTGAAGATACGAAGGTCGAAAAAGATCGTTTGTCGAAAGGTCGGTTCCTGCGATTGTCGCCGGACCGGCCTTTCGATAAGATTATGAACCGGCCTCTCAATAGAACGCTCAATTTAACGCGATTGCCTCTGTAACTCTTGCGATCCCAGGGAAGAGTTTTTTTGCGCACATGGTGTGCCTTAAGACGGTCTTACCGGAATAGTCCAGCCCGTTTTCTGCCTTTTGGTTGAGAACCTGACCGGCCCGGGAGAGGGGCGGTAAGTCGCTATGTTTCAGCTTGTCCGACGAATTGCACCTGCCATGTCAGGATATGGAAGGTGGTTCTTTCGCATTATCATAAGGCGAGGTCTCCCCGTATCTTTGATTCCTGGTCGGTGACAAAGGATATGAGAAGTTCAATGCCGGAAGGATTTTTCCCGCTGGATTTGAAAGACATTCTGGAAGATACCGCACCCGGTTTCGATCTTTATATCCGACATGAGAAAACCGAAAAATTGGTGCTGTATCGCTCCAGGGATTTGCAGTTTACCCCCGATGTCGCGGCAACCCTTCGCCGAAATCACCACCGTGTTCTTTACGTGCCCAATGACCAGATGGAGAAATACGAACTCTACCTGGAACAGCACCTGGCGGCCATCGCCCAAAATGAGTCTCTGCCGGTAGAACGCAGGAGCCTGATTGTCTACAACACCTCGTCACGCATTATGGAATCCGTGTTCAATGAACCCCGTGCCTCGGAGGCTATTCGGCGTTCGCACGCGGTGATCGCTCCGACCGTTTCTCTGATCCTTCAGGGAGAGGCGGCCACGCGCAACCTGATCGCCCTGACCTCCCATGACTATTACACATACACCCATTCCGTAAATGTCTGTATTTTCAGTGTTGCTCTTGCAGAGAAGATATTTCAGGGAGAAGGGAGAAAAAAACTCGAACGGCTCGGCAGCGGATTTCTTCTGCACGATATCGGTAAACGCGAAATCCCGGCGGAAATCATCAACAAGGACGGGCCGCTCTCGCAGGAAGAATGGAAAATCATGCGCCGCCATCCCTACCTGGGTCATCAAATCCTTGACAAGACCGGCAATCTCACCGAGGAAGCCGCCATCATTGCCTACCAGCATCATGAGCGATATGACGGTTCAGGGTATCCCAAGCGGCTGAAAGGCGAGGAAATCCACATCTACGCGAAAATCTGCTGCATCGCCGATACGTTCGATGCGCTCACAACAAAACGTTCCTACCGCAGACCGAACTCCTCTTTTGAGGCTCTCCAGATTATGCAAAATGAGATGCTGGGCAATTTCGACCGGAACTTTTTCAACAGTTTCGTCGGCCTTTTCGGACCCGGTAGTTAAAGTGGATGGCGGATTGCAATCCGCGATTTATCGTTCTCCCGCTGCGGGGGCCTCGTTGTCCTCGATCACTTTGTACTCTCGATCCTTCAGCTCTGATGGAAGGACAGACTCGGCCTCGTCGTTCTCCCAGTCCGCCTCAGTTTCGCCCTTCTCCAGAGAGATTTTCTTGGGAGTGGGGCGCTTGTCGAAGATAACATCCTCTTTTTCATGGGGGATTTCATCGCTCCAATCCAACAGAGATTTATCCACGTTGGCTTCCATGAAGTCCATGGCGCCACCCTCCCGCAGCTGGCGAATCCGCTCGGTATTCTCAACGAAAGCGAAATCATAAGGATCGTCAATATTGACGATCGTGGGGGTAATAAAGATCAGCAGCTTCGTCTTCTGGTCCGAGCTGCTCGTATTCCCGAACGCGGCTCCTATAACCGGGATTTTTCGCAGGAAGGGAACACCGCTTTTCCCATCGTTGGTTTTGCGGTTGATCACACCACCGAGGACTACAGTTCGGCGGTCTTTTACGGTGACACGGGTTTCGATCAATGTCTGATGCACACGCAGTCCCTGTTGATCGTTTCCCATGTCCACCCGATCCGCGCTGCTGTCCTCGACGCTGATTTCCATATCGATGTATCCCGCCTCGCTGACATGGGGGATAATATCGAGGATTGTTCCGACGGGCCGTGAGCGTTGGGTGTAGTAATCGCCGCCATACCCGCCCCCATACCCGCCGTACCCGTACCCGCCGGAATACCCCCGTTGGCGCACCGAGTACGGTTCTTCCGATCCGAGGTTGAAATAGGCGGGCGCATCGTCCGCTGCCAGAAGACGGGGGCTGGCAATCACCTGCGCCTTGTCTTCCCGAACCATCGCCTCAATGGCCAGCTTGTAGCGCCCGTCGCTGATATCGGTAAATGTGATCCCGGAAGAACCGATACTCGCAAAGGGGTCCAGCGAGAATTGCGCCGTGGTCGTACCGATTTCCACACCGGCCGACTCCTTCCCGATCGCCATTTCCGTACCGAGATTCAGCTCATCGACCTTGTTTACCTGGACGATATCCACTTCCAGATACACTTGCAGGGTTGCAATGTCTAACTCTTCCAGCAGCTTGGCTATCTTATCCAGTCGGCTGGGGGTGTCCTGGATAATCAACCGCATGGTTCGCAGATCGTATTCTATAAATCCCGAAGCCGAGAGCATGGGTTCCAAAAGACCGATGATGAAGTCGATATTGTACTCGTCGGTAAACTTCAACGGGAATACGCGGATTTCCAGGTCCTTATCCAGCTGCTCGATAATGGCCTCCGCCTGGTCGAGACGATCAACGGTATCGGTAATAATCAGGAGGCTGTTGCGTTCATCAACAATCAGTTCTCCTTCCTGGGTGTTGATAACGCCCTGAAGTTGGTCGGCAACGGCCTGGACATCGGCGTGTTCGATCTCGAACACGCGCGTTTCGGTCTGAATGTCCAGCTCGGCGATAATTTTTTCCATTTCCGCGACAGCTTCAGGAGTATCTTTGACAATGATGCGATTGGAGTCGGTTTCGAAAATCAGCTGGCCTGCCTCCGTTCGGATGCCGCTCAATGTCTCTTTGAGAGCATCGATATTGACATAGTTGGGTCGGAAGGTTTGCGTAACCAGCTGCACTTCCCCCTGCTTGAGAGCTTTAATGACCGGCTCATTTCCAATGCGAATGTTCCCCCCTTCTGTAACGAGATAGTCCAATCCCTGGCCGGGCAGGACGGTGTCCAGGATTTCCCGGACGGATGGGTTTTCGAGGGAGAAAGTCACTTTCGGATTGATTCCCTGGTCAATCGTAAAGTGAATTCCGGCCTCTGCACCGATCAGTGTCAGCATCTGACTCAAATCGGTTTGGGATGCGACGATGGGGCCGGAAAGCCTTGTATCTAAACCGCCACCGCCGGTTTTGCCGCCACCGGTATCCCCGCCCGCAGCGCCTGCGTCTGCGCCGCCGGCAGCAGCGCCTTCGCTTGGAGGGGATCCCGGAGGCGCCTGCCCGTCCGAAAGCATAATCGGCAGAAACAAAAATGCCATGATCCAGAAACTATAGATGATCCGGCCCGCCATGGATTCCCTCATCAGTCGGAGATGTACCATTTTCCTTGTACCGTCCTCGCTTTGCATCATTTCTCGATTCAGGATTGACATACCGTTGGCTATCTCCTCCTCGGCCCGGGCGGAGCGCCGGCCGGCGGGTTGCTTGAGGCAGGCTGTGCGAATTCCGTAAGCCATTTCTCATGGCCATCCGAAATCAGTTTCACTCGGACCCGTTTCTGCACCGGATCGATTTCCATGACCTGGAAGGCTCCGAGAGGATCTTCCACTACCATGCCCACACGGACAATCTTCTGTTCCAGGGTGTAACTCATCAAAATCGCCGAGGTTCCCAGGATATTCATGATTTTGTAGTTTTCTGCCAAGGGCAGAGGAGAAGGCACGGGGGTCGGTTCGGGCGGTCGAGTCGGGGTCGGAACCGGCGTGGAGATCGGATCGAACACCTTCGTATCGCGGAAAACAGAGATAACCGCAAGGCGGTCTTTCTCTTTGTCCACTCCCGGAACATCGACAGTTGATTCTGAAACGGCGGGACTCGGCTCAACCGACTCGGTAAGAAGACGAGAGGGACGAGCGGTATCGGGGCGAATCCGTTCGCGGATTTCCAGCCCCATATACAGTGCGGACAGGATCACGACAGGCGCCAGGATCAAATACCAGAGGGTCATTCCTTTCTTGCTGGGCATTATTCTTTGGACCTCCTGCTTCGCGATTTGATTGCCTGGAGATCTTGCAGTTCCGACGTGGAATACTCCACAAGCCGGGCGACACGTATATTCATGGAGAGCAGACCTCCCCCGCGTCCGAACCGTCCCCGGCCTCCCGTATCGGCATTGATCGTCAGCTGTTCCACGTCCATTACATTCGATTCGTTTTCGAGGTTGTATAAGAACGTTCCAAGCTGCTCCGGTGTTCCCTGCACGTCATTTACCTCGACGAGCAGTACCTTGAAATCGTCCTCAAGGCGAGGTCTTTCCTGCTGACCGAATTCCCGAACGCTCAGCCCTGCGCCTTGCAGGAGGTTCTGGAGTTCGGTTCGGAAATCCGCCACTTGTCCCGCTTCGCTTTTATCGATGGTCAACTGCGACTGCGTCTTTTTGTAATCCCCCTCGATGCTCGCTTTTTTCAGCCGGTCTTTCTGTAAACGGGTCAGTTTTGTGCGCTGTTGTTGGATTTCTTCATCGATGCCGACCCAGAGTTGGTACAACTGCTGTCCGACAAACCACCCACCTGCGCCGAGGATGCAAATCCACACTGTCGTGAGCAGTAATCGTTCTCTTGGGCTGCGAACCATGGGCCGGTCTCCTATCGTCCCGACTGAGAGCGTGCCGATATCGCAGGACGAGCCTTTTCACGCTCCGTCTCGTATTCTTTGTATTCGAGCTCGCACTCAAACGTAAAATCCCTCGCTTTCAAGCCATCGATCCCCGTATCCCGCTCGGAGTGTTTCCCCGGAGAAACACTCCGGAATATCTTGTTGGGTTCGGCGGCCAATTGGAGCAGGATATCTCCCACGCGAGTTACGTCATCCGACGTACGGACCAGCCCCTCCAGGGCCAGCGTATCTCGCTTCTTAAAGATGATTCGATTGAGAGAAACGTTGTGTGGCGGCTCGTCCGGGAGCGCCTGCAAGACTGTTGTAAGCACCTTCAGGCAAGAATGATCCCGGTCCAGATAGCTGTCAACAATATCCACTTTCGCTTGCATGAAGCGCAGATCCTTTGTCTCCGGCTCGATGGCCTTGACCTGTTCTCGAAGTTCCTTCAGTTGGGCGTATTTCTCTTCCCATTTCAGATATAGACCAACACCACAGAAAAGAACGGCCAATAATCCCAGAAGCAATGCGCTTCGGAAGAACGCCCGCTGCTCCTTGCGCTCCTGCTCGGCGATGATGTCGCGAGGGAGAAGATTGACCGCCTCCCCGTTCTTTCGAAGAGCGCGAAGAGCCAACCCGATCGCGACCGCCAATTCCGGTCCCTGGTAGGATGAATCGGAGGGTATCTCCCCATCCAGCGGCACTTCCGCAACCGCTTTCGTTTGAAGACGCAGCGCCAGACTATCGGAGGGGCCGGAGGGGAGGTAGGGTCCCCCGCCGCACAGGATGATCCGGTCCACACGATTACCGGGATGTTCGCACACAAACGCGCTGACCGACCGCATGAGATCCACATAGAGGTCCCCGATCCATTGCTCCACTTTTGCGCGGTCCTTGGGCGGAAGCGTTCCAATGGCCGTGAGCCGCGTTCGAAGATCGCTCCAGGTTTTCGCTCCCGGAAATCCTTCCAGAAGTCTGGATTCGGAGACAGACAGGCTGCGGGAAAAGAGAACGCGATTGTTTGAAACAATGCCCAGGCGGGTGCTTTCTCGCCCGAAGTCAATAATGGCCTTTGTTTCGTCCGTTTTCCCATTTGTCATATAGGCGTAACAGGCTCCCAGGATATCCACATCGACTGCTTCGGGATTCACCCCGGCTTCGTGGCAAATATCCAGGAGCGGCTCAATCTCCGAGCGGGGAGCGCTTATCATCATGATTTGGCTTTCATGTTCGCCAAGTTTTTCCAGGACCTCAAAGTCGATTTCGACATTGTCCACAGGAAAGGGGATATGGCGCTCCGCGTCCAGAAAGAGCATTTCCTTGAGCTCGTCGCGATGACTGGAAGGCAGAGTGATGTACCGGATGGTGGTGGAATCCCTCGGCAAGGCCAAGACAATACGCCCTATAAGACGTCCGTGACTATGAATGGCGGCTTTCAGCGCCTTGACCTGCGCCTGGTACAGGGCCTCTTTCTCACCGGCTGCCGCGGCAAGGTCAAGGGGCTGGACGGTTGCCCGCTGCACCACGGCTGTCCCGGCTTCATCCATGGCCACCGTGGCGATTTTCACAGAGTAATGGCCGATATCGATTGCCGTGGCGAATCGTTTTCTCCGACCGAGTTTTTTCTTCTGGGGCGCGGCACGCCGAGTACCCCTTCGAGGAGCCGCTTTCGCTCCTGCCGGGCGGCGAGCGGTCGTGGTTCTCGGTCCCGTCGGCCTTCTTGTCCCTGTTGCAGATCTTGCCATTCTATCGCGTCCTGTTATGTCGCCACTAAAATGTTTTTCCTCTTTCCCACAGGCTGGAAGCCTGTGCCACCCGCCTCCCTTCCCTCCCTGGGTTCCTCACTCTCCCCCTGTTAAAGCCTTCTGAATCGCCGATGACTGCGCTCTGCGCGCCTCCGGGAAGCGCGATCCACCGATTGCGAGAACTGGTCCCCTGCATTGTAGATCGGCTCGAAAACCAGCACATTCATTTGGACCTGCTCCAGGTCTTCCACAAGATTCGTATCCACTCCAAACAGCGGCAGGCGCTCCTCGTTCAGCCATTGTCGGGTCACAATCGCACGATACCCCTTCTGGACATCCTGGTATTCCCCCAGAACGGTTACTTCAAACGCATCCGAACGCAGCGTCGCCACATCCGATTGCTGGAGTTTCTGGATCAACTCCGGAGTCACCCCGTCGATCTTATCGAAGTGAATATCGTCCTCGTCGTTATTGTCCCAGGAGCGAAATGGCTGATCGTCATCCGTGTAAGGGATCCGGTCATGCCCATCGCGAAACTTGACGATGTTTTGGGCCATTTTTTCTGCCTCATCCGCGACAAGGGGATACAAAATTGCATACAGGACCTCGAACGACGCCGTGTTCAGATTGACCGCTCCGGAGTAAACTGTGACATAGTCTCTCAGCCCCTTCTGGAGAAAAGCGTCCCCGTTGTCGAGGGGGGGCGACCTGTCGCCGTCGCGCTCGTTCGGGTCCAGTTTCCCATTGTCGTTAGCGTCTTCACCGAAATAAACCACCGGAGTGATCCCGCGCACCATCAGGAGCTCATCCGTTGTGCTGAAAGGCGCATTCTTGCAAAGATATTCCGGGCCGAAGCGCTCCAGATCACGTGTACTCTGACGCGGGTTGTAAAAGGCGGCCTCTGTGCTGGTATCTCGGATGCCGTGTTCGCCGTTTTCTGTGGGGACATCATCCGCATCCCGCCAGTCCTGGATAGCCCCGGCCACCACCAGCGCCTCTTTTTCTTCCCATCCCAACGCCATCAGGAGACGTTGAAACGATTCCGGCGCAACCTTCCCGTTCAACGGCAGTTTTCCGGCTTCATCCCTCACGGTTACGCGATAATAGCCCCCGCCGAATTCCTTGTCCGTGTACAAATCCTCCCGACGTTCTCCTCCGTGCGCCCAGCATTCATTCCCGGCATCGTACATATACCGGTCCGTGGGATCGAATCGGAAAATGGTTCCCCGTTCGATACTGTCGGCATGATCTTTGTAAAGGTCTTCTCGAATCAGGATCATCGCCTGCCGTAATCCTGCCCGGGCAATCATATCCGCTTCGAAATTATCCGCCTGAAACCCGGCCATTTTTGCGGAGAGCCGCGTTTCATGCGTAAAAGTTAATGCCATCGTGGTCAGCACAACAATGACCCAGAGTACCAGAACCATCACAATACCCCGTTCACGTTCGTGCCCGGCGGGGCATACGTCGTTCCTTCCAGGGCAACGCGGCTCCGAAAGGCGGGCTATGGGAAGGTTCATCAACACTGTCTTCAAAATCCTTCTGCCGGATATCCGGGAACCACAGGCTGGAAGCCTGTGCCACCCTCTTCTCTGCCGGTCTCCCTCCGGCAGAGGGTTGGGGTGAGGTTCTTAAATCCTTCTTCTCAGCATTCGGCGATACATCTGGGGACCCCGACGTTCTCCCGGTTGCGCCGTTCCCGACTCCACCTGGGGACCTCGCGCAAGATCGCCCTGCCGATCCCGTATCCCCAAATGATTCAGACTTCCTGCCGGGATATCCACTTGCACTTCCAGTTTTGCCCCGTTCGCCAGAACGAGCTTGATCGCGACGGCGGACGGAATACCCTTCTCCTGGTGCATGAATTCATCTTCAGGATTCTCATAATAGGTGTCGTTACGGTTCATTGGAATCAACGGGATTTGAATGTACTCGGTGGAATCCCAGTCGTCTGTCCATAGTTCTCCGTCGGAATATCGAAACTGGATTTCCTTAATTCCGTATGCGATGGGCATAGTCCGCCCGTCCATGCCCGTATCGCCGATGAATTGCTCCAGGGGCGGTTCATCCGGGGAAGAGAGCTGCCGGATGCGATGCGCCCGTCCGGCCTGGTCGATGAGAATCTCCGCGTTCAACTTGGTCTCAAATAAGTAGGCAAAATACCAGCTGGCGATTTTGATTTCCAGAAGGGATCGGATAATCTCCATCCGAAGCTGGTTTTTGGACGAATCCACATAGAAACGGACCTCCTGAAGATCGAAATCCCGATTGGAGGTCCCGCCGTAAACTTTTCGCGCAAAGGTGACCTCATCGGACGAGCCGATGAACTGGATGGGGCCGGGTTCGTCCTCTTCCACCGCGTTGCCGAATCGAACCAGTTCCATGGCCTGCTCCCAAGTCATGGTTTCCCGGATTTCCGCGTTCGGCCGCCAGAACGCAGTCGAAGAGAGCGCACCGCGCATCTCATCGATCAACCGATTCAATCCGATCCGTGCAGATTGATAGAGCTCCATATCCTGCTGCCCCTTCCGGTATGCAGTGAACCCCATCTGCATCGTCCCCTGGATGGCCCCCACCACCACGGCCAGGATCAAGATGGCCAACATCAGCTCCACCAGCGTGAAAGCGGGCCGTTTCCAGATATGTTTTCCAGGGTCGTTCATCTTCTTTGTCTTACCGAACCAATCGGTCGTCGTACCGCGGCAGCGGCACAAGAGTGGTCATGGAATACGAATAGGTTTTGTTCGTCTGTTCCCAACTTGTTGTGACCGTGATCTCATGCGCGTATCGTTTTCGATCCACTTTCACCGATGCCTCCCACCACATATTCGGAAATCCCAGGTCGCGATAGTCGCCGTGATGTTGGGCACGACGAACGGATTCCATTCCATAATAGAGAAACTCCATATCCAGGATTCTGCTCTGTGTGAGATAGATGGCCTGCGAGCGCTGCTTGATCCGTTTTTGAGCATCGATACAGGCTTGGAAACACTGGATCAATGCGGTGCCGGCAACGGCCAGGATCGTCATAGACACCAATACCTCCAGGAGAACGAACCCGGTTCGGTCTGAGCAACGATTCTGTCCGTGCAACTTCGTATTCATAGTTCACTCATTGAATCGAGTTTCCCGTCAAAGAAATCCCATCCGTCGTTTTCATCCCGACTCTGAAAGGTTTTCACCTGGCCGGTCGTCCCCATCACTTTGATAAAAACTCGATATTCCTCTTCTCGATATTCTGCGGTCTTCAGAAGCGTCAGGTTGACGGCGTCCGCTGTTCCATCCGGATAGAATCGAATACTGTTCTCGCCTTTTTTGGCCTCCTGATCCAGCAGGGGATAATAAAAAAACTCGATGATGTAACCATCCTTGATTTTCTGGCGAAGACTCATCAATTCTTCTTGCCGTCGGGATTTCCGCACCCGCCCGCGATGCCTCCGAATGTCCTCCTTAACCACCGGAATCCAGTACGCTTTTTCCTTGAGATCGATGACCACTTCCATGTCCTGGCGTTCCAGGATGGCCCGTTGCTGGGCGTAGCGGAGCGTCTGCACGAGCCGCTCCGCTTCCGCCGAAAGCCCCGCGCGTTTCTGAAATCCGCTGAACGCGGGTAATCCCGCTGCCATGACGATGGCCAGAATAACGACTACCGTGGCCAGCTCGATCAGTGTGAATCCGCCGCGACGGGTGTATTTCATCAGGATTCCTTTTCCCAGTTTCCGATGTCGTCATCGGTTCCGTCGGTTCCATCCGGCCCCAGGGAGTACAGGTCGTATTCCACACCGTAGTTCCCCGGATATCGGTACTGGTAGTCGTTCCCCCAGGGATCCGCCAGGGAGTTTTTCTTCAGGTATGGACCGTTCCATCCGTCTTCCCCGGGATTTTCCAATAGACTTTGCAGCTCATCCGGATAATCGCCGAGGTCCATCTCGTACAGGCTGAGAGCGCTTTCTATCGTGGCGATATCGCTCCCCGCGCGGGAGATCCGCGCGCGCTTCGATTGCCCGCTGATGTTGATCAATACCGCCCCGGCCAGAATGCCGATGATCGTGACCACCAGCAGCAGTTCCACCAGCGTAAATGCCCTGGCCCGATTCTTACTCTCTCTTTTCATCACGATGTCCTCCATTTCGTAGAATCCAATTCCCTTATCGGAATCTTTCGTTTCTTTATGAATATGGTGTTTGTATCCGAGGCTTCCATCCCTTCCTACTGAATACTCTGGCTGATCTGAAAGATCGGCATAATCATGGCAAATACGATAAATCCGACGATCACCGCCATCACGACAATCATCATCGGTTCCAATAACGTGGTCACTGTTTTCATCGCGCGTTCCGTCTCGTTTTCGTAAGATTGGGCGACTCGGTTTAACGTACGCTCCATATCCCCGGTCTCTTCACCCACCGCCACCATGTTGACGGCCAGTGGCGGGAAGTATGGGCTTTGCGCCATTCGGTCGGAGAGTCTTTCTCCCTCCTTGATGTTTCCCGCCATCTCGCGAATGTTCTTTGCAATGATCTTGTTGGAAACCACCTCCTCGGTGATCTCCAGGGCGCGGAGAATATTCACTCCGTTTGCCAGCAGTGTTCCCAGAGTGCGGGCAAACTTCGAGACCTCTCGTTTCTTTACCAGGTCCCCGATCAGCGGAAGCTGCAATTTGAATTCATCCCACTGGATGCGCCCGGCCTCCGTGTGAATGTAATGGCGGAACAGAACGATCAAAGCGACGAATCCACCCAGGATGACCCACCACCATAATTGAACAAAACGGCTGACTCCCATGAGAAACTGTGTCGAGATCGGCAATACCGCGCCGCTCTCCTCGAACATGCTCTGGAATTTGGGGACCACAAATGTGAACAGCACGATCACGACAGCCACGCACACAATGACCATGAAAGCCGGGTAAGTCATCGCCGTGATAAACTTGCTCCGGGTTTCCTGCTCGGATTCCAGGAAATTGGAGAGACGCTCCATGACGGCATCCAGGCCCCCACTGATTTCTCCGGCATGAACCATGCTGCAATACAGATCGCTGAACACTTTCGGGTGACGTTTCAGCGCATCGGCGAAGGTACTGCCTCCCTGCACATCGCTGCAAATGGTTCTCAGGATGCTCAACAGCTTCGGATTGCTGGTCTGCTTCGTTAAAACTTCCAGGGCCTTTGCCAATGGAAGTCCCGATTTCAGCAGGTCGCTCAGTTGACGGCTGAAAGTTGTAATGTCTTTCAATCCGACTCGGCGAAGGGAGTTCAGTGAGAACTCCGTCTGTAACCCCTTGCCCCCCGCTTCCTCCACAACAGAGATCGGGAAGAACTGCATCTTCTGCAATTTGCCGATCACCAGGCGACGGTTCTCGGCCTCAATGTAACCTTGAACCACTTCCCCCGAATTCTTTTTTGCTTTATAGGAGTAACGCATTCCTACCACTCCTGCGTGACACGCATCAAATCATCCAGGGTTGTCACTCCCTGGCGGACTTTCTCCAATGCGGCCTTTCGAAGAGTCTTCATCCCGACTTTCAATGCGTGATCTTTCAGTACACTCGTGGAGACCCGCTGAACGGTCAGGTCGCGGAGTTCCTCGTCCATGGGCATGATTTCGTAAATGGCCGTCCGGCCCTTGTATCCGAGGAACTTGCAGTCTTCACACCCTTTTCCCCGGAAGTACTTGATGTCCCGGAATTCGGGTTCATCCAGTCCCAATCCAACCAATACGTCGTGTTCCGGCTCATATTCCTCTTTGCAGTTCGGGCAGATACAGCGCATCAACCGCTGGGCCACTACGCCGATCACGGAAGATGAAACCAGGTACGGTTCCACGCCCATATCGATCAGGCGGGTGATGGCCCCCGGCGCGTCGTTTGTATGTAGCGTGGTGAACACCAGGTGACCGGTCAGTGCGGCCTGGATGGCGATCTCCGCCGTCTCGAAATCGCGGGTCTCGCCCACCAGCATGATATCGGGGTCCTGCCGCAGGAAAGACCGAAGAACACTCGCGAAGGTCAGGCCGATTTTCGGGCGAACCTGAATCTGTACCAGACCTTTCATCTGGTACTCCACCGGCTCTTCAATGGTAAGAATCTTCACGTCAGTTTTATTCAGTTTATCGAGCGCGGCATAGAGCGTGGTGGTCTTTCCGCTACCGGTCGGGCCGGTCACCAGAATGATCCCGTTGGATTTACGGATCAGCAGATCGAACTTCCACAGCGACTCGTTGTCGAATCCAAGCTGCTGCAGATTGTGCAAGCTGGCGTCCCGGTTCAGGATACGGATGACGATGCTCTCCCCGTGCACGGAGGGAACCGTGGACACACGGAGGTCATATTCCAGGTTGCCTGTTTTGATATTGATACGCCCGTCTTGAGGCAGTCGCTTTTCCGCAATGTTCATATCCGCCATGATCTTGATACGGGAAATTACAGCCGACTGGTAGTGGCGAATAGAGGGCGGCACAGAGGCTTCGTAAAGAATCCCATCAATCCGGTACCGAATTCTCAGTTCATCCTCGAATGGCTCGAAATGAATATCCGTGGCCCGGTCGGTAACGGCCTCGGACATGATCTGGTTGACAAATCGGATGATCGAGGCGTCTTCGACCTCTTCGATGTTGGTCTTCTCCGCCTCTTCCTCCTCTTCCCCTGCTTCTTCTTCAGTCAGGAGGCTGTCTACCGTATCGGCGCCGATTCCGAAATATCGCTTGATGCAATCGCGAATATCGGCGCTTGGAGCCAAAACCGGCTCGA
The DNA here is from genome assembly GCA_029570205.1 of Candidatus Omnitrophota bacterium. Classification (GTDB taxonomy): domain Bacteria; phylum Hinthialibacterota; class Hinthialibacteria; order Hinthialibacterales; family JAKPRU01; genus JAKPRU01. The sequence goes on along the minus strand of JAKQSI010000093.1, from coordinate 66,246 downwards.
TATCGCATTTCAGAAGAAGGCGCAAATCATCCAGAGCCTGGAAATTCAGCGGGTCCGCTGTTGCCACTTTCAACAGGCTGCCCTGCCTGGCGACGGGCAGAATGTTGTACCGGTGGATGTAACGTACCGGGATGGCATGGAGGATATCCGGGGCAATCTCCAGATCCGTGATATCCATGCTTTCGACTCCCAAGTGGGATGAAAGCGTCTCCATGATGGTCTGCTCGTTCGCCAGGCCGTTGTCAATGATGATGGTATCCAGGTTCTTGCCGGTTTTCTCCTGGATGGCCAGCGCGCGGTTGACATCATCACTGGAAATAACTTCCAGCGACCGTAACAATTCTCCATACCGTTTTCCGAGCAGCCCAGCTCCGTCTCTCATGATTTTATATCCTCCGATAGTTCCAAACTCATTCCCTCGGTGTTCCGTAACTCAAGAACTCTAAACGAACAGTTTTGACCGTTGTATCACCACAGGCTGGAAGACTGTGCCGGCCTCTTTTCCCTCTCCTTCAAGGAAAGGGTTGGGGTGAGGGGCCGCATTTATCTCTTTTATATATGCAGGCAGCATTCCAATTCGCTTTCAATATCCTCTTGGCGAAACAAATGATCTAACTGGTTCATCTCGAATGAGTTAGCCTTCCTGATTCTCCGGATGCAGATGTCCCATAACATTCCTTGCATCGAGATATTTCGATGGAGACGGATCGCAAATCGAGTTTTCACGATTGAATCGTCCGCCTCAAAAGAATGGACTATCACCTGTTTTTGGTTCGAGCCGCCTGTAAAATGAGAAACATGGCGAACGATCCGAAAAGCCGTCGCATGGCAGAGGCGCTGCTGAATCTGCATCTGAAAAATGCGGAGAAGGAGACTCTCCGGAATCCCGAAGTACGCGAAATGGTCATGCGCCTTCGGAGGATGTATGAGGAAGACAAAGAGGGTATATTCACCGCGTTTGCCGTTACCGCACGGGATACAGCTGGCCCCCCCGCCCGGGGATCAGCGCCGCCTCCCTCCAAGATCCCCAACTTGATTCTCCTTCTTTCTGAATTGGCGGAGCTGGCTGAGCAGGGGCCTGCTCAATCTCGCCCTCATCCTCTGGACCCTACGATTGTGCGCCCCGTGAAACCTCCCCTTCCGTATGAACCATCAGAGTCCGCTCCTGCAAAGGAGCCGGTTCCTGAAGATGATCGCCAACGGGAGTTGATCCGGGAGATAGAACAGGCCAGGCAGGTTCTGAGAGACTTGAGAAAAGAAGAGCCTCAAATCAAGGGTAGAAGAGGCAAATACGGTCTCCCCGGTGAGAGGCTCAAAGCCGAACGGATGTTACGGGAACTCCCCGGAGAGATCCTCCAGATGGAGCACAAATTGCAGCTCCTGAGAGAGGGCATTTTGTGATCCTGGCAGGCCCGGAGACCTATCCCCAGTAGGTCAGGCGTCTTTGCCTGACCGTTGGGTATGGTGTACTGCATGGAACGAATGTTGCGTTCCCTCCTTACAAAAGTTGATCTGAAGGCTGGATTCTGCTTGTTTTGCGTGATCTGTGAACAAAAAAAGGGAATTATTTGCCTGGACAAGCGAAATCCGTGTATAATGATCTCGAAATCAGGAGCAGTTATCGGGACTGGGCGAAGATATTATGGGCGATCTGCTTTCGCAAGAAGAAATCGATGCCTTGCTGAGCGCCAGCTCGGGTATCGGATCGGCTACGGAACCGGATGAGAGCTACGAACCGGAACCGAAACCTGTACCACGTGGCGGTCGGGGATCAGCCAAGAGGCAGCCAGCCCCCGGTGTGTCCGCAAACAGAAATCAGGCAGAAAAACCGCAGGGGAGGCTCCGAAATGTCCGACTCCCCGATGGCGAAGTCACGATCGCACCCGCCGTGTTTCACCCTTTGGAATCCGATGAAGAGGTCACGGATCAAACCAATATGGATTTAATCCTGGATACGGACCTGGAAATTCGGGCCGAACTGGGGAGCGCGGTTCGCACAATTCGCGAGATTCTGGAGCTGGGTCCCGGATCGGTGATTGAACTGAACAAACTTTCCGGTGAGCCGGTTGATCTGTATGTAAACGCCCGCAACTTCTCACGGGGAGAAGTCGTGGTTATCGCCGACAGCTTTGGTATTCGTGTTACCGATATCCTTTCGGTTCAGGAGCGCATTGAGGCGCTCGGTCCCGGTTGATTCGGCCCCATCTTTTTCGACTCGGTATCCCCTATTACAATCTTCTGTCTTCATACTCCGGTTCAGATCTGTTTTGTGGCAGTTTTCGAATTTCTAAGGAAGAATTATGGCAATCTTGATCACAGGCGCAAGCGGCTTTCTGGGAGCGAACTTGGCTTATAACTTATCTCCAATTTGCTCAATTATCGGGACTTATCGAAGTGAGCGCCCAACTATCCCCGGCATGAAATGGGTATCGATGGACCTGACATGCCGGGATTCGGTTCGGCAGGTCATCGTGAATTGTAGTCCCACGGCGGTCATCCACTGCGCCGCACAAGCCAATACGGAACGCGCTCAATCTCACCCCGACGAGGCCATACGAATCAACCGGGATGGCACACGCAACCTTGTCGAGTCCCTGCCCCATGGATGCTACCTGATCCATGTTTCAACGGAACATGTCTACAACGCTTCCAAATCATGGTTTCTTGAGACAGACACACCTGGACCGATCAACGAGTATGGCCGAACCAAGTTGCTGGCGGAACAGGAAGTTCGGCATTTTGAGGGACATTGGATCATTCTTCGGATGGCTTTGTTGTATGGAGGCAGAAAGGAATATCGTCTCTGTTTCTGCGACCGCATCTACTCTCAAATGAAACAGGGCATACACGCGAGGCTGTTCATGGACGAGTTCCGAACACCGCTTCATGTCTCCGATGTGGCGATTGCCGTGCAGACAGCAATTGAGAGGCATCCGACGCGGGAGATATTCAACCTCGGCGGGCCGGATCGACTCAGCCGTGCGGAATTCGGCTGGATTCTGGCCGAAGAAACGGGACTCGATCCGAATCTGGTCGAGCCGATCTCTATTGACTCTTCCCCTACAATCGCCCCGCGTCCGAGGGATCTTTCCCTGAACAGTGGCAAGATCCGATCCTGTCTGGGGATTCGTCCATTATCGGTTCGTGAGGGGATTCGACGGTCGTATTCATACTCGCCAACTTAACCTGAAGTTCCTTTAACAAAAAACGTGTAACCACTTGTCATTACTAGAAATACAGCAAAATTCAGTATATCGTTACCGGACACATTGGAGAGCGTTGCGCAAGCGCAGCGATGGAAACGCGTGCCGCTTGAGCTGTTGTTGCATCATTGTCGTCAAACAGAATCGGCGCCAACGCCCATAGCTGTGGGGTACGCCCGCACCACCTCGAAACTCTCCACCGGATTCTCCACCACGGTTCCCCCGCGCAGCAGCACCCGAAACCCCTCCACCAGTTCCGGCGGCCAATCCGCGAGGTTGGCCAGGGTTCATTTCATGACTTTCTTTACCACACGATAGAATTCGCGCAGGAGAATGCAGGGTGGGGAGTTCCGGTTGGGCGCTGTATCGATATACATGACTACATTTATATGCCGATGCAATATGCTATATCGAGACATATCGCATAATAACTTTATAGAATCCCATCATACACATGGGCGCCCTTTCCCGCTCCAAAAACTCCCCGAACCCGCTCATAATCCCGACTTTACGTAACCGATCTTATGAAAAATTCGTCGGAACTTCGGACTAATTATGGACTTTGCAGGCCTGCGTTTTGAGGGCCATCCGAGATGTCAGAATGCCGCTTTGCGGCAGTATTTGAAGCCCTCTGTATCCACAAATACAAATAACAATAGCCCGTCACCATCCGGCGCCGGGCTATCTCTACGATTTTTTGTTCATTCAGACAGCACGAACCACCACAGACTTCCCACTCTCGGAAGTCAGCTTGGGGAGCGTGATCAACAACATCCCGTCATTCTCCAGGGAAGCGGTGATCCCATCCACATCCACCCCCCGGCCAAGCGAGAAGAGTCGCCGGTAGTGCAGGGGGTTTCTTGTTCGGTACACGGGATCCAGCGTGTTGACTTCCTCTTCGCGACGTCCAATCACGGTGAGGCGGTCCTTATCAATGCTCAATTCCACACCGCTGGGACCGACCCCCGGCATCTCCAGTTGAAGAAGGATCAAGTCTTTCTTCTCGGAGATGGCCACACGCGGAACCTGGTAGCTGTCCGGGTCGCCGCTTGTTTCTTTGGCGCTTGCGACAACGCTGACTTTTGCGCCTTCCGGCCGTTTGGGCATTTCATTCATGACCGGCCTCCACCCGCAGCCATACTGGTTATTTCGGAATTGATCGCGACTTTCCGAACCCCGCCGGCATGGCGACGCGGGATTTTGATCTCCAGCACACCATATCGATAGGTGGCGTCGATTCCCTCCACAAACACGTCCTCGGTCAGGTGAATCATCTGTTCAAACTCCGAGAAGATGATCTCACTCCGAACCAGATCCCGAAGTCCGTCCGCGGGAACGCGGCGACCCGAAATCGTCAGGAACCCACTCTCGATTCCCACTTTTAATTCATTCTCCTTCATTCCGGCGATGTCCAGGCGGACGATATAGAAATCGCGGTTCTGGTATACATCGACCTTTGGGGAATATCTTGCCTCGAGCAGCTCGGAGACATTGCTGCTGGGCATCTCTGCGGTGAGGGCCAGGACCGGCGGAATGCCGGTGTCCATCGTACGATGACCGTTCTGATCCCCGGTTCCGGTGGATCGACGATCCGAAGGAATAAGGCTGCGAAGGTTCATGTCGCCTCCCTCCGTGTGTAGGGATGCCCCAACCTCGCCATTAAAGAAGAACAGAAATTACACAGGTGTTATTTTTAAGTTTAGCATTTCAACGGCATTAGTCAATACCTGTTTTTGAAATCATCACAAATTTTTCACAGGTTGTCCCCAGGTTGTCCCCAGAAGGGGCCTTTGGCGGGCGGTTTGGAAATTCCGGGGGAAACGGCTCAAGTCCCCGGGTTGTTTGTCCGATATATTGTTTAGCAGACCTTTGCGTTTGGACGGGATGTCCAGGCAAATAGGTTGTTTTTCTTTTTGATATGCGGTTGACGGTTGAGGGATAAAACCGTCTTTTTGAGGAGGCGTGGCTCATGTCCCAGCACTCGAATACCTGCATTCTCTGTGGCCGTTCGACTCCCGGACCGGTGGTCTGTTATCGATGTTTTTTCGACTATGAATACAGGCAATACAAACCTAAAGAGCTTGAAGACCCACCGCCGGTTCTGAAATCCAAGAAAGTCCTCGGGGCCCAGCCTGATTGGGAAGCGCTTGAGAACGATTATTCTGTCCCGTTTCTCCATCAGAATCCCAGGAACGGGAAACGGCATTCCCCGCCGGATCTTCCACCGAAGCATGAACAGGGCGGGCTGTGGTCTCGCTTGGGATTTTCCTGAGCCGATCTCTGCTGAGATTTCGGGATCCCGGAATGCCGGCCACATCGTTTCCTTTGGGGCAGAGCATTCAAACAGTCCAAAGAAGCCGAAAAGCGAGGGCGCAGGATCGAACCTGCGCCCTCGGTCATTTGATAAAAGCGGTTCCCTTACAAATTATGGTTTTGCGGGTTCCGGATTTGCAGTATCTCCGGAGGTCTGCATTCCCGCCCCAAGCTGCGAAGCCGATCCCTCTTCCTTGGCCGCGGAAGACTCAACAGCCTGTTGAACGGGAATATATTTTGAGGCATTACCCGCTATACCGTGACTCTGGTGCTTCGGCAGGAAACTGAATGAGATGGAAAGCAGAAGGAAGGCCATAGCCAGCCCTACCGAGATTTTCACCACGAGGGTGTACGATCCCGACGAGCCGAACAGGCTTTCGCTCCCTCCGATCGAACCGAAAGCGCCCGATAGTCCGGAGCCTTTGCTGGATTGAATCAGAATAAAAAAAATCAGAGCGACGCAAACCCCGATATAGAGCAGCGTCAGCAATGCGGTCAATACGCCCATAATGGACCTCTATGCCTCCGGGTTCCTATTTATCCGATAAAGTGACCAATCCGGGGAGGGGCTTTCCTTCCAGGAGTTCCAGGGAGGCCCCGCCGCCGGTACTGATATGCGTGATTTTGTCCGCAACACCCGCCTTGTTCACTGCGGAAACCGAGTCACCGCCGCCGATGATCGTCTTTGCCTTGGACTCCGCCAAGGCCTCGGCAATGGCCATTGTTCCTTTAGCGAAGGCGGGGATCTCAAACACACCCATCGGGCCATTCCACAGGATTGTTTTCGCGCCGGCGATCTCTTTCCGGTACGCCGCGATTGTCTGGGGACCGATGTCCACGCCGCACCGGTCATCCGGGATTTCCACGCCCTGGGTGACCTGAACCGGCGCGCCTTCTTTGACTTCCGGCGCAACCAGGTGATCCAGTGGAAGCATGAACTTGATCCCTTTTTGTTCGACGGCTTTCAAAACATCCTTTGCCATGTCGATTCGGTCGTCCTCAACCAGGGATTTCCCGACCGGGATTCCTTTGGCTTTCAGCAGGGTATAGGCCATTGCGCCGCCGATCAGGATTCCATCGACTTTGCTCAGCAGGTTCTGAATCACGTCGATTTTCCCACTGATTTTGGCCCCGCCCATGATGGCCAGAAACGGCCGATCCGGATTCTCGATGGCCTGAACCAGAAACTCAATTTCTTTTTCCATCAGGAATCCGGCCACGCTGGTTTTGATGAACTCGGTCACGCCGCTGACGGAACACTGTTCCCGGTGTGCCGAACCGAAAGCGTCGTTTACGAATATCTCACCCAGTTCGGCCAGTTTTTTCGAATGTTCAGGGTCGTTTTCCGTCTCGCCAGGATGGAAACGAACGTTTTCGAGAAGGCAAACCTGGCCGTCCTTCAGACTGAATACGGCCTTCTTAACCTCATCGCCCACGCAATCCGGCAGCATCTTGACTTCCTGGCCCAGGAGTTCCGAGAGCCGTTTCGCTACCGGTTTGAGTGAGTACTTTGGGTCGGGTGCGCCTTTCGGGCGGCCCAGATGCGAGCATATCGCCAGGCGGCCGCCGTGCTCCAGGATGTATTGGATTGTGGGCAGAGTGGCTCGGATGCGTGTATCGTCCGTGATCTCGCCGTTCTCATTGAGAGGAACGTTGAAATCCGCACGCATCAGAACGCGCTTGCCTTTGAAATCGACATCGCGAACGGTTTTCTTTTGCATGTCGGTTTCCCTCGCTTGTCTTATAGACCCTTGGATGCCATCAGTTTTGCCAAGTCGATCACCCGGTTGGAGTATCCCCACTCGTTGTCATACCATGAGAGAACTTTGACCAGCGTTCCGGTCACGACCCGCGTATATCCCGGATCGAAAATGGAGGAAAGCGGGCAATGGTTGAAGTCGATAGAGACGCAAGGATCTTCGGAGTAGCCCAGAATGCCTTTCAGTTCGCCTTCGGAAGCCGCTTTCATTGCGCTGTTGATTTCTTCCGCTGTCGTTTCCTTTCCGATGTTGACGGTCAAATCGACCACGGACACATTGGGGGTCGGGACACGCATGGCGTACCCGTCCAATTTGCCCATGAGTTCGGGGATGACAAGACCGATGGCCGCTGCCGCGCCGGTTTTGGTCGGGATCATCGAGACGGCGGCTGCGCGGGCGCGGCGCAAGTCTTTGTGTACGAAGTCGAGGACCGGCTGATCGTTGGTGTACGAGTGAATCGTAGTCATCAGGCCACGAAGCACTTCAAATTTCTGCAAAACTTTGACCACCGGAGCCAGGCAGTTTGTTGTACATGAAGCGTTTGACACGATATTGTGGGCTTTCGGATCGTATGTCCTGCAATTGACACCCATGACAAACGTTGCATCCACATTCTTTCCGGGGGCGCTGATGATAACCTTTTTTGCGCCACCGGCGAGATGTTTGGCTGCCGATTCCTTGTCGAGGAATTTGCCGGTTGATTCGATCACGATTTCCACGCCGAGGTCTTTCCAAGGCAACTGGGCCGGGTCTTTCTGCGACAGGACTTTGATTTTCCTGGAGCCGACACAAATGCTGTCGCCTTCGGCCTTGACGGCCTCCGGCCATTTTCCGTGGATGGAGTCGTACTTGAAGAGATGCGCGAGCGTTGCCGCATCTGTCAGGTCATTGACGGCAACGAGATCAAGGCCGATATTGCCCTGTTCCAAGGCGGCTCGAGCCACCAGCCGTCCGATTCGTCCAAATCCGTTGATTCCAATTTTTGTAGACATGAAATGATATCCTCCCTGGTTTGGTGATCCCCGTTGCCACGGGGAGTTCTTTTGCTTATAGAAAGGCAAAGTATTATTGTTTCATAAGGCAAAAGCCGGTCAAGACTACTTGCTCTTACCTCACGCTCGATGCCGGGATGCGGTCGGACCGCGAAAGTTGTAAGATCGGTGCCAACCCGGTTCCTGAGGAACATTTTATGGCGGATTCACAAAAGACCGTCGCGGACTTGGGCGAATTCGGCCTGTTGGCCGAGATTAACGCTATTTTGCCCGGCGGTTACACGGCTGGGCCATTGCTGTTGCCTTTCGGCGACGATTGTGCCGCAGTTCCGTGGCCGGAGGATGCGCTTCTTGTATCGTGCGATGCCATGGTGGAAGGGATTCATTTCAGCCGAGATTGGACGGAGCCGGAGGATCTGGCCTGGAAATCGCTGGCTTCGGCGGTCAGTGATCTGGCCGCCAAGGGTGCGGAGCCGGTTGGCGCTCTGGTGACTTTGGGACTTCCGCCGGAAATGGAGGTTGACTGGATCCTCCACATGTACCGTTTTTGGAGAAGGCTCGACGAGCCGTGGATCTGCCCCATCCTCGGTGGCGATACCGTCCGTTCGCCGGTGTTTTTCTTGGACATCCTTGTATTCGGCAAGCCGGTGACCGGTATGCCGGTCTCGATGGCAGGCGCAAGAGAAGGGGATCAAATCCTTGTGACCGGAACATTGGGCGATGCAGCCGCCGGCCTTGCGGTTCTCCAATCGAAAGGGAACGTATCTTATGATCCCACAGCAGGTTACCTCGTACAAAGGTTTCTCAGACCGCGGCCGCGTGTCTCGGAGACCCGAGAGCTGCTTCTGGCCGGATTGATTCCGACTGCGATGACCGACATCAGCGATGGTCTGGCACGTTCTGTATCGAATCTCTGTGCCGCTTCGGGGGTGAGCGCGGAGATTCGGGCCGAGAGGCTTCCTGTGAGTGCGGCGCTCGATGAATGGGCCGGTTCCGGTTCCCGCCGGATGGCATGGCAGGGGGGGGAGGACTATGAGATCCTGCTCACCGTTTCCGGCGATCAGATCGGGACGGCTCTGGAGATCGCGCGTCAGATCAAGGTATCCTTAACACATATAGGGGAAATATGTGGGAACAGGAATGAGATCCGTGTAACCGGCTTGGACGTTACCGATCTGCCGTGCGGTTACGATCATTTCCGATAGAGATTGACTGCCGTTTCCGGGCCGAGAGTATGTTCTTGCGTCAGGAGAGTTTTGACAAATGGGTACACAACAAATTGTTTTTCTCACAAAGGACGCGGAACGGTTCAAGCCGGGCATAGAGGCGTTGGAGTCCGCCGGGCTGAAGGTCCGTACCATGCCTCCCGAAAGAGAGAGTTTCCCTGTCTTGTTTGAAGAAAGCCCCGATTTGATTTTGGCGGACGGACTGGATCGCCTGGAGGATATTCGGGACCTGGTTCAGGGATTTTCGTTGGGCGATCCTACCCGAGACAACATCGTAATCCTTCTCTCGGATGAACTGAATCGTGAGGAGGAGTTCATTGCCGCTGGGGTTCGAGATATGCTTCCCCGGAATGTAGATAACCGCCGGTTGGTCGCACGAATCAATTTGCAGCTCACGCTCAAATCTCGTGTGGATGAGCTGAAGCGTATGGCCGCTTTTTTTCATGCCGGCCGGCAAATCGACGGACTGACCCACCTGTACCAGTTTTCCGTATTCGAACAGCGGGTGAATCTGGAAATGGAACGTGCGGATCCCCGTCGTCCTTTCTCTCTGTGCCTTTTCCATCTGGATCAATTCGATGCCGTAAACAAAGCGCAGGGGCACATGTGGGGGGATGTCCTGATTATGGAATTGGCCGGACTTCTCAAGGAATCTCTTCCACACAATGCGCTCGGAGCACGGTTCAGCGCAAACCGAATGGCAGTTGTGTTGCCGGACACGTCAAAAGAGAAGGCCCTGGAGTGGGCAAAGGGATTTCGGGAGAAGGTTCGGAATTACCCCATCTCGGGTGCGGTGGAACATATTTCCGTCAGCGCCGGCGTGGTGACTTACCCTGAAGAAAAGCTGAGTTGTGGCGATAAATTGCTTCTTTTGCTTATGGAGCGCACGATTCGCGCCTGTATCGAGGGTGGCAACCGCGTGATTGCCTCTCCCTGAATCTGAATCCGGCGCTGTGCGGCAGCAACGCTCTGCCGTGTTGTCATTCGGAACGAAGGTGGGAGGTTTCTCCCTCCGGTCGAAAGAACAAGAGAGTTGGTCTGTATGACTGTACCTTTTTGACATCCCGAGCCTCCCTCCGGCAGGGCCGGTGATTGGGAAAAAGAAAGGTAGCTGCCAGGCAGGGACGCCTGGCCTACTGGTGGGACAGGCCTCCGTGCCTGTCGATGAACAAGGAATCTCAGACTGGGTGAAATCTCCAATAACAACCATGAAAACCGTTTACTTTGTGGATTTCGACAATACCGTCTCCATGGTAGATGTCTGGGATACGATTGTCTCCCGGTTCGCCGGGGGAAACTGGGAACAGGTGATCCGGGACTACGATGAGCATCGTATCAGTTCGTGGGAGTTCAATACGAAGATGCTCCGGAGCCTGAAAGGACACAGAGAGGACGTTCTCGGACTCATTTCCACGGTGGAGGTCGATCCTGAGTTCGCGCGGTTTGTCGAGTTGGCGCAGAACCGGGGTCGAGAGATCCTTCTCGTTTCAGACGGATATGATTTCTATATCGATCCGCTTCTCGAAAAGGCCGGTGTTTCCGGTCTGCGTTATGTTTCGAACCACATGGAATGGACCGACGGCACGGTCCGATGGGATTTCCCTCACTTTCTGCCGGAGTGCGAACGCAAAATGGCGAACTGCAAGTGTCAGCATCTCAGGTTGGAGGAATTGGAGCTGAGACGGGTTTACATTGGCGATGGGGTGTCGGATATCTGTGCGGCAGGAAAGGTGGAAGTGGTTTATGCAAAGGGGGAACTTCATCGCTATTTGGAGAGTGTCGGGCGGGATTTTCATCCTTTCGAGACTTTTGCCGATGTTATTGAGCATGAGTTTGCCGGGGGGTGATTCCCGGGTCGAAATCCACACCGGTAGTTGCGGTTGGGATATCTTCCGACCGTGGGTCGAGGAAAAGAGACACAGTATAATCGGTGTCGCACGTTGTTTCCAAAGGGAGCATCTACTATGTCGAAAACGCGCGATTCCACGGGTACCGGCGGTGTTGAGGCTTCGGAATCGAGGACCAATTTGCCGCGAATAGATGCCAGAGAAAGCCGGAACATTATGCGGATGCAGCTGATTCTTTCCGAGAAGCGAACCAGCCTGGCTCTGCTGCGGACCGGCATTGCTGTGTTTACACTGCCGTTGTCGGTTATCACGGTGCTGATCGCCACCTCACGGTACTACAATCTGTTGGAGAACACCTTTCTGGCGATTCCTCTTCTGGCACTCTGTCTGGGATTGGTGGTTTTGGGGATCTGCCTGGTGCATCGTTCGATGCGGCGACTTTGGAAACATGAAGCGCTGATGGAGAAAATCAAACGGGAAGATTCATCCCTTGCACGGTTTTTCGAGGGGGATTTGTAGATCGATTTGCCGATGGCCTTGCGGTACCCGTCCAGACGGATATCGCTTCATGAATACGCAGGAACGGAGAACCGGTATGTGGCAGAGCAGACTCTCCTACTTCTCCTCCTCTTCCTCCACGGTCAGTTTTTTCAGATCGGTGATCCGCTTAGTTTGGTTGTAGATATGGGCCAGTTGTCTCTCGATAAACGGATCGTCGGGGAACTTTGTATGAAGTTCTTCATAGATATCCAACGCGTCGCTATACAAGCTGAGGTCTTCGGATTCCAGGGCAAGAATCAGCGGGTAGCTGGGATTTTCGGGATCTTCTTTCTGGAATTGGGCGATTTCTTTCTCGATAGCCGAGATCTTTTCATAATCTTCCTCGCTGATGATGTGCATAAAGATATCGCGTTCCTTTCCACGTAATTTCCCCTGCGCATCCACGACCTCTACCTGGATGAAGTAGGTCTGGTCCCGCTTCAGTGGTTTGCGGAGTTGGACCTTGCTCAGGTCCAGGACATTTGTTTTGATTGTCCCCTTGTATGGTGAGGGAAGCCCGCCTCCGGTGATCTGAATTCGGCAGGAATGGTCGGGGGGAAGGGCCGCCAGCCGGATCACCGGGGTTTCGCTTTTCACAGCGGAGTTTCTTGGAGAGAGGATGTATTCCATCTCCACGCGGATACCGGCAACGGCCACCAGTGTGTCTTCGGAGAAGCTTTCTTCGAACAAGCCTTCCATGTGCAGGGAGGGGGCCATCTTACCTTCCGGCTGGTCCGCCGTTGTATCGAGCTCCCTGTTTCCGACGAGGTTGATGATTTTTTTACCGGAGGTGATGATTGTCGCCTGGGAGTTCTCGCCGGTCCACACTTTGTCGCCAAACCGGATCAGGTCCCCGCGTTTGACCGGCGCACGTTCGACCTCCCCTTTTTTTACCATCTCTACTTTGCCCTTGACATGAAGAAATCTGCCGAACAGATCCGTCGGTTCATCGTCGGAATACACTGCTCCGGCAAGACAGCCAAGGCAGGTGAGGATCGCGATCAATTGTTTCATGGCCTTTCTCCTGTATTGACGCTTGGGAGCGCGATCGGACACGCCGGAAAATTGCTGCATCTTCCTCTCAGTATAGCGGTCAGGGCGGTTGGGCACGGCAACTAAGCCAGCAAGTGCCTGTTTCCAGTGACAATAGGAATCTCCCGTGTACGGAAATCCCCATCGTCTGTGACCAATTTAAGACCTTTCTCTTTGCACAGGGCTGTAAGAATCTGGTCATTGAAATCGAAACAGCCCATTGAATACTCGTCAATCAAAGAGTCAACCGCAGGAGATTCAAAACCGCTCTCGATCCGCGTACAATGCCTCAGCGCCCGTTTCACGGCGTCAGCAATTTCTTGAGCGAGAGGCTTGAACTCCTTGCTCTTGCGGAATTCCTTGAAACTGGGGAATACCTCATGTTCGATCTCCCATTTCAATCCGGCGTACCTGTTGATGAATTCCGAAACGACCAATACATCAACATAGATGCGGCTTTCCGCAACGAGCATTCTCTTGAGGGCATTCGAGTAAACAGCGACTTTTCTATCTCCCGGTTGATGCGGGCCGTAGACAAACAGCCAAACATTAGCATCCAACAGCAATGAATCCGAAGCCCTAAAATTACACGTTGTAATTTCTTCCGGCCTATACTCCGTCATTTCCATCCCCCAGCGTTTCCTGGACTGCCCGATTGAATTTATTCGGATCTTTGAAGTATTGTTTGGCTGTCTCAACGACGCGAGATAATAACACAAGATCGCCCTGCTGAATGTCTTGGACCTCAAGAAGCGATCTCAATTGCTCCTCACTGAATGTACCATACAACTGGCCTATTGCGGAATTCAAGAACGCCGAAGTCAAGGTCGTAACGTTTCGGAATGAAAGCGTGACATTTTCTCCTTTCTTTAGAACAGCCTCCAGGCGGTCATATACCTTTTGCCCGTCGTCCGAGGCCACACAAAGCGGTTCACCGACAATTTCATACAATGAAAGCACCATCTTCTGTTCCATAACAAATACCTCAGAACATATTGGCTTTTGACAATTCGGAGGACAGCGTATAGGACGGCGTATCTGCCGTATTGATTTCTACACTCACCACCGTACTCACCACCGTACCAGGAAAGGTCGGCTCAATCGGGCGGTATGGATTTTACCTTCCTCCCGTTGCCAGTACCCGGCGTCCGAAACAATCTGAATACGACCGCTGTTCATGTCGATGAATTCTCCGAGCAGTTTTAAGCCCAGTCCACCAGGAATCGGCCCCCGTTTGGTCGTATTGCACTCCTGGGTTGCCCATATAATTGCATCTTCGGGTGAGAGATCCAACCCGGCATTTTCTCTCACATTCCGGCAGATACCGATCCCCAAGTCTGCTACGGAAAAATCAAGACGATTCCGAGTAGGAAAGAACTGTCCGCAACTGAAAATACCCATCAGTGTTTGCGAATGCAATACGGCGTTGCTGAATATCTCAAAGATGCTTTCACGGAACCTTTTCAACAGTCCGGGCGACATGACGGAAATCTCCGAGCGGCAGATGTATTCCGTTTCCAAATATTGAGCGAAATAACGATCGTCTTTGACATCAAAACGCTTATAGGGAATTGTCGTTCCCCAACGATCCGGAATCTCCTTGTGCCCGTACAGACTAAGAAAACCGTTTTTTGATAGGCTCTTTTCAACTCTGACCGGAACACGTGTTAATGCAACCGTGTTCAGATTCTGGCCAAGGCTGTAAAGAAGCGCGCCCAACGCCGCGCACATGTCGGCATCAAACCAATCTGTTGCGCTCATGTCAATCTCAATGTTCTCCCAATAACAATGCATCGTTTGCGCAAATAGGGACACAAGGGTCTCGAAGCCCTCCTGGTTGTGACGAATTTGTCCCAATAGGATTCTCATGCCGTATTCTCCACAAGCATTATCACACCATTCCGCAACGTGTTCCTCCTATTCACACCGTTTTCAGTCCCTTTAATTCAATCCGCTCCACCGTTCCCTTCTGCCCACGAATTTCATTCCGGCCGTTACTTTCCGCAGTCAGCTGATCCTGTGCCCTCTTGTAAACGTCCCCGCTGGGCCTGTATTTCCGCGCTCGGAATCATGGGGCGGTCGCGGAATCCTGCTTTTCGGCAATAAGGTAAGCCTTGTGCGGTCGTAAGGGCAAGAACCATTTGGCTTTACTGACAGCGAACATGAACCTCTCCCTGTCGGAACCGAATAGACGAAAATCTCCCATCCGCCGCGATTGTAATCCCAGGAAAACGCGGTCGGCAACGAGGAAGTGGGGCAGGTAGCATGTTGTCAAGGAACCACAGGTGGAGGCGCAGTAAACTTATTGCGATGTCGCGACTGCCCGTTCTTTTTCGAGGCAGCATTTTTTATATTTTTTGCCGCTGCCACAGGGACAGGGATCATTGCGTCCTACTTTTGTTTTCGTTTCGGAGGCTCGAGCGAGACGGGTGGGCTGTTCTGCAGTTGCCGTTTCGCCCTCTTTTCCCTCCTCCGGCTGTTTTTGCAAGCGGCTCCGCAATGCGGCTCGTTCGGCAGGGCTTAATTTCCGACGTCGAATGCCGGAAACGGGGATACGCGGTTTTTCCGGTGGGGCTTCTCGATTCACCTGTATACGGAACCAGAGGGTGACCACATCCCGCTGAATGCTCCGGTACATCTCCTCAAACAGGGTGTAACTCTCCTGCTGGTATTCGATCAACGGATCTTTTTGCCCGTAGGCCCGCAGTCCCACACCTTCCCGCAGGGTATCCATCGTATGCAGATGGTCTTTCCATTTCGATGTCACGGTTTGCAGCATGATGTGCGACATAACATGCTGGGCCAGATCTTCCCCTAAATCCCGGACTTTTACATCGAACGCTTCGCGCGCTAATTCTTTCAAACGGTCCTGGAGGCTCTCGTCCGATCCATCCAGCGCCAGCCATTCCTCGGCCGACGTGCCTTCGGGGGGGTGCAGGCCGAAATGGAATTGAATCGACGCAAGAAGATCTTTCTGTGCGTTTTCCTCTTTTTCCCGTGCTGCCGCATAATTTCCGGCGATGTAATCAATCACCCATTCGCACATCGACCAGAGATCTTTGCTGGGGTCTTCGCCGTTCAGCAGATCTTTGCGCAGCGAGTAAATCACTTCCCGCTGGCGATTCATCACATCGTCGTATTTCAGAATATGCTTCCGGATATCGAAATTGTGTTCCTCGACCTTTTTCTGGGCGGATTCAATGGCGCGGGTTACCATTCGATGCTCAAGGACTTCGCCTTCCTGCATCCCGAACCGCTCGGCAATCCTCTTGATGCGTTCACCGCCGAATATCCGCATCAGGTCGTCCTCAAGGGACAGGAAGAACCGTGAGGAGCCTGGATCCCCCTGGCGGCCTGCGCGGCCCCGGAGCTGATTATCGATACGACGGGCCTCATGTCGCTCTGTGCCCAGGATGTGAAGGCCCCCTAACTCGGCCACTCCTTCGCCCAGTTTGATATCCGTTCCGCGCCCGGCCATGTTTGTTGCAATCGTCACGGCGCTCATCTGGCCCGCTTCTGCCACGATTTCCGCTTCCTTCTCGTGGTGTTTGGCATTCAGCACCTGATGCTTAATGCCCTTGGGTTTGAGCATCTTGGAGATTCGTTCCGATTTCTCGATCGAGGTCGTTCCAACAAGAATCGGCCGTCCCTCGTTGTGAATCTGAACGATTTCCTCAATGATGGCGTTGTATTTTTCGCGTTCTGTCCGATACACCTGGTCCGGATGATTTGTGCGTCGCAGCGGCCGGTTGGTGGGGATAACCACTACATCCAGCCCGTAAATCTCGCGAAACTCCTGTGCCTCTGTGTCCGCCGTTCCGGTCATGCCCGCCAGGATTTCATACATGCGGAAGAAATTCTGGAAGGTGATGGTGGCCAGCGTTTGATTTTCCTGTTTGACTTGGAGTCGTTCTTTTGCTTCCAGGGCCTGGTGGAGGCCATCGCTGTACCGTCGTCCGGGCATGAGGCGGCCGGTGAACTCATCGACGATAATCACCTCGCCATCCTTGACAATGTATTCCTGATCCCGGTGGTAGAGACTATGCGCCACCAGGGCTTGTTTGACATGATGAGGAAGCGTGAGGTTCTCCTCATCGAACATGTTCATCCCCATGAAGTCCTGAACCCGGACAAGCCCATCCTCTGTCAGCATTACCGTGCGCTCTTTTTCATCCACCGTATAGTCGATATCACGCTGGAGGCGGCGCACGGCGCGGTCCACCTTCTCATACAAGGTGGTGGATTCTTCGGAAGGACCTGAGATAATCAGTGGAGTCCGGGCTTCGTCAATCAGGATACTGTCTACTTCATCGACAATTCCATAATACAGCTCGCGCTGGACACAATGCGATTTGTGCATGGCCATATTGTCGCGCAGGTAGTCGAATCCGAGCTCGTTGTTGGTTCCGTAAGTGATGTCGCAGGCGTAGGCTGCCTGACGTTCGTCGAAACTCATGTCGTGCTGGATGACCCCCACGGTCAGGCCGAGCGCCTCGTAGATCGGGCCCATCCACTCCCGGTCACGTCGGGCCAGATAGTCATTCACAGTGACAATATGGACACCCTTGCCTTCAAGGGCACGCAGGTAGGCGGGCAAGGTTGCGACCAGGGTCTTACCCTCGCCGGTTGCCATTTCGGCGATTTTTCCCTCGAACAGCACCATACCCCCTACGAGTTGGACATCGAAATGACGCATATTCAACTGCCGTTTCGCTGTCTCGCGCACCACGGCAAATGCATCCGGCAAAATCTCTCTCAGTTCTTCTCCCTGCTGGAGGCTTGCGCGAAACTTGTCGGTCATCTCGCGCAATTCTGCATCGGTCATTTTTTGGTAATCGGTTTCGCGTGTGTTGATCTCCGCCACCATGGGGGCGTAGCGACGCATGTCCCGTTCCTGCTTGGTCCCGAAGATTTTGCGAAGTATGGTCGATATCAGAGCCATGGCTTATATTCCAGTTATACCGGCGAACTCGTTCATAACGGATTCATTCTATCGGACTTATCAGCCCGATCCTCTCCTGCCCCATTTTAAGGAGGGAAATCATCGGGGCACAGACCCGCCTTTACTTTATCAACACGCATCTCTCCTCACAACAGGCCTTTCAGGCGGATTCGGCAGGAATCACGAATCCGGCGATGATTTCAAGCAGTTCACCGACACCCTGCCGATTAACGGAGGAAAACAGCACCGGCGCGGGATCGTGCGGCGAGAGCAGTTCTACCGCCACTGTGCGGCGCATGTTCTCTCCTGCAAGGCGACTTACCTTGTCGGCTTTGGTTAATACGGTGATCACCGGGCGGGAACTATGCACCAGCCATTCGCGCATCTGGTAATCTAACGGTGTAGGGGGATGTCGGGTATCGATCAGCTGTCCCACCGCGATCAGATTTCGCCGTTTCAGCAGGAAAGACTCGATGGTCTTGCCCCAGCGTTCCTGTTCCATTTTGCTGACACGAGCGTATCCGTAACCCGGCAGGTCAACCAGGCAGAACGTAAAGTCCGGGTTGCGAACCTTGATCTCGAAAAAGTTGATTAAGCGAGTTTTCCCCGGAGTTTTGGAGGTTTTGGCCAGATTTTTGATGTTACACAACGCATTGATTAAACTGGATTTGCCGACATTGGACCGTCCGGTTATCGCGATTTCCAACAGGTCATGGTTCGGGGATTGATTGATTGCGGCGGCGCTGGTCAAGAACTTGGCCGAAACGACAGTGGGGGGTTTTTTGTCCATATCCGTCCCTCCTACGACCAATAAAGAACCTCACGATTCAGCTGAATGCCATAGCAATCATATACCCGCTTTGCCATTTCATCGGCGAGATTATTGACATCCCGCGCGGTGGCCTTTCCGCGATTGACGATAATGTTGGCGTGTTTTTCAAACACTTCCGCATCGCCCACACGCAAGCCCTTTGCCCCAACTTCATCAAGCAGTTTCCCTGCCGGGATTCTCTTTCCTCCCGGTTCGGATGGGGGCAGGTTCTTGAAGAAAGACCCTGCGCTCGGAAGGTCCGAGCCGGGGTGTTTGGAGGCGCGTTCGGATTTAATTTCCCGGATTTTCGCCTGAACCTGCTCCGGAGGAGCGGGCTGAAGACGATGAAACGTTGCGTCGAGGATCAGGTCGCCACGGTCTCTTGTTTTGCTTTCGCGGTATCCGATGCCCAACGCGGAGGGCGCCGTTTCCCGAATGTTTCCATAAACGTCCAGAATGCGCGCTGAATCCAGAAAATCCCCCAGCAGGTTGCCGTATGCTCCTGCACCGCCGGCCAATCCTCCACCCACGGTGCCGGGAATTCCCGCGGCAAAATCCAGTCCCGCCCAGCCTTTTTCAGCCAAAAGCGAGACAAACTCATCCAGCGGGAATCCTCCGCTTACTCGGACAGAGCAGGGTTCTTTCCATTCCACAAAACGGACTTTGTTCAGCAGAACCACTCCCGCCAGTCCCTCATCAGCGACCAACAGATTGCTGCCTCCTCCCATAAACCGGCATGGAGATCCCTTTTTTCGACAATACTCGACCACTTGCAACAGGGAATGCTCATTGTTTGCTTCTGCCAGGATTTCAGCCGGTCCCCCGATACGGAAGGTAGTATATCCCGACAGGTGCACCTCGGGGCGAACAACCAGACCGGGAATTGCGCGAAGATCGGAGAGAAGGGTCATTTTGAGAGAATCGCACTCTTATCCCTCCCCCGAAGATCGGGGGGAAGAATCTGTGCCCGCCAGCAAAAGTCCCGTTATTTCAAGCTGACTTCCAGCGTTCGTTCCTGGTCCGTACACCACAACAAGCGGCTTGGTGGCACGTTTTTAGCCTCGTTAATCGCCACTTCCAGTTGTTTCGCCACGGGTTGAAGGTCTTTGAACACGAAGGTCAGAATCTTGACTGCACCGGTTGTAATGGCCAGAGGACAGGCGATTTCCGTTTTGTCAATCTTCACCACCAGATAACTGGACTGCTTTGGTTCCTCCGGTTCCCGTTCGAGTTTGGAGGCTTTGACGGTAATGCCTTGCTGTTCAAAGGTCGTGGATTGCCCAACCTGGAGTTTCTCGATTTTCTGGGAGATTTCTTTCAGGTCGAATCCTTCTTTCAGAGCGTCCTTGTGCAGGCTCTCGGGGATCGCATTATAGGCCGCTGTTGCCAGACGTACCGGCATGACAGCCAGCGCGCGGATGGGCGAGGCCGATCCGATCTCATCCACGGAGACCTGCAGATAGGGTTCCGAGAAGGCAACCGTACTCCATAAAAAGAGTAATCCGATAGTAGATGAAACCCTGTGGGCGAACCTGCGAAGCAGAGTGGAACTCATCAGACAGTTCTCCGAGATTGAGACATCGGACGGGGATTTTGCGAACACAGCCGGAGCGGTCATGCGCAAGTCCTATTGAATCAATCTATCTGCCGCATTATTCGGAATCAAGCGGCCCTGTGCAGATCTTGCAGCCACCGGACAAATAGGCTATAACCACAAACGTGCGGAAGAAGCGGCAAAACGACCTTCGGATCCGGGGTGTAGTTACTGCTCCCGATATCCGGGGCTTGGTTTTTTCAATCCGCCCGCGCGAAACTGTGGAAAAAATGAGATGGACTCGTGAGCCAAGCCGTTGCCGATCCATGCAAGGATATCCTGGCGGACCTGGGGAAGGACTCGTACACCTTCACCGGGGAGCCGGTTCGAGTGAGTAAAGAAGGCTATCGCAGCCTGATGGAGGATATGGTGCGGGAAGCTCGCCGACTGGCGGGGATTCAGTCCATTTACATGGACGAGATTACTTTCGGGCATTCCATTTCGCAGCTCAAACTTCTTGTTATTTATGACGACACCGCGGACGAATCAAACCTGAAATTTGATGAAGTGATTCGGGTGATTGGAACGCGGAACATCCTGGATGAAAAGTATCTCTCGCTCGATGCCAAGCTGCTGGAGAATCTCAGTAAGATCGACTGTCTGCTTCAGCCTCAATGGGTAATGGGTCGCAAAATCCGTCTCCAGCAACCCGGAACCAGCGAGCTCCGTTTTTTTAACATTTCCCGTGTTTTAGACCTTCTGAGCGCCGGATTTCTTGAGGATTTCCATAATTGGGAAGTGATGCGGGTGGTCCGGACACGGGATGCGCTTTGGCGGCTGAAGCGGTTGCGCCGGCTTCTCGATCTCACCAAGGTGATTCTTCGGAAGGAACACACGCCGCGTTGGGATGCCTGCATGGAGGCCGTTTACCGGATGTGCGACAACTGGTTTGACTTGGGGATAGAGCGGTATCGAATGCTGATGGAATCCATGCGAGAGGGATTTTGTATCATCCTGGACCTGATCCGGGAGCTGGCTGCCTATTTTGAGCGCGCGCAAGTGGTCAATCTGAAAGTGGAACCGGGGGCGCCTTCCCCGCAGGCGCTTCTGGTAACGGAGCGGGCTGTCACGGTTTTTGTGGAGAATTGGGAACCGGCCACGGCGCTTCAACAAATGCTCGATTACCACCGCCAGTTCAATCAGTTCATCACGGTTCTTCCTCTGAGCTTTTCCATGCAGCTTTATGAATACTCCAAGTTGAACTTTGCATTCAGTCGCTATATCAAATCCTGTTTCGGGTCGGAGGGGATCAGCGGCAATATGGAACGTTCGTATATCTCATTTGAGCGCAGCAAGCTGTTGGATCACTATCTTGGTTTCAAGACCCGGCTTGGTCTTCCTCTGGACGACGACGAGATTCTTTTCTATTGCAACATGCGGGAGGGTTCAACACTGGCCAAAGCGGCGAGTGTCATGAGCAGCCAGAAGAATCGCGCCCGTCTCAAGCGGCTTCAGCGCATCTTCCATGGTGAGGAAGATCTTGACGGCGGATTCGGCGGCTGATTCATTGTTCCGATCTTTCGGGCCATATTCCGACCGATCTCCCAGGGCCATGATCTGTTCTGAACCGCGCAGGGCGGTCTTCAGGATTTTATTTTAAGGAATGAATATGAGTCGAATTCAGCTTGGCACGTATGCGTATCGAAACGGCGTTTTGCACGGGGAATCGGTCGATCTGCATGAGATCTCCGACCGATTCGGTACCCCGACTTACGTTTATAGCGCCGGAGCAGTCCGGGAAGCGATTGCGGGTTACCGAAAGGGTCTGGGGACGGTCCCGCATCGGATCTGTTATTCGGTAAAAGCCAATCCGTGTCAGGCGATTCTGCGGATCATGGCGCGGGAGGGTATCGGAGCGGATTTAACCTCTGTGGGGGAGATGAAAGCGGCTCTTCATGCGGGGATACCCGCAGAGCAGATGGTTTTCTCCGGTGTCGGCAAGCGCCGCGATGAAATCGAGGCAGGCATTGAAGCGGGGGTCCTGATGTTCAACCTGGAATCTCCGGCGGAGCTGGAGTGCGTTGATGAGATTGCGCAGCGGCTGGGGAAGCGCGCCGGAATTGCTGTTCGAATCAACCCCAATATTAATCCTCAAACCCACCCGAAGATATCAACCGGTCTGAGCAAAAATAAGTTCGGCATTCCCACCGACCAGGCGATCGATCATTATCGCAGGGCACAGCACATGCCGGGCGTGGAGATTCGCGGAATCGCCTGTCATATCGGCTCCTCGCTGATGGATTCAGGTCCGCTTTTGGAGGCTTGCACTTTAATGCTGGGTCTCCGCAAACAGCTGATCGATGACGGGATTCCGATTCCCTATCTGGATTTGGGGGGTGGCCTCGGGATTCAATATCACGAGGAAGTCCCGGACAGTCCGCAGCGGTATGGCGAACATCTGCGCGAATGCCTGGGCAACTTTGACGGAACGCTGATTCTTGAACCGGGCCGCTCGCTGGTTGGAAATGCGGGAGTTCTGCTTTCCACTGTGCTTTATCGAAAGGTAAATGGAGAGCGAACTTTCGTGATTCTGGATGCGGGAATGAACGATCTGATTCGTCCGGCTATGTACGGCGCAGAGCATGAGATTCTTCCTCTGCGGGCGGATGAAGGTCCGACAGAGGTTGTCGATGTGGTCGGTCCGATCTGCGAAACGAGTGATACGTTCGTTTCGCAGGGAGAACTTCCCCGGCTGGAGCCGGGGGACCGCGTGGCGATCCTGTCCGCCGGTGCGTATGGAATGGCGATGGCCTCGCAGTACAATGGGAGGCCTCGCCCGGCAGAGGTCCTCATTGAAGGAGATCGGTTCCGGCTGGTTCGAAAACGGGAATCGATTGAGGATCTCTGGAGATTGGACATCGAGGAGGAATAGAGAAATGGAGTACCGGAACGCCGAAGATTTGGCCTGGTCCATGGGGGACAGCGGGGCAAAATATGTCATGCGCGGGCCGCATGTCGAATGGGGCATTGTCAAGATGAAACCCGGGCAATCCTCCAAGGACCACGGAAAACATATTCATCATGTTGTGGAAGAAACTTTCTTTTTCTTGCAGGGAACGCCGAGGTTTATCATTGACGGCGTGGAGCATCGTGTCCGGCCCGGCGATGCGTTCCGAGTCGAACCGAACGAGCATCACAATCTCATCAACGACACGGATGAAGATTGCATCGCGGTGTTTATCAAGTATCCCTATTTGCCCGATGACCGAATCCCGGACAATGAAGGCGAATAATCCTATCCTCCAACCGGAGTCTTTTCCGAAAGGGACAAGTTGAATGAATATCAAACCGGCCGACCGACTGAAACATTTTCCTGTATACCTGTTCGATGCGCTGGACCAGCAGAAAGTGGAACAGGAGGCGAAGGGAGTGGATGTGATCGACCTTTCTGTGGGCGATCCGGACCGTCCCACACCGAAATACATTGTCGAGGCTCTGCGGGAGGCGGTCCTGAATCCCGACACCCATCATTATCCTTCTTACAAAGGGCTTCCGGCTTTCCGCAAAGCGGTTGCGCAATGGTATAAGAGCCGGTATGGAGTGGACCTGGACCCGGACACCGAGGTCATGTCCGTCATCGGGAGCAAGGCCGGTATGAGCGGACTGCCGCCGGCGTTGGTTAATCCCGGTGAGACCGTGCTGGTTCCTGATCCGTGTTATCCGGCCTATTTGCCGGGGATTGTCACGGCGGGTGGGGAAGTCCATTTCATGCCGCTATTCGAATCCAACGATTTTCTGCCCGATCTGAATGATGTGCCGGAAGAGGTTCGCAGGCGGGCCAAGTTGATGATTCTGAACTTTCCCAGCAATCCGACAGCCTCAATCTGCACCCTGGATTATTTCAAAGAGGTGGTTGCTTTTGCGCAGAAATATGAGATCATCGTGGCGCATGATGCGCCGTATTCCGAGATGATGTTCGATGGGAACCGTCAGCCTTCTTTCCTGGAGGCTCCGGGGGCCAAAGAGGTAGGGATAGAGTTTCACTCCATGTCGAAGACGTTCAACATGAGCGGCTGGCGGTGCGCTTTCGCGGTGGGGAACGCCGCCGTGATCGGGGCGCTCGGCAAGCTGAAATCCAACCTGGACATGGGGATTTTCGAACCGATCCAATATGCCGCGATTGCGGCTCTTACCGGCAGCATGGATTTTACTCACGAGATGTGCCGGGTGTACCAGAGGCGGCGCGATGTTCTTCTTCAGGGTTTGGCGCGTCTCGGCTGGAAGCCCCGCAAGAATCCGGCGACCTTCTTCGTCTGGACCCCCGTACCGGAACAGGGAACACCATCCGGTGAATTTGCTGCAAAAGCGCTGCAAAAGGCCGGGGTTTTGATTACCCCGGGCGCGGGATTTGGAAAAGGCGGCGAAGGCTATGTCCGTATTGCGCTCACCGTCGAGGAAGACCGAATGTGTGAGGTCGTGGATCGCTTTGAAAAAGCAGGTCTAAAATATGTGTGAAAGGTGCAAAAACCATGAACACCATCCACAAAGTTTGCAAGAGACTCTCGATTCCGTTTTTATTGTTGTTTCTTCTTCAGAGCGCTATGTCTTCTGCACAGAGTGAGATCCCATTTTCCGATGCCCTGGAGAATGCCGCGATTCGTTTGGACGATATCGGTGACATTCTGAACAAAGCGCTGATTATCGGGAACGGTGATATCAACGCCCTGGTTTATTCGAATGATAACAACATCATCCTGAACCTGACCAAAAATGATGTCTGGGATGCTCGCCTGATTACCGAAAATGATCCGCCGATCCCCACGCTTGACCTGATTAAGAAACTGGGAGCTTCGGAAACAGCGTTCCCCATGAAGGATAACAATTCGGACTATGTTCTTCCCGAAGGTCAAACATGGGATAAGGAAGACAGCTATCATTCGAAAGCCTATCCGTGCCCGCGTCAATGCGCCCAAGTTTCCATCGATTCAGGTGGCGGAACTGTCGGGCGAGGTGAGTTGGACTTGCTCCATGGCGTGGCCACTGTATGGCGCTCGGATGAGAAAATCCCTCCTGTGAAGATCCGTGCCCTCGCCGACCGGAATGTATTCCTAATCGAATCTCGCACCGCGCTGTCCTTGAAACCCGTCGAGTCGACGGACATCCCGAAAGCGGACTACAGCAGTCAGGGTGATGTGGCTTGGATTCGGCAGAGCATTCCCGGCGACCCGGATTGGCCGGGGATGGAATTTGCAGTCGCTGCGGGCCGTTCCCCAAAATCCGATCGGCAAGCCGTCGCGATTGTTACGTCGCTGGAATCTTCCGACCCGGTGAAGGCCGCCGTTGATTTGGTCCAGGAAACCCTGCGGGCAAAAACAGAGGAATTGATTCAAAAGCATGAGGCGGAGTGGGAACGATTCTGGTCGCGGAGCGGCCTTGCGCTGGATGACTCCCTTCTGCAGCAAACCTGGTATCGCTCTTTGTATTTCATGCGGTGTGTCGGCAAACCGGGAGTGCAATCGACAGGGTTATTTGCCGGGCTGGTCAACGACACCCCTGCCTGGCATGGGGATTACCATACCAACTACAACATCCAGCAGACCTATTGGGCTGTCTATCCCGCCAATCAGACGGACTTGGCGGAACCGTATGACCGCCTGATATTCGAGTACCTGCCACGGGGAAGATGGCTTTCTCAGAAGGTTTTTTCGCTGGAGGGGGCCTATTATCCCCATGTATTGTTTGCGTATGAGCCGCCGGACCCGACATCGTGCAAAAGCCGAAACGGACGGCAGTACATTCATCATGTCTGGGGAATGACCCTCGGAGTGAACGGATTCAGTGTCCAGCCGCTCTGGTGGCGGTACAAATATGATCCGGACCGGAAGCGACTGGAGAGCAGGGTCTATCCCCCACTGCGTGAAGTTGCCGTTTTTTATGCGGGGTTTATTGAACAATGTGAGGGGGATGAGAAAATCCGATTGGGGCCTTCTGTTTCGCCGGAACACTGGGGATGGACGAAGAAACTCGACCGCAATTACAACTGTGCGTTCGATATCGCCATGATTCGGTACACATTGAATGCGGCGATCGAGGCGGCGGGGATTCTGGGCCGGGATAGCGATCTGGTGAAGCGGTTTCAGCAGGCGCTGAAACGTCTTCCCGATTATCCGACTTATGGCGATCAAGACCCGATAGTCGTCGATGTCGAAGGCGCGCCGCCGATCGAGTACAATATCTCGGTTCCCGCCACGCCGGTTTTTCCATGCGATGTCGTGACTTGGTGGTCTCCCGAACCGGAAAAGGCGCTATTTGCGCGCACCATCGACAAGATGCAGTGGAACGGGAACAACGCTACATTCATGCTGGCGATCTCCCGTGCCCGCCTCAGTATGGGCGGCACGCAGGACTGGCTCAAAACGGAAGTGGAAGCCCGCACCCGTCCAAACGGGACCATGACACTCAACCGAATGGAATCGCGCCAGAAGTTCAATGAATTCGGCCATTATACGGAACAGTTCGGGGCCGGTATGGCAGTTACCGAACTCTTGTTGCAAAGCGTGAACGATATCATCCGGGTGTTCCCGGCTGTCAAGCCGGGATGTGAAGCGCAATTTGAGGACCTGCGGACACAGGGCGGATTTCTGGTGAGCGCGAAGGGTTCTGCTCCCAAAGTGGAGACATTGCAAATTCGGTCACTTTATGGCGGGACATTGCGTCTGCTCAGCCCATGGCCGAAAATTGAGGCTTCCCGCGACGCAGGGGCTTCCTACCAGACGCTCAAAATGGATTCCGCCGGGATTGTTTCCCTTGAAACAGAGGCCGGTCAGACCTGGAGTTTTCGTAACGCTGCCTGAGTTCCGATCGGAGAGAGCAATCGGTTAAATCCGGAGGCAAGTCTGATTTCCAACATACTTCAGAAGAATCTGGAGGCCCTGGCGGTCGGCAATCCAGATGTGGTCGATTGCCTGGAGCATTTGTCTCCTGAGAGGCATTACCGTGTGGAACGGACCGCTTCCGGCTGGCCTGTTCCATCCGATCCCAATCGGGCTGCTGCTTTTGTTTTTCCGGAGAATCCTCTTGAGGAATTCCGGAAGCGGATTCGTGCCCAGAATCCTTCAGGACCCTGTGTTCCGATCCTGTTGGGGTGCGAAGATGGTTATCTGCCTGTGGCGGTGTGCCTGGAATGGGGGGATCGTATCAGCGCCATGCTGCTTATCGAGCCGGACATTGTCCTTTTTCATACTGTCCTGACAGCGCTGGACTTATCGAAGATTCTGGGCAATCCCTCATTCCGTATGGTTTTGGGGGAGGACCTGGATGGGATCGAGAAGGTGGCGCTTTCGATCCTCCCGAACATTGCGGTGACAAAGGCTGTGTTTTTGCAGGAGCAAGACCTCCGAGACCGCTATGCGACATATTTTTCAGCGGCCAGAGAAACTTTGACATCCCTTTTAGCGCGGGGGCAGGCCGAGGCGCGGTTTCTTTCGGAATGGGGCGAGCAAATCCAGGAGAATATCTGGCGCAATGCACGGTTCACATTGACCTGTCCCGACCTGAAACAGTTTGACGGAATGCTTGCGAGGGTTCCCGCTGTGCTGGTTTCCGGCGGTCCTTCCCTGACAAAGGATTTAGAGCAGCTGTCTGAACAATATCCGTTACCGTTGCGGATTGCCGTGGATACCGCCTATCCGGTTCTTCAACGGGCCGGTTTGCGACCGGACATTGTGGCGACATGCGATCCGACACCGCTTAACCGGAGGCATTTCGACGCGGCTGATCCGGACCCGAACTGTATCCTCGTATTCGATCCGGAAACCTGTTTCGAGATACCCCGGACGTGGCCCGGTCCACGGGTCATCTTGAGTCCAGGCGAGTCCCCGACATGTGCCTGGCTTAACAGCATTAAGGGGATTGAGGATGCGCCCAGAAAACCTCTCTCGGTTGCTCATGCTGCCTTGGAGATTGCGTTGGCTTTGGGTTGCGACCCGATTGTGCTGTTGGGGTGTGATTTTGCATACAATCCCCAAGGAGGGGAATCGCATGTTCACGGCGCTGCGCTGGCGCGGCGGCATGACTCTGTAATGGAAAATCAGCAGGAACTGGATTTTATACCCTGCAATCCGATAGACCCCGGTGTTCGCGAACCTCTGGTGTGGTTGCCGGGCAAGTCTGGGGGGCAAGTACCCTCTTCGCAGGTTCTGGCGCTGTTTGCCCGGGAGTTCGCTCGGCGCTTGAGGAATTGCGGCAGGACCGTAATTAACGCCGGTTCCCATGGGGCGCATATCGACGGAACTGAGAATCATAACCTGAGTGAAATCAGGGGATTATTTGGGAGTTCGGTTGTTCGGCGTGAGCGTCTGGCAGATCGATTTCGCATTGAATGCCGGGCGGTCTCGTTTGATATTACAGATTTACTGAAAAAACAGCTGAATGCCCTGGATTATGGCGCATCTCTGGCAGCCGAGGTGATCCGGCAAATTGACAAACTTCCGATTCCACCGGATACAGGCTCTCTGTCTCAAATCGAGTCAATCTTCTGGAAGTTCCATCGGGATCGCGCGATGAAAACCGTGTACGGCCTTTCTTTGTACAAGGCAACTCTTTCGCTGACAAGAGGCCATTTTTCCAGTTCCCCCGGTGACCGCCTGGCGGATCTGAAGGCATTTTTTGAGAGCGTTCTTGTTGCCCGCAAACGTCTCGGCAAAGCCATTTCCGAATCCATTTGTGACTATGGAATGTAAAAGAAATTTGCCCTTTGGGTTCAGGATCATCCCTTCGCCTGCCGATAACCAAAAAAGAGAAGAAGAATTGACGATGTTGAGGGTCCCGGAGCAAATCCCGGTTCGGAGTTTTGAATCGCCCATATATCATGGGTTTTACGTATGTTCCGGGACAGGAGAGGAGGAAGTCCATGTCCTGCAAACCGTCGTGTCCGTTTTTCGAAGGGCACGAATGCCTGATCTGGGAGTCGAAACCGACCCTGTCCGGGTTTCGGATCTGGCTTGCCCAAAATGTGGGGGAGGAGATTGAGAGTAGCGAGACCCTTCTGAATATCTACACCCAGTTCACATTGACCTGTATGCGCTGTACGGGCAATCCCCATCGTCCCAGTTCCTCCCGCATGGTGTCGAAAGTGGATGAGAATCTCCGGCGGATTCGCCGCGCCCGCGATAAATTCCTGTTGGTTTCTTCCGGCAGGTGATGGACTCAACCCCCACCTCACCTCCCCCGAACTTCGGGGGAGGAATTTTGGCTGTGATCTCTTCCGAACTCCCGGGGAGTGATTCTTCCCCCCGAAGTTCGGGGGGAATACAAGGGGGGTTGCGTTCGGGATGGGCGCATTTTGCCCGGGTTTCACGTCGGCTCCAGCTTGGGCTTTCTCACCGGTCACCCCCCGGCTGACCCAATGTCATTATTAATTCGAAGTTCCTTTAACAAAAACGTGTAACTACCTGTCATTACTAGGAATATAGCAGAATGCAGCGTGTCGTTGCCGGGTATTTTGGACAACGTTTCGCAGGCACAACGACGAGAACGGGCGCCGCTTGAGCCGTTGTCGCTTTATTGTCAGGTATCTCACAACTACGCAAAATCGTTCTTCTTACGCGACGGCACAGATCAGCCTCCGGGTATTCAGGATTTCTTTCCGCCGCCGTCGTCCCGCAGTACCGATCCGAACAAATAGAACTCCCTCACCTTCCATTTCTCGCAGAAGGTTTTGTACTGTCCGTGTCGATTCTGAATCCAGAGGGCAAGAGATTATCCAAGAAACTCCTTCCACTCCTTTCTCGTTGCATCTTGCGGATTGGCGACAGTGAAGCCTTCTTCGATTGCCGCTTGACAAAGAGAGTTGTCCGATACGACAAACACAATATCGAGATCATAACCGCTCACCGATTCGCGGGCACGCTCTAAGGCCGCAAGGTGCAGGGCATCGCCCGGTCGCAGAGAATACCTTCGCACAAAATCCGCTGCAGCAAGAACAATGCTGTCAACCATGGATACGAAATGAATGGATTCCCGCGCATCCGTTGCAAAGGTGCGGAGCAATTCTTCTTAGAAGGTCTTCGAAAGTACCCTCTGCCTGGCGAAACGGTCGGAAACGGACGTCATTTCAACAATGGTGAAAAGGCTTGTCAAGAGCCTCTTTGGCAGAGATCCGCAAGATGCGAACAGATCGTAAATATTGTCAGATCCGGGTTCGGACTTATATCTCTTCAACAACGCGGATGTGTCCAGGTAATACAATCGCATGATGCATCATTCCTCGTCGCGCAATTTCCGCAGTTCTCCGCTGAGGCTCTTGTCGCCCAGCTCCTTGTCTAAAGCATCGCGCAGTTCTTGGGGAGAGAGGGTCGCGCCCTTGGAGTATCCGGCCAATTTGTCGAGGCGTTCATGAATGGCTTCGTCGCTCATTCGGTACTGGCCGAGAGCCAGCGCTATATCGGGGGTTTCCAGCGTTGAATGTTTCATTTTTCGTCATCTCTTTCCGTAACCTCCCTATTCTAACACAATCCGTCCATGTTCAACAACTCGATCTTCTTTGCCTACATGGTGTCCGGTGATTCAGCGAACTCCTCACGCACCGGATACCTTCCTCTCTCTTTTGCATATCGCACCAGGTCGATCAGGGTCTGCGGGGGGACACCGGCGTAGGTTTCGCCGCCGACGGCGAGGACATAGCCGCCACCCGGACCGGCGGTTTGCAGCTGGTCATCAACAATGGCTCTTGCACGATCGTTGAACGGTCCGTAGAAATCCCGGTTGTTCAACGCGCCGTAAATCACTACCTTTCCTTTCATGTCTCTGACAGCGGCACGCAAATCCGAGAACCCGCCGATGTCCATGGCATCGAGCCGGATAATCTCGGAGTATGTTTTGAAATGCTGGTCGTTGGGACCATCCGCGTGAAGGTGGCGGTATTGTGTGCCGTAACGTTCATACAGCGCCAGGTTGTACGGCAGGACCATTTTCCGGTAGAGGTCATCGGAAATGGCGCAGGAATTATCATCACACAGCCCCAGGCGGACGGTTTTTGTGCCCAGCCGTTCATCCTGCCAATCGGTCAGGCGGCAATAGAAATCGAATAATTTTTTGAGCAACAGATCGGCGGTCTGTGGATCCTCTATCATCAACACATAAAAATCTGCCGGGTCCATAATCGCGCACGCGGCAGACAGAGGCGGATGGATTCCCGCGCAGGCCTGATCCACCGGCACACCGATGTCTTTTTTCTCCGCAATGGTTCGGAATTTCTCAAATCGGCGGTAGAACCAATCGATGCGCGGGTTGGTCGCCGGATCAGGGGGAGTCCATTTGCGAATGTCCTCCGGGGTCTTGAGCGGACGGATAATCCACGGCGAGGTCCCCGGCGGGAACACCAGATCCAAGTCGAAAGCAATCGCCTCCCCGACCGGACCGAGATCCATACACAGGCTCGCTACCGGACGGTCATCCTGCAACTCTTCGAGACGCCATTTCAAGCCACGCGATTGAACATCTACTTGTGTTTCCAGATCGGTATAGTAGTCGCGGATGTCTACTCCGAACATGGAGCAGTAAAACGAACCGGCCTCGGTAATCTGTACCGGTACACGATCCGCCTCCTCGAAACGGGAGACTGTCTCGACTCGACGACGGGATTCGTTTAAGCGTTGTTCATGCTTGCATAGATCAATTAGAGCCATGGATGTCTATTCACTCCTGTTTCTGCACAGGTGTTCGCGGCGGGCGAGGGGGTAATGTTTCGGAGATCCGCAGGTGTTCTCCCGGTTTCAGGTTATATCGCCGCTGCACAGACAGGTAGTCCCGGCTTTGCGGGATGAGTACAATTCGCGCGCGGCCGGACCGGATATTCTGCATTGTCAGCGGGGTAAATCCAATCGGCAAGCCCCGGACATACACCTCTGCCGACACCGGCTGTGTTTCACATTCCAGTGTGACATATCCCCGTCCGACGAGAAGATCCGCGTTGTCGATAATGAGCGGAATGCTGATAGTCAGATGAGCCAGTATCATAAATGTCAGGTAAACCTGGCCTCGTTTCCATAAAATCAGTACACCATATCCCACAAGAAGATTGAAAGGAATTGCTATTGTGGTAAACAGGTCCCAGTCTCGAATCCGCAACTGCGGATAGAAAAGGATTCCCCAGATTAGCCCACACACAGAGAGAACAATCAGAAAAACCAGCCAACCGTTTTTCAGGCATTCTTTACCGAATGAGATCAAGACGAGCAAACCGACCGGAATAGCAAACGGCGCCAGCCACCAAAGGAAAGTCAATTTATCCTTCAAGTGGTCACGTGACCAGAACGTATACAGGAATGAACCGTGATCGTACGGCTCACCGGCGGGGGCGATGTGGTGAAGGATCGGTTCGGCGTAGAATCCCAACGCTGTTCGGATTGAGAAGTAGAGAAGCCAGGGTGAGAGCGCCAGAAGCCATGGCCCCATTCCCTGTCGCCATTCCCGAATCTTCGCCGGGGCCTTTCCCCAAACGATCCAGAGGATGGCACAGACCGACAGGAAAGCGATGAACTGCTCTCTGTAACGGTGAAACGGCGCCGCACAGACGAAGAGGCCGAGACTGAGAAGACAATGAAACACGACAAGCGGCCGGTTTTTCGATTCACGCACTTGTCGGAAACATTCCAGGGCCAGGATGCCGGGGAAGTAGAACACCGCGCTGGAATGAAGCGCGGTCGCCAGCACCAGCAAGAAACTCGGCCAGAAGATGGAAAATGTTCCGTTTAGATACAACCAGCCTGAGAGAATAAAAATCATCATGAAGGTGCAGGTCCAGGGATAGAACTCAATGTGTCCGCAGAAGACCTGAAGAACCATGGAGGAACAACAGAACGCTGTCAGAAGAACCCGGTTGATTGTTCGCGAGAAAAGACGTCGCGCAAGCAGAACGGTCGCCCACAAGTAGACGACACCCGCCATGCAGGAAGAAAGCGCGATGATATCCTCTACCCAGAGATTCGTGATCGGGCGCAGAATCCGAAAGAGGTATCGGTATTCCAGGTGCGAAAGCGGACAACGCGATAAGGTAATTGCGAAGGTGCTTTGCCCGACGGTTTGTTTGCAGCAAAACTCCCCGTCGCCGTTCCAGAGATTCCAGGAGCGCAGTTGCCACAGTACCCAGAACGCGGCAAGCGAGAGCGCCAGAGACAGGAGAACAGTCCAGGGCCGGGGCTGCTCACGAACCGCCCTGTCATTTCTATGTGTCCCAAAAAGCCTCATGCTTTCCAGGGAACCTTTTCGAGATAGCGTCGCTTTTCATCCAGGTGGAAAATGCGTCGTGCATTTCCGCACAGGATCGGTTCCACCAGGTCCAGCGCCCGTTTCCGGTCCAGCCAGCCCTCATCGCACAGCTGACCCAGCGCGCAGATCACTCCTGTACGAGCGATTGCCGCATGACCGACCACCGGCTCGACCGGAATGTAGTCGCCGCCAAATGTCAGGACTTTATTTGCCGGCGCCGCTCCCAGGTAGGATTTCAGGAAGTTCGTGCTCGCAGACGGGCTGACAATCCAGGCCCAGCACATGTCGATGTGAGCGTTCGGATAATGCTTGGCGACGCTGATCATCTCCTCGTAGAAGGGATAGCCGATGTGCATGAAAATGAATGTGGTTTCCGGCGCGATTCGGCAGAGATCTACGGCGGAATCGGGATTTTTCATCAGGCGTGAGAGCGGCATTCTTCCGCCGTGCCCGGCGTAATACCCGGTGTGGAGTTTCACGGGCAGGTTGCAGGCGGTCGCTTTTCGGACGGCATACCAGAAAAGGTGATCTTCCATGGGTTTGCTTTCCTCCCTGGAGAGTTTCTCGCCGTTCAGGATACGCTTGAAAATGGGTTCTGCCTGTTCGGCGGGCACATCCGCATAGTCGATGTCGCGCCCGTAGGCGGCCTGAGATTTGACCGCAACGGCGTACTTGGCATACTTGTCAAACCACCAGTCAATGACTTTGTGCCAGTCGGACAGGTCGTTTACGTCGATTCCGGCGGGGCCGCTGAGGTTGCCGATTTCCGGTCCGATGTGCATTCCGAGAAAGCTGATATCCTGCATCAGCAGAAGTGGCTGATCGGACTCCTGGAACGCGCTCCCTTCCAGAGAGTTTACCTGGCAGGAATCCAGGTTCGCCGTTTCGACAAGGACTTTTTTATAGAATCCGGGCCGGATGAGTTGCTCGTACGCGCTTTGGATTTTGCTCACCGTCTCGGCGGACAGCTCATCCACGTCATAAAGTCGCTGGAAGGCAATGGAGACCGCCTGACCATAGCCGGTGTTTCGGACTGCGGGCCAATAGGGTTCCAGGATGTTCCATTTGGCAATCGGATCGGTCTCGGCAGACTTGAATCGGTTCATTTCCTGTTCGGTCATTCCCGCGCAGAACAGGTCGGAGTCAAGATAGTGGCTGAGCAGAAAAGACCAGTCATTAGCCTGGATGCGAGAACTTTTCCCGTTGAGACGAGTTTTCTCTTCGAGAAGATGCTCATGTGTATCGACAAACGGAGTCTGAACGACTTTCCGGGCGATCTCGGACCAGGTATTTGTGGATCCGAACGGGATGGGAGAAGCCGCTCCCGTGCCGGTTGCCCCCAACACCGCTGCCGCTCCGAAAAGACCGGCTCCCTTGATTGTTGCGCGCCTGCTAATTTCCTGCCTGCCTGTCTCCATCATGTTTCTCCAGGGATGAGTTTTCTTGCGCCATGAGCATAGCCCGAACTCCATCCGTCTGTCGAGCGTCAGACCCCCCGATATCGAAGGTTCCTGCGCCTTCACCTGGACCGGCAACGAATAGTCTGGCACGATCCGTCCGCAGCCCAATGCCGAGATCGCTGTCAAGAAGGTTGCAGATAATATGATTTACAATGCGACGGTCACGATCCACCGGTCTCCGGTGACCATGCCGAGAAACGCGAATGCCGCCCGGTCGGTAACATGGCCGGCGGAGGCTGTTTCCCCGACTGCCGGCGTGGTGTGATGGACGGAGACCAATAGACAAAGATTCTGCTGTCAGGAGGACAGATAATGTGCCCGATTTTGTTTGCCGGTGTGTTTGTGTTGTCCACTCTGGGGGCGCAGGAATTAAATCCATTGCTGATACTGAATCCGCCGGGGAATCAGGAACCGATTACCACGGTGGGTCAGTGGGAACAGAAACGGGCGGCGATTCGGGCGATTCTTGAT
Organism: Candidatus Omnitrophota bacterium; assembly: GCA_029570205.1. Lineage (GTDB taxonomy): Bacteria > Hinthialibacterota > Hinthialibacteria > Hinthialibacterales > JAKPRU01 > JAKPRU01. The sequence goes on along the minus strand of JAKQSI010000093.1, from coordinate 30,846 downwards.
GATTTTCTCGGTCCGTTTCCCGAAAAGGTTTGTCCCCTCGATGCCGAGGTGGAAGGCGAAGAGGACATGGGAACCTATCGCCGTATCCGAGTGACCTATAACACACTCCCGACCGAGCGGGTTCCCGCGTATTTGCTTATTCCCAAAGAGATTCAGGGAACGGCTCCGTCGGTTGTGGCGCTGCATCAAACGGTCACGGAAGGAAAGGGGGAGGTTGTTGGACTCACCGGAAATGAATCCATGTCGATCGGACTTCACCTGGTGGAGCGCGGGTATGTGGTGTTAGCGCCGGACGGAATCACGGCAGGGGAACGGATCGGGCAGGGATTGGAGGCCTTTGACACAAAGGAGATTTACAAGAAATACCCGGATTGGAATGCGTTGGGAATTATGGTATGGGAATCCATGCGGGCCGTCGATTATCTCTGCACGCGCCCGGAGTGCGACCGAGAACATATCGGGGTAATCGGGCATTCCCATGGCGGATATGGGAGCGTTTACCTGGCGGCATACGATTCACGCATTCGGTGTGCTGTTTCCAGCTGTGGAGCGCTTCCCATCCGGGATGATCCGAATCCGTTTCGCTGGGCACGTGAAAAATGGTTTGTTTTTGTACCGCGTCTGCGGCCCTTTCTCAAAGACGGCAAAATACCGTTCGATTTCGACGAGGTGATTTCGTTGATCGCGCCCCGGCCGTTTCTCAACTGCTCCGCGTACAATGACGAGATTTTCCCGAATTCGAAAAGTGTTGTGCCGTGCATGGATCGGGTCCGCGAAGTGTATGAAAAGATATACAGCGCAGGGAATTGTGTGGATAACATTATGCACAATTCCGGCCACGGATTTCCCGATCCGGTTCGGCAACGCGCTTATGAGTGGATGGATTTTCACCTGAAAGGCGATACCCGGAAATAAACTATCCGTTTTGGGTTCGACTCGAATGCGATATTTCTGGAAATGTTTGATCTGTGCAACGGCATGGCTTATGCTTGCAAACTCGGTCTCGGCCCAGGGGGTGGTTTTCAATCGCTGGAAGCCGGAAGAGAACATTGTCGTGTTCGAGTCGAATGCGCCGGCGGAGTTGCTGATTGCCCGGACACGATCCGTTAATGGAATTCTGAAAATGCCGAGTCAGCTGATTTCGGCTGCATCGGGCGAAGTGGTGGTCCAGACAGGCTCGTTTCGGTCCGGGGTCACTGTTCGGGATGAGACCATCCGGTCGCCGGAGTGGTTGAACGCAGAGTATCACCCGCTGGCGCGTCTGACGATCAACCGATTGATATCCGATGAAACTGTGTTTGGGGTGTCTCGTGAGGTGGAAGCGGTAGCGAAGGGAGTACTTGAAATCCGTGGGATCACCCATGAAATCTCGGTTGCTGCAACCCTTTGTTACATGCCTCCGCACTATCTGGGAGATGCCGATGCGCGGCTGCGAATCGACAGCGAGTTCGAGATCGATATAAGAGATTTCGGGATGGTCATTCCACCGCATTGGATGGCCCGGATCAGTCCCACGCCGGTCATTACCACACATCTTTTAGCGCGTGGAAGCATTGTTTCGCCGGACTCGCCTCTCTGGAGTTACCGGATTCCATCTCCATCGGTTCGTTCTGGGACAATGGAATCAGCCACCGTCGAGTCGGCGACGCCTGATATGACGACAGGTTCTTCCGATTCGGAATCGCTGTGACGGGTCATTCCGGCTCCCGCTGATCTCGGGCATCGCCTCCGGAGAAGGTTCTCCGCAAAAACTCGGTCACGGTCGTATCGGCCTGGTTTTCGCCGAGATATTTCATCCGTTTTCTGTGGTCGATTGCCGAGAGAAGGAGTGAGTCATCCCCTCCCGGCGGGATCTGATCGCCGAATTTCGCGATGGCATCCAGGATTTCGGAGAGTCGAATGGTAGACGGGTCTCGCCCCGGCACGATGGATTGTTCCGAATCTGCAAGGACCAGGAGAATCTCTTTTTGCAGCAAAGGTCGCAGAACCTCCATGGTAACCGAATCGCGCAACCGAAGGGCATCGCTGAACCGTTTAACATTCCAGCGAGGAGAATTCCTGTAGTAGGATTCGGCGACACGGGCGGTCATCCACAACGCGATGGATTCGCGATCTCTCATGGAGAGGTTGACATCGAGGAATTCCCGTGACAGTCGCTTGTAATTCTCCAGGCAGAAGGTTGCCTCTGCGCAAAACAGAAGAATCAGCCAGCTCAGATAAATCCACACCAGAAAGATGGGGAGAGCCGATAAGGTTCCATACAGGGCGCTGTAGTTTGCGACGCCGACCTGAAACTTCACGTAGACCCATTGCGAAAACTGCCAAAGCGTTCCCCCAAGAAATCCGCCGGCCAGGGCATACCGCAACTTGACGCGCGTATTCGGTAAAAAGATGTAAACGAATGTGAAGGCCAGAGAAGCGGCAATCAGCGCCAGAATCGGCTGGCTGATATTTGTGATACTTGCCGGGATCTCCACATTGAAGAATTCGTTTTTCACAACGCGGCCGACCACTTCCCTGCTCTGCTGGAGGGAGAAGTAAATCAGCAGAGGGCCGAGCATAAGCACACTCAGGTAGTCGCTGAATCGCCGCCAGATTGATCGACCATGACTGACTCCCCAGATCCGGTTGAACGCTTCCTCCGCGCTTCCGATCGCCAGGAAAGCCGTGAGAAGAGATCCCAAAACACCAAATACTCCCAGGGCCTTGAAGTCGATATTCTGCACCCTTTCCTGTATGAATCCAGCGGCCTCCTGGATGGATTCGCTGAAACCGTTCCGGATAACAGTCCCGGCGGATTCACCGGCGCTGCTTTCCGCTGCCGGGCCCAAACTGATCAGTTTCTGAATCAACTGGTCTGTGTTATCCAAGCCGAAACCACGCGACGCGGCGAACATGATGGCCAGAATCGGCACAATGGCAAGGAGAGAGATATAGGTGAGAGCGGAGGCTCGCATGAGACAATCGTCCCGATTGAACTCCCTGAATACGAGGACAATAAACCGCAAGAATGCCCGAATGCCCGGTTTGACCGGCGCCGGGCTTTCATCCTCCCAAAGGCCACGCCGAAGAAAGGATCGTGTTCGCTGCCACCATTCACCGAAAGCCTGGAGATGCTCCTGGAGAGTCATGATCCGATTCTCCTTTCAACGGTCATTGTGTTCCATTCGCAGTTGATTCACAAGGCGATGTGCCGCCCGAATCGGTTCCGGAAGACGGAATATCGAGGTGACCCGAAGGATCAGTTCCGATGCGTGGCGGAAGTCGATCCGGTGGCCGGGGCTGATAAACAGAGGTTTTATCCCGTCTTGTGTCCGAAGCACCTCCCCGATTTTTTTGTTATTGAGGACGAGATCGGACCGACTTCCCCGTTCCGTGTCCGGTTGCTCGAACTCGCCTGTCAATCGCGTTTTTGCGCATCCGACGGTGACGGCGCCGGTTGCCACACCGAAATGTGAGGCCAGTCCCATCCCGCGCGGGTGAGCAAATCCCTGTGCGTCGCAAATCACTGCATCGGGTTTCTCTTCCAGATTTTGCCAGCATTCCAGCAGGAGGGGCAGTTCCCGGAAGGACAAAAGTCCGGGGATATACGGGAACTCCAGAGGTCCCACAGCGGTCTGCCGGGCCAGGTATTTCAAATCTGGGAACGAAAGGACAACAATGGCGGCATATCCCGTTTTTCCGTGCTTTCGGCAAGAGACATCGCAGCCTGCCACGGTTCGGATTTTTTTCCATGCAGGCAGCTGATTTTTCAGCGAGACCAATCCGGCCAGTTGTTCCTGCAAGGTGACCAACGGTTTTGTGTCGATGGGGGACATGGCCTGTTTTCCGCTTCGGGAAGCCGGTCAGGGATCAGTCCGCCGCGCATCGGTCGAGCGGCATGGCAACGCGACTCTCTTGCCCGATGCTGCCGGCCGGAAAGCGGCAAAAACCATCTCAAAGACCGACCTGCCATCCTCGCCGGTCTCGCAGGCGCCGTGATGATCGATGTCAAGACTGTCCATTTACATCAGACCGGCCTGATCGGAATCATAGAATAAAAACAGGCCGGAAACTATCCGGCCTGTCGGGGAAACAAAAGATAAAAGGGGTCGCGAATCAGCGTTTGGAGAACTGGAAGCGTTTACGTGCGCCGGGGCGACCGTACTTTTTGCGTTCGACCACGCGGGCATCGCGAGTGAGATACCCGGCCTTCTTGAGAGGTCTGCGCAGCTTCGGGTCCAATTCCGAGAGGGCACGGGCAATCCCCAGCCGGATTGCTCCAGCCTGGCCGGACAAGCCTCCTCCATGGAGGCGGACGACGACATCCAGTTTCCCTTTCTGCTGTGTCAATTCAAGCGGTTGGCTGATGACGACCTCATGGATTGGGCGGGTGAAATAGTCCTTGAGAGCGCGTCCGTTGCAAGTGATCTCACCGGAACCGGGTTTTAAATAAACCCGAGCGACGGAAGATTTGCGGCGTCCGGTTGCATAAGCGATATACGTTCCACGAACATCAGACATTCTGGTTTCCTCTCCCTATCGGGTCAGTTCGAAGGATTGGGGATTCTGGGCCTGGTGAGGATGGCCCGGTCCGGCATACACACGGAGTTTGCGCAAGAGTTTCTTGCCGAGACGGTTTCTCGGCAGCATTCCCTGGACCGCAAAGATAATCACCCGTTCCGGGTGCTTTCGAAGCATCTCCTCGTAAGGAGTTCTTCGGAGTCCGCTGGGATAATTGCTGTGGTGATAATAGATTTTCTGTTGCGGTTTTCTTCCGGAAAGAACCACTTTGTCTGCGTTGACGACAACCACGTGATCGCCGCAGTCCAGGAACGGGGTGAAAGTGGGTTTGTGTTTGCCGCGCAATATCTGGGCTACCTGGCTGGCCAATCGACCGAGCACCTGTCCGTCGGCATCCACCAGATACCAGGAATCAGGGGTTTCCAGATCGGCTTTCTTGGGTACATAGGATTTTTGTTTCATGATCTTCCCGTTGTTCAGGGTCGGAATGATCCGACGTTCCATTGGTCCGGCGCGGGACAGAAAAATCCCCCAACCGGATAAGAAAAGTATTCTAGCCAGGAATGTCCCAACAATTCAAGACTGGTAAACGGTTTTGCTCGGTCCCTGCGGTAGCCCCCGCTCCGGCAACCGTCACAAGCCGGTCTGTTGACCGAATCACAGCCTGGGGATAAAGTGAACTGTCGGTGACAGGCTGGGAGCCTGTGCCAATCCAATTTTCCCTTGAAATGACATTATGAACGAAACAACGGCGACGATATCGGACTACGATCTGCTCCAGGAGATTCATCAACGACGGGACCTGCTGATTACGGAGATCTGCAAACAGATAGTGGGGCAGGCTCATGTGATCGAAGAACTGCTCATCAGCCTGTTTGCCGGGGGCCATGTGCTGCTGGTGGGTGTGCCGGGATTGGCCAAGACAACGCTGATTCAGACCCTGGCGAGAATCCTGGATCTTTCTTTCAAGCGAATTCAGTTCACGCCGGACCTGATGCCGTCCGATATCACGGGCACGGAGGTGCTGGAGGAGAATCGAAGCACCGGGGAACGTCAGTTTCGTTTCATCCCGGGACCGCTGTTTGCAAATATCGTGCTGGCGGATGAGATCAATCGAACTCCGCCGAAGACACAGGCGGCTCTCCTGGAGGCCATGCAGGAGTACCGGGTGACAGCCGGGGGGATTAATCACAACCTCCAGCGGCCGTTTTTCGTGCTGGCTACCCAGAATCCCATTGAACAGGAAGGAACCTATCCCCTGCCGGAAGCCCAGCTGGACCGCTTCATGTTTCAGGTGAATATCGACTATCCGTCTGAACAGGAAGAGGTTATGATCGTGCAGAATACGACCTCGGCTTACATGGCGCAACCGCAGATTGTCATGACTGGGGAAGAGGTTTTGCGGGTTCAGGATCTGATCCGAAAAGTTCCGGCCTCGGAGGATGTGATCTCTTACGCGGTGCGTTTTGTTTCGGCGACAAGACCCAGCCGAACGGATGGCGCATCGAAGCGGCCGGAAAGCGTGAATCAGTATGTTTCCTGGGGGGCGGGGCCAAGGGCCTCGCAATACCTGGTTCTGGGCGGCAAAGTGCGCGCTGTTCTGGACGGACGAACGTGCCTGTCCAAGGAAGATATCCGATCCGTGGCTGAGCCGGTTTTGCGCCACCGGATCATTTTGAATTTCCGGGCTGAGGCTGACCGGATCGACGTGCATCGGGTGATCCGGGATGTGAAAGAATGGGTGAAAGAATAACACACGAACGGCGGTAATGTCCCGTATCCTTGCCAAGCCGCTGTGGATGGACGATGAATCCGCTGCCTTCGCCGGATCAATGGGAGGTTCTGGAGAGACGGAAAGCGATGCTGATCCCGTCTGCTGTTGGATTTTTCTTTCTTCTGGGGTTGATTCTTCTGTTTGTTTCCGGTTATCCGCTGATCGGCGATCTGGCTCTGATCGCAGGTCTTGTTATTGCGCTTCATGCGCTATGGGTAGTGACTCGTGGAAATCCGAGCCGTCGCGCCCTTCTCATCCCGGTTTTCGGTGCGCTGATTCTTGCGGTGGTTTCGGCGGGAATCTATGCTGTCCCACGCAGTTTTTTCCTATCGAAATTCGGTGAATCGACAGGCGGTTTTCTCGCCGAATTTATGCCGATTGTCGGGATTTTACTCGCGTGCCTGTTGTTTCTGTCGAACATCTTCATGCTTGTTTCCCGGTGTACCCGAACCGAGGGTGAATTGTCCACTATGAAGGAGCAACTCGGTGGTCATCGCGACCGCGGCAAGGTGATGGAAGCGGCGTACCGGAGCATTATCAACTCTTGCCCTGTCCCCACCATTTCGGTGGACATGAGCCAATATGTGACAGGCGCGAATGCGGCATGGTCCAAGTTCCTGGGATATACCATTTCGGAGGCGCTGGGCCGTCCGATCGGGTTTTTCCTCGAGGAGCCGAACATTCCCGGATCGAGCCGTTTATTCGGAACGGATGGTTCGCCTGCAAGATTGGACACCCAAGTTCGGGCAAAAGACGGTGCATTGTATCCGGTTCGGTTAACCGTAGTTCCGATTGACATGAATGGGGAGAGCCACGGATTTCACTGTTTCTTTGAGGATGCCACCCATCTTTTTGCCTTGGAGAGGCAGATTTTACTGTTGCAGCGCGCACAAGCGCTCCGGTATCTGGCGGACCACGCGGCGAAGACAATCACAGCCGCCACGCGGGGCGTCCGGACCATGGTTCGATGGGTGCAGGGGGAGCGGATCACAGCGGAAGAAGCCAACCGGGCGACCACATCCATCAAGACGGCTCTTCGCCAATCCGGAATGCTGGCGGACGATCTGCGTCTGTTCTATAGATCATTGTTGGAAGAGACGGACACCGCGAATTTGAACGTTGTGGTGAAACGTGTGACCGATTTTATGCGTCGCCTTGATGTACCCGGGATTACGGTGGAGGAATCCTGTTCGTCGGAGGATCTTCCGGCGTCGGTCCAGACCGCGGAAATCGAACAAGTCCTGATCAATCTGTGTATCAACTCACTGGAGGCTATGCCGCAGGGTGGAGTGTTACGAATTGCGACAGAGCGGTTAAGAACGCGCGATCATTTTCAGCCTGCGATGGTGGCGATTACGATTACGGACACGGGAAAAGGTGTCGATTCCCGGATTGCGCGGGGTGAATATAATATTTTCCAGATGCCGGAGTTCAAGCCGGGGCAGGTAGGTTTGGGGCTGCTGGTGTCGCATCGGGTAATTCGTCGTCATGGAGGAAAACTGTCCCTGAATGTCCTCAGCCCCCATGGAACCCGTGCCGAAATTCTTCTTCCGCTGCAGGAAGAATCCAAAGTCGGCAAGGTCCCGGTTCCGGAACCTCGGCCACGTCGCATGGCTTCTACGGTGTAAATGGGAGTGGTGAACAGCTTCAGTTCGGCTTTCGCTGAAAATTTAGTGGAATATTTTCCATGGATCCTATCGACAGACGGATTTCAGTTGTGCTAGACTGCGTTGGAAAGTTGTGATGTTCTTCCTATCGACAGGGAATTGCAGGAGAGCGATGAAGAAATCAATGGCGTCACCGGTCACTCCAATCAAAACGGCCTTTCAATCGGGCGAGATCATTGAATTGATCCACCGATTGGATGGAATTAAGATCGACCCGGTTCGTCTCCACTATTACGAGAAAACCGGACTTATCAAAGCGAGCATTCGTCCTGCGCAGGGCTGCGGACGACATAAGCTCTATTCTTTCAGTGATTTAATACTGCTTCGGTGGTTCTTGCAGTTACGCAAGCAGGGTCTGTCCATGCAGCGTGTGCGCAAAGGAATTGCGTATCTTCGAAAGAACATGCCCAAGCACTTGGACGAGCCGCTCGAGCATAATCTGTTCTTTGTGACGGATGGCTGCGACCTTTTTATGCTTGGGGATGACCAGGAGGCGATCTCGCTTGTGACCAGCCCCGGTCAGCAGTATTTCGGGGTGGTGGTGTTCGATTTTAAGAAGATGATCGATAACACCCTTCAGGCGATCACTGAGGAAGCGGCCTGATTTTCCCGCTTATCCGGTCAGCATTGCGGCTGCAAACGAGACGACGGACTGTGTCTGTGGATTCACCGTTTGTTGATAGCGAAGAATAGTTCCTTTCAGGGCCTTTGTGGTTTTGAGAAGGACGTAAATGGGGGTGAATCCGCATATATGGCGCTCATCCGACTCGGATGCGATGGTTTGATAGAATCCTTCGGGGTCGATCCGTTCCACGAACTCCAGGGTTGCCCGATCCCGCTTTTCCAGGTGAGCCAGGAATGCCGGTGTCATACGTTCGGTTCCACCGAACTGTGGCCCGACATGAGCCAGGTCAACTCCGGCCATGACACAGACTGTTCCATCAGACTCAGCAATTGTATCGACCAGAGCCTCGCAGAATTCGTGTGTTTCCGGATCGTTCTCAGGCGAGATTCCCCGCTGAATACAGTGCAGAAGCCCGCCGCACAGGATCGGCACAATTCTCAGCGGGCGATTTGGCGGGAGAATATGGCGGAGCCAAACTGCCTGGAACTCGATCGAATGCTCATCGCGGTGCGCATATTCTTGCTCAAGGGCATTGGAGGACAGCCTGGAGGAAAGGCGGTCCACAAAATCCCGGTCGGTTTCCGCGGGGCCTAGCGGGGTCTCATAGTTTTTGCGGGTGAGCGCGAATCCATGGTCCAGCCCGCGATGGCAGGTTCCCAGAATGACAAAGAGATCGACCTTTTCGACCCAGGAACGAAATGCGCCATAAGCGGCCGCATAGGTTTCTTTCCCCCTGCTGAAATCGATATGGGGAGCGATAAGGCCGAGCGGGGGTCTATCCAAATGAGGGACCAGAGACGGGGCTTCGGAGTCATTCAGGGTTTTTTCCAACGTGGCGGCGAGTTCTTCCGGGTCGGCGGGATAAGAGATACCAGCATAACGGGGTGGGCGCACCGGCTCCTGGAGGAACTCGTTTCTTACTGCGTTCATCCGATGCAGGAACCGCTCATTTTCAAGCAGATAGGCTTCATCGAGCTGCGATACCAATCCATCTACGACATTGCGAAACAGAATCTGTCCTGTATGTCGAGCAAAATCGGCCTGGATGTCGAGGATATCCCTGGTTCCGTCCATTAGAGACATCAGGAAGAAAGTCGCCGGATTGATAATCATGGCATGTTCATTTAATTTTAGCGGGTCCTGAATACAGGCCATTTGTTGTCCCTGGATTTCTACAGGAGATACTTCCAGGTATCGCACCTTCGGATGGTCTTTGTCGGTGAACTCCATTTGGTCCATGATTTGGATCCGTCCTTTCCGTCGGTACCTTCTTCCTTCTGTCCCAGGGAGGAAAGCGCAAATCGGGACAGCGGTTCGATGAAAGTCACCCGGTGAAACGATAGATGTGTTTCGGATGGTTCGGCAGGGACCTTCCACAGATAGAATTTGCCCGGATAATAACTGAACGTATTTTCGGGTTATGCTATAATCAGACGGTTAATGAGTATGGCACAGCGACGGTCACCCATCGTGGCAATTGACGGGCCTGTGGGTTCCGGGAAGAGTACTGTTGCGCGTCTTTTGGCGGAGCGTTTGGGATATTTGTATATCGATACGGGGGCCATGTACCGCGCGGCGGCCTGGAAAGCGCTTCGGGAGGGTTTGGACCTGGAGGACCGAGAGGCGGTAGGGGCTATGATGGAACGGACTCGAATCGAGTTGGAGCGGGCGGGTTCGACGGTCTGTGTTCGTTGTGACGGCAAAGATATCAGCGCGGAGATACGTTTGCCGGAAGTGAGTCGAGCGACGTCGGCGATTGCGGACAATCCGCGTGTTCGTTCCCGCCTTGTGGAAATGCAGCGGGAAATGGGCCGGCAGGGCGGTGTGGTAATGGAAGGACGGGATATTGGGACGGTGGTGTTTCCGGATGCGGAGGTGAAGGTGTACCTGGATGCCACGGCGGAAGAACGCGCGCGCCGTCGAACGGAGGAGTTACAGGCATCCGGTGTGGCGGTTTCTTATGACGAGACTTTGCGGGATTTGCTGGAACGGGACCGACGGGACCGAACTCGAGATGTGGGGGCTTTGCGAATGGCGGAAGGGGCGACGGTGATCGATTCGTCGGGGATGTCTGCGGAACAGGTAGTAGACCGAATTGAAAGCCTTGTACGCCGCTTGCAAGTTGAGGAACGGTCTGATAGGATTTAGCGATTTATGCCGTGTTCTATGACAAGGTTTTATCGAGTCAACAAAATTCTGATTGGAGGCGCATTTCGGCTATATTTCAGATTAGGCGTTAGTGGGCAGGAAGGGATCCCTGAAGAAGGTCCTTGCATCCTGGCGTCCAACCACTGCAGTTACCTGGACCCGATTGCAGTGGGAACCGCTTCTCCACGTCCTATTCATCCTTTGGCGAAGGAGGAGCTGTGGAGAGTGCCGCTGCTGAGCTGGTGGCTGAAGCGGATTGGGGTGATTCCCATCCGAAGGGGACAAGGAGATGCAGGATCTCTCAGGGCAGCGTTGGAGGCGTTAGGCCACGGTGAGACCATATTGGTCTTCCCGGAGGGAACACGCAGTCGAGACGGAAACATAGGACCGTTGAAGTCCGGAGTCGGTTTTTTGGCGTGCCGAAGCCGGGCGACGATCATCCCGACGTACATTTCGGGAACCTTTCACGCTCTCCCTCGAACCGGCATTTTCCCGCGCCCCGTAAAAATCAGTGTTCATTTCGGCTCCCCCGTGGGGCTGGACCTCATCCGGGAGGGGCCGAGGGAACGCGAGACATACGAAGAGATAACCAGACGCCTGGAGGAAGCCCTTCATGCGCTGGAAAAAAAAGCAAATCAAAGTAAGGGCACGGTCATACAAGGTCCTTACAACGGCGGAGGCTGTAAAGCAGTATGAGCGACGAGAGACATTTGGAGCAGGTATCGGAATTGTTCAGTCCGGAGCCTGTCACACAGGAGGAGGAACTTCAGGGGAGAACCCCAGAAACCGCAGAATCGGTTCCAGCGTTACAGAAACAAGAATTCGACCCCCACACGACATACGGTGTCGGGGAATTTCCCCACGGTCCCGGAGAGACCTCCGACAGCGCGATAGATGGCGACAGCGACTCCAGCAGGCCGGCATACGATGACTGTCCGGACACAGCCACCGAGGATGAGCGGGTGATGTCTCTGGTTGAGTTAAGGGACTCCGACACGGATGGAATCGATGAAAACCGTGAGGGGTTCACCGAGCAAGAAAAAGAGGAAATGAATCAGCTGATCGACAGCACAATGCCCACATTTGAAGTCGGGGAGATTATCAAAGGGCGTGTTTTGAAGGTCAGTTCCGAAGACGTGGTTGTCGATATCGGCTCGAAATCAGAGGGGATTGTCCCTCTGAAGGAGTTTCTGCAGGACGGGAAAGACCAGAATGTCTTCATCGGAATGGAAGTGGATGTGATGGTTGTGCAACGAGAGAACCAGGAAGGACACCCGGTTCTCTCACGGCTGAAAGCGAAGGAACGTCGCGCAAAAGCTGTGACCCGCCAAGCCTTTGAAAAGGGCGAACCGGTGGAATGCGTTGTTCAGGAGATTCTGAAAGGCGGATTCCAGGTGGATGTAGATGGATTGCGGGGATTTATCCCTTTTTCACAGATGGGACCTCATTCGAGGACGCCGGAGCAGCAGCAGGCCCTGCTGGGGCAACGGATCAAGGCCAAGATTATCGAGATGCGGGGCCGTCGCGACTTGGTTTTGTCTCAGCGGGCGTTTCTTGAAGAGGAACGCAAACGTCTTCGGGAAGATACAATGAACCGGGTCCGGGAAGGAAGCTGGATCAAGGGACGAGTGAAGAATCTGACCGATTTCGGCGCCTTTGTAGACCTGGGAGGAATTGACGGACTTCTGCACATCAACGACATGTCTTGGAGTCATGTGGCACATCCGGGCGATGTAGTGAAAGTCGGGCAGGAAGTGGATGTGACGGTATTGAAGGTTGATGGAGAACGGATTTCGCTGGGCATGAAACAGTCGAAGTCCGATCCGTGGCTGAGCGTGGCGAACCACTATCCCCCCGGCTGCAAAGTGACAGGGAAAGTTACCAGCCTGGCGAAATACGGGGCTTTTGTGGAGCTCGAAGAAGGGGTAGAAGGATTAGTCCATATTTCAGAGATTTCCTGGACCCGCCGCTTGAGACACCCATCGGAGGAATTAAAGGTGGGGGATGAAGTGCGTGTGAAAGTGCTTGCCATCGACGCAGAGCATCGCCGGATTTCCCTCAGCATACGGGGAGCGATGACGGATCCGTGGACGATCGCCAAGGCGAATTACCCGGTCGGTTCCGTGATTAAAGGCCAGGTGACCGGTCTGACCGACTTTGGCGCGTTCGTGCGCCTGCCGGAAGGTGTGGATGGGATGATCCATGTTTCGGACCTTTCCTGGACAGAGAAAGTCAAGCACCCCAAGCAATTGTTGAAAAAAGGCATGGAGGTTACCTGCAAGGTACTCGATATCGACCCGGAGCAGCAACGGATTTCCCTGGGACTGAAACAGCTGGAGCAAGATCCCTGGGATGTGGCCCGTGAGAGTTACCGGGTGGGGGATGTAGTCGATGTGACGGTGGTCAAATTGACCGAATTCGGGGCCTTTGTGGAACTGGCCTCCGGAGTGGAAGGACTGGCTCACGCCTCTACCCTTTTGAAAGGTGACGAAGCGCCTAAAGTCGGGGACCGGGTGAAGATGAAAATCACGAAGTTCGATCGGCATAACAAAAAGATCAGCCTTTCCATGAAAGAATACCAGCGGGAACAGGAACATCGCGAAGTGGAACAGTATCTCAGCAATTCCACCGAGTCTTTGAACTCCCTGGGCGCGCTGATCCATGAGGCGCTTCAGTCGCGTCAGGCGGAGGAGGCGGCGAAAAACCGGAACGGAAACGCCGGGGAGACGGAAACGCCCCCGGAAGAATCCCAAGAGGACAATCGGGAAGGATGATCCGGCATTACTCATAGAGACGAAATTGAGCGGGCACAGGTCCTGATGGGCCTGTGCCCGATTCTTTTCCGGCAGGGATCAATCGGATGGAATTCATCCAGGACAAATGCCCAATCTGTGCCGCAACGGATATTCGGAGAATCGACAGCATTCTGGGGCGGGACGGGCGGGAATATCAAGCGGTGCGATGCCGGGTATGCACGCTGATTTTTGTGTCTCCATTCCCGGTTCTGACCCAGGAAGATTGCGAGGAAATCTACAATCGCGAGTATTACGAAAGCAATTGGGGCGACGCCGGGCATGGATACTTCGATGCGGAAAAAGCGGCGCAGATGCGGGAAGAATCGGAGCGTCAGCGGCGAGCGATTGAGCGTGTCACCGGTATCACGCAGGGGTCCATTCTGGATGTGGGATGCGGCGATGGTCGATACCTGGAAGCCTTTACAAAAGCAGGATGGCAGGCATTCGGAATTGAAGTGTCCCGTGAGGCGGTGAGTCACGCCCAGCCGGTAGAAGGGGTCACCATTTTTCACGGCGCGATCGAATCGGCGGAACTGGGTGCGGACCGATTCGACATTATACGGCTGAAGCATTGTATTGAGCATCTGTCGCGACCCCGGGAGACTCTGGAAAGTGTTTTCCGCCTGCTGAAACCGGGCGGTTTCCTGGTTCTGGACACGGACAACGCAGAAAGCTTACGAAGCCGGATTGAGCGATTCATTCGCCGCGTAGCCGGCCCCGTGGCTCAAGCGGCCGTTCGGATTCTTATGAAAAAAGACCTTCGGACTCGATTCGGACGGCTGTCTCCGCCTGTTCATCTTCTGTATTTCTCTCCCCGGTCGCTTGCGTACGCGCTGGAGGCGGTGGGATTTTCCGTGGAATGGATTTTTTCTGTGCATCACGGACATCCGGTGTGGTTTCCGCTGGTTCATCCGTTCCGCTGTCACCCCATGGAGGCGGTATTTCGGCTGGTGGATCGTATCGGCACAATGGTGGATTGCGGGGAATCCCTTGTTTGTTTTGCGGATAAGAAGTCCTTACCCCCCAGCCCGTCTCCAAGGATGGAGAGGGCGAGCGGGGCTAACCATGATTTGCCTGATTATCTGAACCCTGATTCGCTTGATTGAGGGATTCTCTTGATTCTTTCATTCCTTTTTCCGGCGGTGTCGAAGATGTAGCAATGCGACCGTGCCGGACTTCTATCCCAATGCAACATGTCTTATCCTGAGTCGGCGCCGAAATACTTTACATCCGCTCGATTTATGTCCAGGAGTTCGACATGATAGAAACATACGCTTATGCGCGTGCGGGTCTGGTGGGCAATCCTTCCGATGGCTATTACGGTAAGACCATTTCGCTGATCGTAGGGAACTTTCGTGCCCGCGTTCTCTGCTACCCATCCGCCAATCTCGAAATCAAACCCAGCGCGATCGACACACCGGTTTATCGGTCTTTGAAAGCGCTCCGGGAGTGCATCAACCAGAACGGCTATTACGGCGGTGTCCGGCTGATAATGGCCACAATCAAGCGATTCGCGGATTACTGCGACCAGGAAGGCATCGAACTCTCAGACCGGAATTTTACATTAGAATACGAATCGAACATCCCCGCGCGTGTCGGGCTTGCGGGATCGAGCGCGATTATCACGGCGACGATCCGAGCGCTTCGCCAGTTTTTCGGCGTGGAGATTCCGAAGCATATTCAGCCGAATCTGGTGTTGAGCGCGGAGGTGGATGAATTGGGTATTGCTGCCGGATTGCAGGACCGGGTGATCCAGACATACCAGGGACTGGTCTACATGGATTTCAACCGTGAATTGATGCAGCGACAGGGGTACGGATACTACGAAGAGTTGGATCATACGAAGCTGCCGCCGCTTTATGTGGCCTATCAAACGGATCTTTCGGAAGGCTCTGAGATTGTGCACACCAATCTTCGCGAGCGGTTCAGTCGCGGCGATCCGGACGTGGTGCGGGCGATGCAGCGTTTTGCCGAGATTACGGTGGAGGCGAAGCAGGCGTTGGCGGAGGGCAATTTTAAGCGGCTTTCGGAGTTAATGAATGAGAATTTTGATTTGCGGGCCTCGATTGTGCCGTTGCGCCAGGCAGACCTTCGTCTTGTGCATACCGGGCGCCGCGTCGGCGCCAGTTCGAAGTTTGCGGGATCGGGCGGCGCGGTGATCGGTACATACGACGGCACGCCGGAAATGTTGCAGAAGTTGATAGACGCGTACAAAGAAATCGGGGCGGAAGTGATCGTCCCGAAGGTCATCAAATAGAACACCGGCAGGAGGCTGGCGCTACCCGGACATTCCCTTACCCGAATCCTCTCCTGGAGGCAAAGGAGAAAAATGGGTGGCACAGGTTTCCAGTCTGCGGAGAAGGCGTCGGCGACACAGGAGTGGTGACATGGCGCGTTTCGTTGTCGAGGGCGGCAATCCGCTGGGCGGGGAGTTTATTCCGTCCGGGAACAAAAATGAGGCGCTGCCGGTATTGAGCGCGTGCCTGTTGACGCGGGAAGAGGTGCACCTGGAGAACCTGCCGGATATCGGCGATGTGCGAAGTATGTTGCAGCTGCTCGAGGAGATCGGGGCCTCGGTGGAACATGTCGGACCGCACGAGGTAAAGGTTAAGGCACAACATATCGGAGCGACCTCCCTGCCGAAAGATGTCGCCCGCGGCATTCGGGGTTCCATCACACTCGCGGCTCCTCTCCTGGCCCGCTGCGGACGAACGCAATTTCCCCAACCGGGTGGAGATCGCATCGGACGGCGGCGGATTGATTCGCACCTGCTGGGATTTCAGCAGATGGGGGTTCATTGTTCCGCCTCGGCGGATTCGTTTCATCTCTGGTGCGGCCAACGTCTCAAAGGCGCCGATATCCTGATGGACGAGGCCAGTGTGACGGGGACCGAGAACCTGGTGATGGCCGCTGCGCTGGCGGAAGGACAGACTATCATTCGAAATGCGGCCTGCGAGCCGAGTGTGCAGCAGCTCTGCCGGTTCCTGAATACCCTTGGAGCGCAGATTAGCGGGATCGGATCGAACATGCTCACCATCAACGGAGTGGAGGACCTGAAAGGCGGGACCCACCGTATCGCCGCCGACTATGTCGAGATCGGCAGTGTAATCGGCCTGGCGGCCGTAACGGGCAGTGACCTCCTGATTCGAGATGTTCCCTATGAAGATTTGCGGATGATTCTGTACCAGTTTGGACGGCTCGGAATCGATGTGACCTGCACGGATGGAGCACTGCATGTTCCGCCCGGTCAAAGCCTGGAAGTGCGACCTGATGTTCTCAACGGTCTGGTAAAAATCGATGATGCGCCCTGGCCCGGATTTCCTGCGGACTTGACCAGTATCGTCGTAGTAATTGCCACTCAAACTAAAGGCTCTGTGATGGTATTCGAGAAGATGTATGAAAGCCGTCTGTTTTTTGTGGACCGTTTGATCGGGATGGGGGCGAATATCATTCTTTGTGATCCGCACCGGGCGGTAATTATCGGCTCAACCAAACTGCGGGGAAGTGTTATCTCCAGCCCGGATATTCGAGCCGGTATGGCCCTGTTGATAGCGGCCCTGTGTGCCGATGGGGAAAGCGTAATCCAGAATATCGAACAGATCGACCGGGGTTATGAGAAACTGGATTACCGTCTGAGGCAGCTTGGAGCGAACATTGTGAGGGCGGATGATTGAAACGGGGAGGAGAAATCTCTTCGTTCTCCCGTGGGGAATGGGACGAATGGGACAAATAGGACCAATTGGCACTCGCAGCGAGAGAGGGAGAAGCAGGTGGCCGGCACAGGTTTCCGGCCTGTGGAATGCAACACAACAGGCGGATAAGCGGAGGATGCCATGAAACGCCTTGGGCTGCTGACCTTGATCTGGATAACGGCTTTCCCGGTTTTCGCTGTTGAGCAATCGGAGATCCTGTATCTGTACGATCAAATGCCGGAACCGATCCGTTTCGGGGTGCTGGACCTGGAAGAAGTTTTACGCGACAAGGGTCTGGTTGTGCGTGTACGCGACATGTTTCAGGCATCGGGGGGGGGCAGCGTGTTCCGTGTAACCGTGGGAGACCTGCTGAATTGCGCCACTCTGCCGGAGCATCCGCTTGCCAAAAATCTGTCTATCTCGGTAGGATCGACAGGGAGTTTTGAGGTCCGGGTGCGCAAAGCGGGAGAAAGCAGCGAGGTTCTGGTTGCAGGAGCCGACCCGGCAGGGGCGATGTACGGCCTGCAAGAAGTGGCGGAGCAAATTGACCGCGCGGGCACGCAGCAGGCCCCCTACCAGGCGGTTCGGGATGGAGTCCATATTCCGTATCTTGGCGTCCGTGGCGCGCAGATTCTGATTCAACGTCAGGCCCTGGACGACCCATGGTCCTGGTTTTATTCGGAGGATTTTTGGCAAGGCTGGATGGATATGCTCGCACGGAGCCGATTCAATGTTCTGGATCTGCACGGTGTGTACGATTTAATCAGCACTCAATCGCACAACATTCTTCCGTATTTCACGTATGTCGAAGCGTATCCCGAAGTGGGAGTGGGCGCTTTGCAGGCCGAGCAGAACGCCGCGATGCTGAACCGGATCATAGAACTCGCCCACAATCGCGGGATTCGGGTGTTCCTGGTTTCTTACGATGCATCGTGGCGAATTCCCGGTCATCCTGCCCCATCTCAAGAAGAGACCGAGGAAACATTGGGAGCCTATTCCACGCAAGCGTGGGACAAACTCTTGCAGTCCTGTCCCGAACTGAGCGGCGCTGGATTCCGCGTGGGCGAGTCGGGACGGGGGGTGCTGTTCTATCAACGGTATGTGCTTCCGGCGATTGAGAGGGCGGAAGGCAGCATCCCTTTGATTATGCGGAGTTGGCTGCTCAAACGCGGTGACATCACGGCTCTCGCGGGGGGGTATACCAATGCCACAGCCGTGGAGGTCAAGTTTAACGGCGATTTTCTTGGATTGCCATACCAGGTTCCTGCCGGACGGTACATCGGCTGGGAGCAGTATACCTACGACGATCTGCTGACACAGCCTCGGAACTACGATGTGATCTATGAGATTCGGGCTTCCGGGGAGCATCGGATTTTTCCCTGGGGGGACCCGGAAGCCATACGTCGAGTTGTGGAATCCTGCCGCCTGGGGAACGGGGTCGGAATGACCGTTCAGCCGATCGGGGCTTATGGCCCTCTTACGGATGTCTACACCAACACGGCCTACGAGGATTTGTCGTATTGGACCTGGACATTCGAGCGGGATTGGTACTGGTGGTTGATGTGGGGACGCCTGGCTTATTCGCCGGACCTGCCGCGCGAAGCGCTGGAACATCGTTTTCAGAGGCATTTTTCGTTTTTGCCCACGGCCTCGGCGCGATCGATGTTGCAGGTGCTGATCGATATGTCACAGGTTGTTCCGGCGATTTACGCCACAAGTTGTCTCGGCCCGGATCGTCGGAACACGGCCCCGGAATTGGAGACCTCCGTCAACATTTCGGAGCAGTTTCAATCGACCCTGCCGCAGGACGAAACGACAATCCAAAGCCTGTTGGAACTGGCCACGCTTCGCGTGGAAGGAACCGCGACCGGAAAGAAATCACCACTTGAGATTCTGGCGAAGGCGACAGGAAAAGCGGCGAAGGCCCAACGCACGTTGGAGCAGGTGATGACCCTGCGGCCCGCGCCGAAAATGGGAACGGCCGATGCGCTCACCACTCCGTTTGAGAGAAAAGGATGGAAGGAGATTCGGGCCTGGCAATTGGATGTGGAAGCCCTGCGGCATCTGAGTACCTATCATCTCACCAAGGCCACAAGCGCATACCACCTCGGAATGTATCGTTTGACTGGGAGCCACCAGAACCTGTGGGCAGCCAAGGAAGGGGTTCAATCAGCCAGTCGAGAATGGGCAGCGCTTTCCCTGGTCACGGACCGAAGATACAAAGCTTTCCCGGAGCTGCTTCGGATGAAAACCTCCCAGTTCCATTGGCTGAATCAAATCAATGAGCCGGATGAGAACCGTCGTATAATCGACCAGGAAGAGAAGGAATGGAACGAACTCGGTACAGGTCGTCGCTGGCGACCGACGTTCGGCCATGTGCGACCCGATCATCCACGGCCCGGCAAAGACGTGACCCTGGAGCTGAGTTTTCCGCCGAATATCCCGGTGAGGGGTGTGAAAATCCGCTATCGGAACAGCGCCGGACAGGGACAGAGTCTGGATGCGCAGGAAGTGCGGATGCCGAATTACTTTGCCGTCAAGATTCCCGGAGACTCTGTGACCGAGGGATTACTCGAATACTTCTTTTCGGCGGAGATTGCGGGAAATCATGTGGAATCGCCCACCTTGATGGGGGGACGGTATTATCGGCTGTTTGTCACGAACGATAACGCGCCGCCGCATGTTGTCCATTCTCCCGGCCAAGTTTCGCAAGAGGATGGGAACCTGATCCTTCGGTTTGATATCAACGATCTCTCGAAGGTGGAAAAGGTCCGCCTGTGGTATAAGGCTGTTCCCTCGAGTCGTCCCTGGGAGGTCCTGGTCCTGGCAGGTGAGGGGAATGTCTACACCGGTCGTATTCCGTCGGCTCCGGAGGGGATGATGTATTTTTTAGAAGCCTGCGATGCGGTGGGCAATGCAGCCATTTACCCGGATCCCGAAGTGGCGACACCCTACTGGGTTCACTCTCCAGGCAAGTAGATTGTCATTGCCCGGCAGGTGTTGCGGCCTCGAGTTCCGCTGTTGCACTCACAGGGGAACCGGATACCCGATTCCGAATATCCTCAATGAACTTCAGTTTCATATTGCAGTATTGCACCACATTCTGGTCGTCGCCGAACGTGTTCCTGAGATCGAGGAATGCTTTCTCGGCGCGATCCAGGTCTTCGACGGCGAAATAGGCATCGGCGATTTTGGTTTTGTAGAACCGTTGCACATCTTTTTCGTGCGGATCGGTCGTATCCTTAAATTGTTCCACATATTTCTGATAGCGTTCAACGGCCTGGGTCAGATAGGATTCGGCCTTCTGCGGGTCAATCGGTTTGTACAGTTTGCAGAGTTCTACCCGCGCCCAGATACCAAAATCCGTATCGGGAAACTGCTCAACCGTCTTGGTGTAAGCGGCGATGAGTTGTTGCCGGTCCGCATCGCTGATCGGCGCGTCGGGATTTCCTTTTTGAATATGAGCTTTCAGGTATTCGGCGGAGTAGTACGACCATTCGGAGCGAGTCAGGTCGGGGAACGGTGTGGCATCGGCGATTTCTGCGTAGGCCTGGGAGCACCGCAGCAGATCGCCGGCCTGGTGCCACACCTCCGCCCGACGGGTCAGAATACCGGCGCAGGCTTGCGTGATATCTGAGATTGCCGAGGCGGCTTCGGGGATGGAGGCAAGAGCCAGCCAGCGGTCATAAGCGGAGATCGCGTTGGCCCATTCGGTTTCGGTTGCGGCATTCGGTTGAGAGGCCTTCATCTGGTAAGCGGATGCGCTGTAGTCAATCGCGCGCAGCCGAACAACGATGCCGGCGGTGGAATCGATAATCTGGCTGAACGCGGCCAGTCCCTCATCGAATTTGCCTTCTCCCAGGAAAGTTGCTCCGCGAGCTAATTCCGCACCGTACCGCACATTTTCATTCGGGAAACGCTTCACAACTTCCTCGCAGACAGCGCGCGCCAAGGCCCATTCTTTTAAGTTCATGTGGCAATTCACCAGCACATCATACATTTGACGAACACGTGGATCGTCCGGGAAACGGTTGATAAACTCCTGGGCATACAATGAAGCGCCGATCCAATCGTTTTGCTCGTATGCCCGCATAGTACGCTCATAAGCCTTGTCCGGATTATTTCCACAACCGATCGCAAACGCCAGGATCACGCTGAATCCTACAGCCAGGGTTGAAAATCGAAATTGGGAACTCACTTTCGGGTCCTTTCCTCAAAGCGACGTATGCGGTATCGTGCCAGACACATTTCCATCATTCCAGTCCTGCCGCCCGATACGAATTCCGGGCGTTCGGTCGGAAACCGCAGGACTTCTTTATAGCGATCAGGAGACGCAAATGAAATTCGGATGGTTTTGTGTCGGTTTTATTCTGCTTTCCGCAAGCCAAATTCTCTCTGTGCAGGAGAAGAATTCGATGCCTCCCATTATGAATCAAGTTCGTCTGCGAATCGTCGAAAAGGGCGGAACGGGTCTCGTTCCGGCACGAGTGAAGGTGGAGGACATGGAAGGATTCCTGTATAAGCCCAAGGATGCCCCATCCTATCGCATGTCTTTCGTCTGCCGGGGCGAGGCTGTCTTGGAAGTCCCTGCCGATGCGGGCGATCTTACTGTCGAGGTATCCCGAGGCCCGGAATACCGTGTCGCCCAGAGGTTATTCAATCCTGCCAAGAATGACACGGTAACCATCGAATTGGAACGATGGATCGATATGACCCAGCGGGGCTGGTGGTCCGGCGAATTTCACATTCACCGTCCGGTTGCGCAAATGGAGGACCTCCTGCTCGCGGAGGATCTCCATGCAGGCGTAGTACAAACCGTGTGGAACGAAAACGACGAGTGGGCGGGAGGAGCGCCCGAAGGACCCACAATCCGGCAGGCGGATGCAACTCATCTCTACGACATCCTTTCCACGGAAGATGAGCGGGGCGCTGGAGCCGTGCTGTTGTGCAATCTTAAGAAGCCGCTGCGTCTGCCACCGCACCGGTACTGGTATCCGACGAATATCGGTTTGTGCCGAAAAGCGAAAGAGATGGGCGGTTGGGTGGATATCGAGAAACCGTTCTGGTGGGGATCGCCCATAGTGGCCGTGTTCGGACTGGCAGATTCCATCGGCATCAATAACAACCATCTAACGGAGATTTCCATTTGGGATTATTGCGTATGGGGGCGAGAACGCGATCCGATCTACCCGGCCGGCCCCCGTGGATTCTGGGAATATATCTGCGGGATCTGGTATCACCTGTTGAATTGCGGGTTCAAGATCCCGGCATCCGCAGGCTCGGCAAGCGGCGTATTACCAAATCCCGTGGGATTCAACCGATGCTATGTGAAACTGGACCAACCGTTCACATACAACGAGTGGCTGAACAATTTGAGGAAAGGACAGAATTTCGTCACCAATGGGGCCATGCTGTTTCTCAAAGTCAACGACCGTGAACCCGGCGACACTCTCAATCTCCCACAGGGAGAGGCGACTAATATCTCCATCGAGATTCTTACGACCAAACCGGTTGCCGAAGTGCAGATTGTTGCTTCGGGCAAAGTGATCTTCTCGTATGTTCCTCAGAGAAGCGATCGTTCCATTTGGTGCAGCGCCACGGTCGATCCGGGGGATGCCTCCTGGCTGGCCGCGCGATGTTTCGGGTACGAACAGGAGCTTCTTCCCTGCGCACACACCAGCCCGATTTATCTGGAAGGGGAAGGACGCAAGACAATCCGCCCGGAATCGGCGTATTATTTTGTCCGGTGGATCGACGAATTCATCGCAAAACTGGAAACTACGGAGAACGCTTTTGCTTCTTCCGAAGAAAAAACGGAGGTGATAGACACTTACCGAAAGGCCCGAGAGATATACTTGGAATTGGCCAAAACACATTGATGGAGGAAATACGGATGCGTCACACGATATTTTTCTCTTTAACCCTTGTTGCTTTCTTTGTTGGCGTTTCGCCGGTGAACACGGAGCCGGTATCTGTGCGCGGCTACTGCATTCCGGCGAAAACCACGGTTCCGTACACGTACTGTATCGGCTACCTGAACGACCCGGAAACCCCGAGTTTTTTGAACGGTCTCCGGGATAGTCCGCCGGACCTGTATCACCTCGGCTATCAAATCCCGGTCAAAGGCGCTCTTGGCCCGACTTACGGGCATGAGTTATTTACGGACAGGATTCTTCATTTTTATGAAATTCCTCAGGAATATGAGCGAATAGAGGGGATTCTGAGAAAAATGCGGGCCGCCGGTGTGGAGCGGATCATTCCGTATGTATTCACGATGGCCTTTTTCGGACATCCGGAGACGCGCACGGGTTTCTTTCATTTTTACGATCAATGGGAGGAGTATCGATCCATGGGACTGGGGCCGAAGCCCGCAGCGGATCCCAGTCTCTGGTCGCAGCAGGTAGGACCGGAACCGCTGGGCGGCGGACCGCCGGATGTTTTTCACTATACGCCCTGTGTGAATCATCCCGGCTGGATCGACTTTGTGAATCTCAGCGCTCGGGAAATCGGACGGATCGGCTATGACGGGATGTTCTTCGATGTCAACACGCAGATCTGCACCTGCCCCTATTGTCAGGAGAAATTCGATATGTATCTCCTGGAAAAATACGGACGGCAAGGTCTTCGTGAGATTTTCGGGACTGACGATCATCGGAAGATCAATCTGTCGAATATCTACGCGGAATTCGAAAGCACCATAGCGGAAGCATTTAAGACGCATCTCGCCGGGATTTGGGACCAGAAGAAACTGAACGCCATTCTGGGCGAGAGCGATCCCGCGAAGGTCAGTTTGGAGGAAGACTGGCGACTTTTGCGCTGTTATATGCAGGACTCATTGGGGGAATACCCGCCCGAGAAGGATTTCGAGAAGTTCCTGAAGGAGAGTTTCGGGGGCACACAGGTCAACCAGGTTGATGCCGATCGAAAAGCGGCCTTTGTTCAGACCGTGCTTCGACATGAGTTTCACGAGTACCTGGAGAGCAAAGAATTGGGCGAGTTGCTGAAGAACAAATTTGGCTCTTCCGATATCAAGAGGCGCTGCTGTGGGAGCCCGAAAGACATGTTTCTGTGGGTGGAGACCCAACGGCTGTGGTGTCAGAGCATGGGAGATCATTTTGCCCGTTTGAAGCGCAACGGGCGATTGGGTTTTGTCGAGAAGGGCCGGGGCGATGATTTCTATACGGTGGCGAATATGGGGCCGGTTTCCACAGTGGACGGAATGAACAAACGTCGCGTGGATGGGATCGGGATGATGCAGTGGGCGCCCATGGCCGACATGCAGATGCTGGAGGAGATGCCGCAATGCGGCATGTTGGAAAGCGGAGTGATTGTTTCGAATATCTTCGGATTTCGATGGGCCATGGCCGCGGGAACGCGGGCGGGGACATTGCTGTATAAAGTTACCGAAGACGGCGCGGCGGATTTGGCTGAGGCGGAAGCAGCGGCCGGAGGCGGGGGGGCGCTCATTCAGGGCGGGCTTGGTGCGCCGGAATCGCGAAGGCGCTGGAAACCCTTTTTTAAGGCAAATGCCGACCTGTGGGATGGCGGCGAGTCCTGGGCGCAAGTTGGTGTTCTGTTCTGGAGCGACCTGGTCTTTTACGAATGGCCGGAACATCTTCAGATGACCCATGCCCTGACTCGAGTCTTCTCTGAGACCCAGATCCCCTTCGATATTGTAGAGGAAAAAGGATCCGGAGATCTCTCCCGATATCAAGTTCTGATCGCTCCCATGATGCGTTATCTTAATGCCGATCAGGTTGAAATCTTTCTGGACTATGCGAAGAACGGCGGAAACCTGGTTATTGTCGAACCGTTCGGCACGGAGGACCGGTATGCGCGTCCCTGCCAGAAAGACCCGCTGGCGGAGGTCTGCCCGAAGGCCACCGGATTCCAACCTGTCGCTTATGGGAAAGGCAAGATCCTGCGGCTGAAACGGGAGGAAGTTCCGGAACGGCGGTCGGATATGTTTCGTCTTATGGAAGACCGTGGAAACGCATTTACGCTTTCCAGCGAATTTCTGAATTCGGCACGAAAAGAGGACCTCGAAAAAGGGGTTGACCTTGGCCCAAAGTTCATCGGGAACCTGGAGTCTGCATTTGCCACAGAGCTGCGCTGGTGTCCGAAAGAGACCGATCCGGGTGTTTATATTCATCCGTATCGGATTCCGGAGAAACCCGGACGTCCCGAACGGCTGGTGGTTCACACAGTGAATTATCATATCCCGGTTCTTCAGAATGAACCGCTGAAGGAAGGCGATGATGCCATCTGGACGGTTCAGACTCATTCGGGAGAACCCGTGGTTTCCAGGGACTTGAGGATCACGGTTCCGCTGCCTGCCGGAAAGGAAGTTGCGGGGATGCGGGTTGTGACTCCGACAGAACAATCAGGGCCGATTGACTTTTCCACCGGAGATGCGGAGGTCAGCCTGACTCTTGATGAATTGAGGGTCTATAAGGCTGTGGTGATGGACCTGAAGCCGAAGGGATGACGGACAAATCGCCAGGCAGTGTCTATCCGAGAAGCCCCTGGCGGCCGATATCGCAACGGCATGGGAAGAATATAATCAGAGACGGACCCGGCAGCGGTGCGATCCGGCTGCCGGATCATGTCAGAGATCGAGAATCGAATCGACAAAACAAACTAAAGGAGATTTCCAGATGAGAAGGCGAGAGTTTCTTGGAGCAACCACAATGGGGACGATTTGCCTGGCGAACCTGATGCGTCCGGTTGAAGCGAGTGCCCTGGCGTCCCCGCTACCGATCCCGAGCGGCAAGACCCAGACAAAAGTCGGGAAGGTTTATTTGGGGAATCCGTACCCGGGCTGGCCGAAAACGGTTCTCGATCTCAACGAGGAGGTTCGGACCTTCGAGGCTGAGTTCGGCAAGCTGGCCCCCGCGCTGGCGGATATCGAGTTTGTCGAGGGTGGCCTGGTTTATTCGCAAGACCAGATGCCGGGAGTGATGGAGAAATTCAAGGATGTAGATGGTGTTCTGGCCATTCATCTGGCGCTCGGAACCGGTGGATACCTGCACAAACTCACGGAACTCAACGTACCGGTAATGGTGTTCACCACACCCTACGCCGGACATGAGTGGCACATTATTGCTCCAATGCAGCGGAAAGGGATGAAGATCGACATCTTGCCGAGCAGCGATTTCACCGACCTGGCGGCGGCGGTTCGGCCGCTCCGTGCCGTCCATCGCATGAAGGAAGCGAAAGTACTGTACCTCATGGGCAGTGAAATCGATCCCGCGTATGCCGAGGGGATTCAGAGCAAATTCGGGACGGTTATCCAAACCATCTACCTGGATGACCTGAAAGCGGTACACGACAAAGTAAACGAAGCCGAGGCAAAGGAGGATGCCGAACGCTGGATTCGCGAAGCGGAAAAAATCCTCGAACCGACAGAAAAACAGGTTTTCGGCGCCTCGAAAATGTACTTGGCAATGAGAGATCTTCTGACGCAGGAGGGAGCCGATGCGATTACAATCAATTGTCTGGGTATGGGATTGGTTCAGAAGGGATATGAGTACCCATGTCTCGGATTCTCCCGTCTATCGAGCATGGGACTTGGGGGAGTCTGCGAGGCGGATATCAAGTCGACCATTACACACCTGATCTTTCTGTACCTGACCGGCAAACCCGGTTTTATCAGCGACCCGGTAATCAACCTTTCCAACAATACGATTATTCACGCTCACTGTGTTGCGCCGATTATGATGGACGGGATCGACGGCGAGCAGTGCCGGTATGACATCCGATGCCATCACGAGGATTCGCAGAGCGTCTCCCTGCAAGTGAGAATGCGCAAAGGTCAACCGATGACCCTGGCCCGGCTGATCAACAACAACATTATGCTGTACTCGACAGGCACGATCATCGACAGTCCCGACTCGGATCGCGGCTGCAAAACAAAAGTCGTTACTCAAGTCAAGAACGCACAAAGGATTCTCAGCAACTACTCGTGCGGGTTGCACCGTGTAGTCTTTTACGGAGATCATTACTCGGACCTTCGCCGGTTCTGTGGATTCAAGGACATCCGCATTGCCATGGAGGAAGAAGAGGATCTCCGCGATCTTCCCGGCCTGGAGTGGGAGACATACATCCATGCGTGAGGATGGATGGTTACTACCCGCCATGGTGTGTATGGGATGAAATGTGTTTCTGGCACTATGTCGATTAGCTGGTTATATGAATGAGACCATTGAGTGATTCCAGAGGACCTGCATTCTCCTCAATTTGCCTGTCACGAATAGCCGGCACGGGATTACTGATTTCCTGTGCCGGCTACGTTCTTTTCTTCCCTTCCCTTCTCTCCGCACATCCGATGGGGAACTTCACACTCAATCAGGCCGTGGTACTCGAACTGGTCGGTGACAAGATCGTTCATCATGCGTTGGTAGATTTTGCCGAGGTTCCGTCTTTTGAACAATTCTCTATTATTGACGCGAATGAAGATCGTATTGTCCCGCCGACAGAGCTGAATCCTTACCTGGATGCGTTAGTCGAGACCATTATCCCGAATTATCATCTCACCGTCGGCGAGGAGAAAATACCCTTTGAACTGAAAGGGTGCACGCCACGCATGTCTCAGGGCGTGGCGCGTGTAACTTGTCTTCAATTTATCCTGCGGCTTGAGGCAACATTTCCGGCGACAGCGGATGGGAAAGAGTTTCACTACGAAAATTGGACTTATGCCGACCGATTCGGAAGGTGTTATGTTCGCCTGTTATGGTCACCGGAGTATGCGGTGTCGGATGTGGGATTTGTGCCCGACCCGGGAACCGGTATCACGCGCCCGGTTTCCGATTTCGAGCAATCCTGGTTCTTTGTAGATACGCGGGATGTTCGTTTCACAGTCAAGAAGACCGGGAATCCTGTGGGTGAGTATCACGCGCTGCCGACACAGTTCTCCGCGCTCGATCCGTACCTGCCTTTCGACCTGGTTCCGAGGGAGCCTCTTCTCCCGGATTCCGAAGGAAACTACCACATATTCCATATCAAACTTGCGCGGGATCTTACCGTTGTTCCGCCCAGCAGTCCGGTAAAGCCTCCCCAGGCGGCTCCGATTCCGAAGGAAGGAGCCGTTGCTTCTCTTCCGACGGGCGCGACACAGCCGGTACCGGACACCTCCGGCGCCACCCAGAGACTGGGCGAAGCGGAAAGGAAGTTTTCGGATTTAATTCACCGGGAGAATGTCGGCCCGACCGCGCTGCTGGTAATGATCGGGCTGTCCATGATGTACGGGGCCGCACATGCCTTATCGCCGGGGCACGGAAAAACCATTGTTGCGGCGTATCTTGTGGGGACCCAGGGACACCTGTGGAGGGGGCTGGTTCAGGCGGTGTATTTGGGGATCATTGTAACCCTGAGCCATGTGTTTGTGGTACTGGCGGTGGGGATTATCGCGATGACTCTGACGGCGGGTGTTTTGACTCCTAAAGCCACCGTCTTCTTGCAGATCGCGAGCGGCCTGATGGTTATCGGTATCGGAATCCCAATGATTGTAAAACGTGTCCGAACCTATTATCTTGCAAAGGCAGTGGCGGAGGTTTCGGGGGCATCGGTCATCGACATAGATCATCATCACGATGGGGACACACATTCTCATGTCCACGCTGAGGGCGGGGATCACGGGCCTGTTCATTCTCACGAGCATGGGGTGTCAGGTCATTACCATCGGCATGAAATCTCGGCGGATGCGAGTTGGTGGGATTTGCTGGTCTTGGGAATCACCGGCGGCATGGTTCCATGTTTGGGGGCGGTGATCGTCTTTCTGATTGGGGCGGGATATGGAAAACTGGCCCTGGGAGTGACGTTGATTATCTCTTTCAGTGTGGGATTGGCGGCGGTGTTGATTGCGGTGGGGATCTCTATGGTGTTATGCAAGACTCTTCTGGACCGGTTCTTTCGCTGGTTTGACGAACATTTCAAGCGCAAGGAAGGCAGTGCGAGGGTGTTCTTTCGGTTGGGGATGCCGATTGTGGCGGCCGTGTTGATTACGTTGTTGGGGGTGGCGATCTGCATTCGTGCGCTGATCCAGGGTGGGTTCCTGGTTATCAACTTGGGCTGATTCGAGGCGGTCTGTTTCTGCGGATGGAGTGTGGAGACACGCTGGAGGAAGTGTTTTCGGGAGTGGCCTTCGGTTGACAGGATTCCGCGTGGCTCTAGTATAAACCGTCCCGAAAACCGGTTCCATTCACATAGTATCGCGATCCGGTTCGGTCGGCCTCACGCTATCGCGGGAGTAGCTCATTTGGCAGAGCATCAGCCTTCCAAGCTGAGGGTAGCGGGTTCGAGACCCGTCTCCCGCTTTAACTTAAATGACCGAAAATACAAGACTTACAATACATTGCTGACGCTGGACAGACTCCCGGTGGTTGAAAAGTGAGCATAGAGTGAGCACCAGAGGGAAAAACCCGGCCCCACCGGACGGCCCCAAGCCCCTTGGTCGATCTCCCCGCCGAAGAGACCCGTTCACTCTGGAAGGTCACTGAACGTCCGTCCGCGGTCCGGTTCGCTCACAGACCCGCGATCAGGAATGCCGTTTCACTGTGATACGGCTCGACGGAGACACGATCTACCGCCGGGCAATCTTGTGACATTCCCCAAAGAGTGAAACGCGCCACGGAGGAATTATTCACCGTGGAGCAAACGGCCCGGAACATTGGCGTCCTACGGCGCTAATCCACGCCTGTTCAAAGATCTGAATTAACGCTCCTGTGCGCATATCCCATAGTTTCACAGTGTCATCCTCACTTCCCGTAAGGACTCTGCGACCGTCCGGTGAAAACGCCACGCAAGTCACCTCAGACAAATGGCCGGAGAATGTTCTTACCAAAGATCCGGTTTCAACGTCAAATACCCATAACCGTTCTTCGAACCCCCTTCACTTATGGATAACCTCTCAGCAGAGAGCCGCCTGGCTCCGGAGAAAGATCCGGTCCTCAAAGGTGAGTTGATACTCTTTCAACTGACGAGTACCAGGCTCAACCATGGGAGCTTCTTCGAATTCAAGTAATGCTGTTTCGTTCATAACGGCTCCAATTCGCTGCCGCATGCGGCAGTAGAACTTTCCATTTTGCGCCTCCATGCAAAAGCAATTTGTCAAATCTCTCGACTCAGCCCAAAATCACTTGTCTTTTCGGCTCAATTTCGCACTCAGAACGATAGACCTGTTCTTTGCGCCCCCCTGAGCGTCTTCGACGATCAACGTGTCGCCGAAATCCTCAACGAGCCACCGCTGCACCTTCTCGCGGTTCCGCTTGACCCACACAAGTACCGGTTTACTTTATCTTTTAACCCGGATTTCTCACGGGAGCCATTTTTAAAGGCCACCTTTTATGGCATAAATAGAGTTTTGATAAGAACTTATTGTATGCCAGGAAGGTGACCTTATGAAAACAGAGTGTACAGGAACGTTATTCGATGGGTGTACGCGATCGGGTTGGGGGATGAGGATCTGGACGATCATGAGGCATTGCGAAGCCATCCGGTGTTGCAGGCTCTTTTTGCTGCAGCGTATGCGAATCTGAAAGCCATCCCCCTGTTTTCGCCGTAGCGGGAGTCTCCTCCCCTTTCTCCTTTTGTCCCTGAACGACCCCTCGGAGCCGAGGTCTGTCTGCTGCTCTCTTTGGGAGAC
>JAKQSI010000092.1 GCA_029570205.1 Candidatus Omnitrophota bacterium | reverse complement strand
TGCCAGGTGGGTACGTGCGGGAATCTATACCATACAATTTGTGGGCAGCGGATTCCGGGTTGTAGAGAGAGGGTGGGTGGAGGGGCGCCTGATGATTGATTGTCTGAACCATGATTTGCTTGATTTCGGGATGACCTTGATGAAGAAAATCATGATAATCCGCGAATCGGGGAAATCATGGTTCAGACGATCCGGTTCTCTGAAGGATGGGAAAATCCTGACGATAGTCGAGATTTCGGTTTTTACCGGAATCACCGGGGAGGAATGGCGCTTACGAGTGAATACAGGGGCAACCCACCCGAATTGCCCGAGATGAAACTCCCGACAAATTTTTTATGGGATCGATTACATAAAGTCAGCATTATGGCAGGTTAGGGGATTTTTTGGGGCGAAAAAGGGTACTCATGTATTCGATGAAATGATAGGAAATTATTCTGCGAAAGGAAATTCGGTTTAATTCTTAATTTTCCTTACAGCCATTGCACAAACTCCAGGATATTATTGTCGGGGTCTGCCAAGTACAGCCAGCGGACCGTACCGGGAATCTCCAGCGGACCTTTCACAATCGACAAGTTCTTTTCGCGCAGGGACCGCACCAGTTTGTCCATGTCCCTGGTCTTCATTGCCAGGTGGGGACAGTAAAGCGGATGAAACTCTTTTTTCTCCAGAATGGGAAGGGGCTTATTGTCCTCATCAAGCATCTGAAGCAGCTCCAGATTTCCTCCACCCAGCTCGATGAAAGCAAAGGCTTCATGGTGCTCTTCATCAATGTTCGTGGAAAGGAGTTTCAACCCCAATTGATTGGTGTAGAACTCCACCGACTTTTTCAGATCCGAGACCTCGAATGCAAAATGATCCGCTGTGATCGAGGGATGCTTCTCCTCTTTGGACCACCAGAACAGAAACACCCCAATCCCCAACACGATCAGCACGACCGCAGAGAAGGTCATCAGAATCAAAAAAACAACGAGAACCGAAAACCAGGACATCTCCGTGCCCTTCCTGTCCCTTTTGGAGAATCTGTCGGAGTCAATTACACCGGGACCCTGTCCCGGTAATCTCTCCAATGAGATACATATTATAGGGCAGAAAAAAACGCTTGTATCGGGAGAGAAGCAAATCCCTGCCCGCGCAAGAACACCCGGTTGCTCGCGGACCGGCGAGAGAGTTAGGATGAGGGAACCTCGGACTGAGGTAACCCCCTCTCACCGAAACCGATACACATGCACCCCCAACGGCTCAAACCGGTCCACAAGAAGTCCATCCTTGATGGAAACCTTCCGATTCTCTTTCCAGACTTCAATGTCGCCGGTTAGAGTTGTCGGCAACTGGATTTTGGAGGTCAGCATCTCGGTTTTGGAGGTATTAACCGCAAACACGTAAGTCTCTCCGCCGGGGCCTTGTTTTGCGGAGGCTCTCAGGAAATAGTTTCCTGTGCCCAGATGTTCTCCGAGTCCCGGATAAACAATTACCGGCTCCAGTTCTTTGAGTTCTGCCATGATCCGGATATGTTCCTGCCACAAAACCGGCTCATCATCCGGCAGGGAATTCCGGTCCCATTTGTAGGTGTACCACAGAAGTCCTTTGACACCGGATTGAACGGCCATATAGGTCATCATTCGGTGTTCGGCGGGAGTGGGATACCGGTCTGCCGGCCAGGCAAACAACTGCCCGCAATGCCAGACCGGGATATCGCCATCCGAAAGCCGATACGCTTTCAGAATGCAATCCCCCACATTCTCGATCGTGCCGCGTGAAATGGGATACGTGTCGATGGCAAGGACATCGCAGCATCGCCCGAAAGTCTCGTAGACCTTTGAATTGGTGATCACCAGGTAGATCGGATGAACGGGGTCTTCCTTGTGGATCAGGTTGTACGCATCATAGATCAACATCAGGTCCGCCCGATTGTATCCCGGTTCATCAAACAGCATGTAGAAAAGCAGTGCAGGATGCTCGCGGTTGGCTCTGACCGTCTCGCGGATTTCGTCCAACCACGTCTTGCCTTGCCCGTGCATACCAAGCCCGACTTTGAGACCGGCCGCCTGGGCGGCATCGAGATCATTCGCCCCGCCCATGACAAAGTTGTACCCCGCTTTGCGGATTGTTTCAAAATCAGCCTGTGGCGCGCCGTATGTCCCAATCGGCAGATACGGTTTCCCATTCTCGTCGCGCAAGGCCAAGTCTGCACCGAGGCGTTCGGGCGAGCCATGACGCGGAAGACGGCCTTTGAAATGACGCACCTCGGAAACGGCCATATCGCCATCCGCCAGTTCAAATGAGGCGCGAACGGAAAACTCCCCTTGTGGAATACCCTGAAGCGGCATGGTTACCAGAAAACCGGGCTGCCCGAATAGCGTCCGAAACACCCGGCCAGATTTGTCGACTATTTCAAATTTTACTTTGGTCCCCGGCGCCGCGAGCGCGGCAATCCTGTGCGGCGTGCCGAACATGAAAGTGAGATCCTCGTCAAGCGTTACAACCGAAAGATGCTTGTGCGTTTCCAGGTTCTTCCGCAGTTCCGCCACCGTCTTTTTGTAATCCAACAGGCGCACAACGAAGCCGTAATCGCCGCTGCCCTCGTCAATCTTCACCAAAAGTCGGTTCGTTCCTTTCCGGAGCTTGATCGGAATGTAATCGTCATCTTTCTCCAGCCAGCGACCGTCGGGAAGATGGATTTCATGGACCATCTCCCCGTTCAGCCAGATTCGCCCCCCATCATTGCAGCCGAATGACAGCATGGCGTCCTGATCCTGCGGCGATTCGATCAGACAGAATCCATACCCCACTACCAATTCATTGGGATGGAAAATGTCGTTCAGGCGGATGAAATCCGAATCGGACTTGAAATAACGCCACCCTGCCTCGCCGTCCTTTGGATTCGCGTTCTTCTCTCCACCGATGGATTCGAGATAGTCGTGGAAGAATCCGACACAGCGTTCGCCGTGCTTATAGTCGGTTACATCCTCATTTCCCGGAAGTGTGTTCGGAAACGGACCGCAGAGCAGCCACTCCCGAAAACAGGTTTCCAGCCGGTCCGCCTGATAGACCGGAACCGGCGCGGCTAAAACAAAACCGCAGACAAAAGTCAGAAACAAACCAAGATACATACGGATAATGACGGATCGTCGGCGCATGATTGTACGCTCCTGAGTTGGAATGCCTGGCGCTGTTCAGCGTCCTGTAACTTCACAGGTTGGAAACCTGTCACAGCCTTTTCTGCCTGTTCCTTTCGGTGAAGATTGGAGTGAGGGTTCTTTCGTAAAGAATAATATGTCCGGTTGATTCGCTTACGGCCCGCCGGTTCGAGATCAGAAAAAAGGCCGGGCCTTCGACAGTCTCGGGCCGGGCCTTTTTTGCCTCAGATCCGATTGCGGGACAGAGCGATCAGTCTTCAATCAGTTTGTAGTAGATATTGCGATAGAACACCATCCCGTGATTGCCCTGGAGATACAGCGGGCCTTGCTCGATCACATTGTCGTTCAGGGCTGCGCCGGTCACACCTTCGATTTCCTGGTTATCGATCACCATCTTGCCGTTATGATAAACGGTAATTCGGGGTTTCTGGAGAACCTTGCCGCTCTTATCCACTTTGGCCTTGTGGAAGATAACATGGAAGCATTGCCACACTCCGGGCGGCAGCGAAGCGTTTTCACTGGGGGCAATAATGTTATAGATACCGCCGCAGTCGGTTTTCGAGGGGGGGGTTACACCGAAACTGTCAAACACCTGGATCTCATACTGGCCGATGATATACACACCGCTGTTGCTGCCTTTGGGAACCATGAATTCGATATAGAGCTCATGGCTGCCGAGTGTAATATCACTGACCAGATCGATCCCGTGCCGACCGCGCTCCGAGGGCGGAACATTGACCAGCACGCCGTTCACCGCTGCCCAGCTTGGGACATCCCGATCGGTTGCCGGGACTTTCAGATGCCATCCGTCCAGATTGGTCCCATTGAACAGGGGCTTCCATTCCGGCGGAGAGGTCATCTGCGCCGAGGCGAACGGCACAACCAACAGACCGGCAATCCCAACCATCATGAAGAAACGAGAGATTTTCATGGATACGTCCTTTCTGAATGTGGAATATCGAAATTGAGATTCATGCTACCAAACCCGCGCCCGCGATAAAAGGTGTACGGCAAATAGCGGCTTCCAGCGCCACACTCCCACGGCCCAACCATCCCCGTAAACGGGGAGGGAGTTAAGAACCTTCCCCCCGTTTACGGGGGGATTGGGGGGAGGGTATAACTCGGCTACATCCCCTCCTCGCCCTTAACCACCCGGAAAATCTGGTCGAATCCGCTCAATTTGAAAACCTCCATCACCGATGGAGCCGCCCCGCACAGAATCACCTCACCCCCGGATCGTTTCAACTGCTTCTGGGTGACCAGAAACACCCTCAGTGCGGCGCTGCTGACATAATGCACTTCTTCCAGGTTCAACACGATCTTCTGCTCCCCTGCCGCAATCAGATCGTCCAACTCTTTCTGCACTTGCGGAGCCGTGTTCGTGTCAATGCGCCCCTTGATATTCAACCTGGCAAGACCCGATTCTTTCGTCGTGGTGCATTCGATCATGATCCACACTCCACAGTTCTGTCCTGTAAAAACATCCTTCGCACGGTTCAAATTATCACAGGCACAGAAACAGGGGCAAGAGATTGATGAACTCTCAGTGCTTCTCGCAACGACTGGTCCCCCATTCGCAGATTGCCAGAACAAAAAACGCATTGTGCGGCAGCCATGGTTCATTGCACTCGTATTCCGCCAGAGGGAACGGGTCCATATCGACGTGCGGAGAATCGTGATATGGGTCCGTCCCGACAATCCCGTTCACCACCGCGCCGGGAACCGCGCCGCGTGGATTGTTCGGAATCATGACATACCGATGATGATAGGTCGGCAGGTTGATCGACCCCGCCGCTTCCATCAGGCAGACATTCAGCGGATTCAGTCCCAGTACCCAATCCAGCTGCCTTTCGGCATACGCCAACCAGCGTTCATCCGGAACCACTCGGTTCGCCAGGCAGGCCGCCCAGGCTTGAGACAGATACTGGCTGTCATTGCCCACCGCCCATCCACCGCGAGGGAAGAAATAATTCGGCTCCTCTCCGTGCATCAATCGTGTGATCCCGAATGGATTGTCGGAAATCGCCTCACAGAACCTCAGATAGTTTTTCAGAAAGTCTCGAACCTGCACCGAAAGCGGATCATCGGGATGCTTAAGAGCAAACAACGCCAATGCCGCCGGACGAACCCCCATATTCACCAAGTCCGTTGCCGGAGCCTTCGGATCACCAAACCCGCCCCGCCACGGGCCTTCCTTGATCTGTCCCTTCAGGAGATTCGAAACGAGGCGAGTCACTTCTCCATAGACCTTCTCATCCCCTGTGGCTTCATAAAAATAGAGAGCGTCTATAAGAAATTGCTCACCCGCCCCACGGTGAGTAAGAGCGTAATCCCAGTGTTTCCGCGCAGAGGCAAGATACTCTTCCCGACGGTCCGGGATTTCCATTGCCAGAATAGCCCAAGTTGCGACGGCAAAATGCTGGTAACTACTTCCTGGGTGGACCGGCCGGTCATCGTCATTGCCGATCCACCCGTCCGTTTCAAGAGATGGGTCACCAAAGAAGGTGTAGCCGGTACTGATGGAACTGTGCATTCCCCCCTCCCAGTCCATCATCCGACGCAGGAAATCTCCACCCCACACGGCCTCATCCAGCGCATCCGGCACACCGTCTCCATTGCGGTCCATCTTGTCGAAACGCGCCGGGCCATCATGCACAGCGTACGCCAGGGAAAAAGCCGCTATGCCTGTATAGGAGCCTCCACCCAGATACTTGTTGTAATCCCCCGCATCATGCCAGCCGCCCCATCCCTCCACGTGGGTTCCATCCGGCAGCCGCGCATCATCCAGGTGGCACGCCTTGTGAAAGCCCGGTATCTCCATGCCACATCGCTGATACCGGAAAAAATCCACCGCAAGCTCCGATGTCTCTTTCGACAACAGGCTTTGCCCGATTTGAAATGTCTCGGAGACGGCCTGCGCTTCCTCCGTCCGAGCCTCGATAACATACTCGCCATCGGGAATGTTCGCGGGGAATTCACCCGGCCAGTAGAACGCACCCCAATCGTCAACCCGCCCCTCATGCACCCTGCCGACACACTCCAGCGTCCCCTCGGCCAGCGGCGTGCCCCCACCGGCGGGACGGAGAGCATATTTCACCCCATCTTCATCGAGAAATGTTGTTGCTACCACAAACCGACCGGGCATTCCCGGCTCGTATCCGACCTGGTTGACAAACACTTTCAGATCGGGTTTGGGTGGAGTTAATTCCATCAGCTGCACATCATCCAGAACAACCGCCTTGTCCGTTTTTTTGGAAATGCGAAAAGAAACCGAGATACGGTTCACGGTTGTTGGAAACGATTCGATGGGCGAAGACAGAAATTGCAGGCCACTGACCTCTGTAGTCAATTTCTGTACCTCAAGCGGATGACCCCGAACCGACATTTCAACATGCGCACCATCGGGGGCATTCACCCATGTCCCCAGCATGGCGGGACCGAGGAGGGAATCCAACACAATCTGTGATGAGGTCAGTTCGATGTCCCCGGCTCCACCCTCGATCGACAGCCCTGTCGAGGCGCCGTATCCGGCATTCTCACACAATACAGCCTGCAGATCCCCTCCCGTTATGGACCAGAAAGCGGCCACTGCCGAAAAGAATTTCTTTAGATCCTCATCAAGATGCACATCCTGATGCGCGTTCATTCGCTCCTCGAATCCGCCGTTCCGAAGCAGGTTGGCAGGTGGCGTGATGTGCAGTTCATCAACAATTGCCTTGCCTGCAGAGGATTGGAGATACAGCGTGAACTCCGCGACATGTCCCGACGACTTAATCGTGAAAGTCCGATGTGTGTATGTCAACCTGGAATCGTCAAGAGGAATAGTCAGCGATACGGCCTCACTTCCCGCCTGTTTCGGCTCCAGCGAAATGAGAAGGTTCCCATCCCCCTGTGCGCGAACGCCGACGCTGTACGGCAGTCCGCTGACCAGGGTCAGGTCTCCGATTTGCACCTTCTGATCCGAGATCGTCATCGCACCACCGGATTGAGCAAAATCCGGGTCCGGCACAAGATCGCGAACCTCATACCGTCCCGCTACCAACCGCCCGCCGAGAACCGGCGGAACAAAGAAAACGGTCGAAAGAAGAATCAGGAATGATTTCGTAAGATGTTTGTTCATCGCATCCACCCTGTCTGTCCAAGATCAAAGAGGCGACTCGGCCAGGGCAACCGTTCAGGCTGATATTTCCCATTACACGAAAGACAAACCAGATCGCCGTCGCCGGTTGCGAGAAGAATCTCAACCGTGCCATCCTGGTCGATATCGGCGAGTGTCGGCGGGACCTGTAACCGACGTTGTGTTCGATAGTCCCATTCGGTTTGACCGGCGAAATTGAGACAACGCAGAATGCCGTCCATGCCGGAACACAGAATCTCCAGATCATCGTCGCCATCCACATCGCCGATGGACGCGCTGCCGGAGGCGGCATGTTCCAGGCGAATCGCGCGGATCTCTTCACCCTTCCAGTTGAGGATATACACAAATCCGGCGTCATCGGCAAAAACAATTTCAAGTGAGGAATCTCCGTCCAGGTCACCGAGTGCAATCCCGCACCCACCGGTGATATTCCCGCCTGCTGTGCGATGCGCCCAACGGGGTGCGCCCGTCTTTCCTTCCAGGCAAAGCGCCTGCCCATCCGAGGTGAGAAGAAGAATCTCCGGCAATCCGTCCCGGTCCAGGTCGGCGGCTATCGGGCTGCTTGCCGCCTGGGCGCCCATCCGCTGCCAAAGCGCCTCTCCCTTGCCGGAAAGGCCATGCCAACGGTGGTCGCACAGCGCAACCATCTCCAGCCCCGTCTCTCCGTTGAGGTCCGCCACCAGCAGCGGCTTGCTGACTCCATTCCCCAACGGACGGGTCCAGAGTGGATGCCCCCGGCCATCGAAAGCCAGAACATCCCCCTTCTCTGTGCCGGTGACAATGGTCAATGCGCCCGATCCGTCCAGATCTGCAATTGTCACCCCGGACCAGACAATCCCGCTCTCCAGGCGATTCTTCCATTCCACTTTTCCATCCGCTCCAAGGCAGGTGATCGACTGGTCCCCGCTACCGATCAGGATCTCCATTTCCTTGTCCTGATCCACATCGCCCGCTGCGGGCACAGCGGTCAGACGTTTGTCGAAGTGGTTGAATGTCCAGATCGTCTTGCCCTGTGGATTGATCAGCTTGACCATCCGGTCATCCCCGCTCACAGCCAGAATCTCAAGACCGGGCGTATAGGCAAAATCCGCAGCCAGGGGATGAACATAATATTGCCCCATTCCCTGGTTGATCCATTTCACTTTCGGCAACTCTCCTTCACCGGCAACATTCATAGAAATGAACATCACCGGAAGAAAGAGCGCCCAACTGATGAGAAAGAATCTTTTCATCGTGTTTTCTCCTGAGAAGGCTCGCCTGCAACCGTCGTTGCGGGAGGCGGCGGTCTGTCATTGCGAGCGAAGCGTGGCAATCTCGCCGCCGCGGAACGCAAGCCATGAGATCGCCACGTCGCCGCCCTTCGCAGACTCCGGGCGGCGACGTGGCGATCTCAGTCCCGGTTTCTGATCTTGCCGAAGGATCGGAGGGCCGGCGTTTCGACAAGCTCAACAACCGGCCCTTCCCGAATGCCCGTGACTCAATAACATCGCCTCCGGGAGAGAATTCATCGTTTCCCTCTCCCTCCGGGAAGGGTCGGGGTGAGGGTCTTCAGGATACCAACATGCCACCAGAAAAATCCTACTTAACCAATAACGCCCTCACCGCAAAACGTCCCCGCATCCGCAGAGCCTTGCTGAACTGGTTCCGAAAACACGCCCGCGATCTTCCATGGCGTCGGTCACACGACATCTATGCGATCTGGGTTTCGGAAATCATGCTGCAACAAACCCGCGCGGAAACAGTGATTCCCTATTTCGAGCGATTTATGCGACGGTTCCCCACGGTGAAACATCTTGCGTCAGCAGGGGAGGATGAATTATTGAGGGTCTGGCAGGGGCTGGGATATTACACCCGCGCGCGGAATCTTCAACGTGCCGCGAAAATCATTATCAGCGAGAGAAACGGCGCCTTCCCACAGACGGCGGAGGAATGGTCACAAATGCCGGGTGTTGGGCCATACACAGCGGGGGCAATTGCGAGCATTGCGCTGGGGATTCGTGCGCCGGTGTTGGATGGCAATGTCAAACGGGTTCTGGCTCGCCTGTTCGCCATTCGCGATGCCCTGGAAGACGCGCAAATCCGAAAGCGGTTGTGGGAAATTGCCGGGGATCTCGTTCCGCCGAAACATCCCGGCGATTTCAACCAGGCCATGATGGAACTCGGCGCACGGATCTGTTTGCCCAAAAAACAGATTTGTCCACAATGCCCGGTCCGACAGGTCTGCGATGCTTTGCAGCAGGGCAACGTTGAAGAGTTGCCGACTCGTACACAGAGAAAAAAGATCCCGCACTATGAGGTCGTTGCGGCGGTAATTCGCAAGAATGGACGGTATTTGCTCGGCAAACGTCCTTCCGGCGGAATGCTGGGTGGATTGTGGGAGTTCCCCGGTGGCAAGGTGGAACCCGGAGAGAACCACGAGCAGGCATTGATCCGTGAACTGCGAGAGGAGATGGGGATTGAAATCGAGGTCGGCCCGTACCTGGTCATGGTGGAGCACACGTACTCCCATTTTCGAATCACCCTGCACGTGTATGAATGCCGACATCGATCCGGGATACCCAGGCCGGAGTACCACCAGGAAATCAAATGGATTTTGCGCTCCCGGTTGAAAGATTACCCTCTTCCCGCCGCCGATTTAAAATTCCTGGACCTTCTGTGAAAACCGGGGGCGAGACGCCCCCGCTCCCCTTCTTCTCTTCAATTCGTAATTCCTAATTCTCTCTGCTCTCTACGACCGATACTTGTCATACGCCCGAATCAGCAGCCAGATACCAAACAAAAGCGCAATCAGCGCACCGTATGAAATGGACGTAGCCAGTGTGATGGAATTCCAGTGCCCGCCGGGATGATCTTCGGGAACAAACGTGCGATACTCGTAGATTCCCGCCTGACCGCCTTTGACTTCAATACCACGAGGGAATGTCACTGTGGGATTGAACTGCGGATCGAACTCGTGGAACTGAATCGAACGGATTTCCATGACATACCGTCCACGACACGTGCTGAAACCCGGCTCGAATTCCTCGTATGTGTAATTCTTCGGATAGTAAACCGAGCGTCCCCTGTAATCCGCCGTGCCGAATTCCTCAACGGTATGGATCGATCGATCTATGTTGCCGATTTGCGGCGCGCAATACAAACAGCGGATCGGGAAAAGGTCCTTTTCCGGAGAAAACCATACGGTTATATCGGCACTCCGGGAGGTCATCCGCATTCCGGGCAATCCCTGGTAGTCCTCAGCAGGCTGGGAATACGTATAAGTAACGTCCGGTGCAGGATAGACGGTTGACAAGCGCCTGCCTATGACGGCATGAGGATAGAAGAATGATATGGCAACATCCTGCCCGACAATTCCGACATAATGAGTCTGCCCGTTGGGTTCTCGTGTACTCAATAGCTGGCAGTACAGTGATTCCGGTGTCCAGGCATATTCATTTCGTCGGTACTCCCTTCCTGGTGAATCCTGGCCCATGCCCCACTCTTCGGTCAGATCGTGCAGCCATTCCTGGCCCCCCTTGGCAGGATCATGGATCTTCTGGATTTCGACGGTTCGGGTCGCTTCCCCAACCAGATGCATGGTGCGATTGTTTGCAGTGATTTGATATGTCAGCGCATGAATCTCTGCCGAATAATGCGTAAACGGCTCCCACGCCCGTTTCAGCGCATCCCGCAGGCCGTCGAATTCATCGGCGGACACGGGCAAAACCAGGGCGGTAAGCAAAAGCGCAAAGAAGGTTGAGAAAAGAGCTCGCGGCATCGCTGAATACCCCCTTTGGATCACGGATTTCCGGGAGGGCGAGGCTCCTGCCGAGCCGATATTCTTATTGCCTGCGGCTCGGCAGGAGCCTCGCCCTCCCATAAGAACAGTATGTCACTTCCGTTTCCCTATCAAGCGCGGCGGGAGAGGGATAGGATGAATGGTCCGGGACCGTCCCAGAGAACGGCTCGGAAACGGTCAATTTGTTCAAAAAGAGAGGATCGTGACAGATGGAAACAAAGAGACGCGATTTCTTGAAAAGCAGCGCCCGTGTAGTGACGGGAATGGTGGCGCTGGGTGGGTATCAGTCGATGGCGCAGGCGGTCAATCCGGCCGCACGTCCAAAAGGAGCGAACGAACGGATTCGTATGGCCTGCATCGGAATCCGGGGCCAGGGAAAAGGACATATTAAGGGATTTGAAGAGCTGGACGACGTGGAAGTTGTCACGCTGTGCGATATCGATGAAAACATCCTCATGGAGCGGGCGAAATCCTTCGAGGAGACTTACAAACGGAAGCCGAAAACCGAATGGGATATGCGGAAAGTGTTCGAGGATTCCTCGATTGACGCCGTGTCGTTCGCAACTCCCAATCATTGGCACGCTCTGGGAACGATCTGGGCCTGCCAGGCCGGAAAAGACGTGTATGTCGAGAAACCGGCTTCCCACAATGTTTGGGAAGGACGCAAGATGGTCGAGGCCTCGCGGAAATACGATCGAATTGTCCAGTACGGCGTGCAATTGCGCAGCTCCCCGGCTGTCCAGGAGGCCGTCCAATTGATGCGGGACGGCGAGATCGGCGAGGTCTATATGGCGCGTGGCCTGTGTTACCGCAATCGACCTACGATCGGGCACAAGGAAGAGGAACCTGTACCTCCCGGGGTGCATTATGATATGTGGCTCGGCCCGGCGCCCCTGCGCCCGTTCACACAAAACCGGTTCCATTACAATTGGCACTATTTCTGGGACTACGGTAACGGCGACTTGGGCAACCAGGGCGTGCATGAAATGGACATGTGCATGTGGGGGCTGGGTGTTACTCTCCCCACAGAGATCTGCACCATGGCGGGCATGTACATCTGGACCGATGATGACAAGGAAATC
The DNA here is from genome assembly GCA_029570205.1 of Candidatus Omnitrophota bacterium. Classification (GTDB taxonomy): domain Bacteria; phylum Hinthialibacterota; class Hinthialibacteria; order Hinthialibacterales; family JAKPRU01; genus JAKPRU01. The sequence continues at coordinate 6,842 of JAKQSI010000092.1, read as the reverse complement.
CCCAATGTCAGTGTTTCCGCGTTCCGGTATCCCAAGGAAAACAAGCAGATTGTTTTTGATGTCCGGCCCTGGATCACCAACGAGGAAGAAGGCACAGGGGTCGGGAACCTCTTCTACGGTTCAGAAGGCATGTTGGTCATTCGCGGATATGACGAATATGAGTTCTTTATGGGGGAAAAGCGGGAACCCGGCAAGAAACGCAACGAGGGCGGCAACCACAAGGCCAACTTCATCAAGGCCGTCCGCAGCCGGAAACGCGAGGATCAGAACGGCGAGGTCCTTCAGGGGCATTATTCCGCGGCGCTGTGCCACCTGGGTATGATCGCACACCGGGTCAAAAGGCAATTGGTCTTTGATCCTGAAAAGGAACAAATCGTCGGCGACGATGAAGCCAATGCGCTGTTGAAACGCAAGTATCGCGAGCCTTACGTGATTCCGGACCAAGTGTGACCGGACCTCGATTGGTGCGACGAAATCCCTCCCCCGAAGATCGGGGGAGGGATTGGGGGGAGGGGTGACTCAGAAATGAGCCGGAAGAATCTCAGCGAATCATGCCGCTGCAAAACGGAGAATCCGCCTCAATGTACGCACCATCCGCGCACGGATAATCAGAGGCTCCGTACGCAGCAGACGTTCCAGGATGGGAACAGTGACCTCCGTTTTCAGCGCATAGATCGCCTGTTCCGCCGCCGAGGCAACATCCAGGTCCCGATGCCCCAAAAGCGGCGCGAGTGTATATGCCGCCCGTGGGATCCGGCTTTCACCGAGCGCGCCGATAATGGCCAGGAGTACCTCTTTATCGGTGCAAGACGCCACATTTCGCGACAAGGCCAGGACAGCCGCCAGGCACCGACGTCTTCCGAGAGCTTGCGCCGCCGCAATTCTCACATAACGGTTGTATGATCCCTCAAACCGCGCAATCAATTCCTGAATACTGAGATGATCCAGTTTCCGTCCCAGCTTCATACTGAATCGCTTCCGAGCAGACTGCTGAGCCTGCTGAGCGGACGGCGCGGGACGCGGACCGGCGGCAGCCTGGAAATGACGGCCTGTATGCGCCGGACGAACCGTGGATTTCTTTTCTTCGTCGATCATCTCGTAAGCCGCAACGACACGCCGGAATCGGTCGGCGGCGTCCGGTTCGCTGCACACATCGGGATGACATCGAACAACAAGCCTGCGATAGGAGCGTTTGATCTCCTCACGGGTTGCATTGCGCCGAACCTGTAAAATCAGATACGGATCGAAGATAGCGGTCACTGTCATACTCCCGAAATGGGAATCTCGCCCCTTGTCGCGGTCAACTCACAGGTTCCGTCGTTTCTTCCATCTGCTCTAACAGGAACCCCATATCGGAAATGCAGTTCTTGAGAGAATCCCGATCGCCGGTGAGCAGGGCTTCGTTGAGCAATTCAATACTTTCCAGCATAACGCTTTGTTCGCTTTTTACCAGACTTTCCAGCAGATTTCTGGCTCGGCGGATCATCTCCCGTGCCTCCCGAACCAGCCGGTCCATTTCACGCTCACGTCTCCGGGCATCCAATTCGCGTTGTTGGGCGGACTGGGTCAGCTCGTCCAACTGGGAGCGCGAGAGCGTCTGTAATCCTGAAATCAACCGATTTTCCTGGTGGCCCGTGCCGGTATTGGCCGCGCTGACCTGCACAATCCCATCCGAATTGACAAAGAAAGTAACTCGGACTTGGGATTCCTTTCCCGAACACCCGATATGATCCAGGTGAAAGCGCCCGAGCGAGATATTCTGATCCACACGATTGGATTCGCCTTGCAGCACATGGATCTCAACCGCTCCCTGTTCTTTCGGGGGCGCCGTGAACACCCGGCTCCTTCCTATCGGAATGGGTTTGTTTCGGGGAATGATCGGCGCGAATTCCCCTCCTTCCGTTTCGACCCCCAACGTGAACGGTGTCACATCCATAAGAACGGAGCCTTTCAGCTCCCCTTCCAGAATTGATGCCTGAAGCGCCGCGCCGATGGCCACCAGCTCATCGGGATTGGGCGCCATATCCGGGCGGATTCCGACAGTTTCCTGGAGTACACGCTGAACAAGCGGAATTCGTGTGGACCCACCAACTAACAGGACCTGATCGATCTCCTCCGTGTCCTTTTTCCCCTCTCTCAACACCCGTTGAATCGGGCTTATCGTGGAGGTGACCAGAGGCTCAATCATCTGCTCGAATTGAATCCGTGTGAATTCCTCTTCCAGATGCAGCGGGCCATTGTCGGTGGCCGAGATAAAAGGGATGCTGATGGATACCTGCCGATGTTGGGAAAGGCTGATCTTGGCCTTCTCAACTTCCTCGCGAATCTTGGCACAGGCAAACGGATCGTTGAATAGATCCACCCCCGTTCGGGTCTTGAACCGCACCCGAACATCCTCCATCAGGGCACGGTCGAAATCATCGCCCCCCAGGCGGTTGTTACCGCCGGTTGCCAAAACCTCAAAAAGCCCGTCACCGATCTCCAGCAGGGAAACGTCGAAGGTTCCTCCGCCCAGATCATAGACCAAAATCGTCTTGGACTCTGTTGCCTCATGAAGGCCATACGCGAGGGCAGCGGCGGTCGGTTCGTTGATAATACGAATCACATCCAGTCCGGCGATGGTTCCGGCTTCTCGCGTGGCCTGCCGTTGTGCATGGTTGAAATAGGCGGGGACTGTGATGACTGCCTGTGTGACTTGGTGTTTCAAGTACGATTCGGCATCGCGTCGAAGCTTCCGCAGAATCATCGCGGAAATTTCCTGGGGAAGGTAAGATGCGCCGTCAATCCACACCTTGTGCGACATCCCCATCCGGCGCTTGATAGAGAAAATAGTTCGCGCGTTGTCGATGACGGCCCGGTTGCGGGCCGGTTCGCCGACAAAAATCTCCCCATCGCGGGCAAATGAAACCACCGAGGGAGTAATACGTTTACCGAACGAATTGGGAATCACAACAGGGCAGCCACCGATGACCATGGCGGCCACCGAATTCGTCGTACCTAAATCAATGCCCAGAACCGATGACATGGCGTCCCGTCGATATCGAGCTACCTCCCGGCGAGTCACACATCGCTATGCTAAGCCTTCTCCTACAAAAACGCAAACCCTCAACAATTACGAATTGTGGATTGCGGATTGACGCTAATCGCCAGGCAGAGACGCCTGGCCTACTGGAAAAATGGTAGGACAGGCCTCCGTGCCTGTCACCCGGTCATCCCGGTAGGACAGGCCTCCGTGCCTGTCATTCCCTCCGTGCCTGTCGTCATCTATGCGGTACAGGTTTGTACTGAAGATCGCGTGATTTGGACACAATAACCCTCGTCTCACGCCCGCCGGACACCACAAGCACGTAGTCCACAGACCATCGCTCAATCGGGTCGATCATTTTCAGGTAGTGCCGACCCTCCGGAACGGAGGGAATCACCTTCCCTTTCTGATGCCCATCCAGAACGATCAACAAGTCTTCGGAGCCTCCCACTTCAATCACAACACTTCCCCGATCGCGTGCTCCCGGCTGCGCCCGATCGTAAATCCGGGTCCATGTATCCAGTGCGGAGAATGACAACAGAATAATCAGGCAATAATAGGTCACTCGTTTGGAAACAATGACGGGAATGAATGTCAGCGCAAGAAGCGTGGAAGGAATCGCCTCCACTGCGAACAAATCCCAATCCGCCTCAATTCCCAGGTTGGGATGCCACAAAATGCACAACAACCAGAACCCCGCACACTGGACCGCCAGGAACCATCGAATCTGCCCGGTTTCATTCACCTGTCCGGGAACGGCCGAGAAACGCTGCATGACAATGCTGGCCACAATCATCGGCCAGGCCACAATGGAGCGTCGCCCCCACGCATACAGAATATCCCGCACATGCGCCCACTCGAACATGGAGTACAACTTCTCCGTCCCCTCTGTGGACCATAGCGGAACAACATTCCACCCGTGCGACATCCCTTCCAGGCGAAGCGGCGAAATCTGCGGAACCAGCCGAATGATCGCAAGCAACACGAGCGGAAGAAGCCCGAAAGCCCAGGGAATCCAATGATTCTTTTCTTTTCGGAGTATGAGCAGAAAACAATGAGCGGGAAAGGCAAAAATCGCTTCCTGGTGAAACCACACACAGAGCGAAAACAGCAGCGACGAAAGCAATGACGATCCGTACCCGCGCAGGTATCGCATGGATGCCCAATTCCAGGCCGCCATCCCCGCCAGAAGTTGCGGATAATACTCCGTATGGCCACAGGCGAGGACTATGAATCCGGACGAGAGCGTTACCAAAAAGGTGTACCGATTCTCCCCCATTTCCTCTCCGGCTCGAATGAGGAAAAAGACCATTACGACCCCGGCAATGGAGGAGACCAGGTTTAAGGTCAGCATCCCATCCCAGTTCCAGAGAGAACAGATTTTGTAAGCAAATTGAAGTATCGCCTGGGACAGTACCTCGGTTTTGATGAACCAAATCCCGGCTTCGATAAACCGCGCGATCTGGTCCCCATCCCCCTCCGCATAGAACGCACGGAAATACCAGAACACCGGCAGCAGGCCGACAGCAATGAAATACGAAACCCAATTCGATCTGAGACGAGTCCGCATGACATCCGTCCTGAAAAATGGAACCGACCATTCAAATGAGACTGTCTCAAAAGGTCGTAATATGCAAGAGGGAATATCGTCTGTGCGGAGCCAATCCGCTCCTCAGGATTTCCCTCTCCAAGGCTGCGGAAACCCAGGGCGAGTTCCTCCCCTGAAGATGGGGGAGGTGAGGTAGGGGTTGACGCGAAACCCGGCCGAAATCCCGCAAGCCCGAAATCAACCCCCTTTGTATTCCCCCCCGAACTTCGGGGGGAAATATCCGTTCCCGCGCACTGTTTCTGGATTCTCCCCGTCATTCTCTCTGGTTCGCGCCGTCGATTTTTTGCGGGGGTATCCGCGTTTGTGAGAGATACAGAGAGGGTTGTGCGTATCTTGCCCCTCTTTGCTATTATGCGGGATACTATACTTTCTTTGCCAAATCATTGGCTTCGCCGGGGGATGTCTACAGGAGCGCTCGCAGACAGGATTTAGAGCGAAATCCGGCTTAACCGTTCCGAGCAGGAATGAAATACAGACATCAAGTATGGGAGGTTTGCGATATGAACCATTGTTACAATGTGTCTTTCTGCCGAATTTTTATCCCCATCTTTTTTGCCATATCTCTCACAGGATATGCGGACGACACAAATAGAATGACTTGGCCCGAATCGATCCAATTGGTCCTGGACACTGCGAAACCCCTTGCGTTCAGTCGCGGGCATCGCTTACCCCTGTACTTGTGGCCCGCCATGAATCCCGGCAAGGTCAGCGACGCCCAGGCGGGGGAACTGGTACGCCTGCTGGATGAGCGCGGCATCGGCCTCGTCTGCTCCTGGAACCACGCGAACGTTAATGGAAGCCTCGCAGAATGTCTTCCGGTCGCCCGTGCCCAGAAGAAACTGGGGCTTCGTGTCAATATCAACGCATCGGGCCTGATTTATAGTTTCTGCGACGGTACAGAAGAGACCGCTCACATTGATGAAAACGGCAAGTCGTTCTTTGATGAAACGTTCGGAACCAAAACCATGGGCTGCCCGTTTCGACTGGATCACCGCATTTTACCCATTCGCGAACGATTCGAGCAGTTTGTCGATGCCTACCGCAAGGAAGGTCTGCCGTTGGATTTTGTGTTTACCGATTGGGAGATCGACGGCCCACTGGAGTGGAATCGAGCATACGACGCCTCCAAGCGCTGCAAGGTTTGCCGGGAGCATATTCCGCAACTCAGCGATTTCCTGGCGTACCAGGATGCGCTGCGTCAAATCCGCAGCCATCTTCAGCGAGTCGCTTACGCGGAACCGATCCTCGAACAATTCCCGAAATGTCTTGTCGGCAATTACGCCGTATACCCGCACAACGGATGGCGGTACTGGTATGACTACTTCGAACGTTATGTAGACGGCCAACCGGCGCTACACGATCAGAAGGCCCATTACCGTCATTGGTCTAACGACTTTCAGGGAACCGGATTTACCTTTGCCATGCCCGTCGTCTATCCCTGGTCCTGGACCTGGAACTGGTACGATTTCCAGCCGGGCGATTATCGCTGGTTCTATAACGCTTTATTAGTCGGGAGTAATGCGGGACTGTACACCCCGGAAAGTATTCCCATTATCCCGTTTGTTCACTGGCACACGGTCGATGTCGGAACGTGCGAAGAAGAAACGCCCTCCCCGGCAAAAACCGCCAAGGCGGAACAGATGAGTGAATGGGCATACCGGGAGATTCTCTGGCATCTTCTACTGAGAGGTTCCGACACCTTCTTCTTGTGGTGTACAGCGGAAGAGAATGCAAAAGAAGTGGAGTTGCTGCATCCGGTCTGGGCGGCAGCGCAGGAATACGGTGAATTCCTGGAACGAGGAACCCCGATTTGCTTTGATGTGCCCTCGCAGCCCGGGCCGGTGATCTCCGGCTTGCGCATGGGAAACCGGGTCCTGGTTCGCCGCACGGACTTCACCGATGAAAAGAAACCGATTTCAATCCGGGTCGGCGGAGGAACGCTGGAAATCCGGACCGCCCCGGGCCAATGCCGCGTTCTTGAAATTAAAGATTAACCCGCATTTCTCACAAGCCTGTCAGAAGAGGGGTGAGACCCGTTGCATATCGCGAGAATAATCGCGGCGAGTGGTTTCTTGAAGAGATGAGACCATGCAAGTCAGGATGAACAGAGAAACCCGCACCCCAAAAGGGCCGGATGGGGCTTCCGGGAGAGAGCAACAGACAGACCTCGGCTCTGAAGGGGGCCTTGAATGGGACAAACGGGAAGGA
>JAKQSI010000077.1 GCA_029570205.1 Candidatus Omnitrophota bacterium | reverse complement strand
AGTTACAATATTGAATTGGGTACATCGAGTGAAGCGCTTGTTGCGGATTGACTTCAGGCTGGGATCAGTTACAATTATCATTTGCGCCCATGTCAACTCAGTCTTGTTGCGGATTGACTTCAGGCTGGGATCAGTTACAATTGGACATCGCCGTCTCGTGTCCATCCTGTTGTTGCGGATTGACTTCAGGCTGGGATCAGTTACAATCCCACCCGATTGCTGCACCAACGCCAAATCGTTGCGGATTGACTTCAGGCTGGGATCAGTTACAATCCCACCACGCCGAGCGATGGTAATGTATTTGTTGCGGATTGACTTCAGGCTGGGATCAGTTACAATCCCACCCGATTGCTGCACCAACGCCAAATCGTTGCGGATTGACTTCAGGCTGGGATCAGTTACAATTACCGCATCGCCGGGGACCCGATTGCGATAGTTGCGGATTGACTTCAGGCTGGGATCAGTTACAATACTTCCGACAAAATGCCCCGACAAAACAACGTTGCGGATTGACTTCAGGCTGGGATCAGTTACAATTACCGCATCGCAGGGGACCCGATTGCGATGTTGCGGATTGACTTCAGGCTGGGATCAGTTACAATGCACAGGCATCAGGGATCTCCTATGCAACCGTTGCGGATTGACTTCAGGCTGGGATCAGTTACAATAGAGTACCGGCAAAGCGGTTGGGTCCTATTGTTTCGGATTGACTTCAGGCTGGGATCAGTTACAATGAAGCCGCTTGCCGCTCGGTGTATCGGGCTGTTGCGGATTGACTTCAGGCTGGGATCAGTTACAATAAAGGCCCAATAGACACTGTGGACGCAGTGGTTGCGGATTGACTTCAGGCTGGGATCAGTTACAATTGCGGTACGAAAAGACGAATTGACAGGGGCGTTGCGGATTGACTTCAGGCTGGGATCAGTTACAATCGTACATGAATTATCCAAATGCTCCGGTGTGTTGCGGATTGACTTCAGGCTGGGATCAGTTACAATTTGTGGACAGACCGAAACCACCATCAGGATGTTGCGGATTGACTTCAGGCTGGGATCAGTTACAATGCTTACCGGACGCAGCCATCGAATACAACGGTTGCGGATTGACTTCAGGCTGGGATCAGTTACAATCAGTGTCCTCGATGTTCGCCAACCTTATTCGTTGCGGATTGACTTCAGGCTGGGATCAGTTACAATAGGTTCCTCCCCGGTTGCAGGCGGTTCCTCGTTGCGGATTGACTTCAGGCTGGGATCAGTTACAATGTACGACCGACAATGCCCGAAGTGTTCACCGTTGCGGATTGACTTCAGGCTGGGATCAGTTACAATTGATTGCGGCGATTTCTCTTCTGTCTGTGTTGCGGATTGACTTCAGGCTGGGATCAGTTACAATCTGCCTGTCGCAAGTCCTGAATTGACAGGGAGTTAGGTGCAGAAGGCTTCAGAAAAACATCAGTTGTTGGGGTGGAGATTCGGGCGGTTTGCGGCGTTTTCCCCAGAAAACGCGCATCCGCTCGAATTGTTTGTCTGTGATCGTGAGAATCCGAACCTCCCCGTCTGGGGGGAGAGTCCGCTTCACGCGATTCTCGTGAACTTCCGCATTCTCCTCGCTTGAGGAATGACGGATATACACCGAATATTGCATCTTCTCGAATCCGTCCTTCAGCAGTTCTTTCCGGAATTGCGCGTATGCATAGCGCGCCTTCTTGGTATCCATCGGCAGGTCGAACATGACAACAATCCACATGCACCGATATCCGCTCAATTGCATGATTCGCAAGTGTCGACTGCAGTTGGGATGTCGATTTCCTTCTCATTTCCCTCGAAGCAATGAACCAATGATGCCACCATTCGCTGTAAGGATACCATAAGCGGCCCCGTCGCGCCATCTTTTGACGAAGCTTTTTGCGTCAGAATCCCCAATAACTCCTGCTTGGCGGCCGGATCGATTTCCCGACAGCCGCTTCCATACAGCGACCGGACACGGGCATCCACCAGCGGGCGAAGCGGCTCCATCAGGTCATCCGCCAGGCAGAACGCATTCGAACGGTTGGCATGGTGAAGCCCGATGGCGGGGAGCAATCCCGCACAGACCACCGCCCGCGCCACTGCGGCCCGAAGCACCGCATAGCCGTAGTTCAGGAGGCTGTTCAGAGGGTCTTTCCCGTCCGGGTCTCTCCGGAACGGATGATTCTCTTCGAGCCAGGCAGACCAGTATACCTTTGCGGCTTGCGCCTCCATGTTGCTCGGATCGCCGGACCGGACCCGCTGCGCAAGATTCAAGAGTCTCGTCCTCTGCGGGGTGTTCTCCGGGAGGTTCTTCGCCTGGGCGCGAATCTTTGCCTGGACCAGCTGACGCCATAATTGTTTCTGAAGCGGTTTTGAAATGTCGATCTGTTCCGCAATACGCCAGACCACCTCGGTGTGCTCCGCCAGCGGCAACAGCATCCCGACCGGCAAATGGTCCTGGCCGCAGACCAGCACAATCGCCCCGGACTCCGCCAATGTCGTAAGCGCGCTGTGGGTATACGTGGTCTGAACCTGGTCCACCACCAGGATACCGATATCCTCACACGGAACGCTTGCGGTTGTTTTCGATTCATCCTCCCGTTGTTCGATCTGCAGTTGGCCGTTCCGCACCCGCAGATGGGTCGGCTTGCTCGAAATCTCGATGGTCTGTTTGATCACGATCCGCCTCCCGCACGAATTGTGCCCTCAATCATTCGCCCAGCGAATCCGCCCTAAGCGATCCACGGTCACTTTCCGTCCCTCAAAGCTGTTCGGCATCCTGCTAATCTGTCCCCGTTTGTCACTGCTCTTCCCAGAGAATGTGTGGTGGCGGAACCACATTTGCCGACTTGTTGCGGCGGCGGTTTCAAATCGGCACAGTTCTTTTTTGCCCCCATTTTCAATGATCACCATCTCATTTGCACTCAGGGACCTAAGGAATTTCGCCTCCGGGCAGGTTGGGTGTTCCCGCCGGATAATCGGTTCCCCATCCCTGGTGCGGCGGGCGGCTTCGAGCATAGTAGTAAAGATGGCATCTCGTTTCCCGTCCGGCATCTCGAAGATGCAGACATGGTGGTTACTGCCGGGTTTGATATAAGCCGCTGCATCTCCATTCCGAATGCGTTGAACTGTCTTGTCTTTTCTGAGGAGGCGCACTTTCTTGATCGGCACACCGGACGGCATGGTGAGCGGTTCTTTCCAAACAGCGGCGGAGATCTTCTGTTTCGCTGAAGGATCGATGCCGTGTTCTCGCAGACGCCGAACAATGATTTCCCGGATGGACGGATCGCGGATATCCTCAATCATACTGGTGGTGAGAGACTCCACCGGTTTGCGATAAACAAAGACTCCCTCCTGCTTTGTCGGCCCGTAAATGGTTTCTTCGTGCAACGCTCCCGACACTTTCCGCCTAACGCGGTGGGATACATTGATTGCATTCACAGCCTTTTCCACGTCGTCGCGGAAATTGTCCCACGGCGGCGGCAGCATTCTTTGCAGGGGATCGCGGGTATATCGCCGGACTGCTGCGAGTTGCTGAAGGCGAGATCTGTCTGTCAAGGCGATCACGATGGCATCGACGGCATGATGACGATGATCGTCCCGGCATTTCTCATAACCTTCCCAGGCCGGATTGAGAATGTTGTCAAGCCCCCAGAAATGGCGCAATTCGGCGGTCAACTGACCTTTAGTGCAAACAACATCTGCACCAAGACAACGGACATATTCCGCCACTTTCCGGCTGATATAGGCCGTATCGACCAACTGCCGAGCGATGAAATGGTCCAGTTCCACATCTTTCCGGCTGAACTTACGCCGTTTGTTGTACGGCAATTTCTGTGCGCGCTGAAGGATTTCGTCGTAGCGGGCCGCATCGGATTCCGCAAGCCACTCATAAGGCGTTCGGTCTTTCTTCTCGGCGTTGGCGGATCGGAAACAGAGCACCTTGTTCGCATAGGAGTTATCCAGGCTGCGCGCGTATGGAAGAATATGATCCACGTCCACTTCGCCGCCGAGTACTTGCGCGAGGCTGATGGTTCTTCCCGAATAAATGCAGATATGAGTTTGTTCCTCCCAGAGGCGATATCGTTCGATGGCGTCTCGTGTGGGTTTATGCCCCTCTTCCTCAATCTTTTGAGCGGCCTCTTTGCGCTCTCTTTCCCGCTCTCTGTTCGTCTTGAGAATTTCCTCACGGCTTCTCAAGGAGCCTTTCACTTCCCTTGCCAATTCAATCTGAATCCGTGCCGGTTTTCCGTATTCGCGGATAATGGCATTGACCAGACCGCGCACTTCGTGCAACGCCTGTCTGACAATGGGATTCGGGATGTCCTGTGGAGGTCGGGGCAGGAATCCCAACGGCTTTGATCGTCTTTGATCGGGTCGAAGATACCCGGCTTCGGTCATTGCAGACGGAGAATTATCTCCCGCCATGAGGGGAAGGCCGCGCTCCAGGTGAGGCAGCAATTTCTCGATGGCCTTCCGGCTGAAGTTCATATACCCGGCAGGAAGATCCACATCCGCCAATTTCTCGGCCACTTCGGGAGTAACACACCACTCTCCGACGGCCTTTTCAATCAAGGCCTTCGGGTCTTGTTCTTCGAGAAGCGTTTCGACAATCTCGTTCTTTCTCGGTTCCGGGAAGTCGTACCAGTGTTTCCCGAAGAGATTCTTGTTCGCCAATATCGCGTCCGTTTGCATTCCCTGAAGTTTTGTCCGCTTTGCATCTTCGAAATTGAACTTGCAGCTTTCAAAGAATCCGAGTTTCTCGCGGATATCGTCAAAACTCTTTTCTTTCCCCGTTGCCAGGTATTCCAGTAATGTCCGGCGTTCCCTCTCTTCCAGGGGCCTTTCCTCGCCCGTGGTCATGTCGAGCAACCGTAAGTTATTCACTTCCTGGAACAGGCGAAACCGCTGGGCTTGCCTATCCGCCCTGGGGCATCGGCGTTCCCCACGTTCGAGTTCGCATCGCCCCACGAGTTTCGCAACCGGGTGCAAGGGACGCTGATGGAAAATGGTATCATGAATCTTCTGCCGAAGGTCATCGGTGAGCAGATCGGGATGGTATTGCTGCTGTCTTTGCCAGAGGAGAGCAAATTCCCTTTCGTACATATCGCGCCGGGTATGTTTGCCCCTAATCTTTTCGGGCAATCCTCTTGCAGAACTCTGCCTTGACTCTTCCTGGAAGACAGCCAGGTACTCGCCGAGTGTCTGATGCCCGCCACTTTCAATCCGATTCGCCAGTTCGCTGATTTCCTTCAGCATGTCCGAAGTCTCTTTTTTCTTGACCCGGTCACTCTTTCGGTTTAAGAGGAATCCGCGACGTTGATTCAGGTGGATCAGTACTCTTCCGAACTCATGAATGGAGAGACGCTCCGTCAAGGCGCGGAGCCTTAGTTGATACGGATCGGCGGAAAACAGTTTCTCTTGTTCGCCGGGATCGGACGGAAATAGACCCGCTTCGACCAATTGTTTCAGCAAACGTTTCTTCCGTCGGGCACGGCGCGCAATCTGCCGACGTGTTCCCCGTGCAGTTCGTCGTGTTTCATTCTTGGATAGTTCTCCGCCCTGCTGATCGCGGTCCACACCTTCGGGAAACACGCGGACTCCCGCATTCAGCAGGCATCCGGCCTTCTCATCCACAAGCGCCCATCCGATAGAATTCGGCCCCAGGTCGATTCCGAGTGTGTAATCCGACATGGAAGGATTCCTCCTCATGAAAAAGATCGATAGAAGGTATTGACAGTCCGCTACGATTGCTGTATAGTACGGTTATTGTAACTGATCTCAGCCTGAGAGTCTATTCGTAACAAGACGAAAGATTCGCAGGCGCCGCTCTACGGAGCGTCATGCCGCCCCTCAAAAAGGGCGGCCATTTTTTTAAGGGGGAAATCAGGGGAGATGATCGGATAATTCGGCAACCAAGACGGTTGCCCTACACAGTTTTCACACTTCCGTCAGTTCTTCCCCATCCGTCGACAAACTGTCGATAATCCCCACTACAGCCGCGTCATACGGTAGACGTGGGCCGGGGGCGAGGCGGGTTGCATCGCCGCCATCTACAAAGAAGACAAACTCGCCACGCCCGACCTGGTTGGTGATATCGGGAGCAATTAACGGCACTCCCTGTGGTTTCCGCTCGTGATCGACCGGCTGGATAATACATAGTTTCACCCCGCCCAAACTGGAATGTCTGCGCGTCGCCCAAACCGATCCGATTACTTTCGCCATCTGCATGACAGGTTACTCCTTCTTTGCCCATCCCGGCCCTCCCCGTGAGAACAGCACTCCCCCACCCCGCCCCTCCCCGCAAGAACAGCTTTCCCCAACCCCGGCCCTCCCCGTAAACAGGGAGGGAGATTCTTCCCACCGTTTACGGGGGGATGGAGGGGGGTCAACCTTCTTCTTCCTTGCGAAATACAATCTTTCCTTCGATCTCCAAACTGTCCACAATCCCCAGAATCACGGTATCCACCGGCAGCCCCTCAGTAACTTCGGTCATACGCGCGGAGGATCCGGAGGCACAAATGACAAGTTCCCCCTGCCCGGCGCCGACCGAATCCATCGCGACGGCAAACCCCCTGGCCGGTTCGAGGTCCATCGTGACATGCTGAACAACCAGGAGTTTTCCACCCCGCAGCTTCGGATCTTTTTGAGTGGAAACCACCGTGCCGACTACTTTTCCCAGAAACATCAGGCAACCTCCTCGGTTCCGAACTTGGCCCCATACGTTGCAAACCATTCCGTCACATTCGCGATCACCGCCACCTCATCGCAATCGGGGAACTTGGGGCATTTCACACATTCCGCCCAGACTTTATGCGGCAGGACGGACTTGTCGATCTCCTTGAACCCCTTCGCGGTGAAATATCCGGGAATCGCGGTCAGCGCGAATACATCGGCAACCTGCAAATCCCGCGCCTCACGCATCGCGGTCAGAAACAGTCGGTCCCCATACCCCTTCTTTCGAAATTCCCGGTCGATGACAAGGGACTTGATCTCCGCCAAGTCCTCCCAGACCACATGCAAAGCCACACATCCGCCAATCTTCCCATCCTTGTCGATCACAAAAAAATCCCGCACGTTTTCATAAATGTCTGTCAATGACCGCGGCAGCAGGTTGCCCTCCTCCCGGTATCGGTCATTGAGCGACTTGATTTCTTTCACATCTCGGACAAGAGCGCGTCGAATCATGAGAATTTGTTCCATACAGACCTGAGACCATTGAAAAAATTACTATATCCTAGTTTCATAAATTGGTGAAACCATGCGCCGGGTCCTCAGTCAAGTCAGGGACCCTGTATCCAGGCGGCAAGACGGCAATGGAACGGATCCCTTATGCCGGATCGGGGGCGCTCAATGATGGGAAACTTCGGATTCCCATTATCTGCATCCTCGCCATAAACGAACGGCAGAGTCCTCTCCGTGTTCGATTTGTTATCGCCAACTTCGCGCACGGAGATACGATTCTCCGCTGCGAGGTAACTGCGGAACTCGGATCGCTCACCGATTCCTGCCGCATCCCCATCGGGAAGGGTCGGCGGTTTTCCTGGCCCTTGCACGCGCTGACACTTGAGACGGTCAACGGCATGGATGTCGCCGAGATCATTCGCGAAGAAGGGTACTCCCCCGAGGACCTGCTTTTCTCCGATTCCCCCCAATCGGCGGTGTGGCTGACGGTCAGAGCGGAGGTTTTCGCGCCGTATGTCTCTCTGCCGATCTGGCCGGATATTGCATCCGAGGATTTTCATCTTGAGGATGAACTGAGCCATCTGCCGCTGGGGGAATTTGTTCCGAAGCGCCCGTTTTTCTTCCGGTTCGACCCAGGCCAACATGCATGGCGCCATGTTTCCCATCCCGAATCTTCCGAAACCCCGGACGACCAGTGAACGCAAGTCCGGCTCCCTGTTTCCCAATGCAGCGCGGTGCGGAGCCGGTTCTTGATCCTGCGTGTCTTGGGTTGATCGAAAGGTCGGCCCATCGACAGACCAGGAACCGGTGTTTCGAGAAAGGGTCTTTCCAACTTGCGCGTTTTCACGGCTGCGGAGGATTGGCGTGGTGATTAACTCGTTGAAATAAACTTGATGAGACTTCTCCCTTTGGTCGAAAGGACAGGCCGGTTGTTACTCTGAAGGAGTGTGTGGAGTTTTTTTATGGCCTGAGATCGGCCCGTTGTTTTGAAATCCGAAATCGACTCAATACCGCCCATATTCGCGGGCTGTGTCGTACATGGCGATCACGTTTTCCGTGGGGGAATTATCCTGAAGCTGATGGGTGGGTGCGCAGCAATATCCGCCGCCCGGCATCATGATCTCCAGGGTTTGCCGCACGTTTGCGATCACATCTTCCGGGGTCCCGGTTGCGACCGGTCCGGCGGTAGAAATGCACCCATGAAAGGCCAGCCGTCCGCCGAAAGTCTTCTTGAGGTACTCCGGCGACATGTTGACCGCCTCCGGTTGAAGCGTATCGACCGCGTCGATTCCCATTTCGATGAAATCCTCGTACGCCCAGCTGCTTGAACCGCAGGTGTGGATCATCACCGGCAGGTCGAACGATTTCGCCAAGTCCACAAATCTCTGGTGACGGGGACGGATGTGCTTGTGGAACAGGTCCAGGCTGATAATCGGGGCGATTTGCGTGCCCAAGTCTTCGCCCATCCAGAGGAAGTCGATTTTCCCCCGTGCGGCCTCCAGTGTGCGCCGTGTGGTTTCCAAATGGATTTCGATTTTTCGGTCGATCAGAAGCAGACCGGCCGGGTTGTCGGTGATGAGATCTACCAGCACTTCCTCCATGCTTCGAAGCATCCCTGTGCTGTTGATGATATCGCAAAGCCCCGCGCCACCCGTGAACAGCGCATATTCCCGATACCGGTCGCAGGTCTCCGGAACCAGCTTGTAATTGTAATCGTCCGGGGACGGCATCGGCCAGGCCGCGACGGTTTCCTCATCGGCCTCTTTGAGCGGGAAGTCACAATAATCCCAGTATCCGCCGCTTTCGTGTTCGATCCAGCGGGTGCGAATCCCCCATTGGTCGTTGACCCGGCGACCGGGGATTTCGGGGTGAAGCCTCGGCCCGACATAATCGACGTCAACCCAGCGGAAATCCACACCGAGAGCAAGCCGCAGCCCTTCATCATCATCGGGAGAAAGTCCGTAATGCGCTTTCAGCCTTCTGTCGATTCCAGGATTCGCCGAGTAATCCAGCGGAACCTGGTCGGGTTCCCGGCAGGCGAGGGCAGTCAGCACGCGTTCTTTCGGGGTCATCGGGTTTTCCTTTTTGAGGAGGGGAATGGTGATTAAGTCGACATTTTTTTGTCAGGCGCCTTTTCCTCTTTGGAGGGGAAAAATATCGTAAGTCACGTATTTTCAGGTACTGGGGAGGGAGGGATCGA
The DNA here is from genome assembly GCA_029570205.1 of Candidatus Omnitrophota bacterium. GTDB lineage: Bacteria > Hinthialibacterota > Hinthialibacteria > Hinthialibacterales > JAKPRU01 > JAKPRU01. Next base: position 8,359 of record JAKQSI010000077.1, on the reverse strand, counting down.
ACCTCCAGCCTTCTGATCCAGAGTCAGACGTCTTAGCCATTCGACCACTCCCCAACGTTTCGTTTATTAAAACGAGTTGGTAAAAGCAGCGGCTACAAACTACCATCCCCACGATTTCCCGTCAAGATCTTCATTAGAAATTACGGGAGATCAATTCTATTTTTGAAAAAGGAATAAAATATCGTATATTGTCAATTTTGCCGCATTTCTCGCGAGATAATTGACAAACATCTATATAGAAAACTCTTACTCCCAGCACTGGAAATTGGGGTTTTTTCGAGACATCGCGACTGCTGGAATTGCACTAACTCCTTCATTTTCTCAAACTTAACGTATTTTTGTAGAAATTCCACGCAATTCTGTCAAAAAAAACGGTAAGTATTCTCAAGAGGAAAATCCCGAAATTAACTGGAATTCGTCTGCAATCTATTGAATTCAAAGATGTTATGCTAAATGGAATCCCCCCAGATTCTTGCAGCCTCCGCCAGGGTCAAGGTCTTGTGTTCCCGCAACAAATCCCGAACCTTGTTTCTCATTCCGGAAAGCCCCAGATGATGAATAAGCGCCTGACGGAAAGGAAGTTGGATTCTGGGCGGCGCGGGGTCCAGTTCCCAGGGATGCAGATAAATCACGGGCGGCCATCCTTCAGACAGGTAATGCCGCCTTGCCCAGCGGCAATACCAGGCGGGGAGAATCCGAAGGGTTCCTCCTCCTCCCACCGGAAATACCCGCCCGGCAACCTCGATGGTTGCCGGCGGCCATTCCAAAACCTCCCCGATCCGGTATGGAAACCGTGGCGCGCCATGCTCCCCATACAGGTATGTGGCATGGGGATTGATCGAGGAGTCGTTCCGGATTCCCAGTCGAGTCAGTATCTCGAATTGCCGGACGTTGTTTCGGGAAAGAGAGAATCCCGGCGCCCGATGGCTTGTCACTCCGGTAATTCCCATTGCCTGGAGGGCCGAGAGACTATGCTCCAATGTGGACTCGAATTCACTCGGAGTCTGGTTGTGAACAAACCTGTGGTCGTACAAGTGAGTTCCGATTTCATGTCCCTGTCGGGCGGTTTCCGCGACCAGGTCCGGAAACCGGTCGGCAACCCAGCCCAGAAAGAAAAAGGTGGCCCGTGCCCGGTATTCGGCAAACAGTTCGAGGGTGGCGGCCATCCCTTCACGGATTCGCGAGGGATATTCTCCCCATCGTTCCACCGGAATCCCCTCCGGACTCATAAAATAGTCTTCGACATCTACGGTCAGAATAATCGGTGGAAGATCGTCGCACGGAATGGAGGATAGACTCATCGCCCGGACATTCTCATAAATCGGGATGCGGCTTTCAATTGATTCGATTTCTGTTTAGGCTACACTTCTTACAGAACCAATACGATGCCTCCGATCAATACCTTTCAAGAAGATGAAATTCTGGGGAAAGCGTACGACAGCCGTCTGATGCGGCGTCTTTTGACTTATCTCCGCCCGTACCGGCACATCGCCATTGCCGCTGTGCTGCTCGTTCTTTTGTTTGCCGCCCTGGATCTTTATATTGTTTATCTTACCAAGATTATCATTGATCGGTACATCCGGCCGGATCATGTCGTCGGGTTGTACCGAATTGCCGGATGGTATTTGATTGTTCTGACGGTTTCGCTTTTTGTCCAGTACTTCGTGCTTTATCTCACAAGCGCAATGAGCCAGCGTGCGATGTTCGATTTACGGATGCAGATTTTCCGCACGCTAGAGCGTTATTCCTTGCGATTTTTCAACCGGAATCCGGTCGGGCGTCTGCTGACACGGATCACATCCGATGTGGAAGCGCTGGACAACATGTTCTCCAACTGCGTGGTGTATGTGTTTCAGGATGTGTTCCTGTTGATCGGCGCCACGGCGCTGCTGCTTTGGATCGACTGGGAATTGGCGCTGGTTTCTTTCTCCGTGCTGCCGGTGATTGTCTGGGCTTCTGTTCGATTCAAGCGCAAGGTTCGCGACTCCTACCGCGAGGTGCGGGTTCGTCTGGCAAAAATCAATGCTTTCCTACAGGAATGTATTCAGGGGATGACTACAATCCAGGTGTTTGCGCAGGAGAAACGCATGGCGCGGCAGTTTTCCGAGCGCAACCGGGATTATATCGACGCACAGGTCGATACGGTGTTTCATTACTCCATATTCTTTCCCATGGTTGAATTTCTGGGCAATCTTTCCCTGGCGCTGATACTCTGGTACGGGGCAAAAAAAGTATTTCGTACGGCCGGCTCACCGGATCCGCTGACGTTGGGCACGGTATTTTTGTTTATCCAGGCGATGAGCCGGTTTTTCGCACCGGTACGGGAACTGGCGGATAAGTTCAATATCATGCAGGCGGCGATGGCTTCCTCCGAGCGGATTTTCAAAATGCTCGACACGAACGATATCATCCCCGATCCTGTTTCCCCTGTCCGCCCGCCCGCTTTTTCCGGGCTGGTCGAGTTTCGAAATGTCTGGTTTGCTTATGATGACGAGGACTGGGTTTTAAAAGATGTGTCCTTTACCGTGCAACCCGGGCAGACGGTTGCGGTAGTCGGCGCGACCGGCGCGGGAAAAACTACAATCATTAACCTTCTGTTCCGGTTTTATGATCCGCAAAAAGGCGGGATTTACATTGACGGTATTGATATCCGGGACATGGACCTGCAATTTCTCCGCCGACAGATCGGTCTGGTTTTACAGGATGTCTTTCTTTTTTCCGGGGATATTGCGGGTAATATCCGTCTGGACCGCGCGGAAATCACCGAGGAACAGGTCCGGGCCGCGTGTGAAACGGTCCAGGCCGATCCGTTTATTCGGCATCTGCCGGGAGAGTACAAGGAACCGGTAAAGGAACGAGGAGCGACATTGTCGGTCGGGCAGCGACAACTGCTCTCCTTTGCGCGTGCGCTGGCGCATGCCCCGCACCTGCTCATCCTGGACGAGGCCACGTCCAGCGTCGATACCGAGACGGAATCGCTTATTCAAGAGGCGCTGGAAACACTTCTCACCGGCCGCACGAATATCGTCATTGCCCATCGGCTATCCACGATTCGACGGGCGGATCGTATTCTGGTACTTCACCAGGGAAGAATAGTCGAAGCAGGAACCCACCTAGACCTACTGGAACGCGGCGGTATCTATTCCCGCCTGTACCAGCTGCAATTCTGCAATCAGGAATCGGGGACTTGAACCTGTTCTCTATGTTCAGACACGCGATCGGGGAAACGAAGCCGGGTAGCACCGGCGTCCTGGATTCCGGCTTTCGCCGGAATGGCGGCGCGGTGGCCGTGGGGGCAATTCATGGATTCCGCACACACCGCATGAAGGCTTGGGCCTGTCAGTGTGAAACCGGCTCCCTCATCTCAATCACCGGCGGCGCAAAAAGACCGTGCGGTTTGAGATTATACTCTTCTATCCAGCGGTCCCCGCTGGTGATGAACTCGAACGGGCCGGTCCATTTGTTTTCGGGATTCGCCTGATGTAACGGTCCGAATGCGTTCCGGCGGCTGGTAATCAATTGAATGCGGATATCGTTTGCCCCGGGTTTTACGAAACCCGTAATGTCGATTTCATGCGGCTGCCAGGCAATAATCCCGGCATCTTGACCGTTCACAAGAACCCGAATACAGCAACCTTTCCATTCGGGAACGGCCAATACAATCCGGCGATTTTTCGCCGGTCGAAGTGTCGCGTGGGTGGAATAGATTACCGATGCGCAGTAAAATGGAAGCCCCTGGTTTGTCCAATCTCCCAACGTTAATTGACGAACGGGCGTTTCCATACTCGTCTGTGTCCCACGAACCTTTACCCCAAAATCACCCAGTAAAAACATTGCCTCAAGGCCATCCGCGGAGCCGTAGTGGGTTTTTAAAACAAGCGTATTCTCTCCCAATCGGAACCAGGATGGGTCCAAAGTCAAGCGACGCAGACACGGATCCACCCACCACCCGCATTCGGAATCGCTGTCTACCGGAAATTCGTTAAACGAGATCTCGAAACGACCCGGGCGCTCCACGGCAAGGTCCGGCGGCGCCGTGGGTAAATCATGGACTGTAATCGTGTAAATCAGTTCAATCGGCGCGGACGGTCCCTTTTCCTGTTTTGTCTGCGCCCACGGCTGCACCATCATCGCGCCGCGTATGGGGATACCGAGAGATTTGCGCACCTTCTGATCCACACGCAGAATCTCTTCCGGCCCCCGGATTGCGCCCTGTTTGATTCGGTATTTCGGTCGATCCAATACCAGAACATTCGGTTCATTGAGCTGAATATCCCACCGTTTGTTGCGCAACACGATCTTGGAGGCCGTGTTCTCTTGGGGACGCGGGGGCAACGACGAGCGGCCTTTTTTCCGAATAACAAAGAGGCGGCTGCCGGTCGGCGGGAAATCCGTGCGGAGGGTCAAAAATCGGTCCGATTTCTCTTGTACCGCGGCGTATCGTTTACCCGTTTCGGGGTCCCATTCCTCTGGCGCGCCGACAGGCTCGGTGCGAATCGTGGCCTCATAGCCGTTTTTGCGGTCATTGTTCACAATAAACAAATACCAGGCATCCTCATCTTCGCGCAATTGATAGAAAAGCGCCGGAATTTCATTACCGCCTTGATCCATAATGGAGACAAGACGGACTCGTTCATTCAACGAGTCAACAACAGCCTTTTGGGTAAACGGAACCACCGTACAGGTTTGGGCTATCTCTAGCGCATCCCGGTCCTTTATCGCATCTACATACCGGGGTGGATCGCCTGCAAAGATAACCAATCCGCCTTTTTCCCGGAACTGGCGAAGCAGTCGAAGAGTTGTAGCCCGAATTGTCAAAAGCGGCGGGACAACTACCGCGTGATATTGTGCTTTCCCCACTCCAAGAATTGCGCCGGAGGGTCCGGCAGTGACTCCCGCGCAGCGGGAAAGGATTTCCTCATCGCCATAATCGAAATCGAGATGCGCCTCCAGCAGCCAGTTCCGCAGCTCCTGTATCCGGCGGTCCAGCGATTGAATCTCTTTCTGCTTTTCATGATCGACCCGGAATCGAAGCCACATGCTCTCGATCGGGTGAATAACCAGGAGATTCTGAACCGCTTTTCCGTTGTGGAGTACGGTATTGATTCGCGCAAAGTAATCTTCTACTTTCGAGTAATGCTGCCACCAGGGCGACTGGAAGAAAATCGAGGCCGGGTAATCCCGTTTGGCCTCTCCCTGCATGGTGTACCAGGCGAGATGCGGGCAGCGAAGATTGACACCGAGTACCGCCTGCCAGTTCCCGTCGGCTTTATGGCCTTCGAATGGGAAGTCCCAGCCGGTGCATCCGTACAGCTCGGACAGAACCCAGGAACGGCCCATCTGATGCGCCACGGAGGAACACTGTTTTGCCGTATCGAATTCGTAGTTGTTTTCCGTCAGATTATCGATTCCCGGAGCCTGCATGTACTCGTAAAACCGCATCGCGCTTCCGGTAACGAAGGTCTGGCTCGACAAGGTTTCCTCGCACAAAGCGTGGCCGGTCATCATCAGGCGATGACTACCGCACCAGTCGCCGATTCCCCTGGCGAACGCTTTCACAAACAGTGCGGTAATGCAGTCATGGTAATGGTAGCGGGCGCGGGATACCTCGATTCCGTCTACGTCAAGGAATAATTCGGGGAGATGTTCCAGGATGGAGTAGTCATAACGTTTTTCAAACACCTGGGGCAAAGAATCCGTCCAGGGAAATTCCCATGCGGCGAGAACGCCTTCCTCCGTTTTGTCCAGTCTGTGGTGCTCGCCGTAATTGGGTTCATCGGTAAAAATACCGGGGACAACGTTGCCGAACTCGCTGCCGATGGCTTCCAGGTATTTCTCGTGCGTAACCTCAATAAATTTCTGAACAGCGGCCTCGGAGAGCGTGTCCAGGTATGTGTAGCCGTTATACCAGGAACTGAGAGGTTGAATCGTTTTCCGGAAGGAAAGGATAACACCGGAAGAAGGTATCTTGCTGTCCCGTATTATTGGGGTGAGGTTTCGGGCAGTGGTCCCTTTGACCTCGGCGGCCCAGGCGGAGAGGATATCGTCCTCCCATTTGAATTTGTCGGGGCGGTGGACGGACATCCGCAGCCGACGGAGCCGGAAACGGGGGTCCTGCGTAACCAGGCCGCCCGCCGCGCCGGAGGGCCAGCGGTCCTCATCGTACAGCCAGGCCTCCATTTTCCACTTGCGGGCTTCGTCAACACAGGCACGGACCAGGTCAAACCACTGCGGTGACAGGTACGGCGTGGCAAGTCCGACACGGGAGTGCATGAAAAACCCTCCGAGTCCCATCCGATGCATGATCCGGATTTGACGTCGCAATTCCGACTCTTCCAGAGCGCCATTCCAGGCCCAAAACGGCTTGCCGCGATATTCGGACCCCGGATTTTCAAAACGGCGGACCAAGTCTTTCATCGTCTCTTCTCCCTTTTCCGACCTGTTGAAATCTGTAAACTTGCGTTGAGCGGCCAGGAAAACCACCCTTCGACCTGCTCATGGGCGCCGAATGCAACCTTATCAGGCATTTCGGCAAAGTTCAAACCGTGCGCGCCGACTCGGCGCAGTATCCCTGCAAAAAGGAGTCTTTTGTGAGTCTGGTAGTTCCCGCAACAACGATTCTTGAGACCCAGGACACTCATGTCCACACATTGCGCTCATCCTGCGGACTGCCCGAATGCACTCCCAAGGCTGTCCTGGAACGGTTCCAACAGCTTCATTTTCAGGTTGTCTGCATCACCGACCATCGCCATCTGGACACCGATCCGGCTCTTTTTCAGGAAACGTGCGCCGATCTTCTGGAGATTGAAACCCCTCTTGATGTTTATGTGGGCTGTGAGGCAGAGGTTCTCTCCCCCGAAATTGTCAGTCTCCCGGATTGGGAAGCGGACATTTACGACGTGATTTTGCTCGCCGCCAGCCATTATCATGTGTTCGACCAATATATCCCGCGCGTATCTACCCCCCGACAGATGGCGGAGTGGGTTCTGGCATTGCACCGCCGGGCAGCCTCCAAACCGTGGGCGGACATTATTCCCCACCCCTTTTCCCACACCGAAAGCCTCGGACCATGGGGCGACACGGCCATTCTGGAATCCATTCGTGACGATGAATTGATCGAGCTGGCCGATATGGCGAAAAGCAACTCCATTGCAATCGAATTCCGATTGGGACATGCCATCTCAGCGGCGTATCGCGAATTCCTTCTCCGTTTCACAAAAACCTGTGTGCGACGCGGAGTTTTGTTGTCATCCGGCAGTGATGCGCACTCCCTGGACGCCGTCGGGATCACACGGACATTTCTGGTTCCCATGCGCACGCTCGGAATACAAAACAGGCATTTTCTGGATATCCGCACGGTTGTCCACAACCGATAGCCCGCCGGATTGAGGGAAACATAGTCCCACCGACACGCTGTTGCCGGCTTGCAGCAGGGCGACATACCATAGATTGAATCGTGTGATAGTATGACAGCGTATGTGTCGGAATCCTCGTTCGTTTCGGAGCGTCGATGAATTCGCCGAATCCTTCTGTGGAAATGTATGATGACCGTGAGCGCTGGAGATGTCCGCAGCTCGGCGGGCCGGTGACGTTCAATTATTGCCGCCGAATGAATCGAAAATTGCCTTGTTCGAAAGTGGTCGAATGCTGGGCCGGAGTGTTTGATATCGCGGGGTATTTGCTTGCTCATTTTTCTGAGGATGACATCCGGCGCATCCTTTCCGCACCCAAGCCTGACTGCATAACCCGGATTCTCGACACCATATCGAACACCTCCAGCCCCAGGGAGAAATGATTGTTTCCCATTTTACGAAACGGGTCTGTTCTTGGCAGCGGATCAACGACGCGGTATGGTATTCGCCTGAGAATCGAATCGAGAATTCGATATTTCTGTTTTTGTGATCTTGCCGGGCCGGAGTGGCGGAATTGGCAGACGCGCCAGACTCAAAATCTGGTCCAGGTTACCCTGGGTGTGGGTTCAATTCCCACCTCCGGCAGGATCATGTTATTTTTGTCATTCAGCGCTTTTCCGTGCCGGAACTCGCCCAAGATACTCATGTTACCAGATTTGTGATAGCAGTTTTTTTTTCGGCTTTTTGTCCCACCCCGTGCCGATGGATGTCAGGCAAAGTCGCACAACTGCCGACGCTGGTACCGACACCTCTAACCCGCATTTCTCACAAGCCCGTCAGAAGAGGGGGTGAGACCCGTTGCATATCGCGAGAATAATCGCGGCGAGTGGTTTCTTGAAGAGATGAGACCATGCAAGTCAGGATAAACAGAGAAACCCGCACCCCGTCAGACTGCCGGACTCGGGCGGTTTGTGGTATAAAAGAACCGGATAAACTTATAATTGAGA
>JAKQSI010000074.1 GCA_029570205.1 Candidatus Omnitrophota bacterium | reverse complement strand
TTGGACTATGCCCCGATGCCCTAATGATCTTGATTCTGCGGATTGAGTGATTGCGCTACGGGATTTGTGGAATAGGATTTCAACTGCGAAGTCCGAGATTCAATCAAGGGAAGAAAGGAATACACCCACGCGACGAACAATGATCGTGACACTAACGAGTATCGGAATGGTCTTGATCCTTTTTCAGGGATTGAGTCTCGCTCAGACCGATAAGGCCGAAATGAGCGACGAATTCATCTGGAACAAGTACGTTAAGTCTTCGGTGGATGCGTCTGTCGAGCAGGCCTATGATGCCATTCTCCAGGAAGTTGGATTGAACAAACCTGACTCAGGTCCCCGCGTAATCTCGGATGAAGCAAAAACTCAACTTGCATCGCTTCTCGATTTTGCGATTGCAGGTTTGCCTGAGAAGTTCACGCGGCACGGGAACTGTTACGACGAACACGAGGGCCATCCATTTCCGGCGGATCATCCTTCGGTACGCCTGGCGGCTATTGTGTGGATCGTTCGAGATTACAATGTTACCGAGCTGCTTCCCACACTCATTCCATTCCTTGACTTTCAACTGAATCCTGACCGGCTTGGCCGCGAAATGCGTATCTTAAGTACTCACCACCAGCTGGAGGTTGATGGCCGATCGATTCTGCGGCTGATAGAAATACACAACCAGCCGGTGTTGGAGATGCTTCTAGCATTAGGTCCGAAGAGTGTGGAGCCAGTTATTGAATATCTTGAGTCGAAACAGGAAACGGAACTGGATCTCCTCGGACGTGAATCATACCGAGTAATGAAAGCCATCGCGGTTTTGAGTGAACTGGATACAGCGGGCCATGTGTCGGAAGCGCAGGCATCGCGTATAGTCGCGGCCATCGCAGGTCTAAAGGGCGATACTGCAACAACCGGCGCCGGGCAGATGGCGTGGCAGTACCGCGTGGATCTCGATCATATCTCGAATTTCTACGGTTGGTATGCAAAGGACCCGGCCAGCGCCATTGTTTACGTTGAAAGCAAATACACTCTTCCGTTGCCCGATAGGCATAAGCCGATAAAGCCGGAAAAGACTGAATAATCCCTCAGTTTTTCGGCGTTCTCAGGACAGGTACGCTCAAGAATCAGCGCCGGCCAGGTTCTTGAGCGTCGTTCTTTTAAAGAAAGCCAACAATTGGGCAACCAGGGGGGATTGCCCCTACGAATTGATATGATGGGTGCGGATATGTCCCTGTTCTGCTCCGTCGTGGCCAAGCCACAGTGCCTGCCCAATGGATCTTGCCTGGATTCCGGCTTTCGCCGGAATGACGCTTATGACGCTCCCTCCCCGTTTGCGGGGAGAGTCGGGGAGGGGGTTTTTTGATATTCACGAGAGAAGGTTGGGTGAGGGAACGGACTACCTTCCTCCCCGCAGCCTGGGATCCAGCATATCCCGCAATCCGTCGCCCACGAAATTAAACGCCAGCACGGCCAGCATGATCGCCAATCCCGGAAACACCGACATCCACCAGCCGGTTCCGATCACTACATAGCCGTACCCATCCCGGATCATCTGGCCCCAGCTGGGAGTCGGCGGCTGGACCCCCAAACCCAGAAAGCTCAATCCGGCCTCGGAAAGAATTGCCCCGGCGAACCCCAGGGTCACCACAACCAGCAGCGGCGGAAACGTATTCGGTAAGATATGCCGAAAGATAATCCGAAGCGGGCTGTAGCCCAAAGCGCGCGCTGCCTCCACGTACTCATTCTCTTTTTCCGAAATGAACTGCCCCCGCACAATGCGAGCCACACTTACCCAGCTCACTATCCCCACTGCCATGAAAACCCGCACAATCCCCGGAACATGCTCCGGCAGCGAAAGGCTCACCGCCATGATGAGAAGAAACGGCGGAAACGACCAAAACACACTGATTAACCAGACCACCGCATCATCTACCCTTCCCCGAAAATATCCCCCCAGCGCACCCAACGGCAACCCGATCAGCACGGCGATTCCCTGCGACACAAATCCCACAAACAGCGACACCCGCGCCCCATACATCACCCGCGCAAAAACATCCCGCCCGAAACGGTCTGTCCCCATCCAATATGTGGACGATGGCGGGCTGACTTTGTCTTCCAGGACCTGTCGATCATACGGATGACGCGACACCCATGGAGCCGCAATCGCCAAGGCCAGCAGGACCCCGATAAGAACCAGGCCGAACATCGTCATTTTCTCTTCACGAATCCGGCGAAACAGCGCTCCTCGTTCCAACGGTTCACTCATAGTTCCACCCTCGGATCGAGTAGTTTGTAAAACAGATCGGTGAGAAGGTTCACGAGAACAAAGATGACGGCGGCCACCAGCACGGTTCCCTGAATCAGCGTAATATCCAGCGTCCGAATGGCGCGGATTGCCAGCAGCCCCATCCCCGGCCACTGGAAAATAAACTCCACAAAAAACGCCCCGGCCAGCAAATCCGCCAGCGAGCCGCTGATTGCTGTGAGGACCGGATTGAGCGCGTTAATCAGCGCATGTTTCAGAACCACCAGCCATTCCGACGCGCCACGTGCCCGCGCCGCGCAAATGAACTCCCGACGGAGAACCTCCAACATGCTGGAACGCATCAGCCGGGCTACCAGCGCCAGCGGGCGGGTTCCGAGGGTTAATGCCGGAAGAATCAACGCCGCAAGGCCCCGCTCGTCGATGTATCCTGTTACCGGCAGCCAGCGCAACCAAAATCCCACAATCCATGCGAACAGAATCCCCAGAAAGAAAACCGGAATGGATATCCCCGCCAGCGCACACAGCATGGAGATGAAATCCATCGCGGAGTTCCGACGCAACGCCGAGAGCACTCCCAATGGAATCCCGATCAGAACTGCCACCAGGATACTCGCGAATGCCAGCAGCGCGGTTGCCGGAAGACGTTCCAGAATCGAATCCAAGACATCCCGGTTTGTTGCAAACGACCGTCCCAAATCTCCATGCAGCGCATTCCATAGGAACCGCCCATACTGCACATACAGGGGATCGTTCAATCCGAGCTCCTGACGCATCGACTCGATTGTCGCCAGATCGGCGCGTACGCCCATCATCAAACGCGCCGGATCACCCGGAACCACATAAATGAGCAGGAAGGTGATTGAGGTTACCCCGATCAGCACCGGCACGGCGTGGATCAGCCTGCGCAAAATATAGGCTGTCATCGCGAATCAACGCTCCAGAAAATCAGAATACGCATCCAGAAAGTTTTTCATTCGGTGTTTATACGTATGTTCCTGAAGGATGCGGTGTCGAGCATTTGCAGTCAATTGCTCCCGCTCGGATGGATGATCCAGATAATGCCGGGTCTTGGCAACAAGATCGTCAATGCCTTCATATAAGGCAATTTCCTTATCGGGAACGAAAAAATCCTCCACACCCGGAACCTGTTCCGACAACAGGAATCCCCCGCAAAGCGGCGCTTCAAAATTGCGCATGTTCATAAAAGAAAACCCCTGCAATGCGTTGATATTGAGAGAAATACTGCTGGAGCGATACAGCGAGGCCAAATCTTCCCGCGAAAGGATGGGACCACGATAACATTTGCGCATTTCATCCGGCAGGAGACGCAGCCAGTCTTCGGGACCGTAAATCGCCAGATTCGTGTGGGCCAGCGATTTCATAAATCGCACTCTTCTTTGGGAATTGGCCTCGATATAAGCAAAGTATTCGATCTGCTGTCTTTCCGGCATGTACAAAGCTTTCGGAATCAGCGCGATGATTTCACGCAGCACGCTCTCCGTGCTTTCCCTCGGAGGAGGTAAAGTCTCCATGATTGCCCGCGCGGATTGCTGTGGTTGCTCCAGCCACTCTTTCACCAGCGTTTCAAGCCATTCATTCCAGACTGCCGGGAATGCTGTGCGCGCTTTGGAGGTATCCCGCACCGAACCGACATAGCTGATCTCGGATCGGAAACGTTCCTGTATTTCCGGTTCGGACTCTCGTGGATTTCCGCCGATCGGAATATCTCCCAGGAGAGTTCCACCGAGGTTCTTCAATGAATCGTGAAACACGGGGGTCACGCAGAATAGGATATCGTCGGGATGATGCGGAACCGCGACACTGGTGGAGGGATCATCGACATACCAGATCAAGCGGGGCAGGCGGAATTCCTCGCAGAATGCCGCCAGGTATCGTGAGGAATGGTTCAAGAAGAACAACGCATCGGGACGTCTCCGGTAAAACTCCGCCTGGGCACGGAACCAGCGAGTGAACAGACGGTCATTCATCACCAGCATGGAGGATTCCAGCCCGAGCTCCGCAAATCCCCGGATGGAATCCTGAGTAATCCACCCCCATACGGAATTGGTTGAACCATGAGACCAGACGGAGCGGATTTCCTTCAGCGCTTGTCGGTACTTCGCTGCGGCAGCCTTTTTTTCTTTGTGAATCAACCGTCGGTTTTGTGTGAGGATATTGCGGATGAATGGGACCAGGCGCGGGTAAAACTCCTTTTCAGCCGGACCGGGAATGGGGCGGCCCGGTTCAAAGGCAATCTGTGAGGATTCAAGGATTGCCAGGTCGTGAGTTCGGAGGAGATTCACGATCTCACGTTCCAGGTCCGGTTCCGTTGCCCAGAGGATTCGACCCCTTTCAAAGACTTGCCGCCAGTCGTACACACTGAACGCTGCGCGCAAACAGGCCGGGTTCTTCTCAATACACAATAATCCTTTCGCCTGGCCCGGATACGATTCATCGAGATATTTCGCGGCCTCCATTGCCGTGTATCCAAGACCGACACCGAGCAGCACAACCAGCGAACAGCCTTGTCGGTATGTTGAACGAATCCGATTCAGATTCTCCAGGATCTCCCGATCCGGTTGTTGCGGCGGGTGGATCATCATTCCGTGATCCCGAAACGCAAAAAGGCCGCGTTCCAGCGGCAGGATTTCCATATCGTCCAGGTGTGCGGTCTCAACAGCCTCCGCTGTCTGTGGAAAGACATTCCGCAACATACTCAGATTCAAATCCAGGAGGTTTGTGGGGAATGTGGACAGGGGAATCCAGTTCATGTTCATCCGTGCGCAGGTATTCTTTCCCGTCCCATCATCGCGAGCCGCAAACCGTGTCCATCCCGTCATCGCGAGTTTCGGCTCCTGAGTCTGCGAAGGAGCCGAAACGTGGCGATCTCAGGCTCGCACGTTCGAACCACGAGATTCCCACGTCGCATCGCTCCTCGGAATGACGGGCGCGAGCAAAGTGCTGTCCCTCTCGCCACTGACCGGATTTGACATTATGCTAACCGGAAACAGAAGGGTAGTGCATTCCGGAAAGGAGAGCGTTCTCATGAGAGAGGCTCGAACACATCTATGTGTCGTATTGACGATCCTGCTTTCGTCGGCAATCTCCGGTTTCTCCCAGCCGGTTCTGGGACCATACCTGCAGAATATCAAATCGGATGGCGTCACCATCATGTGGGAGACCTTATCTCCCAGTGTCGGGAAAGTGGTCTATGGAGAAGATGAACTTTCCATGGCCGCGGCGGAGACACAACCTCGGATAATCCATGAAGTCACCTTGACCGACCTGAAGCCGGGGTCCGCCTATCGGTATCGGTGTTCCTGGGAAGACCAGCTTTCCCCATCGGCACAATTCCAGACCGCCCCGGCAGAGGGAACCCGGCAATGTCGGATTGTTCTGTACGGCGATTCCCGCACTAACCGGGATGTCCATAAGCGGATTGCCACATTGATCGCGCGCGAATCCCCGGACCTGGTCCTTCATGCGGGCGATCTGGTCACCAGCGGAATGGTGCGGGAACAATGGAAACGTGAGTTTTTCGACCCCATTTCTCCTTTTGCGGCTTCAACGACCTGGTTCACAGTTCCCGGAAATCACGAGCAGGAATCGGAGAATTACTACAACTACGTTTCTCTTCCGGGAAACGAGATGTGGTGGTCCACGGATTATGCGAATGTGCATATCATCGGTTTGGATAGTTGCCTGCCGGGAGGGGAAGACAGCGAACAGTACAAATGGCTGGTTCAGGATATTCAGAAGAATCGACAGGAATGGACCATCGTGCTGTTTCATCATCCGTTATTTAATGTGCATCCCACGCGGCCCATGCCGGATTTCAAATGGACTTGGCAAAGCCTTTTCCAGGAGTACGGTGTGGATCTGGCGGTGTCGGGTCACGATCACCATTATCACCGGACTTATCCAATCGGGGCGGTTCTGCGGGAGCCGCAGCGCGGGGTGATGCATATCACAACAGGCGGTGGAGGCGCTCCGCTTTACCCGGTTGTGGGCCGGCCGTATTCCGCATTCCAGAGATCCTGCCATCATTTCGTTGTGCTGGATGTCGGTGGGGACCGCATTGTCGGGCGGGTAATCGACATCGAAGGGAAAGGCATTGATTCATTCATTCTGGACAAGCAATCCCTGGTGTCGCCTGAAGAGTATGTATCCTATGAATCACTCGTGTTGGATCGCGACCTGCGTCAAGCCGCCGATGAGATATTCCCCGTTCTGGTCGGTCGCCGCGGCCGGGAGACAGAGGTACATCTGCAAACCAAAACGCAGTTTCAGGTTCCGATTGTCGTTGTTGGGCGATGGCTGGGGGGAAACTTGTGGAAGATCAATCCAGCGGAATTCCGCCTCCCCTTAGAGCCTGGGCAAGACCTTGATTTGCGCTGCACAGCACAGGCAGAACGGGAGAATGTCTATCCCCTGCCGACTTTAGACCTGGTGGTAAATGTTGCGCCGACCGTGAAGAATGTGGGATTTCGCAATCGAAGCCTCTGGGTTCACCCACTCAAAGTTGCCCTGGAGGAAGAGCTCAAGCCGAAGCGGATTCGTCATGCGCCGGTAATCGACGCACGTTTGGATGAAAAAGACTGGAGCAAGGCACCGATGGTGGACCGCTTCCTTGTCGATGAAGGAACCGCTTTTCAGGAGAAGAAAAGTCAGGTTTTGTTTATGACAAATGAGGAGAAACTTTTCATCGGAGCGCACGTGGAACAGGACCCTGCGCGGCTCCAGGACCTGGAAGAAACCAGTCCGGACTATGAGCGAATGGACCGCGTGGAGAATATCGCTGTCTATATCTGGAACGGCCTGCGCTTCTATCAGTTTTTCGTTGCCGCCACGGGGGACATTCTGGATATGCGTGGAAGCGACCTCACTTGGAACAGCGATGCCATTGCGATGACCTCAATCAATGAGACAGGGTGGACTGTGGAGGTGGCAATTCCGCTGGCAGGGATGATCCAGGAAGCCCCTCCTCGCACAGACTGGCGGATCAATGTCACTCGAATGGATGGGGTTACCGGACAGCGAGGCGAATGGATCCCGATATTCTCCGGAACTGGGCTGGACCCCTCCCAGTTTGCCAGACTGGATCTGTAGCGCCCGCGATCTTGCCGCTGTTACTCCAAAATGGCAATATGCTGGTGTAATGTAAATGAATAGTCTTAACACATGCCGTCATTGCGAGCCTCCCTCCGGCGGGGCCGGTGATTGGATGAAGGAAACGCGCTTCCCACCCTTATTTGCCAGGCAGAGACGCCTGGCCTACTGGTGGGACAGGCGTCTCTGCCTGTCGAAGAGCGAGCTTTCTCAGGAGCGGAGCATGGCCATTTCATGGTTTGAACGCGCAAGCCTGAGATCGCCACGTCGCTTCGCTCCTCGCGATGACGTGATTCTGTAAAAGGCCATTCAGTTACAGAACACAAGAATCTCTGTACGAATTGTATCCAAGGAGGATCAGTTATGCCGGCATTTGTTGATGTGGCGAAATGCGATGGATGTGAAGACTGCGTGGACTCCTGCCCCACGGGAGCGATCTCAGTCACTGATGGAAAAGCGAAAGTGGATGCCGACGAGTGCTCGGACTGTGAAGTCTGTGTGGACACTTGTCCCAACCAGGCGATTTCCATGAAGTAGAAGTAATAACAGAAAACGTACCTTTCACCGAGGGAAAATCGGGGAATATCCGCGAGGCTGTTCCCCGATTTTTATTTTCCTTCATGGTGTACATACCATTCGTAGTCTTCGTATGGCCACGGGTACTCGGTTACCACACCGTCCTTTATCTCGATCACTTTCGTTGCCACCCGTCTCAGAAACCGCCGGTCGTGCGATACAAACACCACCGTGCCGGTATAAGCCTCCATGGCTTCCGACAGAACTTCCTTGGAGATCAGATCCAGATGGTTGGTCGGCTCATCCAGTAGAAGCAGGTTGAACTCGCTGCACAGAAGTTTCGCTAATCCAAGACGGGTTTTCTCTCCGCCGGAAAGGACACGGACCGGCTTGAGTACCTCATCCCCGGAAAACAGGAATGCTCCCAGAAGTCCCCGCAGATTCGCGCGGGTCTCCGGTGATGATCCGTCTTCCATCTCCTCCAGGATGGTTTGACGACCCACGAGGTTGTCTGCATGGTCCTGTGCCATGTATGCCGGAAAGACGTTGTACCCGATTTCCACGGTGCCCGTTGTCGGCTCTTCCCGCTGGTTCAGAATCCGCATCATGGTCGATTTTCCCGCGCCGTTCAGCCCGACGAGCGCAACACGATCCCCGCGCTGAATCGTGAATTGCGCATTCGAGAACACGACATTGGAACCATAAGCCTTGCTGAGATTCCGAACCCGAAGAACATCCTTTCCACTTCGCGGCGGCTGAGGAAATCGGACTTGCAGACGGCGACGGTACACGGGGACATCGACGGTCTCCATCTTCTCCAGCATCTTGATCCGGCTCTGAACCTGCTTGGCCCGCTTCTTGTCCGCGCGGTATCGGTTGATAAACCGCTCGACCAGTTCGATCCTTTTCTCCTGATGTTTGGCCGTGGCCTCCAGCTGTTCCCGACGCAGGTCTTTCTCACGCTCATAAAAGGAATAGTTTCCTCTGTATTCGATCAGCTGGCCCCGCTCGATCTCGGTTGTGCGCAGAGCCACCCGGTCCAGAAACACACGGTCATGGCAAACCAGCACAACCGCCCCCGGATAATTCAGGAGAAACGATTCCAGCCACTCGATATTTTCCAAGTCGAGATAATTGGTCGGTTCATCAAGCAGAAGGGTATCGGGACGGCGGAGCAGAAGACGGGCCAGCTCGATACGCACCTGCCAGCCGCCGCTCCAGATGTCGGTCAGGTCATGCCATCGTCCTTTGGAAAAGCCCAAACCGGAGAGAATCCGTGCGGCTTCCGTCTCCAGGTCGTACCCGCCGATACGCGCGAAATTCTCCTGAAGGTCCCCATATCGGCGAAGCAACCGGGCCATTTTGTCTTTGTCGTTAACGGGAAAGGCCAGTCTGTCTTCGAGCGCGTGGAGTTCCTCCCCGGCAGCCAGGATTTCCTCATGTCCGCTGAGTACATGATCCCACAGCCGCTCCCCCCTGGTTTGCATTACGTTTTGCGGGAGATAACCCACGGTCTGGTTTTTCGGCTTGATGATTTCTCCTTCGGAGGGCAGAAGGACCCCGCAGGCAACCTTCAACAGCGTGCTTTTGCCTTCGCCGTTCGGACCCACCAGCGCCACCCGGTCGCCATCCCCGATATTCCAATTGACATTATCCAGGATTTTCCGGTCGCCATAGGCCAACGTGACACCCGCCAGGGCAAGCATTGAAACCTCCGTATGAATCAAAAGGGAAAAAACTGCCACCTGAAGGCGCGATTCGCAGCCTTTTCGCAGAAGCGAAAATACCATAGGGTTGGTGTCTCCCCCAGTCAACATGAACCTGGAACAATTGCGGGTTAGGAAATCGCGGGGGAACTGAAAAAATGCAATTTTTTGGCGAAAGATAGTTGACATTAACAATGTATATTCTATAATAATAAAGTGTGAGAGTACCCATTCCTTATGGATATGAGGAACTTGCCATGAAAAAAATTACACTTTTTCTTATTTTCTTGCCGATCACGTTTGTTTGGGCCGTACCGGACCAGGTTCGCACCGAAACCGGGGTTCTGCCGTGCCGAATTATCGAGGATACCGGGACGCTTCTGGTTGTCGAAACTGTCACCGGAGACTTTGTCGGCCTGCGGAAATCGAACATTAAGGAAGTCATAAAGGGAGAGGAATCAGACTTTTATCTCCTTCGCGGTGAACATTACGAGAAGAAAGCGGCGGATGAACAGGCTGTTCTGGAGTATCTTCAGGCGCTCAAACGGAATCCTCAGAATGTCGAGGCGAACCGGCGCATTGAGTCGATCAACCTTCGTCACAAGCAAAAACGCTGGGAGGAAGGCGTTCTGACCGCGCGACAACTGATTGCGCAACAGGATTACCGTAAAGCCCTTGAGGCATTCCAAGCCGTTCTGGCCGAGAACCCGAACGACGAACTGGCCAAGCAGGTTGTCGATGAGATGTGCAATACGTACACGCGCATTGCATTCGAGTATTATGACCACTGTTGGGATGAAGGAGCGATTGAGGAACTGGCGAAAGCGGAAGCGTTAAATCCTCAAAGTGCAGAGATTTACTATGTTTTGGGAAGGATTCATCAGGACCAGCGCCAGTGGGAATTGGCCCGTCAGGAGTACGAGCGGGCACTGGAGTTGAATCCCAATCATTCACAGGCTCGCCAACAGCTTCTCGCACTGATTGAACGTCAGCATTCAGGGCGATGGTTTGGAATTTAACTATGCGTAATCCGGGCGGGGTATTCCGTGTCGCAACTCCCTGTTTTTTCTGGATTTTTCTTTTATCAGCCTGGTTTATCCCATCTGTTTATGGGCAGTCGGCCTATCCGACTCCACCTCCGCTCCTGGTTATTACCGACCTCAAATCGCAGGGAGAAGCCGCCGCTGCCGAGGCGGCTGCGTTCAGCGAATTTATCCGCAGGGAAGTCACACGAAGCGGGTTGTATCGTGTTATTGACAAGCAGTCCATGTATTCCATTCTTCAGGCGCACCGATTTCCCTGGCCCTGTTTTGAGCTTCGTGAGTTTGTGGCGATGGGGCGGCTTCTGGGTGCGGATCGGGTGCTTGCGGGGCATGTGGACCGGCAGGGTGAGAAGGTGGGGGTGACTGTCCGGCTGATCGATTGCGCCTCGGAGGATTTTCTTCTGGACCTGTTTCGAGAAAAATCTCCGTGCGCAGTGGAAGATCTGATCGGGGAATGGGGTCGTTCCATTATTTCGGAGTTATTCTCGATCCCTCTTGAAAAGTTCTCCACCCCCACTCCGTTTCCCGAACTACGGCCCACAGACACACCGACACCGAAGATTCCCGATGAGATTTTGAACAAGTATCCGGGTATGGTGTATGTTCCCGGTGGAAAGTTTGTATTCGGATCGGACAATGGCGACCCTTGCGAGTCGCCCTGTGCGACAATCGATATTCCGTCGTTTTATATTGATAAAACGGAAGTTACAAATGCTGCGTATAAGCGTTTTACGGACGCGACGGGTTATCGGACACCGATGCACTGGGAACGGGGAGTTATTCCTTCAGGGCTGGAGGATCATCCGGTTGCCTGGGTAAATTGGGAAGATGCAACGGCCTACGCGAAGTGGTCGGAGGCCAGATTGCCGACAGAACGGGAGTGGGAAAAGGCCGCACGCGGAACGGATGGGCGGATCTATCCGTGGGGAGATTATTTTGACTCGACGCGCTGTAATACTTGGGAAAGCGGGATTCGCGGAACTGCGTCGGTGGGGTCTTTTCCGGAGGGGGAAAGCCCATATCACGCGCTGGATATGGCGGGAAATGTGGCCGAATGGGTGGCGGACCGGTTTCAGCCCTATCCGAATACCGCTACGATATTAGAAAAGTATTCAGAAAACCTGCGTGTCTTGCGGGGCGGCTCCTGGACATTCAACGATTATTACGCCAGGGCCAGCCATCGCTATCCCCGTTCCCCTCAAGACCGTCATGGCAGCTACGGATTTCGTACTGCTCGGGATGCGGAACCCTCACAACCGTAAAATACGCCGCAATACTCCGTTATTTTTTTGTTGATGGTCGCAAGCGGCTGTGATATACTCAGGTCGATCAGCGAGAGGGAGTCGGCTGGATTACAAGTCCTGTCGATTCAGTGATTTAGGAAATTCGACATGCGCCGGTTTTCGCTTGAGGGAAACCGAGAGTGTGAGGTACGAGGTCTGTATTCCGACCTCGCGGAAATTTTTTTTTCAAAAGGTGAGTCCGATTATTCCATTTTGGATCTCGGACATCGGAGGTTGAATGGATGCGAATTCGCATACAAAAATATGGCGACCGGAGCCGGAGTGGGTTTTCCCTGATTGAGATGATGGTGGTTTTCTCGATCATCGGAATTCTCGCGACCATCGGGACGATGAGTTATACGAGCTTCATCAACCGGGCAAGGCTGGGTTCGGCGACCGATATCACCGCTTCTACCCTTCGCCAGGCCCGGCAGCTTGCGATTGCCACCCGCATTTCGCATCGTGTTGTATTCAATGTGCCACAGCAGGGTTCCTTGCAGGAGGAAGCTCCTCTTCCCCAGGAGGTTTGGATTGAGAAGCTGGAGAATGGGAAATGGGTTCCGGTGAGCGATCCGAAGCGACTTCCCAGCGGGGCCGCCATTACATCGTTCAACGGGCACGAGCCGGGCAGCGGAACCAACTCAACGGTCTATTATGCCGAGTTCAATTATCGGGGTCAGATGACAAAATGTTATTTCAGTTCGGATGCCACAGCAGAATCCATAAGCCTGTATATCCATTTGGCTCGCGTTGGGGACAATGTGGACCCGAAAAAGGAAGATCAGAGAACTCTGGCGAATTCCATTGAGGTTTTGCGTTTGACCGGACGTGTGCGTGTTTATGATTATGGATATGGGGCCCCGTTCCCCACAACGGAATATCGAGGATAAGGCCGATGTGGAAGTCGGATGGAAAGAAGAAGGAAGTCGAATCAGGGACAGGAGTCTGAATGATGAAGAACCGTAATCCACGACAGACTCCGAGGAGCGATAGAGCGACCATGATAAGCAACAATCGCGACAAACAGACATTGAAACGAAGACAGCCGGAACGCAGGGGTGCGTTTACGCTCCTGGAGGTTGTCGTGGCGGCGGCCATTCTGGGCCTGGGGCTGCTGGCGATTGTGCGGGTGTTTCCCGTGGGATTGGCGGCGGCGCAGCGGTCGGAGGATTTTACCCGGGCATCCCTGCTGGCAAAAATGATTTACGAGGGGCTGAAAGCGGATGACACCGATTTTCCGGTAGTGACGGTGACCGGATATGACGCGGCGGGGAATGAGATACTTGTTTCCTGCCCCATCCCGATTCCGGGGAACGGGTTCGATGATGACGGGGATTGGCATTACAATTTCAACAATCCGCAGCGTCGGATGTCAGTCGATCTCAATGGAAACGGGAAACCGGATATCGACTTTGATGGGTTCGGTGAACCGACCTATTTGTTGGGCAACGGGGTAGATGACGATGGCGACGGGATTGTGGATGATACCGGTGATGGGGTGTTTCCGGCTAATTTTCTTCCGGCAGGAGCCAGGTCCCTGGGATACGCGCTGAACGTGGTGATGCTTCAGGACGGGAATTTCGGATACGATCCGGAGCCATATATCGACGAAGAAATCTGCAACGGAATTGATGATGATCGGGATGGACTGATTGATGAAGACTGCCGTCTGGGGTCGTGTTTCGTTCAGGGAAAAGGATTTCGCCCGATTCTTGCCGGAGATGGAAAAGACAACGATGGGGACGGCCAGGTGGATGAAGAAGTTTTTGATTATCAGGATCGGGCCACGGTGAACTCATCGGGCAAGGGAGGTATCGGGGACGGACTAATCGATGAGGATTGCAGTCTGGCGCGATTCCCGTGGTCCCCGGCTCGATTCGGTCCGCCGGACGATCTATTCGCCTGGCAGGTGTTCGTCGGGGTGGTTCCCGATGTGGACATTCCGAAGGTTCCTGAAGGCAGCGCATTGGCGTTGCGATCTCTCATGGGGGATTTGGGTGATGGAGTGGACAATGACGGAGATGGAAAGATGGATGAAGAGATCCGAAATGGGTTGGACGATGACGGGGACGGGTTGGTGGATGAGGATTGTATTGCCTCTTCGGTTCCCGGTGTGTTGCGCGTGGAGATAGTCATCAGCTGGGGTGGGGACGGAGAGGATAACGATGGCGACCAGGCATCGGTTCATCCGAAGCGGCTGGCGATTGTCCCCCGTGCGGGCCAGACCCCGTTGCGGTACGGCGCGATTTCGTGGGGGATTGATGAAGAAGCACGCGACGGAGCCGACAACGATCTGGATGGCGTAATCGACGAAGATTGTTATGAATTCTCCTACAAGCTGGTCGGATATCTGCCGATCAAGTCGAGTGATGAAAGTTCGCGTAACCGGATGGTTATGAGCTACATGGGACCGTAAAGGATATCGGACCATGGAGAGACAAAAGAATCGAGGATCGATCATGAGAAGGCGCAGGATTATTCCAGAGAATCGGGCACGGGGTTTCACCCTGGTGGAACTCCTGGTCTCGATGGGAATCTTGGGCATTTTGGCGACCATCGCGGCCGCTACATTCCGAGTCACGTTGGATACTCGGGAGAAAGCGGTTCTGAAAATGGAGTTGGCGGAGAATGCCCGCACGACGCTGAACTTTCTCGCGGAGGAAATCCAGTCTGCGTATCTCACTCCGGAGAGTGTGGCTCCGGTGATGGCGGGACAGGAGAGCGCGCCGCGCCTCCGATTTGCCGGGATACACCGTGACCGCGCGGTGACCCGCAAGCCCGGCAGTATCACCTCCACGTCGCAATGGACCCCCGGCGCGGGAGAAGACGAGGATGGAGACGGGAAGATCGACGAAGAGTGGCTGGATGGGCTGGACAGCGATCATCGCAGCCCTTCTCAGAACATGCCGTGGTTCTATTCCGCGGACTGGGTGGACAGCCGCACGGATGAAGACATCGGGATGTTCCCCAGCGATTTGCTCCATTTTGTGACTGTGCAACAGGATTCTCCCGGCGGCCCGTTGATCCTGAACGAGGTTTCCTACGGGTTGAACAGTATCGGGACGCGATTGCTCCGACGATCTCGGAAAGCGGAGACGGAGGTGGACGCTCTTTATGTGGGACAGTTCCTGGTAAACCGCAACCAGCCGTCCGGCGAGCGATTCCTTCCGGCTCCGTTGGCCACACGAAGCGCGGATGGTCTTGTGCGGGTCAACGTGGGATATCAACCCCGGGTTGTCGGACTGATATGGGATATCTGGGATCGATATGCGGACGATGTGCTGAACGGGAGTTCGAATGATCGTCAGATCAGCGAGTTTGAGATTCTGGCTTACGATATTCGCGGATTGCGGTTCCGGTTTTGGTATTATGATTACAATCAGGATTCCTGGCGGGTTACGCGGGAATGGGATTCGGCCCGTGAGACGCTTTTGTTCGACAGGGTTGTGCGGGTATTCGATGGGAATATCACCGCTTTTTCTGCGGACGTGGCCACAAACGATCCCAGCCGATACACAACGCCGGTCGCCAATGAATCGTTGGATGCTTTCCCGAGGGACCCCCTGGGACAAATCCTGGCAGATTTGCGGGGCACAGTGCAGAATCCGGGGGTCGGCCAGCTG
Organism: Candidatus Omnitrophota bacterium; assembly: GCA_029570205.1. Taxonomy (GTDB): domain Bacteria; phylum Hinthialibacterota; class Hinthialibacteria; order Hinthialibacterales; family JAKPRU01; genus JAKPRU01. The sequence goes on along the minus strand of JAKQSI010000074.1, from coordinate 13,238 downwards.
CTTTCCAATCAGAAATACAGCGCGTTGGTGAACCAGATCAACGCCACAACGGACGGTCTGCCGAATGTGGTTGAAATCGAGATTTATGTGCAGGATCGCGATCACAGTCAGCCGCCGCAGAGGTTCAGTACACGGGTTTTCTTGCCCAACAACAACGTTCCCCCGATACAGAAACCAGGCGGTGTAACATCGTAAGGGACCGAGAACAGGGCGCTTTTGCCGAACAGGACGAGGACGAAAATGAACAATTCCAGACGAGGTTGCCATCATTACCCGATCACGGAGAGCGCGGCTCGGTATAACCAGCAAGGGATCGCCTTGCTGACCGTGCTGGCGCTTCTGACTGTGTTCGGCCTGATTCTGCTTGGCTTCAGTTATTCTCTGCGTATGGAGGAACTCACGGTGTTGAGTTATACCGAGACCTCCAAGGTGACAGAGGCCGCTGAAGCGGGAATAGGGGGCAGTCTGTCCCTGGTGGATACGGAATTGGCGGCCACGAACGGCAAGTACGTGTTGGGGAAAAGACAGCCTCGATATATCTCTCAGAATGATGCCTCGTTGAAGGTCGGCGTAGCCGGATTCCTGTCGAACGATACGAGTTTCGACGCGCGCAGCGCCCGGTACAATCCCTGGTCGACAGCCGTGCGACGCGGGACTTCTTTACCGATCGCGGCGCCGCTGGGAATTGATGAAGATCCCCCGGGAGATACCACGGGTCCGACTAATACGCGGGGCATTATGACAGCGGATGGATTCCCCGGATTTGCAGGTGTTGACGACAACCTGGATGGAACTATCGACAACGGCGAGCCTTACGATGATGACGAAGACGGACAGGTGGATGAGGATGGGTTAGATCTTCGCCGGGATGGGCGCTTCTTCCCACAGGGAACGGGGTTTGATGCAGATGGCGATGCCCAGGGAGTTTTTGACGAATCCGGGAAGATCAACATCAACTATGCCGGGAACACCAGTGGAGACGGCAACAGCTACTCCTACGGCCAGGGAGCAACGCCTTTTGAGATCGATCTGGCGGTCTTCCTGCACGGGCGGATGATTCAGCAGGCGGATGAGATCGCCAAGCGAATTGTCAATTATCGGCAAGGGAACGTGAACGGCGGAGGTTCCAGCTATGCCGCTCCCGGTAAGTCCGGGGATGATGATGGGGACAACAGTAAAGATATTCAGGAGGTTCGTCCGCTGCACGAAGTGTTCGAGAATGTGAACCGGCAACCCGAATATGTCCTCCATGTCCTGGCAGGCAATGGGAAGGATGATGACGGTGACGGCCTGGTTGACGAAGAGGATGAACGATATATCGGGGCTTCAGATGAAGCCGACGGACAACCGAGACATCGTATTCCCCAGGCCGGAGAACTGAGCCAGAGTGAAGTCCTGGCGTTCCGTCTGGGCGACCGGATCGATAACGATGGCGACGGAGTGATCGATGAACCGGATGAGGGAATCGACGAGCCGGATGAATTCACTCCGAACTCCCCGCGCGGAGACGATCACCCGTTTGCCACGCTGGATGAAATCGACATGCTTTCCCAGATCGGACCGTTGACATTAACGAAAATCGATAACTTCGCCACCGTATATTCCGAGGCGGATGAGATTTCCCAGTCGCTGAGCGCCGAAGGAATCGAGTTCCTGAAACTGAATCCGAATTTGCTTTCGAATTGGACCACGACGGACACGCAGGAGGTTGCATCGCAATTCCAATACGGACCGAAGCTGACTGTTCGTGATTTCTTTGCCATGCAGGTGGATAACGACGGGGATTGGCAGGCGATCGGAGAAGGTCCGGGGAACGGAATCGACGAACGCGGCGATGGCCTAACGGACGACAAGATCGGTGATGGAATCAATCAAAAGGATGATGACGGTGACGGATTGATCGACGAACCCGGCGATGACTGGGATCGAAACGGGTATCCCAGCGCCGATTTCGATCGCTATGGAGAACCGGATGTCGGCGCTCCGTATTATATCGGGAATAGTATGGATGACGACCGGGACGGGCAGACGGACGAAGGCAAGAACTCAGAGGATCGGGAGGATCATCGTCTGCGCGAGGTGGGGGATGACGACCGTCCGCGCGAGGAAAGCAATCGGGGCGACCTGCTCGCCGGAATGGTCCAGGAGGGCAACGGTGTGGATGACGATGGCGACGGCGTGATCGACGATACCGGCGATTCCAACGGCGATTGGATGATCAGTTACGATCCGGAATGGCATCTGAATGAAGATCCGTCGGGAGATGCCAATGACGATGGGTATCCCGGAATCGGAGTGTCTACTAAGGCTCCCGAAGGGACTGCGGCGGGAGATCTGGCAGAGGAGCGTCAGAGCACAAAACTGCGCACTCAAAATACCAACGATCGACTGACCAGTTTTTCGGACGATGACGGCGATGGATATGCCGATTTTCGTGATCCCCAGGTGATCGCGGCGATGTACCGCGCGGATGGAGACTTGGTAGACAACGACGGAGACGGCGAGGTTGATGAACTCGGCGAGCGGTATGTCGCCGCGTGGGATGATGATGAAGACGGGCGGATGGATGAAGACCCGCCGGAGTTTCAGTTCATTCTGAATATGGCGGATTATATTGACCAGCCATTTCCGATGCCTGTTTCGGGCGACCCGGATGTGCAGGCGGTACTGGGCTTGCAACCGGAAGACCTGGTTTTGGTGGATCCTCCCACAGTTTTCACTTTCGAGAGGGGAATTACCTCAACTCGTCAGCGTGCTTTTGAATTCAATCCCCAGCTTCTTTCCGGACCGAATCGTCAGCAGAAGGCGTTACTGGAGAACGAGATAGAATTGCTTCTTCCCAATCCGCCGGAGGTTACAAATCGGGTGACCTATCGCGGTGTGGAAGGGGTTCGGATCAATGAGGCGCTGGTGAAACCGATGATCCGTCTGGAAGCGGAACAGACGCTGACCTCGTTGCAGGACGACGGGCAAGGCGGCTATGTCTGGACTACCAACGGCCCGAATGGCCGGTTCGTTGTGGGCAGCGGTTCCGATGATGACGGTGTGTATGGATCCGTCGGCGGGACAAATATCAAGGATACCAATTGGAGCAATTCGATCCTTGTCCGCCCCCGTGGATTTCAGAACACGGTATTGCCGTATTCCTCCCTGACAGCGGCCGGACTCTATGATTCCATGGCGCCGAGTATTGTGTTTGCCGTTACGAATACGCAGGTGGTAACGGCCCAGGGCGGGGAAGGATCGGAAGGTGGCGGAACCGGCGGTGGTGGCGGCAGCGGAGTCGGTTCGGAAGCCGAAATGGCAACCTGGATTTTCGAGAATGTCCCGCCCGGAGTGTACGACGTGGTTCTGTACCTGGATCCGTTGGATTTTCTTCGGGGGGAAGTAGAGTATTATATCAATTCGGAACGAGTTTTAATGCGGTCGGATTTCTTCTATCAGGATCCGGATAACCAGGAAGCGGTCGATGGACTCATGCCTATCCTGCCGCTGGAATATGGCGGAAAGGCGGGTTTTGCCCTAAACGGGTATCTGCATTACACACCCAAGATGCCTCCGGCTTATGTCCGATACCTCAACGCGAATGTGATTCCGGGCATTCGTGGATTGGGCAATGATTTTTACAACAAGTGGGCGCTTTACCTGGCTTCCTCGCCGGAGTTGCGGTTGGCGCAGGCGTATAACTATCAGTTTCTTATGAATCCGATAAGCGGCACATTTGTGGCTCCATCAGAAGGTCAAAATCCGAGTAATCTGGTGGCAACCTCGATGCTTCGCCTGCCGTATCGTTTATATCCGAGAAATACCAGTTTCCGGGCAACAGTAGATTCAGATGGTCGTCTGACGGTCCAGATTAAAGCCAATCCGCCCGCGGTCGGGTATTACATGACTACATTCGACCGGATTGAGCTGATGAACCTGTCGGCCCAATACCTGGAATTAGTGAACCTGACACCCGACGACATTGACTTAACCGGATGGACGATCAACACGCCTTACGGGAAATACATTCTGCAGACGGTAAACGGCGTACGACCAATTATTCCGCGAATCAAACCGCTGTTTGAAGAGGATGACGGTCGAGAGACCGCTCTGGATAACGGGATTCCTCTTCCGGGACGTCCCTGGGATCGTGCGGCTTATCCCACGGAGCGTGGGGGATTGGCCGGAAGGACCCGAACGCAGGACGATATCCGAATGGACAATAACTATCTGTTGCTGGTCCATGATCGCGATGGATTCCTGACATGGGCGAAAGCGAATTATCCCGCATTCGATGAGAATGTGACGGTACTGGCGCCGGTTGCATCGGGAGCGCTTTCCCCCGCTCACAATCCGGTGGATGAGTTGACAACCTTCAAACTGGTCGATCGGGAGAACGATATCCTGACGGACAATTACGATTTGAAAACGGTTACGTTGACCGATCCGGCAGGGAATGAGGTCGATCGTCTCGAATACAAGACCACCTTCAACAACCTGGTGGTGGATATTCCCGGCAATGTATTTCGACTGCCGGTGCAGGATCCCTCGAAGCCGCTTTACGAGATTGCGTCGTTGGACGTGATTGCCTTGCCGGGGTACCGGGGTATGGAGACTTTCGAGCGAAGCGATCCGACCCAGGTTGTAACGGAGAAGCGACCGGATCGAAACCAGGATACACAGCGATTCACGCCGACAATGCGGCTGTTGGCACGAGAGGCCGCTGTTGAGACATTTGCCGTGCAGCCGGGGGAAGAGGGGAGAAATCCTCTCACGGTAACGCTGTATGGGAATCGGTCCCTGAGCGCAAATCCCTCCCTGGTTGTTTCGGAGAATCCTGCAACAGACCTGGATGACCGCCGTTATCAGGGCGGGTGGGATTTCGTCGGTGACGCGCCGGATCCGGGCGCGACAGGATTTGACCCCGATGGGAATTCGTGGGGCGGTCCGGCACGTTGTCCAGAGTTCGGCGGCGGTACTTTGTTTAAACAGATGGCGGGCGGGTTTGAGAATTACACAAATATTCTGGTCAGTCCTCTGGACCTTCCGTCGAGCGGGCGAGCATATCCGGGCGACCTGGTTCGCTATACGTGGACGTTGGGGTTGCGCGAATTGATCCGGGCCGGATTCGATCCGGATGTCGATGACCATCTGACTGTCCGTGTTCGCGGAAAGTGCCAGGAACTTGGTTCTTTCCCGGCCATTGTCGGCGAAGTCCTGACCAATCCCATCTGGACCGTGGTCGATCCGGGAAAAGAGCGCGAAGACGGAGCCTACAACCAACCGGAGCTGGAGGCTAATTCACTCAATCCTCTTGGGTTGGACGTGTTCACGAAACTGCGGGATGGAGACACCGCGTTCACAGTCGATCTTCGGAAGAGTTTCCAGGACCTGTATCAGGATCTGGATAGCTCCGAAAAACAGGAACCGCTGATTGTTCTGCGAATGATTATGCGGAAAACCACTCCGGACATTATGAATACGCTGGATGACAATTACTACTTTTACGGAATTGAACTGTGTGGAAGAGGTCGCCTGAGCGGGAACTCCGACAGTGCGAACGAGAATGCGCGGATGGCGTTGATTGCGGGGACGCCGGGTCGGGCGAACGCCGGTTATGTGCCCGCGTATCCCAGGCGTCGTCGGTTGATCGATACACCGTCGCAACGGGACCGTTTCGATATTGTCGACAACACGCCGTTTGTCAAGAACGGACTATTGGCCACGCCCGGCGAAATTTCGCGAATCTTGACCGGCGGCCGATTTGAGACAGTTTGCGGTCCGATTATCCCGCAACGGCTGGAAGACAAGGCAATCTACCGGAACCAGATCGACTCCAACGCCGAATTAGGCCAGCGTCTCATTCCCAGCGATGAAAATGACTCCGACCGGTTGATTCTTGCCCAGAGAGAACGCCTTGACCAGATGGAGAATCAATACTCGCTTCTTTACAGCATGGTTACCACCAGCGATTCGCCGGTCACACCCGGATTGGTGAATGTGAACACGGCGATTCGAGAAGTACTGGCCGCGCTGCCTGCCGCACCGCCGATTCGCGATGATCCTTCGCGGATCCGGGACCTTGAGGAACGGTTTACGATCAACTCGATGGTGGCCGATTACATTATCGAGGGACGAAATCCACTGGGACGGGATCAACAAATGGGAGTGGCTGAAATCGACGATGATGTGTCCAGCCGGGGAACCCTGGATGACAGTGTCGAATACAAGCTGCCCAGCGTGGGCCGGAGCAAGGCTTTTCTCAGGGAGTTTTCTTCCACGTCCAAATGGTCGAATGTTCCCTCCATCGAGAAAATCCTTTCGGATGATGCGATTGGGATGAAGGATGTCCAGGATCGTCGCTCGAGTGTGCAGGAGGTTTATGCTTCCACAGAGGTTTCGCTGCCGGATGATGGGCCGTACGAGGATATCAGCCGTTTCCTGTCCGATCTGGTTCATTTGAAACGGAGGGACCGGATGGCTGCCGCTGTCCGGCGCGATCTGGATCGGACCGGGGATGGTGTTACGGACGGTGTGGGGGATTTGCGCGAGCGTCTCAACAAACGATTGAACCTGAGCGGGGAGAATACGCTGACCCCGCGCGATATGGAGGAGATGATGCACCGCCTGTCCGCAATGACCACGGTCAGTTCGCGTGTGTTCCACGTGGTGACGGGCGGTAAAGCGATTGCCGGTGAAGGGGAAGTTGCGGCTTCGCGACGGTATAAGAGTGTATATCGGAGGTGATGGAGATCGTCTGCCCTGTGTTGAGTTACGAGTGAACTCGGTGGGGGCGGGAATCACAGATTGCCCAAACTCACGCAGACAGACGAGGGGCATTCTCAAGATTCCCGTACCCCACCAATGGCGGTAGAACGGGTGAACGGCGGATCAGCAACCAGTTCGGGAGCCGGAAAGACGGAACGCTCCCAAGGAGATGTTCTAATGACCACGATGAAAATGTCAATCCTTGCAGCGTGTATCGCAATAGCAGGACTTTGTCTGATGATCCCCCAGGACACGGCCGCCCAGGTTGGGGGGGATAACGTGATCACCAACGGAGAGTTTACCGCTGCCGATCCGTCTTCCCCGAACAGGGCGCTGGGGTGGGAGGGAGGCCGACGTGTGTTTGTCAACGGGGAGTATGCCGGGGAGGTTGTCGGCCCGGCGGGTGTTCTGGCGCAGGTGATCCCTCTGTCTAAGGTAGCCGAACTCCTTGCGCAGGGCAGGGGCAATTTCTATATCAGTTTTCAGATTCTGAATGCTCCACCGGTAGGGTCCGATACCGGGCTGTTCCTGAGTTTCGCCGGGCGAGTATTTGATGTCGATCAATATCGAAACAATGCCGCCAATCCGGGTAAGGTGGAGATATCCTTCATGGACGATGATTTTAAGGTACTGGGAGACCGCACGCTTGCCTTTCAGGTGAAGGGGATCACGAGGCGGATTCTGCTTGATGATATCAGTCTTACGTGTACGGCTTCCGGGGGAAACGGTGAAGAGGTCGAACCCACACCGACCGTGAATCCGGAACAGGTTCGTCCGCCTTCCGGCCTGGGGACAACCGAGTCTGTTGATCCGAACGCTACCCCGACTCCGAGGCCGGCGAGCGGGCTGGATACGGAATCTTTCCGTATTACTGTGAATCCGCCGATTGTGTATATTACTCCCGGTTCGACCGGAACACGTTCCTATGATCTCACTTTTGAACTGAAGAATCGGGACGGAAGTGCGATAAGTTCCGATGAGGCGGCCGACCGCAATGCCAAGGTGACTTTCGAACTTCTCGGCGACCAGGAAGTCGGATATCTGTCTTCCACGGATAAGGACGGGAATGTTCGGAAACTGACTACAGCCAAAGAGAATTTCGCCGATTATCTTCTGGGATCTACAGAGAACAACGAGAAAGGTGTAGACCCGAAACAGATCTCCTTCAATTTAAATCAGGCAAAGGACGGTCTGATTCGTCTGATGGTTCGTGTTGAAATTGACGCGCCGCGCCCGGGGCAAAAAGAGGATCTCTCGCAGCCGCTGGAATTGTGTACGGTGGTACCGATTGTGATTCGCACGCAACCCGGGGTATCTGCAAAGGGCACAATGGATGCTCGTGGCTTGGCTCCCCTGCAACGCTTCAACCGGATCTTTGTGGAGTCGCCTCTGCCGTCGGGGAGCTGAGAGACGGCTTGTCAAGGACACAATCCGGGCCCTTCCCGGTTTTGGAAAGGGGTCGGATTCCCTTGCCTTCATCACACATCCGATACGTTTTCCCAGCGCAAATCCAGTTTGCGGGCGGCGTAGCCGATTTCTTTCAGGTAATCGCCGTAGGCCATCATCCAGTGGGAATCGCGGGCTTCATTGAGCAGCTCGCGCCATTTGCCCTGGATGCGGACATCCTGCTGAGAACGGCAGATCGGATAGAACGGATTCCCTTCGACATTCCCACGTATTCCAACCCACCGTCCCTTTGTGTATTCGGGATCAATGAACGTGACCTCCTGTCCGATGGGAATGTCTACTTTCGGAGCCGCGCCGTAATCGGATTCCTCGTGAGTAAGGATCGTTACGGGATCGTAGTTGACCGCGTCCATTCGCCGAGGAGCCGAGCAGTGCGCACAGGTCACCACCCCCTGATGCGGGAAGGTGGAATTGTGGAGGAACACGGGTTTTCCGGTGATATGACGAAGAAGAATCCCCGCCGGAATGATCACAAAATCGGATTCGCAGAACGCAATCAGTCCCTCATCATTCAGCAGGCCCAGTGTCAGGCACGCCGTGGTTTCCGACATGGGCATGATGGTTCCCATGCAGCTGCGGATTGTGAACGCCGGTGCGTTGTTTTCGTGCATGAATTCCTTGAATAACTCGTACAGAATGAAGGCATTTACAACGAATGGCCGGTCGGTCTTGAGAAGCGTATTGGGCATGGACAGGTAAGTTTCCGTCCACTTCTCGGCGCGGGCGATTCGTTTCGGATCCTTGACGGCGGCGCGAATACGAGGTTCCGCGGCCTCATAGGAGATTTCAATAATCTCGAATTTGAACTTTTCGCGGGCAATTTTGGGGGCATCCCCGGCATATTTACCTTCTGCGCTGCCCAGCGCGACGATCCGCGCACCCGTCATATTCTTGACGCCATACCACGCGCGAAGCCGCCATAAGACTTCCCGATAATCGTCAATCACCACGTCGTCAACATGGGTCTTACCGAGTCGGGGCGGTTCACCCCCGGCTTTTTCCGGATCATCCGTCGCAAGGTAGGCCACACTGAGCGCCTCGTACCAGTAATAGGTTGGACCGGAACGATGCCGCGCAAAAAGGATCGCATTTCCATCTGTTGGGACACAAGCCGCAAGAAGTCGGCCTGATCCGGCGGCGGGATAAACCAGCACGATATCGTAGTTGCCTTTGCGGACAGATTCGGCCTCTTCGGGGGTTTTCACTTTCTGTGCAGGAAGGAACTCCACCGGAAACTCCGCCTGGGAGGCCAGCGCGCGAAGCTCCTCTGTGATGCGGCCAATTTCCTCAGTCGCGGACTCTTCGGTCAGCACGCCTCCCCACGATTTCCACGAGGTTTGTTTCTGGGGCTGTGGCGTTGCATACATCAGGATAGGCTGTACGCGCAGCGGGCGTCCCCACAGCAGAAACGGCCGCTGGGGATCCCAACCCTGTTTGATCCAGTTCAAGTCTCCCCCTGAGGACGACACGAGGGTGACCGGAGGCTTTGCGGCAGCTGCCAACGCGATTTGTTTCGCGCCAGACGATTCCGCAGCGATTTTCTCCGATCCGGCGCACCCTGTTGTGGAACCGGCCAGCCCTATTGCGGCGGCCACACCGGCGCTGCTCTTGAGAAAGGATCTTCGCAATTGCTTTGAAACCGAATCCGACCGTTTCTCTTTCATGCTCTATTCCTTCCGCAATACGCCGATTATTTTCTATTCAGGACTCACCCTCTATGGTATGACCGGATAGGCCGCACAGCGAACCCTATCCTCTGAGCGGGATCGACCTTCCTTTTCAGGTCAGGAATGGCGTCCCACAAAGGATTTTATTCTCTCCATGGCCTTGCGCAGGGCTTCCATCGAGCTGGCATAGGAGCATCGGATATGACCCTCGCCGCACTCTCCGAAAGCCGTTCCCGGAACAACGGCCACTTTTTCCTCTTTGAGCAAGCCCAATGCGAATTCCTCCGAGGTAAGGCCAGTCCCGCGAATGTCCGGAAAAACATAAAATGCCCCTTTCGGTTCCACGGTGGGAAGGCCCATCTCGTTGAGGGCGTGGGTCACATACCTTCGACGCCGGTCATATTCCCGTTTCATGGCAAGGGCTGCTTCCTCCCCGTGTTCCAGGGCCTCGATGGCGGCCAGCTGGGCGATAGTGGATGTACACATAATGCTGTACTGATGGATTTTATTCATGGCCGCGATAATATCTGCGGGCGCGAGGGCAAATCCCAGCCGCCAGCCGGTCATCGCCCACGCTTTCGAAAATCCATGAAGCAGAATGAGGCGATCCCGGATTTCCGAAGCCGTGCAGAAAGAAAGAGGTTCCTCATCATAACTCAGAGGAACATAAACCTCGTCCGAAACCAGCAGCAGATCATATTCGAGCACGACATTCACAATTTTGTCGAATGTCGATCGGTCCAGAGCCACACCGGTCGGGTTGTTCGGGAAATTGATCATCAGCATTTTGGTGCGGGGAGTGACGGCAGATTCGATGGCCGATTGAGTGGGAAGGAACCGGTTCGCCGCGTAGCAATAGACCGGAACCGGCACACCGCCTGCCATGGTCACCATGGGCGCATAGGAAACAAAGGACGGTTGCAGCACAATGGCCTCGTCGCCCGGCTCCAGCACCGCCCGGCAGGCGAGGTCAATCGCCTCGCTCCCGCCCACCGTCACCAGGATTTCGCTTTGCGGGTTGTACTCGACCCCGAATTGCTGCCGCATAAACTTGCTGATCGCTTTCCGCAGAGGGGTCATTCCCTGATTGGCTGTATAGGAGGTCCATCCGGTTTCCAGAGCGTGGATGCCGGCCTCACAAATATGCCAGGGTGTGACAAAATCCGGTTCGCCTACACCCAGGGAAATCACACCGGGTGTCTCGGCAACAATATCGAAAAATCTCCGGATTCCCGAAGGAGGCAGGTCTTGCACTTTTTGAGCAACCCGCCGCTTTTCCAGGTTTTGAGTATAAAGAATCGGCTGTGTACTCATGGCGTCACCGGCATTCTATGGACTTTCTCCTCTCCCTCCAGCAAGACTCCCAGCTCTTTGTATTTTTTCAACATAAAGCGCGTTGCGGTGCCTCGGACATTCTCCAGGGTCGCCAGCTTGTCGATCACAAACTGGGCGATCTCTTTCATGGTTTTTCCTTCGATAATCACCAGGAGATCATAACTGCCCGACATGAGGTATACCGCACGAACTTCGGGGAATCGGTAAATCCGTTCGGCGACTCGGTCGAATCCATAGCCCCGTTCAGGCGTGACACAGACCTCGATAACACAGGAGATACGGTCCGTGTGGACCCGTTCCTGATTGACAATGGCCTTATATCCCAGAATGGTTCCGTTCGCCTCCAGATCGGCGATCCGTTTACGCACCTCAGCGGGTTCGGCGCCGAGCATCGCCGCAACGTCCTCGGGGGAGATTCGCGCATCGCGCTCCAGGATTTCCAGGATTTCAAAATCTTTGTTCAGCATAATTCCGGTTCCTTGTAAAAGAATCGCTCGCTCATCCTGTGATGATACCTGCCACATCAAACTTTATAGAATATCAACAGCGCGGCATTCCAGCAAGAATGAATGGGAGGCATTTGGCGGAAAATCCTGGTAAATTGTTTGCTTACCCGGCAATCCTGTCAGGACATGACAGAGACAGCAGAAATCTCGCTCAAAGGTCCTCTGATGAAAACACTGGTTCTCGCCACACGTAATCGAAAAAAGGAAAAGGAGCTGGTTGATCTACTGGCCGGTCTTGGGTGGGAGGTCCGCTGCCTGGCGGATTTCCCGGATGCTCCCGATGTAGTCGAGGACGGGGCAACCTTTCTTGAGAATGCGCGGAAGAAGGCTGTTGAGACTTCTTTGTTCACTCATACCCTGGCGCTCGCGGATGATTCCGGCCTGGCGGTGGATGCGTTGGGTGGAGCGCCGGGAGTGTATTCGGCGCGGTATGCCGCCGCCGAGGGAAAACCGAATACGGATGAAGAAAACCGGCTGCGTCTGCTCCGCGAAATGGAGGGGGTTCCGCCGGAAAAGCGAACGGGCCGGTTCATCTGCGCGGCGGCGATCGCCTCCGAAGGTAAGGTTCTGTTTGAAACCGAGCAAACGGTGCACGGTCTGATTACATGCGAGCCTCGTGGGACAGGTGGATTCGGTTATGATCCGTTGTTTTTTTATCCTCCTTTCGGGGCAACATTCGCGGAGGTTCCCATCGAGCGGAAACATGCAGTCAGCCATCGGGGGAAGGCGCTGGCGGAAGTGAGGAGGTTTTTGATGGGGGATTGCGGATTGAGGATTGTGGATTTGCCATCAGAGGACAACCGCCAGCGTTGAGCCCTCATTCCGGCGAAAGCCGGAACCCAGGGAGAATAAGACAGGCTGCGCAACAACGATGGACCCTGCCTCTCTTGGTGGAAATCTGCACTGGGCAAGCCAGGCGGGATTCAGTTGGGCCCAAGCGGCTTATTCGAATAACGACTTACTAATCCGCCCATTAAATAGTAGGCACTTGGCCTGACTAACGAACGGAGTGGGATAAAACGCGTCATTATGACAAAACCGGATGCACGTTCCTTGAGTCAAGAGAGTCAAGAAGACCTCCGGATACGCGTGGTCCACGCGGTGGTCGACGGAATGAAACAGACGGAGGCGGTCCGGGTGTTCCAGGTTTCGCGTGCGGCGTTTTGCAAGTGGATGAAGCAGTACCGGGCGGGAGGCTGGAAGGCGTTGCGATCGCGTCCGAAAGGCCGTCCGAGGTCTCCGAGCCGTCTGAAAGGGTGGCAGGCCGCGCAGGTGGTGCGAACGATCACGGATCGGTCCCGATCAGTTGAAACTTCCGTTTGTGCTGTGGACACGGGAGGCGGTTCGGGATTTGCTGGAGCGACGGTTTGGGGTGCGGGTTTCTCTGTTTATCCTGACTTGCATGGTCTCATCTCTTCAAGAAACCACTCGCCGCGATTATTCTCGCGTTATGCAACGGGTCTCACCCCTCTTCTGACAGGCTTGTGAGAAATGCGGGTTATCCCTTCAG
>JAKQSI010000071.1 GCA_029570205.1 Candidatus Omnitrophota bacterium | reverse complement strand
CGGAGGGGTGGCAGGTCTCTACGTATGACGATTCCGCGTGGGCGAAAATTGACGCCGGCCGGCAGTGGGAAGCACTGGGTTATCCGGACTTGGACGGCTATGCCTGGTATCGAAAATGGGTCGATGTTCCGAAAGAATGGGAAGCACGGCCAACATGGTTACTATTGGCGGGAGTAAACAACACCTACGTTCTGTTCTGTAATGGGGAACGAGTCAATTCGTTTGGCGAGCCGGCAGGTCGCGGTGTAGCCGTGGAGCCGACCGCGGCCGAGCTGACATCCTTTCTGCGTTACGGCGCGCGGAATCTCATCGCGATCCAGGTTTATGACCGGGGGGACACAGGCGGTATCTGGCTGAGTCCCTGCGTGCTGACCACGGAGTTAGAGAAACTCAATGCGGTACACGTTCTTTCGCCGTATGTGCTTTATGAGGAAAAGGATATTGTGATGCAGGCCGATCTGCTCGGTCTCGGTAATGAACGACCCGAGGGGAAACTGATTTTGGATCTCTTTGAGGGCGCTTCTCAGAAGGGAATAGCCGGGCAAGAGCTGCCGGTGAAGGGCGGAGCTGTACTCGAAACAGCAACGTTCCATCTGGCAAATGCGAGAGATGGCGCACGTTACCGAGTGGGTATTACGGTGACGACGGCCGATGGAAAAACGTATTTTTATTCGTGTGTGGATGTGAATTGGCCGGTTTGGCCTGTGTGGCCCGATGAGGGTAGGGATCTGATCGTTCGCAATAACTTCGTAACGGACCTCCTTGTTAGTCATATTTCTTCCGTATCTTCCGTGCAGTCCACTTTCTTCAATCCTCGCGAAGGGTGGGTATTCTTCTCGATCTCGGAGTCTGCCGGTAGAGGGGGTGTGGAGCCGTCTCTTACTCTGGATGGAGCGTCACAGCCTCTGGTGTGGCGGCCCGAGCCGACCACGGGAGCTTTGGAGGCTATGCACTATCTGCGAAAGGGTGGGCATCGGCTGCGGGTCATGAATGGCGCGGCGCGAAAGCTGATTGTGCGGGCGGTGCCGGAATTGATTTACGGCTATCATCCGTCCGGGCCGCAAATCCCGGCTTTTGGCACGTACGATTGGGCATATCTGAAACGAAACGTGTTATCCCATGTCAACACGATTGTTACCGGCGGCGGAGTGGCACCGGAGGAATTTGAGGAATGGCGTCGGGAAGGTCGGAAATGGATAGCGGGAGCGGGACTGCCCGGGATGCAGAGCAATGAGGCTCCAGCGCCGGAGGATGTTTACAAATCGTGGTCGCAGAATCTTGGAGTGACCGATCCCCTGTATAGCGGGATCATTGTAGATGAGTTCCTTCTGAACAGTCCGGCGCATTACGAGTCATGGACTAAGGCGGTAAAACGTTTACATGAGGACCCGAAATTCAAGGGTAAAAAGTTCTATGCCTATTGCAGTGACCTCTGCCGTGATGCGCACTTGCCGTCGATACCGTTTGTTCGGGCGCTGATCGGTATGGAGGATCGTTTCGCCCTGGAGCGATATTTACCGGAGCAGGCGACAGAGCGGGAGGCGCAGCTATTTCTGCTGGAGAAACTTCAGCGCGATCATGCACTCTCGTGCGAACGTGCCCCCGGTTGGGCAGAGCAATTGGTGTTTTGTTTCGGCTATTTTTCCGCCCCGCCGGAGATGTTGAATACAAATCCCGGCGTGGATTACCGTGTATGGCTCGATATGCAGTATCATCTTGTCGCAACCGATCCGACGTTCTGGGGGACGTACGGAATCATGGAGTATGTGTCGAGTTATGCGGATGAGGAAATGATCCGCTGGGCCGCGAAGCTGTACCGGCATTATTGCATTGAGGGCAATCGGAATCGGCTAACGGAAGATCCGTACGAGTTGCCGCACCTGGTCAATCCCGATTTTGC
>JAKQSI010000069.1 GCA_029570205.1 Candidatus Omnitrophota bacterium | reverse complement strand
GCTTGTCTTGGAGCATTCTCATTCCAGCCCTCTCGTATGCCCGTAATAGACAGGTCCGGTCCCGCAACCAGAAGGTTTGTGAAATCGTTCTCCGCCCCCCAAATTCTCGACATCCCCGGTCCGGATCGAGTTCGAACTGTTTCCGAAACTCTTCCGGAACCTCAATTTCCTCACAGGTCGGATCGGCTTTCTCACCCTCGTTCAGCACCTTGCTTGCCATCAGGTCGTTCCCGACCTGGACCCGGAACCATTTGCCGGAATACGATTCGGGGCACGATTCCCACGTCGCTTTCTCCAAGATGTAGGTATTCGGATCGTCCCTGCACTTTTCAATATGGCTTTCAATCCAGTCGCCCGGATGCAATGCGGATGAAATGAGTATCAAATGCCCCGCTGCAATACCGGATTTCGCCAGACGGGACTTCAGACGGTTCTCGGCGCTCTTATACAGACTCGTCATGTGATCGGAATCGGCATCCGTAACTTTCTCCGTCGCGCTCCGTGAGCCATGCGCGAGCCAGTTCGCCTCGTCAATTACCACCCCCAGCACGTCCTGGCCGATAATGGACGTGTCGGTTGAACTCCCGAATTCGACATGGAGCAGTTTCGGCAGGATAATTACGGATCGGTTGTGTTTCGGGTTGAATCCGATCTTCACAAATTCGTCCCGGAAATAAGGCGAGGCCATGATGATATTCCGGGCCTTTGCGAAGAACACTTTCTTCGCCTGCCCCTCCTTGATTCCCAGATTGACAAAGTACAGATCCCCGTTATCGGCCAGCCCCAACATGCGCTGTGGGGATTTCATGCACAAGAGCCGGTGCAGGTCGTAAGCCAGGATCGAAACCGCATGGTAGGATTTGCCCCACCCAATCCCGCCGGTGTAGATGATTTCGGCATACTCATGCCTGGCATGGAAGATCCGAATCCCTTCTTCGATCAGGCGCGGGTACAGGTTCATGGCGGCGCCGAGAAAATAGGGATTCGTTACGAACGTCTCATAATCGACCGGCTCCAGTTCGTATTCCGGTTCCCATAATTCGTCGAAACGCTGGTCAAATGCGTCCGGGTCGAATCGAAGCGTATCGAGATATCGCTCCTGTTCCTCCGGCACCGCTCGAATCTCGCCAAGGCTCCGCAGGAACCGATAGTAGTCCCCCTGAGTCCGCGCCAGGAAGTTGCGGCCATGCTCGTCCTGGAATCGCATAACAGGAGCAGTCTCAATCATCCGGTCCCCTCACAGCTTTTGCGCCCATAAACAGGAAAGATTCAAAGGCCTGAAACCTTGTCAGGCACGGATCGGTGTGGAACAACGAAGCCGCCCGCTTAAACGCTTTGGTCGTCACGTTTTCATATTCGGGTCCCCCCTTCGTTTCCAGGAACCGCTTCACATGCTGCAAGGCAAAGGAAAGACCACGAATGGAGTGATAGGAGAGGTCCGGGAACAATAAGGGCTGATACCCGAAATCAACGCCGACACACGGTATCCGCTGACCGGCGCAGTCGATCTGAAAGGCCGGATCTCCATTCCATGCAAAGGCAATCCAGGCCTCCGACGTCTCCTGCAACTTCTCCCCCCACGTCTTCCCCTGCACCACTTCACACGCCATGCCTGCCATGGAGAACTGCTGCCGGATCTCTTCCGTTCCATGACAACGCGGCTGCACCAGGAACCGAATCGGGCCGCAGACGTTCTGGAGCATCCTGGCGATGGTCAAAATGGAAGGACCATCTTCGAGCACGACCGTGTTCCGGTCGCGCAGGCCATGGTCGCGGCTGTGTTTCACATAGACCGAGAAGTCTGCCGGGAAACCGAGCCAGAAATACTTGCCAGGAGCCAGGCTCTCCCAAATCGGCCGTTCACTCACATTCGTCGCGGCCACCGCATCGACGCCATTCATTGCATCGAACAACTTCGGTCCGATATCAAATAACGAATTGCCTGGAACCAGAACCACTTTGCAGAGAGGGAACCGCTTTCGCAGACCGCAGACGGTTGCCAGAGCACCGGCACTTCTCACTACGAAGAGCAGCCCGTCATAACTGTTCAACACCCGCTCCCCCGCTCGGCTCAGTCTCGATCCCCTGTAGACATGGAAATTGTTGACAACTCTCGACCATTGCTCCATGCCATTGGTCGGATGCGGCCAAACCAAGTGGCATTCCCGGATCCATTGGTTACCGCACAAGTCTATAAGGGCATAACGGAATTGGTTCATCAGTCCTCTTCAATCAGATATACGGCCAGCACTCCGGTTCCGGGGTCCGGTTTCCACGTCAGCCTGATCCCGCGCCGGTCATCATCCGGCACGAATCCATAGACCGTACTGTCGAGAGAGGCAGGATCTCCGCTCCCTTCGGTCTGAATCACTCCGCCCGCGAAGATCAAAATGGGGTTCTCTCGGGCCTTATGCGAGAGGGGATAATGCGGTGTAACCGGGTCATCATCGTCGGATGTCAGTAGTTCTTTGTGCCACCGGAGCAAAAGCCATTCCCTCCCCATGTCGCCATTGATCGTCATCTGCAACTCATCTTCACGTGTGGCAATTCCAGCGATCGTGTACTGCCCGGTCGGACGAGTCTGGGTCAGGGTCTTATTCGCGAAGTCGACATAGACTTCGGACCCTGCCGTCATTGCCCAGGAATCGTTATACGCGGTCCCGTCCACATCGACTTTCCCGGTGACCCTCTCCCCCGGCTGAACATTCTCCGTCGCGAATCCGAGCCATGCCTTAACATCCTCCGGACTGGCAGCGTCCAACTTGTACGCCTTGCCATTGAAACCAATATATACCCCATCCCCCTTCTTCAACTCTTCAGAATCGTCACCAAGATCCATGTCTCCCGAATACATGCCGCGATCACCAAACTCCTCCCCGATTCCAAGCCGGATGAGAGGATTCTGCGTAGACGAACTCGCTTGACTCCACCGTGCAATACCGGCGACCTCGAATTCTCGATTCTGTCGCTGATCCTCTCGGGGATACTCATACGAGGTCGGCCATGGAACGTGCTTATACACGATGGGACACAGACGCAGAGTGATTGCCTGATCCATCTCCTGCGGGATCTGGTTGCGTCCATAGCCGTGCCGCGTATGGGGCACTGTGACGGTTTTCTCGAATCGTACCCAATACCGGTTATAGGAATTCACATCCATCAGTTTCCAGTCCATACCGGCTTCGAAGGTGATGATCCGTCGCTGCTGTGTTGCATTCAAGTTCATAAAATCGTCTGTCTCATCGCACAATCCGACAGCCCTCTTCCACACAACCGAATCCTCAGACGCGCAATATTCCATTTCGTTGACATAGATCCGGTATTCCGGGTTGGAACGAATGAGATTCGAGAACACGATTTCATTGAACTTGGCATTTGCGCCGAAATAGACATACGAAGCGTCGTTCACACCGGTCCGCTTATCTCCATATCCGAGAACGTAAGGTTTCGGGAAATTCACATCCCACGTTTCCCGGACAGGATCTTCTACCATGTGGAGTGGGCTGCTCGCGGTCAGAATCGTATGCACCGCCGGGGAGGTATTCAACGCGCCGCGCTTGCATCCGGTGAACTGCCCGATCTCCTCCCCGCCCACTGTTACGATCTCAAAGTTGGTGTAGGTGACAGCTTCCACCGCACCAATCTGCCTGACACCCCCATTGTCCGAATAACTGGCGATCCAGATTGTCCCAGGAAAACCTTCAACGAAGGTCTCCCCGCGCGTTCCATCGTCCAGTAAAGACGCCATGGAGATCTGAATTGTGGTATCGCTCTCCGAAAT
This sequence comes from Candidatus Omnitrophota bacterium, assembly GCA_029570205.1. GTDB lineage: Bacteria > Hinthialibacterota > Hinthialibacteria > Hinthialibacterales > JAKPRU01 > JAKPRU01. The sequence continues at coordinate 1,329 of JAKQSI010000069.1, read as the reverse complement.
ACTTGCGTGAAGGTGCGCGGACGCCGCAAAGACGGCGAAACTGGAAGCGTCACGGCCATCGGATGTGTGGATTGCGATATCGACCAAATGCCGATCCTTCTCACCACGGCTGTACAGGAACTGAACCACGCCCCGTCTCTCATTCGGTCGATCAATCGCAATTGCTCTGGCCGGCCATGGAACAAAGGTGGTGCTCAGTCCGGAAGCGGAATCCATGTAGATCCCATAGTCGCCCAATACCGTTTCCCGCTGATCCGTCGGGTCCTGTTGATAAATGTGTTTCCGATACGCATCATCGCACTGCTCCACAGCGACGATTTGGAGCTCACGCTCGTTATCTTCCGTAATTTCTTCGAACCGCATCACTTTCTTCGTGCAATTTGGTATCAAGGCTGTTGTCAGATAGAAATGGTCCCCAGGAGCTGCCAGGAGCAGTTCGCCCGTCGTCGGGAACATGGTCCGTAATCGCTCGAAAATGGATGCCAGTAAGGTCTGCTCTCCGAGTCGATACGCTACCGATCTATCAATAGTGGCCCGGCTTCGCACCGTTTGGACCACCTTGGTTCCCCGGACCGACTCGGCTTCCTGGAGGTACACGACCTCAATCACGTCGATCCTCCAGGGCAAGTTCATAGCGGTTTCATTGGTCCGGTTCATGAACTCGACCCGAACCGCATTCCCGGACCGTTCCGTCATTCCAGCATAGCTGTAAGTCAGTTTCCCCCGCTCAATCTTGGAATCCGTGATCTCGCACAGAATACGCCGCGCCGGTCGCCGGGCCGTGAGATACAACTGCCCGTCGAACTCTGTCAGGCGCATCCCACACGCCGTCTCAATTTCCCGGATATACGTGGTCGAATCTTCCAGGCTGTCCATCAGCACATCGGCTCGATGCCGGTGCTCGAAGAAGGCATGTTCACCCTGCCCGACCTGACAGAACTCCATGGCCCACCCCTCCGCGTCCTCGAAACTCCGGAGGTTAATCCGGCTTTCGTGAACCCCTTCCCCAATCCTGGGATGGTTCTTAATCAGCCACATCGCCCCGGCAGGACTCCCCTCGCGGGTAAAGATCCGCATGTGGTAGCCGGGTTTCCCGATGTATGAGAAATCTTCCCCAGCCCACCGGCTGTAAACGAACAACCACCTCCCGGACAGATCCGTGTCCCGAATCCAAAGGTACTGGCTCCGGTGATCGAACAACGCATCGGTCGGGGCGTGCAGATACGGCTCGTCATCATCCTCACTACCCATGAGGATCTGTGACCGGGTGAGGAGACTCGTGGGGTCCTTCGCAGCATCCGTACTGAATGCGTAATAGGAATCCGGCCC
>JAKQSI010000009.1 GCA_029570205.1 Candidatus Omnitrophota bacterium | reverse complement strand
GCGGTTGCTCTCGATTGTGTCCGTTCTGCATCACGAAAATCCGCCGGGGGCCTCAGGCGGAGCCATACGGGCGCAGCGGCCTCTCCCGATTTCGCGCCACGCAGGTCTGACGGATGGTGTTTCGAGATCCGAGGGATGCGGGGGATTTTCGAAAGAACGCGCCTTGAATGACCCGGGGTCAGGCAGGATTTATCGTATTCGTTTCCACGGAGTATTCAACCGGCCACCAGAGAAAGCCGGTGCGAGGGTTGGGAGCCACACCGGTGCCCGAAATGCTTCTCGCTTCAATTTCAAATTTCAAGGCATCATGGACGGTGTGGGTATCCGCGGACTCGTTTCCAAACCAGAGGCTGATGGTATATCTGCCCTCCATAAGGGGAACCATCCCAAGATTGCACTGAAGACAGCCCGATTCGCCGCCGCCGGATAGGTTCGAAGTGCCCTGATAGCGATTACTGGAATGGATGATGGATTCCCCTGTTTGAGCAATGATCCTGAAGCCGATTTTGGGTTCGCGAAGCGGAGAAGGGGATGCGTAATAAATTCTCAGCTGAATGGATTCCCCCATTCGTATCCTGCCCGTGATGTTGCCGCCGGCCCGGATCTCTGCTTTTGTCATATGGGGGGAGGACTTGTCGGCCTCAGGAAACCGAGCCTGTCCCGTTAGAATTTCGGTTGATGCGGCACGCATATACGAATCCACAACATCCGCGGCCGTGCCGGAGAGTACATTGCGCCCCGACTCCAGCAGAATCGCGTTGTCGCAGAGGCTTCGGACGGCGGCCATATTGTGACTCACAAACAGAACGGTTCTCCCCGCTCCCTTCGTTACGTCCTGCATCTTTCCCATGCATTTTCTCTGGAACTCGGCATCCCCGACGGCCAGAACTTCGTCGACAATCAGGATCTCGGGTTCGAGATGGGCCGCGACCGAAAAGGCCAGTCGAACGCGCATTCCCGATGAATAGCGTTTGACGGGAGTGTCGAGAAATTTCGCAACGCCCGAGAAATCAACGATTGCGTCGAACTTGCGGTCTATCTCCGCCTTTTTCATTCCAAGGATGGTCCCATTCAGATAAATGTTTTCCCGGCCGGTGAGTTCAGGGTGAAACCCCGTTCCTACCTCCAGCAGGGCGGAGATGCGTCCCTTCATGTAGACGCGGCCCTGAGTCGGCTCCGTGACTCGCGAGAGAATCTTCAGCAAAGTGGATTTGCCCGCGCCATTCGGACCGATAATGCCGAGGCATTCCCCGCGTTTGACCTGAAAGGAAATATTCTTGAGCGCCCAGAGAATATCTGCGGTATCGACGGGATCCGCCTTGGCGAGTTTGAAGGTGTTGAGCCTCATGAGACGGCGCAGATTGTGGACGGGAGCCTGGACCATCGCCGCCATGGACGCAACCAGGGTGTCCTGCTTTTCCTCTTGCCCCAGCAGGTATGCCTTGCTGAGATTTTCCACGTCTATTATGGTGTCGGTTATGCCCATCATATTTAAACACCGGCCGGCGGCATCATGCGACATCCGCGAAGATCCGCTCTTTGTTGCGGAAATATACTGTGCCAAAAATAAAGAGGAGCGCAGCGGTTGCGGCGCCGGGCAGGATCAGATCCCAGGGCATCGGCCGGGTGGCCAGCAAGGCGGATCGAAATCCTTCCACCACTCCGACCATCGGATTCAGCGAATAATAGGGCAGCAAATTTTCGGGCACCATGCTGGCGGGATAAACTACCGGAGCCGAATACATCAATAGGCGGGTCACAAAGGCCATCGCGTAGTTGATATCCCGGTATTGGACGGCCATAGCGCCAAAAAGAAATCCCGTGCCTGCGGCCGCAAGCATGAGGATGAGTACCAGGACCGGCAGAACAAAAATTCCCGGGGTGGGCGGCATGCCATACCAGACCAGCATTCCGGCCAATAGCAGGCCGGCAATCAGAAAATCCACGAATCGCGCCAGAATGCGGGAAGCGGGAAGGATGATCCGGGGGAAATAGCTCTTTGTGATCGTGTTCTGTTCGACGATGAGACAGGAAACCGAATCGGTGAGAGATTCCTGAAAGTAGGTCCAGGGCACCAGGGCTGCAAAACTGAAAAGGGCATAGGGCGCTCCGTCGGAATCTACTCGGACCAGGCGGCCGAAAATGATGGTGAAGACGATCATTGTAAAGAAAGGTTGGATGACGGCCCAGGAGAGTCCCAGGGCGGACTGGGCATAGCGTGCGCGGATGGCGCGGTAGATCATGATCCGGAGAAGGTCCCGGTACTCGTAAATATCCCGCAAATCGATGAGTCTCTTCCACCGGCCGGTGGATTCAATCAACACCTCGTGGTCAGGATTGTCCCGAAATAGAAACATCGGCATATTCTCCGATTTCAGCTGCCCGGTTTTCTTGGAGGGACTATCGCTTCGTTCCTCCCCCCGGGTTTATTCAATTGAATACTGGCGCTCGTCGGGCCGTTTCAGTGGCCTGGTCTCGAGCTATTCCCGCCGGCCGCGGGCTTGACCTTTATGGCGAGGTCCGTTCTCAGGGACGCTACGGGAATTTCCAGAAAGCCGTTTGCAGAAGACCTGCATTCCTCGATTCCGACGAGCTGCCCGATTGTTTTGAAGGTGTCCCACCGCTCCAGGATAAACGTTTGTTTTGGAGAGAATCCTCCTATCCGCAAGGTGCCCGAGACCGAAGGGATGGGCATTCCGTCGACCACGTTTTTCCAGGTATGGCTTTTATTTTGAATCCAGAGATGGGCCGATCCGGACGTCTGATCCTTCTGGCCGACCACTCGAATGTCCGGGTTCGATGTCTCTGCTTCGAGGTCCCGGTACCGGCCGTTATTCAGGGCGACGTCTGCCATGAAGTTGTGAAAGGACAGAACGACCGGACGGTGATCATAAAGGCCTTTGGAATAAATGTGAGGGTCCGCGTACCAGTAAATCTCGTACAATCCCCCGCTGCCGAGCGTGGACCACACGTAGTTGTGAAACCAGATGCCCGGCAGATCTCTATGAAGCCCGAGACCGGATATGGCTTCCGAGGTGCCGGCATGGGGCACCATTCCTGCTTCTCCGCGGACGACAGGCATATGCAGATTCCATGTGCCGTATTGCCGGCTGTGCCACAGGTGGTAGTAGGCAGCGTCCTTTTCCATCAGCAGCTTGTCCGCGACAGGCGCAGTGCTGGTTGATGTATAGGCATGGACATCGGCATAATCGACATTGGGGTATTTGGGATTCCCCCAGAAGCCCTCGCCCGTTCGGGCGGAATATGCCGGGAAACTGTGCCAGAAGGATGTCGTCACCATATGGCGGTTCGGATGTTCAAATGTGCATTGTTCGGCATCGCCCCGCCCGGTCGGCACTCCGAAAACTCCGCAGTGCATGAACTTCCCCAGTTCATCGGCCATTTCCCAATGCTTTTTTGAGAAAGGATCTCCCTCGTTTGTGAGTTCCCACGAGTGGATGTTCGGCGAATAGCCCCAGCGTGCCTGGGCGTACCTCCACCATGCCTGCTGCAGCCATCTCGTCCTGTTCATCGCTCTGCCCAGCCCGTAAAATCCGTCCGGATTATCCCGTTCGCCGTTGATGGCGAATGTCCCATCGTCCTCGAGCTTGTAGTACAGCGGGTCGTTTTTATCCATCAGGACAAGTTTCAGATAAATATCGTGTTTTTCCGCGAGTTCCAGATACCTGTCCAGTGCATAAGGCTCGAAGTCTGGAATGACGAGATCGTATTCCATGGAAGACTCCCGCAGGATCTCCGGCCCGGAGCGCCCATCCTGAAACAGTTCCCGCATGGAGATGGAGTGAATGTAGGCCTCGCCGTGCGTCACGTTTTCCAGTGCGACGTACACGTGGGGAAGGAAGCTGCGATTCCGGGAATGCCAGATTCCCTCGATAACATTCAATCCGGAACTGTCTCTTCCGTAGCCGGTGAGGACGGCGCCGTCAGACGGTTCATAGCATTTAGGATCCCATGCGGCTGTGATCTTGCCGACCAATCCGTAGTTACGGCCGGCCTTGCGTGGCCCTTTGATGTTGGTTCCCCAGTAGCGGATGCTCAGCTTATAGGCAGTATCCGGTTTAACAGCCTCGCGCGTATTCCAGTCTCTCATGATACAGGCGTCGTGCCAGTCTTCGGGATATTTGAGGTAAAGCGTCATTCGGTCCCGGTTTTGTTCCGGATCATGGAACGGCAGGATCCCCGTGCGCGGGAGGTACCCGTCGTATAGTCCCCTGCCTCCGAGCCATTGCGGCCAGGCAGCTCCATATAACCCGCTGATCCATCTGCGAACCAGCTGGATGCGGTTCTTCTGAAGCTGGCTAAAATCGGTCTCAAGGTGTTTTATGGGATCCGTAACGCTTCCTCCCGCGTTGATGCCTGGACCCAGGAAGAGGCTTCCATCGTCGAACTCAAAATACCGGGGATCCCTTTTGCTGACCTTCAGGAATCCCCTTCTGGAAGAGGCTTGGACGGTTAAGGAATACACCCCGGAAACGCCGGCTCCCCCGGCATCGGTCGCCCGGATTCTATAGTGCCAGGTCCCTGTACGGTTTGCAGAAAATCGCACTTTCCATGCAGCCCTGGCTGTCGGATATCTCCATTCTTGCGCGGAACTATCCCGGCTCTCCTGATAGTAGTGGTAATAGAAGCCCGGCTGGCGATATACCGTTTTCCAATTGTCCGGAGTGAATTCGGCGTCTACGCTGATGCCTCGGTGCAGTTCCTGTCGGGGATCCACGCCGCGGGGCGGGTTGGGATCGAAGGGCAGTTGAAAGTTCCGCGCCGCGGAGTTTCTTATTTCGAAGGTGATCTCGAACTTTTCGTATCTGCCAATCCGCGACGGCGCCGTGACGCCAGCTATGGCCGGAGCCGCTTTCGCGGTGGGGATGAACCACCGGTTCCCGATAAGGGAGAGGAGGGTCAGGATGAGGATTTTATTCATTCTGTTCCGTGAATGGCATGGATAATCCCCGTGTCAGGGCAGGGTCGTTGCCGTCAGTGCAA
>JAKQSI010000008.1 GCA_029570205.1 Candidatus Omnitrophota bacterium | reverse complement strand
GGGGTGCGGGTTTCTCTGTTTATCCTGACTTGCATGGTCTCATCTCTTCAAGAAACCACTCGCCGCGATTATTCTCGCGTTATGCAACGGGTCTCACCCCTCTTCTGACAGGCTTGTGAGAAATGCGGGTTATCCCTTCAGCTGGGCGCCGGTGGTGATCCGGCTGATGATCCGCGAGGTGGAGGCATCCTGCACCAGGGGAAGGATACGGATCTCGCCGCCGTAACTCTCTACAACTCGGCGCTCCACCTGGACAATGCTGTTGATATCGTAATCGCCGCCTTTGGCATAGACGTGCGGTTTCAGGCGTTCCAGCAGCCGAACCGTGTCCATGTCGCTGAAAATGGTCACGTAGTCCACACAACCCAGGCTGGCAAGCACCTCGGCGCGGTGACGTTCCGGGATGATCGGCCTTCCTTCGCCTTTCAACGCCCGCACGGATTCATCACTGTTGATCCCGACCACCAGAATATCGCCCTGCTCCCTGGCGTTTCGGAGATATTGGACATGGCCCATGTGAAGAATATCAAAACAGCCGTTTGTCCAGACAATTCTCCGTCCGCGCGCTTTGAGCCGGTCGATGGCGGAAGCGAGCGTATCCAAATCCAACACGCTGCCTTTGGGCGGTTCAGCCGGGACCCTTGCCTTCGGATAATAATGATCTTCGATCATTAGACAGAGCGTATGGTAAACAGGGAGATGCAACTCCTGGATTTTCAGTGTTCGTGTCCCCGGAGCCTTGATTGCGATGTCGGCGAATTGTCCCATCTCTCCGCCGCCTTGCCCTGTCAGGCTGATTGTCTTGACACCCGCTGCTCGTGCGGTGGTCATGGCGTACATGACATTGCGGGCATTGCCGCTGGTGCTGATCCCGATCAGGACATCACCCTTTCGGCATAGCGCATAGAGTTCCTGGGCATAATGCATATTGGCCATGGAGAAATCGTTCAACACCGCCGATGCCAGCACGGCATTATTACCCAGAACCACGGCGCGGAATCCATGCTCCAGCTGTTTGCCGACGTCCTCGCCATACGGAAGTCCGGCAAACGCTTTCTGCTCTTCCTCCGTAAGGTGGCGGTTCCGCTCGAATGCCTTCAGCAGTTCCCCTGTGATGTGGGCTGCATCGGCAAAACTGCCGCCGTTTCCGCAGACAAAAAGTGTCCCGCCGTCATCAAAACAACGGACTATCGCCATATAAGCCTGGAAAATCGGCGCAGCCACGGTCTCCAGGCAGGGATGATCCGCAAAGAGATCCAAGTAAAGTTGCAGAACCCCCGGATAATCTGCGCCCAGACGATCCAGCCCATCACCGATACCGGCATCTTTCTTCAGTCGTTCCAGAATTGATTCTTTTGTATCGTTCATTCCGACTTTCCGGCCCATTCCTTTAATTGCTCGAATTGACTCAATTCTCCGGCCAGGGGGATCAATTCCCGAATGACGGTTTGCATGAACCCCGGTCGGTCCAGCATATTGCGGATTTCGGCGAGTGTATAAGGGAAGGGTTCCACACCCAGCGGGATTCCATCAAAAGCCCTCGAATAGTCGGGAATACGTTTGAACCAGGGATTTGCAGGGTACTCGGAAAGCACAATCAGAAGGTCCGCATCGCTGGAGGGTGTAGCGTCTCCACGCGCGAGCGACCCGAAAAGCCCCACTGCCCGGACACGCGAGTCCTCGCGAACCAGGCTTTCCGCACATCCCCGCAGCTCGTCAATCGCCGCCTGTCGATCCAAATAGGCGACGGTGACAGAACCGCATGATCGTATCTGCACAGCGGATCGCTTCATCGCTCTCTTTCTCGGTGAAATAGTCCGCGGGTATACCGGTATCGAATCCATTCGGATATCGAGTCGGGATATAGTAGTGGTCCAGTATGCGTCCGCAGTCAACCAGATCATCGGTTACCTGCTGACGATCCGGAAGATTTTCCAGAAGAGCCTTGATCGAATGACCCCGCGCCTCCGAACCGCTGTGCTGATAGGCCGATTTCACCGCTTTTTCGGCGGCCTGTTGAGCCGCAAAACAGGCCCACTCATGGTATCCGACCTCACGGCTCATCCGAGCGTAGTCCAAGTCCCGTTCCGCCTGCGCATACCAGTCATTCGCGCGGGAAGCCATCTTCTTGCCTCACTCAATTATTATACCTGAATCCCGGTGGCTTCTATCGCTTGCTTGCGTGAAGCACCGTCAGGCCGATGATCTCCTCCCCTCCCGCCGGTCAAGGCCATATTCTTCATCTCACCTCGGCACGATCTCCACCGTGACGATCTTCTTTGGCCTGAAGGTCAAGGCGATTTTGTTGCCGGACGGTTTGAGTTGCTCCTGACGGTCCTCATTCAGGTTTGTGATCCAGGCTTCCTTGACCGGCTGTGCAATAGACAGCGTGGCTTTTACGGTCTTGTCGGTCGGATTGTACAGCCGAAGAATTGCGCTCTCACGGTCTTCCGCACGTTTGAATGCGCTCATAGCAATCGAAGACGGATTGATTTCCAGGAATGAGAGTTCCTTCGGAAGATCGCCGCCCCTGGGACCGGCCTGGGCGACCTCCAGAGGAAGAGTGAACCGGTCCGCCTCCTGGTAAATCTGCGCTTTGCTCCAGTCGCCCGCATGGGGATAAATCCCGTAACTCCAGTTGTGGTCACCCGGGCATTGTGACATCACATCATCGGGATAGATATCCCAACGGTCGATGACCGGTGACTGTTTGAATTCGAACCCGCGCAGAAGGGTGATTGCCAATTCGCGGGCCTCATTGTCGGTCACCTCATATTCCCGAATGCCGTTGTTGAAAATCGAGAGCCCCACTTTTCCATCGCTCACATTGACAAATCGGTGCATGGGGTAGGTCGGATTCGGTCTGCCGTAATACAACGACCCTTTGGGACGATCAATCGGTCGGTCGATGACATCAAACGCTGCTTCCGCGCTGGAGACTTTCGCCGCCAGGTAAGTCGGGAACACCACACGAATACGGTGCTGACGGAACGGGTTGTTCAATGTCGTTTTCACATGCACGAACTTTGCACCCTTTGTCAGGGTGAATCGTGAGGTAACCACGAGATCGGCGCGTTCTTTGGTGCGGTGCACTCCATCTTCACGCTGCTCGATGTCCACAGGAATGCGCATTCGGTAATCCACACGATACCGGGCGGAAATCGGTCCGTCATCCTCCAGCATAATATCCACCGGTACTCCGTGGCTGGTGATGACCTCATCATACTGCGGGGAAATATGGATCCAGGGATGCCCCATCTCGCCGCTGTCCTCGATGTAATGTAAACCGTGGAATACATGGCCGGTTTCTTTGTGGACCAGGCACAGGGTTCCATCGCAATTGAAGCGGACAAACAGATACTCATTTTCCATGCAGTTGCGTTCGGGGACCATGCTTCCGGGTTGAGGAGTATCCCGCTGTTCGTGCTTGATATGGAAAGTTTTGTAGCCGAGCGCCGGGATGTTTTTTGCCTCGAAGTGAAGATGGACTCGTTCGGCGCGCTGCTCCAGGCTGATATCCTGCAAGTTTCGAACGAGAGTCCCGCACGGGAACCGGGAGATATCCTGACGGGCGACCTCTGTTCCGTCCGTATCGCGAATCGAAAACCCCTCGTATCCGCAACCATCGGGGAGATCCACCAGGGCGCTGATGACCTCGGTGCGTGTGTACGGCGACGGATTGAATACGGTCAACACCGCCTCTTTGGTGTCGAGATCGGAATTGTCGATGCGTTTCTGAATCTCCTGCATCCCCCGGCGCATCAGACCAAAAGAAATGAGCTTGCTTTGATCGAAACGGTAATGCAAATCTTTTTCCATCTGGTCGCCCCCGGCGCCGCAAATGGTGTCGTGGGGGTGATTCTGGAAGATATATTTCCAGGCGCGTTCCATGGCCGATTTGGGATACGGTGCGCCAAGCATCCAGGCCAGAGAGGCAAACGGTTCCGCCCAACGCTGCACCAGGGTTTCGGCATCGTGGTTGTTACGCTTGATCCGGCATCGACTGGAAAGGACATCGCCCATCAGGTGAGTCCATTTCCCTGTCGCGCCGGGGTCGCGGCTTTCGCCCCGGATCACCGTGGGATTCTTCATCTTCTTGATCTCTTCCTTCAGCTTGTCCATATATTCGCCCAAGCTGCTTTGGAAGATTTCCACACCTTCCGGCAGGTGAGGCTTGCAGGCCTCGATCAAGTCGATTTCGCGCGGGTCCGGTTCGGAGGAATCGAATCCCTGCATACAGGCGATGTACGGTGTGGTGAAATGGTGGCTTTCATCCTCCAGGAGTTTGTTTACCATGGCCGGGATTTTTTCTGTCAGCCACAATTTCTTGCCGGGATCGAGAACATAGTAATGCCCCTTGGGGTATCGGTCGCTGCAAAGACGGAACGGTTCCGCGCCCTTGCTCCAGGTATACCACCATTCATCCCGCGTCATATTCTGGACGACATTCCGATAGAGGTAGAAATAATAGCTGAAACGTGACAGCGCACCGAATCGGCATCCGTACAGCCGCGAGCCATCCGGACCTTCCATGATGAATTCCGAATGGGGCGTGTTGATCCCGCGATAAAAGATAATTGTGTCGATATCAAAGCCCCGGTAAATCTGCGGCATCTGGGAAGTCTGGCCGTACGAGAACGGGGTGTAACCGAGTTTGCTCACTTTGCCGAGGGACTGCGCGACCCGGTGGCCGACCAGCAGGTTGCGGACAAGGGACTCACCGTTGACAATGTATTCTTCCGGCAGACTGTACCAGGGACCGACTATCAGCCGCCCCGCTTTCACCTGTTTTTCGATGCGCTCACGGTTTTCCGGTCGCAGATCGAGATAGTCCTCCACACAAAGGGTCTGCGAATCCATCAGGAACGAATGAAAGTCCGGGCGATCCTCCAGAAGTTTCAGCAGATTGTCCATGAACTCCAATAGAAGCAGCCGGGTTTCCTGGAACGGGTAAGCCCATTCGCGGTCCCAGTGGGTATTGGAGATCACATGCAGCTCTTTCCGCTGAGGAGCCTTCGCCTTGGAGGTTCTCTCGGTTCGTGGGGTCTTCTTCATGGTATGCCTTTCTAAGCCAATGCCCGGCCTTCAAATGCCGGGGTGTTTGTTCAGAATCTGTGCCCGGCATTGAAATGCCGGTCTATTCTCGAGCGCCCTTCGGGCAGCATGACAATAGCCCGGACATTCATGTCCGGGAGGGATTCAATCCTATCATAATCTGTGTGGGAATCGACGTCTCCAAGGATACCTCGGAGGTCGGTATCGAGGACAACGCAGTCACAGACAGCCGAACCGTGCCCGCCCCGTCATCGCGAGGATCCGCCCGGAGTCTGCGAAGGGCTGCGATGTGGCGATCTCAGGATTTGCCGAGATTCCTCACATTCGTTCGGAATGACAAATAGGCCTGTCATTTCGACCAAAGGGAGAAATCTCAGCCCACCTCCACCGTCATTCCGGCGCACGCCGGAATCCAGGCCGAATTCCTCCCCCCGTTTACGGGGGGATTGAGGGGGGGAACAAATCCTCATTCCCCATACAACAACCCATTCGGCACACAACCCTCTTGCGGCAACAGGTAAATCTCCAGGTTGTCCAGGTAAATCAACACATTCTCCGTCCCCGGCAGATTGGCGACCTGGAACATGGGACGATGGAGGTTCCCGGGCGGGAGAGGGGGATTGTGCCGTCATTCCGGCGCAAGCCGGAATCCAGAGGTTCACGGGCAAGATGCCGGTGCCACCCGGATATCGCGGCCTTCGGAGAACCGGATTGTCTGAACCATGATTCGCTTGATTACGGGATGACCCTGATGAAGAAAAAGAAGGATAAAGAATATCGAGATAATCCTCAAATCAAGTAGATCGAGGTTCAGACAATGCCGTGAATCATGGTTCAGACCCTGGATTCCGGATCAAGTCCGGAATGACGCCCCCTGCGGCACTCTTACTCCACAAAACCGACAAAGCACAACGGCCTTGACTTCTCCTGATCGATAGGATAGTCGTAATACGATAAGGAGAACGATATGGACGCCGTAACGGTTTCCCCGAAATACCAGGTGGTTATCCCCAAAGTCGTGCGGGAGCGATTGGGCATTCGAGCGGGTGATCGACTGCAGGTCTTGTGTTTTGACGACCGGATCGAGCTGGTTCGCACACAGCCGATGCGAAGGATGCGCGGGTTCCTCAAGGGGCTGGATGCAAGCTTTGCGCGCGATGAGGACGACCGGGTATGAATCTCGTCGATACGTCCGGTTGGATCGAATATTTCTTTGCCGGTCCGAATGCCGCCGACTTTGCTCCGCCAATTGAGAACACCAAGAAGCTGGTTGTGCCGGTGATCTGTCTGTATGAGGTTTTCAAGAAAGTCAATCTTGTCGCCGATGAGGCGCGGGCACTTCAGGCTATCGCCCAGATGAAACACGGACGCGTCGTGGATCTGGCAGAGAATATCGCCCTCAGCGCGGCTTTGATCAGTCTGAAACACGCGCTGCCGATGGCCGACAGCATGATTTACGCGACCGCGCGGGCATACGGGGCAACTCTATGGACACAGGACGAGCATTTCCGGAAATTGCCGGGAGTGAACTACAGACGGGCGCGAATGAAGGCGGCTCCGTAATTCGGGATTGTGCCGGAATCACCCAAAACAAGGCCTGGATTCCGGCTTTCGCCGGAATGACGGGACCCTGGGCTATCCCGGATTTCTCACGAGCCTGTCAGAAGAGGGGTGAGACCCGTTGCATATCGTGAGAATAATCGCGCCGAGTGGTTTCTTGAAGAAAGGGGACCGTGCAAGTCAGGATAAACGGAGAAAGCCGCACCGCTGCTCCACCTCCCGCAACAGCAGCCTGCCTGCATCCGATGTGATCGTTCCTCCATCAAAGGAGGCCACCACTTCCCGCTTCTCCAACGGTTGAAAATCGAATAACGTTCCTGTACACTCTGTTTTCATAAGGTCACCTTCTTGGCATACGATAAGTTGTTACCGCAACTCTATTTATGCCATAACAGGTGGCCTTTAAAAATGGCTCCCGTGAGAAATCCGGGCTAATCATGATCTGCCTTTCAGCGTCTTGACATCGAGACGTTATGACGTTACGCTGTCTCGACCTTGGGAGATATCTCATGAGTACGCCAACGAAACGTTCCACGGTTTATTTCGACCCGGAGATTCACCATGCGCTTCGGATCAAGTCGATTCATGCCGGAAAGACCGTGTCGGAACTGGTGAATGATGCGGTCCGTCTTGCGCTTTCTGAGGATGAGGAGGATCTCGCCGCGTTCCGGGATCGGGCGCATGAGTCGGTCGTGACGTTCGAGGAACTGCTGAAGGACCTCAAGGCGCATGGGAAACTATAAACTCGTGTTCAAAGAGTCCGTCGCGAAAGACCTTCGCGCTCTTCCCAACAAGGATATCCAGCGCATTCTGAACCGGTTGAAACAACTTGCCGAGAATCCTCGCGGGCCAGGCTCCGAGAAGATTTCGGACCGGGAACGCTATCGCGTCCGTCAGGGCAATTGCCGCATTCTCTACGAGATCGCGGACGATGTCCTGATTGTCATGGTTGTGAAAATCGGCCATTGTCGGGGCATTTACCGGAGCCGGTGACCGACGCCGCTCCTGATCCCCTGACCTACTCCGCGCGCAAGGCTGCAACCCCCAATTTGGGTTGACCGGAACCGGATGCCCCGATACTGTGTGAAGTTCCCACTTTATCAAGAAATGACGAGGAAACAGGATAATGGCTGTCAAAACGGTGCATGTGGCTTTTCCCCAGGACCTGGTTCAGGAACCGGTTATTTTCAACATTTCCAGGATGTCGGGGGTGACTCCCGTAATCACATCGGCCAAAGTTGACCAGCGCTGTGCCGAGTTTGTTCTTGACCTCCAGGGCAGTGAGGAGCAAATCGAACACGCCATTCGTCTCCTCCAGGAAAAGGGGACCATTAAGGTTTTGGACAACTGTTCACGGAACCACTGAGGACACGAGGGAATCATGGAACTGCCGACACGATATGATCCTGCCGCCTCCCGCGAGCAGTGGTATGCGTTCTGGGAAAAACACGACCTGTTTCATGCCCGTTTGGAAGAAGGAAAACCCTGTTTCAGCATTGTTATCCCTCCTCCGAATATCACCGGGCGGCTGCATATCGGCCACGCGCTGAACAATACGCTTCAGGATGTCCTCTGCCGATGGCGCAGAATGGAAGGGGACACAGTGCTTTGGATGCCGGGCACGGACCACGCCGGAATCGCCACGCAAAATGTGGTCGAAAAGGCTCTTCAGGCCGAGGGAATCACGCGGCATGACCTCGGCCGGGAGAAGATGATTGAGCGAATTTGGCAATGGAAAGAGGAATATGGCGGCACGATTATTCGTCAGCTGCGGTACATGGGCTGTTCCTGCGACTGGGCGCGGGAACGGTTCACCATGGATGAGGGCCTCTCGGCGGCGGTGCGCGAGGTGTTTGCCCGTCTTTATCATGAGGGATACATTTACCGGGACACATACCTGGTGAACTGGTGCCCCCGTTGCCACACGGCCATCTCCGATGACGAAGTGGAATATATCGACGAGCAGGGAGCGTTCTATTACATCCGATATCCGTACGCCGATGGATCGGGCGCTCTTATCATCGCCACTACCCGTCCTGAAACCATGCTTGGTGACACGGCGGTTGCGGTTCACCCGGAAGACGAGCGATACAAAGATATCGCCGGGCGGGAAGTGGTTCTTCCGCTTCTCAACCGGAAAATCCCCGTGATTGCAGACTCTTACGTGGATCGTGCATTCGGCACGGGCGCGCTCAAAGTCACCCCCGCGCACGATATCAACGACTTTGAGATCGGCAAGCGTCATAACTTGCAGATCATCAATATTTTCAACAGTGATGCGACGATCAATGAGAACGGGGGGCCATACGCCGGGCTGGATCGAATGGAGGCCCGTCGGAAAATCCTGGAGGATCTCAAGGCACAGGGACTGATTGAGAAAGTCGAAAACCTGAGTCATCGCGTGGGCGTGTGTTATCGCTGTGAGACTCTGATCGAGCCGTTTCTCTCGCTTCAATGGTTCGTGAAAATGAAGCCGCTCATGGAGGAGCCGATCCGGGCAGTCCGTGACGGGCGCACGGTGTTTATCCCGAAAATGTGGGAAAACACCTTTTTCGGTTGGGTGGAAAATGTGCGGGACTGGTGTATTTCCCGTCAAATCTGGTGGGGGCACCGTATTCCGGTCTGGAACTGCGGTGATTGCGGCAAAGAGACCGTTAGTGTGAAAGACCCGGACAAATGCGCGCATTGCGGAAGTACAAACATCCAGCAAGACCCCGATGTATTGGATACCTGGTTTTCCTCGGCGCTCTGGCCGTTTTCCACAATGGGATGGCCCGAACAGACACCGGAACTCGAAGCGTTCTATCCGACCAGTGTACTGGTGACGGCTCACGACATTATTTATTTCTGGGTGGCCCGCATGATGATGATGGGCCTTCATATCATGGGCGATGTCCCGTTCCGTGAAGTCTACATCACGGCGCTGGTGCGCGATGCACAGGGCCGCAAAATGTCCAAATCTCTGGGCAATGCGATCGACCCGATTGATGTGATCGACAAGTACGGTGTCGATGCCATGCGGTTTACGCTTTCCATCATGGCCGCGCAGGGAAGGAACATCAACCTGGCGGAAGAGCGCATTGAGGGATATCGCAATTTCACCAACAAGATCTGGAACGCCGCGCGGTTGATTCTTGCCACGGTCGATGAGAATCACTTTGACGGGAAGTCATTTCGAGAGGCGCAATTCAACCTGCCCTGGCCGGATGGGTGGATTCGTTCGCGTTTGCAGCACGCGATTGATGCGACGGTCAAAGGGATGCGCGAATACAAATTCAACGAGGCCGCGGAGGCGGTGTATCAATTCGTTTGGCATGAGTACTGTGATTGGTATCTTGAACTGATTAAACGACGCCTGTACGGAGATGATCCCACAGAGAGAGCCGCGGCCCAGCGAACCGCGTTATCTGTCCTGGAAATTACATTAAGGCTTATGCATCCGTTTATGCCGTTCCTCACGGAAGAAATCTGGCAGATGCTTCGGAAGATCGGTTGCACGGAACAGTTCGATATCCCCAGTATCATGGTTGCCGCCTATCCAAAACCGGATTTTTCACTGGTCGAGGAAGACTTGGAACGGGACGCCGACCGATTTCGTAAGATTCTCTATACGATTCGGAATATCCGGGGCGAATTGGGGATTGCTCCATCCGTACAGACGGAGGTAGAATTCCTGATCCGGGATGGAGGGCAGGACGGATTTTTGCGTCGATACTGGGCGGATATGCGTCCCCTGTGCAACCTGAATGAGAACCTGCGCGTTCTGAATAAATGGGAGGAGAATCCGGCTTCTTCATCCGGGCTCGTGGATGGAATCGAGATTCGCGTTCTTTGGCCGGAAGAGGTGCGGGAAAAAGAATACGTACGGCTGGAGAAACAACTGGCTCGATTAGAGCAAGACACGGAACGTCGTCGGGCTAAATTGAGCAATGAACAGTTTGTCGGGAAGGCTCCCGCGCAGGTCGTTGAAAAGGAACGAACCGTTCTTGCCCAGGCTGAAGAGGAGCTCGAGCTGATCCGCCGCAAAGTGGCCTTGTTACGGACCTGATCTTTTCGCATTCTGTCTGATCCTTGTGTTGGAAAACCCGGCACACCATGAAATTCCATCTCCAAACGTATGGTTGTCAGATGAATGTATACGACTCCGAGTCGATAGCGGGGATTCTGCGCGCTTATGGGCATGAGACGGTCTCGACGGTCCAGGAAG
The DNA here is from genome assembly GCA_029570205.1 of Candidatus Omnitrophota bacterium. Lineage (GTDB taxonomy): Bacteria > Hinthialibacterota > Hinthialibacteria > Hinthialibacterales > JAKPRU01 > JAKPRU01. The sequence continues at coordinate 63,495 of JAKQSI010000008.1, read as the reverse complement.
CGGATATTGCTTTGATCAACACATGCTCCGTGCGACGTGGGGCGGAGACCCGTGTTCTGGGGCAATTGGGGCATTTGAAAACACTCAAAAGCAGAGGGATCATCCGGTATATCGCGGTTTGTGGTTGCATGGCTCAGAAGCACGGCGAGAATCTGTTGAAGGAGAGAGACTATATTGACCTGGTTCTCGGTCCGGCGGCATTGAGCAGGCTTCCTCACTTGCTGGACCGCCTGGAGAATCACGAGCGGCCGATTGTCGAACTTTCCATGCTGGATATTGAGGACAGGGCGGACTTTGTGCCGAGCGACGGCCCGATTTCATATCCGTGCTTTGTCACGATTATGAAGGGTTGTAACCGGCGATGCTCTTATTGTGTAGTGCCGGAAACACGTGGCCCGGAACGGTCCCGATCTCCACAGCATGTGCTGGATGAAATCCGTCGACTTGTGGATCGCGGCTATCGGGAGGTGACTCTATTGGGGCAAACCGTGAACTCCTACCGATATGACGATAAGGGTTTCGTGGATCTGCTGGAGAAAGTGAATGCTATCGAGGGGCTTCGGCGAATCCGGTTTACCACCTCTCATCCGGCGGATACGAATGAGAGGTTGCTGTTTGCGTTACGCGATTTAGAGAAAGTCTGTGAACAATTTCATCTGCCGGTCCAGAGCGGCTCCAATCGAATCCTCTCAGCCATGCGTCGGAACCATACGCGAGAGGATTACCTGCGAATCATCGACCGGCTGCGGGATATTTTCGGCGGCGTTTCCGCTGCGCATCGACCGGCGATTTCCACGGACCTGATCGTCGGTTTCCCTGGAGAGACCGAGAGCGATTTTGAGGAGACTGTGGATCTTATGCAGCGAATCCGCTGGGACAGCGCGTTCATGTTCAAATACTCGATTCGACCCGGCACTTATGCCGCCACATTGCCGGAGCATCTTGACGAGGAAACCAAGGCCCGCCGACTGGCCCGGGTGATCGAACTCCAACATCAAACCAGCCGGGAAATCAATCAACGGTTACTCGGAGAAACGCTGGAAGTGATGCTGGACCAGCCATCCGCCGACAAGCGAAGGCATTGCGGCTGGGATGGCCGATCGCGCCAAGGCAAGACTGTCAAGGTGTCGGGGGTCTCTCCCGATGCCCAGCCGGGCGACATTCTCTGTGTTCGGATCACGCAAATAACCTCCTATACCCTGTTCGGGGATGTTGTATCCTATTTGTTACGATGACCGAGCCAATCCAGCCGCACGATAGTTTTTTCAGGAAGGTGTTCTCCGACCGGGAGACAGTCGAGGACATCCTTTTCAACAATCTTCCGGAAATTGCCGCTCACCTGATGCCGGGGAGTCTCGAATGTACGGGCGACTCGTTTGTGAATGCCGAGCTGCGGAAATATATCTCGGACCTGGTTTACAAGGCGCGACTTCGAACAGGAGAGGAGGCTTTTGTTTATATTCTTTTTGAACACAAGAGCCATCCGGAACCTTATGTGGTATTCGATCTGCTGCGATATATGGTCCGAATCTGGGAACGGTCGCGCGAGGAAAAGGGGTTCCGTCGATTTCCGCCTATCGTTCCGATTGTGTTCTATCATGGTAAGAAACGATGGTATGGGAAAACAAATTTTGCCGCACTGTTCCCAAGGGCGGAAGGACTTTCAAAGTTCATACCATCATTCGAGTATTGCCTGTATGATTTGTCGCGGTATAGTGAGGAGGAGATTCGGGGGCGGGTTTTGTCGCGGATTATTTTGCTGTTGATGAAGCATATTTATGAGGAGGATTTCGGGGAGCGGTTTGTGCGGATCGGCAGTCTGTTTGCGGAACTGGCGAAAGAACGGGATATTCTGGATTTCCTGCAAACCGTATTAGAACATGTGGGGTACGCGACAGAGAAGATCAATGAAGAACAGATGCGTGAGGGTGTAAGAAAAGCATTACCCGAAACAGGAGATACGCTCATGCCGACGATATTTGAACGAATTCGAAACGAAGGGATGGAGAAGGGAATAGAGAAGGGGTTAGAACTTGGCCGTGTGGAAGGGCTTCGCGAGGGAATTCGGCTGGCGCTGGAGCTGAAGTTCGGAGATGCGGGGCTGTCCCTGGTTCCGCGTGTGGACCGGATCGACTCCATTGAGAGATTGGGGCAAATCAAGGAGACTTTGCGCAAAGCGAAAAGCCTGGACGAAATAGAATCGCGGCTGTAGTTGACTTTCATAACAACTTTCTCCAGATAGCGGCTCTTATCGGGAAGGCCAGAGGGTAGATTGCTTATGCAACCTGAAAGCAACCTGATCTCTGTCATTGTGACCACCTGGAACAACGAGGGTAAAATCCGCACCTGTATCGAAAGTGTCTCCTGGGCGGATGAAGTTCTGGTTGTGGATTCATTCAGCACAGATCGGACAGTTGAAATCTGCCGGGAACTCGGCTGCCGGGTTTTACAACATCCTTATGAAAGCAACTATGCTCAGAATGATTGGGCTATCGGCCATACTCAACATCCATGGGTCCTGATCTGGGACAGCGATGAAATCTGCCCTCCAGAGCTCCGCGATGAAATCCTGGAGGAAATGAAACAACCCCGATTTGCCGGATATACCATCCGCCGCCAAAGCCAATTTTTCGGAAGATGGATCCGGTATTCCGGCTGGCAGAACGATTGCCCCATCCGTTTATTTCTCAAAAGCAAAAGTCGGCTTGAGATTCGCCAGATCCATTCGAGAGTCATTGTGGATGGTCCTGTTGGCCATTTCAAACGTCCTTTGCTGCATTACACCTTTGAGAATCTGGATGTGTGGATGGAAAGATTTAACCGTTACGCGCTGTGGTCGGCCTATAATGCACACGAACGCGGGGAGCGCCCGACTTTCTTCAACCTTTCCCTGCGACCGCTCTGGCGTTTCTTTCGCGCGTATATTCTCAAGCGCGGGTTTCTCGACGGTAAACAGGGATTCATGATCGCGATGTTTTCCATGTTTTCTGTCTTCATGCGTTACCTGTATCTCCACGAAATCCTGGATGGAACCCGCCCCGCAAAACCGCCCTCGAAAGAACACAAAGACTCTGCCTGACGAAATCCTCATGGATATGTTAGCCTTGCGGACAATTCATCCTTCAGCGAGGTTTCTTGACATGTCTGTTCTTCGTTCTACCAGCGGACGCTCTGTGACTTTTCTTCTCATGTTTCTGATCCTTCCTTATAGCGCTTTTTCAGCGCAGGCACAGTTAAAAAGCCTGTGGAAACTGACAGCGGATGAGGGATATTCCGCTCCCAATCTTGTATGTGACACCGCTACCGGAAAGGTGATCGGCATCGCGGTGGCACGAACGAATATCGGGCTGGTTTTTATCAATCCCGACGGCACAACGGCATGGGAACTTCCGCTCCAACCGCCGGTTACAGCAGGTCCGGCGGTCTGCGACCTCGACAGTGACGGCAGCCACCAGGAAATCATCGCCGTGGATTGTGTCGGCAATCTTGTATGCGCATCACCGAAAGGCGAGATCCTGTGGAAGGTCAAACTCCCCACCGGGATCACCGGATGGGGAAATCCTGCTGCGGCGGATCTTGACGGAGACGGTAAATCGGAGGTCGTTGTCGCCGACCGGGCCGGCAATGTCTCCTGCCTCGCTTATGACGGCAAACTGCTCTGGCGGTTCCAGGGCGAAGTCGGCGAACTGGGTACCCCTCTCATCGCAGACTTGTATGAAAATCCCGGCCTGGAGATCGTTATCACCTCTCATGAACGCGATATCTATGCGCTGGACAGCAAGGGAAACTGGCTCTGGGATATCCATGTCCCCCAGGATCTTTTCCCCAACTCCACTCCGGTTCTTGCGGATCTGTTCGGTAAAGGAAAAGCGGATCTTTTTGTTGGGGGCGGGTTGAACCATTTGATTCGTATCGACCTGGAGACCGCCAAAATCCTCGATATGTTTCAGACTTACCAGCATATCAACGATGCTATTGCTGTCGGGGATTTGGATGGCGATGGGCGCGAGATCGTTCTGGCGGCGAATAAGTCCGGTAACCTGTTTGCCTATGGTGCGACCGGGGATTCGGGAGAGAGCGGTCTACTCTGGCAATTCGATATGCTCTCAAGTGGCCCATTTCTGGCTGCTCCCATTCTCGCGAATCTGGACGATGATCCCGGAACGGAGATTCTCCTGTTCACGGCCGGTCAGGATACACTTACTGCGCTGAATCCCGATGGTTCTGTTTTATGGCAGCAGGATTTCCCCGGCACAAAGGCCTCCATCACACCTTGCGCGGGCGATATCGACGGGGACGGCACATCAGACCTGGTGATTTCCCAGCGTCCATCCACGGGCGGGCCGGGGGAATTGTGCTGTATTTCTCTGGGTGTTCCATACCGGCCAAACGAGATTCTCTGGGACAGTGTCGCCGCCAATCCCGCCAACACCTGCCGGGGGAAGCATCAGGTTGCTTATAGACCCCTGCCCCCCTGGAATATGTTCGGACCGGTCAATCGAGGTATGAAAACATCCTCACTTGAGGGATCTTATGACCTTTTCACCGGTCCCAACACGTGGCGACGAAAAATTTCAGTTGAGTCGCAAGGAAGACATGCACTTTTCACTTGGATCTCTGCACCGAACGGTTTTCTATTCATCTCGGTTAAGCACACGGAACGCGGTTCCGACTCGCTCCGCATGGATTTCGACATCCATGATAAAGGTACTTACCAAATCCAGGATGCATTGCTCGATTGCAGTAAGAGTGTTCCGGGAAAGGAATACGCGATTCGGGCCTGTTATATACAAGAAGTAGAGTTCACGCCCATCGAAACGGATGTGCGCTATATCAGTCAAGTCCTTGAGGAAACCGGTGCGATTATCTCTAACTGGAAAGATGTCAATCCGACCGTTCAATCTGCCTGCCAAAAACAACTGCACCGGTTGCAGTTTGACCTTACGAGCGCCTCGCAATTTTCCGGTAAAGATGAAGAGAAGATTACCTTGTTGACCGAAACCCGCCTGGCTGCCGAACGATTCCGTCAAATTGTTCAAGTCTCGAACGCCGACGGCGCAAAATGTACTTTTATCGCGTGGACCGCAAGTCCCTGGGCGTATTTTCATCAGTCCAAGAGCATTCCCGCACCGGGAACGCTTGTCGAAAAGATCGAATGGACCGTCTGCAAAAACGAGTACGAACCGGCTATTGTGAATTTGACGAATGTTTCCGGACGAACGCTGGAGGTTCGTGTCGTTCCAAAGGATTGGACATCGGCGGAGAAAGACGTCATTAGCGGCAGGAAGTTTCTTGAGTTCCACCGTGCGGTAACCGGCCCCACTTACCGGCGGGAAGAAATCGCCGATGCCCTTCCGATGTTGGACCAGGGCCGTTTACTCACGATTGCGCCATGGGAGTCCGCCCAACTCTGGATCAACCTCCTTCCCACAGATGCCAAGGCCGGGATCTATCAGGGCACGCTGCGCCTTATGACATTGGAACCCGATTCCTCTGAAATGGAAATCCCGGTTTCGGTCGAGGTAGTTGATTTGTCCCTGCCGCGTCCCCGGCCCTTACGATTCTGTACCTGGTCATACATCACGCATCACTTTACGGGTATGGAAGAGGCTGTTCGGAAGGATCTCCTCGCCCATGCAAACACCGTATTTCTAGCTCCGTGTCCCGGTGCGACATTCGATGCCGACGGGAACCTGATGGGTGAGATCGACTACTCGCAGCACGACGAATTTGTTTGTGCATACCGAGCGGAATCACCGGGCAGTTTTTTCCTTTTCTCAAGCGCACAGAATGCCGTCCGGGGTCCCGAATTTCTGTCGGCGGGTTGGGAACGCGGTTATGAAACCTATCTGAAACAATGGGTAAAACATCTGAAGGAACTCGGCGTGCGGTACGATCAGTTCGCCCTGTATCCCTACGATGAACCGAACCTTCAGGGAAGCAATGTAGTCGATCAACTGATCACGGTCGCAAAAGCTACTCGAAAAGCAGACCCGAACATTTTAATTTATACTGATCCGACAACCGGCTCGACCGTGGATCTAATTGAAAACCTTGCTCCATATATCGACATCTGGTGCCCTTCCGCCGAGTTGATCGAACGCTCCGGTGAGGATTTGATTCCTCTGTTTAAGAAATACGGCAAGGAAGTCTGGTTCTATGATGCGGCAGGTTATTCACGGACACTCTCTACTTTGGGCATTTACCGCTGGCGGCCCTGGGAATCCTGGAGCCGGGGGTTTACCGGCTGCGGTCACTGGGTTTACTCATCGCACCCGCATGATCTCTGGCTCGGCCCCAACCCAAGCGCGAATTATTACCCCACCGTGTACGACGGAGAAGGTGTTGTTACCAGTAAACGTTGGGAGGCCTGTCGGGAGGGGGCAGAGGATTACGAATATCTCTACCTACTCCGGGAAATGATCCTGTCGGCGAAAGAAAAGGGTGTTGCGAAGGAGAAAATAGACAAGGCGCAAGCGGTACTGGAGCGCGCCGACACGATTACCAAGATTCTGTGCGATGTCGGGCGACGGGTTTCGACCGATACCGACGGTGTGCCGCTTTACAACGAGGCTACCGACACGCTCAATCGGTATCGGAAGGAAGTGCTGAATGCGTGCTTGCCGTTGCGGTAGTCACCGGCAAGATGCCGGTGTTCCCCGGCCCCTTACCCCGGCCTTCTCCCGGCGGGAGAGGGAGAAGAAGGTACGGAGACCGGCACAGGTTTTCAACCTGTGGAGTTCAGAACCGGTATTTACAAACGGGTCGATCCCTGATCCACTATAGAGAGATATCCACCATCAATCACAGGAAGGAAGGGAACCTGATGCACACACGATATCTTGGTCCGGAAAAATTGGCGGTGTCCGCAATCGGGCTTGGCTGTATGGGGATGTCCGAGTTTTATGGCCCGACGGATGAACAGGAAGCCCGTGCCACCCTGCGCCGGGCGCTGGATTTGGGAATTACCTTTTTCGACACGGCGGATATGTACGGTGTCGGTCATAACGAGCGATTCATCGGTGAGGTCCTGAAAGATGTGCGCGACCGAATTGTGATCGCGACAAAATTCGCATCGGTGCGCACACCCGACGGCGCATTCAAAGGAGTCTGCGGGCGCCCGGAATATGTGTATCAAGCGTGCGAGGCCAGCCTGCGGCGGCTGGGTATCGAGACCATCGACCTGTATTATCAGCACCGAGTTGACAAGGAATTGCCCATTGAGGAAACAGTAGGCGCGATGGCCGAGCTGGTGAAACAGGGCAAAGTCAGGATGTTGGGATTGTCGGAAGTTTCCACAAAAAATCTGCGCCGCGCTCACGCGGTTTACCCGATCACGGCGGTTCAGACCGAATATTCGGTTTGGACCCGTGATGTGGAGGCGCATGTTCTGCCCGCCTGCAAGGAGCTCGGCGTGGGATTTGTTCCTTACAGCCCACTGGGTCGGGGGTTCCTGACAGGGCGAATCCGGTCGGTCAGTCAACTGGCAGAGGAAGATTTCCGGCGTGTCGCGCCACGATTTAAAGGGGAGAACCTTCAGCAGAATCTCAGATTACTTGAAAAACTTGAGCAAATCGCTGCACAGAGGGGATGTACTCCCGCTCAGCTGGCGCTGGCGTGGCTTCTGGCTCAGGATGAAAGTATCGTGCCGATTCCGGGAACACGGCGGGTTCGTTACCTGGAAGAGAACGCAGCAGCGGCGGATATCCGGCTGACCCCCGAAGAACTTCAGGCCATCGATGCCGCCTGCCCGCGAGGCGCAGCCGCCGGTGAGCGATACCCCGAATTCATGATGGGAGACATCGACACAGACAGTTAAAAACGGCGCCTGATATAAGGATGAGCAGGCCCGGAACCCCGTAATCCAGATGCGGTGGAGTCACAAAGAAGCCGACGGCAGCATGGTCTTTTTCGGATTTTCGCCCCGGTTATCGGCGCAACCTCATCAAGGTTTCAAGGGGATCAGGTCCAGCTTTCGGAAGAAGATTTCGGCTCCTTCGGACTGGAGTTGAATTTTCCCTTTACTGGGCTTCACATCGAAACACTCGTTGACCGTCACGCCATTAAGGATGACTGTAATCTTGTCTCCCTTGGCAATGCACTCCAGACGGTTCCATTCTCCGACAGGCTTTTCCACATCCGCTGCGCCGCGAAATCCTTTCACATCCTGCCAAGCGGGGTCCCGTCCAAACCAGTTGATTCGTCCGTCGTGAATCGTGACCGGCTTACCGTCCTTCTGGTACTGATAGTAACCGTCCTTTTTTTCCTCGGCGACATTGGCGGTGAGTGCGTAAGCGTCGCTCTTGTCTCCCACAACAAGGAGATCTCCTGTGCCGCCTTCAATGATCTGGCATTCGATTGAAAACATCCAATATCCCGCAAAAGCGCCATCCTCTCCGACGGAATGCAGCAGAATGCCGCTGTCGCGGGCTTTATCCACACGTGGCGGATACGCGATCTCACCCCATTTGTATTCGGCAATCAGATGGTAGTCGGCATAGTCCTTTTTTGTTGTGACGGAGCCCCACTCTTCGCCGGAAATCCGAAGAACGCCGTCCTGCACGGTAAACACTTTCTTCGGATCATTATCGCGTCCGCGATCCTTGAGAAACGTGTAAAAGCCGTCCAGGTTTTTCCCGTTAAACAAATGGATTGTCTGTTTGTCGGCGGTGTTTTGGGCTTGAATCAAATCAGGCGTGCAAACGCAGGAAAGGCTTCCCGCCAGAACTAGAAAAATAAGGAACCGAGTCATTTCGTTGAACCTCATTCTGTTCCGCTATCTCGTGACGGAACTGTTTTTTAGATTATGTTCGAATTCAGCCTTCCAGGCAAGCGAAATATAGAACGATCCGCACCTTCATTCCGTCTCGCATACGATTTCCATTCCGCAGAGAATCGGCGGTTTGGTTGTGTTCTTTTCAGTCGCCTCCAGTTCCAGAGAAAGATCGTCTTTGACCGCAATCCCCTTGAATGTTTTGCAGACAACGCGCATCGGTCCCTGAGCCTCTCTTGCGATGTTGAATCCGGCCAGGACTTTCTTGCCTTGAAGATAAACATCGAACACGCGCTTGTCGAAGTGATCCCGGTCCTTCTCCGCGAAAAACAGCGTGACCGAATATGGCTGCGGCTGGGAATACTCGCCCAGGATCTGTTCCGGCCTTTTGTGAATATCCCGCGTGCTGAAATTGTTCAGGTAGGCGCGAACGATTTCATCCTCGTCTGTCTTTTTGGGTTGCACAAACGGACGAATCTTGAGCCGCATGTCGCCTTCGAAACCCGATGCCGCCACCCAGTTCCAACGAGCCTGTTCCTCCGTTTCTTTCACCAGGCAGGAGGGTTGATAGCGAAAGATCTTCGGATCGCCGGAATCGACATAGATCGGAGGATCGGGCGACGGCCCGCCGACACTGGGAAACTCGAGCCACAGAGTTCCCTTGTTATCGATATAGTTCCCGGGTGCGCCGAAATTGATCCCAACCCGTTTAATCGGCATAGGTTGTTCCGGCGGGGGATACGCATTGAAACTCCACTGTTCCACCCAGGGATTTTCCGGAATCTCGAATGGTGTGTGGACCAATGCCAGGGAGGTTTGGACCTGGTACGAGCAGGTGCAAGTGCGGGTATAGTCCGGTGCGTTCAGGACGCCGTCTGCTGCAATCAGGTTCGATGTGCAGCCGGAACGGAATCCGCCGATATTGACCGTTCCGCTGTTTTGGGTGAGATCCACATACGCCGCAGAGGCGGAGCGGAATGTCAGCAAATGCTCGCTGCAGATCGCCGTGTTGCAGCCTTTAAACCGAACCCAGCTCCAGGGAATCTTTTCACCGGTCAGCGGATGGGTAGTCATAATTCGCTCCCCGGTCAACAGGGAAAATGCTCCGGCATACACCGATTCCTGGGTACTGCCCCCGGTTTGTGTAATCACCCTGTCGTGGTGAATCATGCAGGGACCCAGGTATTTTTCATTCGTTCTCCAAAGAAGTTCACCCGTTGAGCCGTTGAGGGCGGCCATGCCTTCGCCGATTTCATCTTTGGCTCGATCTCCCGCCTGGCTCCCTGCCTCCAGCAGCAGATCGTATTCTGTGGAATACCCCAGCCATGTCCCGAACACATCCTCCCCGCGACTCCACAGTTCCTTTCCGGTTCGAATATCGAGAGCGAAAATTTTCGGTTCGGTTTGCGCTTCCAGTCCCCGACGTTTCAGCACATCCATCTGCTGCGGGGAGAGATTGTCGATGTAAAACAGCTTGCCGTTCCCGGCCACAATGGAGTTATGCCGGAAATTGTACAGGGCTTTTCGCTGCCAGATTCGTTTCCCTGTGATCCGGTCCATGGCCACCAGGTATCGGCTGCCGATGCCGAAACGGTGATTCACTTTCACAATCTCTTTTGCCCCATTAACCGTGATATAAACCGGCGCGGCGCCTGCAATCAGCAAGTCCTCGTAAACTCCGATATACCCCCAGTTCGGCGTGCCGAAATCCAGGAGATCCGTTTCAAGCGGAATTGTCCACTCGTTCAGGGTTGCCCCCGTTGCCGGATCAAGGACCATGCAGATGTTCTCCATAGCCAGGTAAAGCCGGTCAGGAGCAAGGACGAAATTGGAACCGTAGGCATTTGCGCCGGGGATATGAACCTGGTTGTAGGTCCGGTCGAACGGATCGGGATTGTAAGTTTTGTCGTAATACATCTCGAACGTGTTCAAATTCGGGATCTCTTTTCTCCAGAGCACGCGACCAGTGTATACATCCCGTCCGCTCAGAACTTGAATCCCCTGGATAAACAATCGTCCGTTCAGGATTTTCTCTGGCGGGCCATGACCGTGCCGGGGAAGGACATCTACGTTCGAAGGGCCGCCGAACCAGAGCGGCGCCAACGGGGGCTTGACTAATTGGTCCTTGGAACAGACATCGTTCGACATATCCCCATACTGGTGGGTCCAACTGCCGCTGCCCGGCAACGCTCCGTTTCGTTTCAACAGGAGATGCGAATCCTGTATTACGATCTCTGCATTGGGCAGCGAGTCTGCCGATTTGCGCAAACGGTTTTCCAGACCTTTTTCCTTGGGCAGCCAGGCAACACCTCCATAAGGGTGCAAAACATGAAACACCCGCTCTATGAAATGCTCCCTGTCGACCCCTGCCGCTTTTGTATCCTCAACAACTACAAGGCACGCGAAGTAAGGCGACATGGGAACCGTGAGAATACTCCCGGGAATGAGCGCAATCCGCTGTCCATACAGCCCTTCGTTGTCGAATCGGTGACGCAGCGAGTCGACTTTCTGCGAATCCGGTTCCAGAACGGCGATGTGGAGTGCAGACTGACGCGCCAGATCCTTAATCAGATCGCCCGTACCCGCACCGAGAACGAGGCAGTATCCTTCTGTGGTCTCCAGGATCTGAGCCGCAGCCGATATCCCGGTTCCGGAGGATTCTTCCGGTTGCGGGAGGGAATGCACTTTCGTTTCGGTTTCTTTCTCGCCGAAACAGTAAATCCGTCCTTCCTCCGTGATCACAAACAATTTCCCGTTTGCCGCCAGTGCGGACCATGGATTTCCTTCAATCTCCGCCTGCCAGACAATGGAAGCATTCAGGGAGCCTCGGTTTTCGGGTATCCGAACGGCGGCGATCAATCCGGGAGAACCGCAGTACAAGTGATCTCCCGCGCGAATCAACAGTTTTTTGAATGGTGTTTTCGCTTTCCATTGCTGAGCAAATTCCATGCGTTTTTGCGGTGTCCCGCGTCGGTCGGCATATTCTTTCCAAACCGGTTCCCATGACCAGGCATGAATGGTACCGGATTCATCCATGCCGATCATCGATTCGTCCGTCAAAATTGTGGCCACGGAAGGTCCGATCTGGGTTCCGTCGGAGATTTGGTAAATCTGTCCGTCATTAAAGAACCAGTCTTTTGACAGATACACCTCGCATCCGCCCAATTTGGTATCACCATGTTGATACAGGAATTCGCCGGTGGCGCGATCGTAGGCCGCCGGGCGGTTCCTGCCGCCGGGGATGAACAGCTTGTCCTTTGTCAGTCCCAGGATTCCCTGGGGAGAGACTCCGGCGAACGCGGGACTGGTATGCGGTTGCAGCATATAGTCCGGTCCGCTGCCGCTGTTGGTCCATTTCACTGTGCCGGTTTCGGCATCCAGCGCATGGATAAACGTTCCCATAAACGGCCAGATGCTCGCGGCAAAATAGACTATTCCGTCCGCGATTACCGGCCCGCCACGCGCCGGCCACATCGAAATCAGCCGCTCGTTTCCCAATACTTTGTAATTTGACGGTCCGCCGGAAAACTTCCATTCCAGCGAGCCGTGGACAGCATCAAGACAATAAAGACAACCATCATCCGAAACGAAATAGATATTGCCGTTCCAGCCGGCGGGGGCAAACCGGACCGGGCCATCGGTGTAGAATCGCCAGCGTTCCTCGCCGGTCTCCGCATCGTAAGCGGTCATACAGTCCCGGATCATGGAAGGGACAAACAGCAGTCCATCCATCACAATCGGTTCGTAAGTGTGATCGAACTGGACTTTGTATTGGGATGGATATGGCCAGCAGGGAATCGGAGTCGGCAACTCCAGAATCCATTGTATATGGAGGTTTTCGGACAATTGCTCCGGGGATGACCCGGTATGGCCGACATCATAGCGCCACATCGGCCAGTTTTCGGCGGGAATAATATCGGGAACTCCCGCAAGGACCGCCAACGAGAGAGAAATCCAAAAGAACCTCCCCAAAGCACATCCCCCGGTCATACTGATGAACCTCCAGGGCAAAATCTCGATCTTACAAAGACAGAATACAACACGTTTGTACCGTATACCGGGATTTGAAATCAGATTCCAGGAAGTATTGTTCCAAAAGGATCGGCGATTCCAAAGAGCCAACCCATTTGTATGATCTGTTTCGTGTCCGCCGCTGTCCTTGTTGTGCCGCGCCGGATCAGGTTGTCGAACCGATTTCTTCCCAGGTAATCAGGCCCGGTTCGAACGTCTTTGTGTTCCGCCGGTACATGGCTTTCATGGCCATCAGGGTCGTGAGGGTGGAAACTCGCCCTGTCTCGACATTGCTGAACGGTTGCTTTCCGGTCCGGCAGCATTCGGCGAACTCGACCAGTTCGTTGCGTTCGGAATTGGCTCCCCAGCTGGGGTCGGCGATTTTCACAGGATCCCCTTCGAGCGGATAAAACTCTCCCGTGCAAAGGTCCATACCTCCATTTTGCCCCATCACCCAGGATTTTTCGCCGGTGAACGGTTGGGAGATACCATTCAAATGGGTATACGAGAAGATCGCCCCGCTTGGGAATGTGTAGATCACGGCGCTTTGTGTTTCGGCGCGATGTTCCGGCGGATTCTTCGCCTGACGGGTGATTGCGCCCACCGCCATGCAATGAGTGGGATGCGCGTTGCCCATCACCCAGCTCATCAGGTCGATATGGTGGCAGGCTTGCTCATTGAGACGACCGCCGGACATGTCGATATCGCCCACCCAGCGATTGATGAAGCTGTACTGTGTCCAATGCCAGTGACCCTGCATAAAATCCACCTTGCCGATTCGTCCGTCGTGAATGGCCTGAACCACGGTACGGTAGCCCGGATCGAACCGACGCTGAAAGGCGATTCCATACACCGCTTTGGAATTGCGCGCGGCGCGTACAACGGCATCCACCCGCTCGATGCTCGCATCCATCGGTTTCTCGCTGAAACAGTGAATGCCCGCTTCCAGCACGGGAATCACGCATTTGCCGTGGTTGCCGACCTCCGTCGCGACCACAACCCCATCCGGTTTCTCTTTTTCAAGCATCTTCTGAAAGTCGAGATAGGTGTTGATTTTCTGATTGACTTCCCTGGCCAGATCTGCCGCCTCATTGGCTCGTTCTTCCCGGAGATCACAGGCCGCGACCACGCGGATGTCTTCAATTTCCAGTGCGCGGCGAAGCAGATACTTCCCGCGGCCTCCGCAGCCGATCCACGCCAGGCTCACTTTCTCGTTCGCTGCAATCGCCTTTCCGGACAATCCCACGGCCAGCGCGGATGCCCCCACCGCAGTGGACTGCAGAAAGTCTCTGCGCGACATGTTCGTTTCACTCATTTTCGATTCCTCCAAGATGGATTGCTTATGAATTTGCGGCGATGAAATCCCGCACGGCATCCGCCTGCGGACGATGACTGTCGATCAGAACCGAACCCAGAATGGAAAATCCCTGTATCAGATCTTTCTCCAGCATTCTCAGGACACCATTCATTTGGAGCATAACCTGTTCAACCGGAATCGGCGCGACCATCGTATAATCCCGCAGATAACAGCCCATGATAAACTCATGGTCGGGAAAAATCTCCCGCGCTCGGTTCACTTCGGATTCCTGCGTTTCAATATCCTTCGAATGCCAAATCCAGAGGTTCACAACATCGATTGACGGGGCCAGGGATTTCCACAACGCCACCTCGCCCAGCTCGCCGGTATACACCACCGCCCAGCGTTTCAGATTCGGATTACAGGTGTGGGCAGCGGCGAAGATCTCGGCGATCTGTTCCGGCGAGACCTTGTCATGCCCCATTCGACCCTTGAGATCGTCAAAGAAAACGCCGGTAATGTTCGGGAATGTTTTCGACAGAAGGCTGATCCGCTTTGCCTCATCCATTTTCCTTTCCGCCCCGCCGAAGCAATCAAATCTCAGATGTCCGTCTTTATCCCAAAACGTTTCCCATTTTGTGATATCGCAGGTGATCTCTTTCAGGTTGGCAAGCAGCCCCAATGCATATTCATCGGTGGGATGGAAGAGGAAATTGGCGCGTTGAAGGCCGAGATAGGTTGTGCCCTGGCCCAGGCCGTAAATCGACGGCGGGACGTGCGGATCGAGTCCCTGTCCTTCCCAGGCCCAACCGACATCGCGCAGCCGTGTGGCTTTCTTTTTCGACGCCGAAAGCTCCGAATGGCCTGCCATCAGAACCGACGATGCCAGTGCGCTTTGTTGCAGAAACTCCCGCCGTCCGATTGTCATTGCCGTCTCCTTGGGGAGTGGAATGGTGCGACTCACAACGTTTCAGTACCTTAACAACTCGATCCTGACACGTCAAACGCTTCTATCCGCCGTTTCTTCTCTTCAGTCCGTAATCCGCAATTCGCCCCGCTCGGTCCGGCATTGCCTCTCCTCTTACCGGGCCGTATAGTCCCCCGAGCAATTTATTCCCAATTATGGAGAGATTTCCATGATTCGACACCGGTTTTTCTTTGTCTTGCTGTTGTTTGTGTGTGCCGTGCCGAGTTCTTTTGCGCAGGAAAATGATCCTGCCAAAATGCAGGCGTTTCGTGAGGAGTTCCTGGCGCAATTTCCATGGACTGATCTCTGCACAACCGCAGAGGATGCCCGATTTCTTCGGATCATGGTGGCCGGCACGCAGGCGCGGAGGGGAGTCGAAATCGGCTCGTTCACGGGATATGGAGCCATTTACATGGGGATGGCATTCGAGCGAAACGGCGGCCATCTATTCACTATGGAGATCGACCCCGACACCGCTCGCCGGTGCCGGGAGAATATCCGAAAGGTCGGTCTCGAAAAGACTGTCACGGTGATGGAAGGCGACGCATTGAAACTGATCTCCACCCTGGAGGGACAATTTGACTTCGTTTTCATCGACGCGAAAAAATCGGATTACTACAAGTATTTCCTGGCGCTCAAACCCATGCTGAAAGCGGGGACGGTGATTGTGGCGGACAATGTCATTGTATCGGCAAACGAGATGAAAGACTTTCTGGATGCGATGAGAACCGATCCCGATTACGATATGGTGATTATCCGTTGCACCGATCAAAAGAAAGACGGCATGGCCGTGATTTACAAGATCAAATAGCAGCAGGACAGGCCTTCGTGCCGGCCATGGCCTTCTGTGCCTGTCAGCCTTCTCTGCCCTGTCTGAACTGTGATTTGCCTGATTTAAAGATTACCTTTCCTGAAGAAACATATCCGCAATATCTCCCCGTCTCCCCCTCTTTCTCACTATCTCTGGCCCTTCTCAACCCTGCCAAGCCCTATATCCGGTGTCTGCACTCCTCTCCCAAGCCAAAGCGTGACGAATTTGGGCTAAATCGTATCCAGCACCTTTAGAATCTCCTCCTGCGAAAGTTGCCAGGGATTTGTATTGCTGCAATACTCGAATCCGTCCGGCAGGGGTTTGCCCTCTTTCCACATTTCTTTCCGGCGCGGCGGACGGACGACATACATGTCGCTCATCTCGACAGTATTTCGGGCCTCGTCCGCCGAGATCAGGATTTCATGCAGTTTTTCGCCGGGCCGGATGCCGGTGACCTCCAGCTCGCACTCCGGGGCAATCGCCTTGGCAAGATCGAGGAGCGAGGCGCTGGGGATTTTCGGGATGAATACCTCCTCGCCGCGCATGATTTCCACACATCGCATCACAAAGCGAACCGCCTGGCTTAGTGTGATCCAGAACCGGGTCATGCGCTCATCCGTAATCCGAAGAACACCGGCTTCTTTCTGCTGCCTGAATCGCGGGATAACGCTGCCACGGCTGCCCAGCACATTCCCATATCGGACACAGGAAATCCGGGTGGGTGCAGCCCCCGCATAGAAATTCCCGTGGATCAGCAACTTTTCCGCACAGAGTTTGGTCGCGCCATAAAGGTTGACCGGATTGACCGCCTTATCCGTGCTGACGCCCATTACACGCGGAACGCCGCAGTCGATGGCCGCATCGATGATATTTTTTGCGCCCATAATGTTGGTCAGGATCGCCTCGAACGGATTGTATTCGCAGGCGGGAACCTGTTTAAGCGCCGCCGCATGGATCACAATATCGACGCCCCGAAAGGCGCGGTACAGCCGGTCCTGGTCTCGCACATCTCCCAGGAAGAAACGCAGGGGCGAATAGAAATCCACTTGGAATGTCTCCCGCATCTCCATCTGTTTGAGTTCATCGCGGCTGAAAACGATGATTTTCGCAACCTTGCCCTCTGCCAGAAGCTCCTGAATCAGTCGTTTGCCGAATGACCCCGTTCCCCCGGTGATTAAGATGGTTGCGCCGTCCCAAACTGACACGTTCGATCCTCCTTGTGCCGAGGCCTGCCGCATACAAATCGTCCGGTACTCCGAAAGAACGCCCGTTCTTTCGAGGCGTCTTTCCGGGAGACAACTTAATCGGATATGCAATGGGTGATTTTGAGTCAAACGTCAAAAAAGGGGAAGTAAGACCGGCGCCTGATCGAAATGACAGGTTTATCGTCATTCCGAACAGCCGGCATTCTGAAAGGATGTCATTCCGAACAAATGTGAGGAATCCTCGTGAATGACAACAACTCCGTTTGTCCTTTTGCCGCGCCGGGTGTATCCTAATCCTCAGGATTCAACCGGATCTCCATCATTCTCTGAAGGAAGGACGATCATGTGTCTTCGTTGTTCCATTTTCTTCGTGCTGATTACGTCACTGTCGATTTCTTCCTGGGCGCTCAGTCCTGTTTTCCAACTTACCGAGGGGGCCGAGGCGGTGGATGTCGCCAATGGGTATCTCTATGCCGGGGGTGAAACACAGCTCTCGATTTTCAGTCTCGCCAATCCGGCACAGCCCGCTCTGGTCAGCCAGATCCCGGTGGTTCAGACGTACGATCTCAGCGTGGTGGGGAATCGTCTCTACATCGTGATGCACGGCGAGGGAACCCAATCGAATCCCAATCCGTTGAACTTCTGGATCGTTGATGTCACCAATCCCGCCAACCCGGTTGTACTCAAGCGGCTTCATGTGGGAGAGGCCGCCCAGGGAGTCCACGCAACGGAGAAGTGGGTCGGAATCGCCACATCCCATGAAGGGGTCTGGATTGTTGATCCGAACGCGGCGGCGGGACCGACTTGGGTCGGAACTATCGAGGATGTGGGCGCTCCGGCTTATGACGTCTTCATCCGGGGCGACCGCATGTATGTCGGCGCGGAATTCAAACTGGCCGTATACGACATCTCGGCCCCGGCCAACCCGGTGGCGTTGGATGAAGTGACCTTTGACGGGTACGGCGTGGACCTGGCGGCCGAAGGCGATGTACTTGCCGTGGCGGAGGAATGGGACGGTGTGGGAATCTATGACATTTCCAATCCCGATAAGTTGACTCTTTGCAGCCACAAAACCTATCCGAGTGTCAACCGTTTCGATCAGGTTGTGGTGTGGGGAATCGATATCTGGAACCGGTATGTTTATGCCACGCTTCTCAGCGCGCCGAACTACGATCCCGCCGGAGGTCCCGGAGATAACGGCGGACTGAGTGTTCTAAACGCGCTCTTCCCCAGCAATGCCTCAGAATCGGCCAATGACCGTTTTGAGGGCGATATGGTGGATGTGGTTGCGCGGGATGGATACGTCTATGCAGGAATGGGAAGAGATGGAATCAAGGTGTATCAATACGGTGGCGGTCTTCGAGTAACGCCGACCCCAACGCAGCCCAGCCCGACCCCGACTCCGACGTTCACTCTGACTCCGACCAGCACCCCTCCGAGCCTGGTCACGCCGACACCGGGGATCTCCAAGACCTTTACACCGACCCACACTCTTGCGCCGACACCGCTGCCCTCTGTGCCCCCATCTCCGACAGTAAAACCGACAAGCACCCCAATCATCGGTCCGAGCGCTTCGCCCACTTCGGCTCTCGTTCCCACGTCGACCCCGGTTTCCGGTGCGGAATTGCAGCTGTTGTTCTCGTCGCGGTTCGACCGCACCTTTGTTCAGGAAGACGGCTGGACCCCGATGCTTCCGTTCGCGGGGCAGTTCCAGACAGCGCTGTACACTATCGGGAATATCCCGATGGATAACACGTTTACCGGCGCAACAGATGGCCGGGGGCTGCATATTATGCTGACAGCCGGGCAGGCGGTCACTTTGCTTGGTTCACCCGTGATGACATCCGGACTGCCCGTATTGATCCGCGTGACCGTCCGGGCCGATAAGGAAGGCGGGCAGATCGGCCTGGCGGCATTGGACAGCAATGTCGTCGGTTCGGTCATCAGTTATGTCCCCGCCAATACGGTGTCTTGTGTGAACCGGTATCGCCGTCTGCAATTCGTGTATAAACCCGATTCCACCGGAATCCTGCCCATTTTGCAGGTTATTCATTTACAGGGTGATGTCGTGAACGTGTATCTTGATAATTTCGAGATTTACGCGATCCCGGCAGGGGCCTCTGTTTCGGGGGCCATGTTAGGCGCCGACGGGAATGGCCTGTGAGATTTGTGGTTTTGTTCGAATGGAGATCTTGATATCTTGAGCCAATTGTGTTATCTTTTAGGAAACACAATTATTGATTCCTGTGGAAATTGAGTTTCAAACCAGGAAATTGCAGTGGATTTTCAACAGCGCTGTAGAACTCAAAAAAGAATACGGCAACCAAATGGCACGCTGTATCATGTTACGAATTGCGGTTTTGCGCGCTCCGCCCACGTTGGCGGAGGTTCCGACATGCAAGCCAATCCGCTGCCATGCTCTCAAAGGTGACCGAAAAGGCTGTTTTGCGGTGGATTTAGTCCAGCCATATCGTTTGCTGTTTCGACCCTATGTTGAATCCATACCATGCAAAGCAGATGGAGGACTCGATCTCTCGCGAGTCAACGTGATTCAAATTGTTGAGGTGGTGGATTATCACAATTGACCACCGTGATCAAGGAAAAGGGAGAATGAATGATGAATAGGACCGGATACGCGTATTTACCGGATTATTGTGTTCCGCCCGGTTGGGTTCTCGAAGAAATTCTGGAATCGAAAAATATGAAACCGGCGGAATTGGCGCGACGCTGTGGATGCTCAAGAACCCACATCCATAAGGTTCTGAACGCGAAGGTCGCTGTTGAGCCGGAAACGGCAATTCAGTTTGAGCGTGTGTTGGGGGTCAAAGCCATTATTTGGACAAATCTGGAATCGGCTTATCGGCTTCACCTTGCCAAAGAAAAGGAAAGGGAGAAATTTATACGCAATGTTCAGTGGGCGCAACGCTTTCCTGTTAAGTTCCTTATTTCGACAGGGGTTCTGTCAAAGTCCATAAAACCGGCAGATACCGTGATTGAATTGCTGACTTTCTTTGGAGTAGGCAGCGTCGATGCCTGGGAAAGGCAATTTGGGAGCCTGAACGTTGCCATGCGTCAATCTCAGGTATTTCAGAGCAATCGTGAGGCGGTCTTGTGCTGGTTGCGTCTGGGAGAATTGCAGGCAATGGAAGCGACGTGCGCCTCTTTCGATTCAGACGCTTTCAAGAAGACTTTGCATAATATACGGTCGCTGACAAATGAAGCCGGCGAGGTGTTCGCTGTTCGTTTGCGTGAATTGTGTTCTGCAGCAGGTGTCCTTGTGGTTTATGTTCCGCCATTGCCGGGAATGAGCCTGAGTGGCGCAGCACGATGGCTATCTTCTGATAAGGCTCTGATCCAACTTAGCTTACGACACAAGACCAATGATCATTTTTGGTTCACATTTTTCCACGAAGCCGGGCATCTTCTACTCAACAAGAAAAGAATGGTGTTTGTTGACGAAGAAAAGGATGCGGATAACTTTGCGAAGGATTTCTTGATCCCGCCAAATGATTGGGCTGAGTTTGTTAAAAACAATCGCTTCTCGGAAGAAGCAATTGTGGGTTTTGCGAACATGCAGGGCATAGCGCCCGGCATCATCGTAGGTCGCTTGCAGCACGAGAAATTGATTTCTTATCGATGGCACAATCATCTGAAAGAGAAACTGGATTGGGAGAAAATAAGTGTCGACAGCAGCCCCCCCGGTTGCATTGACTGACAGCCCCTGAGAAGACATAATAAATGTTCTGAACACTCAGCAGGAGGACTATTATGTCGAAAGTCAAAACCGGAGGCGGAAAACAGAAAAACGGTCGCGATAGCAATTCCAAGCGACTTGGCGTGAAACGGTTCGGCGGCCAGCTGGTCACCGCAGGGTCAATTATCGTTCGCCAGCGGGGTACCACGTTTCATCCGGGCAAGGGAGTAAGTAAGGGCAGTGATAATACCCTGTTTGCTCTGATTGATGGTCGGGTCAAGTTCCACACACGGATGAACCGTTCCATGGTATCCGTCATTCCTGAGTAATCCGGAAAGGTGGGTAAGAAAGGACAGAAAGGCGGGAGTTTTTGCCCGCCTTTTTCTTTGGTTCCATGCACGATTCGGCGTTGCTGAAAGAGATCGCTGATGCCGTCCGGCTTCGGGAAGGCCCGATCGGGGTGCAGGCCGTACTCTGGAGTCTTCGGTGGGCACATCCCATTTCTACACAGGAATGGGCGCGCAGCTGCCGTCTGCCGATTCCCGTGGTGGCGGCTATTCGAGGGGAGCTGGTCAAACGCGGCTTGATGGAGGAGGGGCGGCGTCCCCGCGTTACTCCGAAAGGTGAGGATCTTCTCCGAAGCATTTTTGGCGCAAGCGATTCCCTGAACTCACAATGCCCGATCTGTGAGGGCCAGGGGCTGGTAATCCCCGGCGGATTGGACTGTGTCCTGGAACAGTTTCGCGAGTTCTGCTCCCGTCGCCCGGAATGCGATGTACGCTTGGACCAGAGCCACGGAACACCCGAGTCCGGCATCCGACGCGCCCTTCTGGCAATTGAGAAAGGGTTGATCCTGGGACGCCATGTGGCCTTTTTGGGAGATGATGATCTCGTTTCCATCGCGGTGGCCCTGGTGATGCAGGCGATTGGCAGAAATGTCTCTCCCAGAATTGGGGGAGATACAAACCAAACCCTTTCCCCCAGGATTGGGGGAGATACAGAGGGGGTTGAATCGGTCGGATCTGTCAACCCCACCTTGACCCTCCCCAAGACTGGAGAGGGCAGTTCCAGTGTCTCCCTTCTCGTTCTGGATATCGACAAGCGATTCGTTGAATACATCCGGGAGTGTGCGTCCAAAGCGGGAACTGAGATCGACCTGCATATTTATGATGCTCGAAACTCATTGCCGGAGGAAACTTTCGGTTCCTGCCGGACCGTATTCACAGACCCGCCCTATACGGTGAACGGAATTACACTCTTCTGCTGTCGAGCCGCGCAGTTGCTGGGGAAAGAGGGAGGCGATCTGATGCTCTCCTACGCCGACCCGGCCCCCGATGATTTGCTCCAAATCGAGGGCAATCTGAACCGGCAGGGTTGGATTACAGTGGACTTACGGCCCGGATTCAACCGGTACGAGGGGTCCTCCATTCATGCCCACCAATCCAATCTGCGTCACTTGCGCCGGAGAACCGGTGTCCCACATGAAAAGGAAATGGATTTGTGTTACTCTTCTTTATACACGGGAGAGATTCGACGGCCCGGTGGGCGGTATACCTGTGCCCTTTGTGAGACAGCAATCGAAGTCGGCCCGGATCGAGAGTATGAGACGATTGCCGACCTCAAAAAAAACGGCTGCCCGGAATGCGGCGGAAACACCTTCCGCAAATATGGTGAAACCGGGCCGCTCGGCTCTTGAATCGAGATTTCGGTGGACGAACACCGATCGCATATACTGATTGACGGATGGACGAGAGATATCAGTCTTCTGGAAGGACCTGACCGGGCGCGCAGCATCCTGTTGCGGGCCGCTTATGAGGCCGGCGCGGAAATTGTCGATGAGCATTTCCATCGTTTTTCACCCTCCGGATACACAGGTTATGTTCTCTTGTCCCAGTCACATATTGCAATACACAGTTGGGTGGATGAGGGCCTGTTGACGGTGGATGTGTTCGCCTGTCACTCGGAGCAGAGCCGCGCCATCGCAGAGCGTCTCTGCGAAGATCTAGAACTTCGACGTCGCCGGGTCACGGAAATTCGGCGCGGTGAGGAGCCTGATCATGAAGAAAAATCTTAAACTGATCGTTTTTATCGCGGTATTTGTGGGAATCCTGGCCGTTCTTCATCTGTTCGTATTTGCTCCTATGAAATCGGAATGGGATCAGGTCAAGACGGAAATCCAGAACGGCACCCGGACCTATAAAACTGTTCTCGGACTCGCCGGCGGTGGCGGCGCTCAAGATGGCCTCCTGAAAGACCTGGAGTCCGGCCTTGCCGAGGAGCTGAAGAGGCTTCAGGAAATGGTAAGCAAGGACAAACAGAACTACCAGACTCTCGCCGAAAAATACAACCTCCTGGATGACTTTCAGCCCGAAGCGGATTACCGGGGCACGCTCCTTCAGCGAATCAATGAAGTATCGCAATTAGAGGAAACCTCTAACGTCACCAAACTGCAAGTCTCACACGAATGGGGAGTGAATCCCTCATTGGGAGAGGGGAAATTCGGCTCCGCTCTCCGGGCCTATGATGGCCATACCCGAACGTACACCAATTTCACCGGGTCCGGAGTGCGTCCTCTGGATGAAAAAGAGGGAACAGTCGAGTTTCTGCTGAAAATCGGTTGGGACCCGATGGACGAGAAGGTCAAAACAAAGTGTTTCTTTCTGGCTCTCGGACAACGCCTGTTCAAAAGCATGGAAGATGCGCGGGAGATCAATCCATTCGCAACATTCACCGGACAGCCTCCTTATGAGCTGGAAAGCTACATTGCCATATATAAAGGGGAAGGTCCGACAATCTGTTATGAACTGCGTAACTGCGAAGGACAACTGAGCCACTTGTACACGCCGATCGCCGATTGGAAGCAGGATCAGTGGTACTACATTTGCGCTGTATGGGCGGACAATCAGCAGGCTTTTTATATCAATGGGGCGAATAAGGGAATTCCCGGTCAGCCGCTGGTGTCCATCCGAAGCGCTGTGGACGTGGATTTTGGTGTGGGTTATGGCGGCGGCTATGGGATGGGGGGGATGGGGGGCTTCGGTATGGGAGGCATGATGGGCATGGGGGGCATGATGGGTATGGGGGGCCTTGGCATGGGAGGCATGATGGGCATGGGGGGCTATGGCATGGGTGGTATGGGCATGAGGGGTGAGTACACACCCGGCCAGCCCATGGGCATGGCTTCCGTCGTTGGAAAAACTCTTCGAGAGGGTATTGGCATCGCCAAACCCGGCGAAATCAAAGGAATCTTTTTTGGAGCTACGGAGAAAAACGAGTTCAGCGCAGAGTCGATGATCGATGAAATTCGAATCTCCAAAACCGTTCGATACCCCTCTTCAGGCGCAGCCAATGCGCCGACAAAAGAAGACGCCAACAGCACCATTGTCGATCATTGCGATCACGAATATCCCGAACCAACCCAATTGCCGGTTTTTCACTCCCAACTGATCACCCGGCAACGAACCAAGAACGATCCTCGGAATGATGCAATTATCCGCATCTCTCAAGAACGTGAATACAATTACGTCCGAAAAGCTATGGGCCTGGATGCAGAATTCCTTGCTGGAAAAGACCCAACCTATCGAACCGTCAAAAAAATCCACTCAATGGATTATTTTGAAAAGAGTCTGGCACGGCCAAACCTGAACTATCAAACCCTTACAGGCATGTTTGAGGTGCCGGAGGAAAACACGCGCCAAGTCTATATGACCCTGAGATTTGTGGAGTTGGCCCAGTCTCTCTGCCAACAGGCCATTGATGAGAAGGTTGCTGCTGTGACCCGCCTGAGCAACCGGGGCGAAAGCTACACGGTGACCGATGACGAAGTTCGCAACTATTTCTATCGCCAAATAGAGGAGTTGATCAACACTGTTCTTCCCGATGGAGTCGAGGGCGGCATGGGCATGGGCATGGGCATGATGGGCATGGGCATGATGGGGATGGGAGGAATGGGAGCAGCCATGCAAGACATGCTGGTCAAGCGAACACTGATCCAGCTCAAGCGCCAAATTGCCTCCGGTGG
This sequence comes from Candidatus Omnitrophota bacterium, assembly GCA_029570205.1. Lineage (GTDB taxonomy): Bacteria > Hinthialibacterota > Hinthialibacteria > Hinthialibacterales > JAKPRU01 > JAKPRU01. The sequence goes on along the minus strand of JAKQSI010000008.1, from coordinate 38,716 downwards.
ATTCCAACAAACCTTTGGAGCAATGGGACGGATGGGGATGGGCGGCGGAATGCGCGGAGGAATGGGCGGTATGGGCATGATGGGCATGGGTATGGGCATCATGGGACTGCCTGTGCCACCCGCCTGGTTGTATGACCCAACCACCGGGGATCGTCTGATGGGTACACGCCTGAAAGAGGTACTCACTCAGAAAGAAAAGGAAATCGACAAAATCCTGGCGTGGCAAAAGGCGAAAGCCGACGGCGAAATTCCTGCGGAGATCATTGAGACTCAGAACGAGACGGCACGAAGTAATGGGGAGGATTATTACATCAAAAGAGCAGCAGGTTTGGAATTCGAATCGGATGTAAAATCCTACGCGCGATTCCTGAACCAACTGGAATACGGAAACCGAATCGGTACCATCAATGAACTCGAGATCGAAAGCCTCCCGGATGAGCGAGTCAAAGTCACAGCTGAAATTGAAGCGCATTATATCAGCAAGATCCGAGAAGGCGAAGAAGCAGAGAAATCCGAAAAGGCTCCCCAGGCGCCCGAAGAACCCAAAGCGCCCGAGCAGGTTTCTCTCGGAGTGAAATAACATTCGCAAGTCTGCGCCGATCTTTGACTGGTTTCAAACCTCGGTTCCAATGGAGTGTAACAGTGGCATGGACATGAACCGGCTGGAACGGAGTCGGATAATCCGTGATGGAGTCGCGGAAGAAATCTCGACTTGGCTCGAATCCTTGCTGACTCGATTGGGCCGGGTTGAAAGCGAGCTGCGAAGTCAGCAGAGTGTCCATTCCATGGCATCGGAGCGCCTTGCGGAGTTCCGTGCAAAAAAACAGGATCTGGAAACCGTCGAAAATGCGATCGATGTCATTCTGAAACGTCATGACCGCGCGGATCTCGACATGCTTGTGCATTTCGCAAATGAACTTCGCGGGGAGCTCTTATCGCTTACCCATGATTTGCATGAGGTATTGAAGAACGAGGGAGAAGAGTTGAATTGAACATGCGTCAGGCAATGTCATCAAACCGCAGGGGCGGGTCTCAGACCCGCCCCTGCGGTTTTGCAGCCTCAACATTGTTCGCAGAGGGAAAGTATCCGTCATTCCGGCGAACGCCGGAATCCGGTCCGAAAATCATTGTGGAGATCGTCATGGAACGGCAGCAATGAGTTCCTTGGCAATTTCGACCAACCGCCCCACGGTCAATCCGTAATGTCGCTGAATATCCTTTGTCGGCAGGTGAGCAAGACACTCGTCATATAATCCCATCATACAAATCCGCCCGCCGCATCCTTCCCGCGCGATGATTTCCGCCACAGCGCTGCCCAAGCCGCCGGTAATCTGATGCTCTTCCAACGTAATTATGCGGCGCGTGTCGATTGATGTTTCCACAACGGCGGCACGGTCAATTGGTTTGATCGTAGAGAAGTTGAGAACCCGTGCTGAGATTCGATCCAATTCCAGCTCTTCCGCCGTGTCCAGTGCAAGGGAGACCAGCGGGCCACATGCCATCAGGGCAATATCCCAACCCGGATTCAGCACGATGGCTCTTCCCGGCTCGAAATGATCTATTGCCCGGGTCACCCCCCGGACCGGCAGAGTAGAGAGCCGGATATACGCATGAGCGTGCGTCTCCAAGGCCCAATTCAGAACACGCCTGGTCTCGGTGGCATCGGCAGGCACAATCACTTTCATGCGCGGCAAAACCCGCATCAATGCCATGTCTTCGACAACTTCCGGCGATACACAATCCTCCGGCGCGGAAATGCCGGAACAGGCCGCAACCAGCTTGATATTAAGACGTTTCCTGCACACCTCATCCCGCAGAAACGGCCATATTTTTGCCACAGTCCCCGAATTTCCCGCGACAAGAAATACGATACTCCCCGCCCCGGCCATTTCGACCACCCGTCGTTTTGCCGTGTCGGATTGGAGATCCAGGCAAAAGTACTGATCCGGGCATCTCTTGGCGAACCGATCCACCACCGGATGAATCCCCTCCCCCATGCCGAACACCCGAAGGTCGGCCATCCGAGACCCCTGCTCGGCAAATGCCTCCCCGAAAATATCCGCTGTGGCCAGGACACGCGGGTCTGCGCAGTTCCCGCTCGACAGCCCGGAACCTCGCTCCGAAAACGGTTTCTGGAAAGTAAATTCGTCCATTGAACCAATCCGCCTGGATCACGCGTCCAATCGCCATTACCAGTGTATCCCTTCAGGAAGGACCAGGCATAGTGGTCCGCACACGTCCCGCCTGTTCAATCCGACCGACCCGGTGGTAACCTTTCCACATCTCACCGGGAACATGGAGAAAAAAAACCGTGTCTTGCGAAATGCGTATTCCCACACCGGATGAAATCCCTCAACTGATCGATCTCCTCAACCTGGTTTTTCGACCCCAGGGCGGAAACATGGGCCGGGAGTTTCCGTCCCTGCTCCGTGAAGAAAACCTGGAGCAACTTCGGGTAATTGTAGAAGACGGCACAATTGTGGCCCATGTCGGGATGACTCTCCAGGACGCCATTCTGGGGGGTATTCCGACAAGAATCTGCAACATTGGCGCCGTGTCCACGCATCCCGATTCGCGCGGAAAGGGCTATGCAACACAGTTAATGGAGGATGCGGTCCAGCACGCCAGAAGCCGTGGGGCGGACATTATGCTGATCTCCGGCAAGAGGGGATTGTACCGTCGCATGAATGCCGTGGAATGCGGGCTGTTTCCTTTCCTTGCGCTCACGGAACAAGAGGTTGAGTCGGCGTTCCTCGATGCACGGCGGGTCAAAGAGGAGGATCTTCCGCAGGTCGCCGCCGTCCGGCAATGCGAGTCCACCCGGTATCTTCTCTCCCTGGAAGAACTTCGCATTCTATTCAGGGGAGGCTATGCAATGTGCCGACCGGTGGAATGGTGGCTGTTCTCGAAAGACGGGATCCCATGCGCATTTGGGGTCATCAGCAAAGAGACCGGCGACGGGGAAACTCGCCTGCAGCTCATCGAATGGAAAGGCGACGCGGAGGCGCTGCGCAGCGCCTGGATCACCTGGAGCCGCACGCACCGAACAAACCGGATTGATGTTGTCGTCACAAGCCCCATGAACCTTCCTGCCTCATGGCGCAGCCACATTGAGAAGAGAATCACCTTCAGCGGAACCGCGCTGGTTCTTCATGCGCGGCGTTTTCTGGAACGCGCACGCCCGATGCTTACCGAACGGTCGGATCTGTTCTCATCCATGAAAATCGAAGCCGGCGAGACCGCCCTTCGGTTTCTTATGAAGGGCGATAGCCTTCGACTCAATAACGGTGGTGAAATTGCCGAACTGTTTTTCGGGGTTCCGGGTCGAAATGTGGCCTCGGAGAAGACAAGGCCCGGTTCGGCGCTCGCCGAGGCTCTCCGGCAGATGTTCCCGATTCCGCTTGTCTGGTATGGCATCGCTTACATCTGAAAATATACAAAAAAGCGAAACAATGGCTACACCTGAAAACCCATCCCTCGGCGCTCCGGTCCGAGTACTCGGTCTGTTCGATTCGATCTGTATTATTGTCGGCATCATTGTGGGAACGGGGATCTTCATGACCCCGATGGCCGTTGCCGCCATGATTCCGTCGGCGGGGCTGATTTTGTTTGCATGGGTACTTGGAGGCGCGCTGTGCGTGGCAGGGGGGGTATGCTATGCGGAATTAGCTGCCACATATCCCGCGGCGGGAGGGGAATATGTCTATTTCTGCCGGGCATTCGGACCGTGGGCCGGATTCCTTTTCTCCTGGAGCAAGATGCTCGTGATTCGCACCGGCTCCATCGGCGCGATGGCGTATGCCTTCGGAACATACGCGGAGCAGATTCTTTACCTGGGATCCCGTTCAATTCCTCTTTACGCCGGCCTTGCGATTCTTGTGTTGACCGGATTGAATATCCTCGGTATCCGCGTCGGCAGTCTCGGTCAGAACATTCTCACCGTAGCCAAAGTCTGCGGCATTCTCGGAGTGCTTCTTGTCGCCCTGGTATCTTCTTCCTCTCCGATCATTGCGGAAATCCCCAATCCATCGACCACTCTGCCCAACTTCATGGTAGCAATGATTCTCATTTTGTGGACATACGGCGGGTGGAATGAAACCGCTTATGTAGCCGCTGAGGTTCACCATCCCGAAAAGAGTTTACCCCGCTCCATTTTTTACGGAACAGTCTTTGTCATTATTCTCTACACAGCAATCAACGCCGTCTTCCTGCGGACATTGGGAGTAGCCGGCGTGGCCGAATCGAAAGCAGTGGCGGCAGACTGTCTCGCGACGGCGTTGGGAGAACCCGGACGGCAAATCATCAGCGCCCTCGTTCTCCTCTCCGCATTGGGTGCGGTAAACGGATTGATTCTCACGGGTGCGCGAATCTCTTACGCCATGGGCGCTGAGCGTTCGCTTTTCCGACTATTGGGACAGTGGAGTTCCCGGTTCGGCGGGCCGATTTGGGCGTTTCTCGTTCAGGGGTTTCTGTCTGTGATCCTGGTGTGGACCGGAACATTCGAGGCGTTAGTTACATACACGGCGGCGGCCGCGTGGATCTTTTTCGCGCTCGTTCCCCTGTCCCTGCTCATTTTACGATGGCGGGATCCCGATACCCCTCGTATCTATCGTGTTCCCCTGTACCCGTTTGTTCCGATTCTTTTCCTGCTGTGTTGCCTTTACATGTTGTACAGCAGCGTGACCTACGCGGGGATCGGAGCATTACTCGGTTTCCTGATTGTTCTGAGCGGGCTTCCGGTATACTGGGTATCAAGGTGGGTAGAGAGGGAAGGGTAGTCTGCTTGCACCCCAACCGCTCATCCCCCCACTTGGCGCTCCACGCAGTCACGGACCCGATCCACAAAATAGCGCCAATTATCAAAGGAAACATCAGGGGGACAGGAGTGGTCAATACAGGGAATATAGCCGCCGCGTCGCAACAGCTCCGGGACTGTGCCCAGTACCTCGGCACGAATCGCCTCCCGCCCTTGCGCCACCGCGCGTTTGTCGATTCCCCCGACGATCACCAGCCGATCTCCATACAGCTCCCGCATCCGTAAAGGACACTGGTCGGCGGCGATTTCAAACGGCATCATCATATTGACACCTGTGTCCAGGAATAATTCCATTAGTAGATCGTTGTTCCCGTCCGAATCCACCATGATCTGTTCAATACCCAGGCGGCGTACATAATCGACTAATTCCCGGTAGTACGGACTCATGAACTCACGAAATGTCGCCGGAGAAATCAGCGGAGCCGTCTTATACGACATGTCCTCCCAAAACAATACGTAGTCAATTCGGACCGATCCGGCAATCCGCCGGATATTTTCTTTGCAGTACTCCAACCAGTACCGCTGAATATCATGGATCAGGTCCGGCTGATCGTAATAGGCGTAGGAAAGATTCTCCTCCCCGAACAGATTACGCGGCGCTCCATAGAATCCGCAAAATGTAAAGGCCACAGGGTAGCGAAAATCAACCTCCCGTTCGATTTCTTCTTTTGTCGGCAACGGTCGTGTCCGGATATCGAGACGCTCCTTGAACAGGTCCCAGTCGGCCCGATTCTTCACCGGGAACTCCAGCCACTGCGGCATGGAGAGCTCGCTGTGGACTTTGAGTTCCCTCAACACAATGCCGTTTCCGCCGCGATAGGTGACCGTGTTGATATCCTCCTCAAGAATCTCCTTGTCGAATTCGGGGTACAGCGGAAGCCCTGTGAACCCGCTGCTGCCGGGGAGGTAAGCACGGGGGTGCATCTCGAAGTATTCTTCCGGGGACTGGTGTTCGGGCAACCCCTCGTTGTGCCACCGCTCCACCGTTTGTTCCCAGAATCCCAAACTCTCCCAGCGTGGCGGCCGCGCCGAGGGATCGTGGGCACAGAGACGGCGGAACTCTTCCAGATGCTTGGTCATTTCTCTCCAAACGAAGATATTCTGTCCTCAGTGGATAAAGACGGGCCGGTTGTAAGCAAGGTAAAGGAAAATAACGCTCCGCGCGGAAGATACAGGGATGCTGCCGGTCCTGCGAAGGGTGTCTTCAATGGTCGCCTTTTGGGTTTTTCAGGAACGACCGCCAGCAGATCAGTTCTTTCCGGTCATTTCCCGGCGCTTGCGAAATGTCTTTTGAGCGGGGAGAAAAGACGGCTGAAAAAACAGAAAGTTCCGCCGAATCCCATCCGCATACAGAGCCGCCTCAACAAACACCCGTTCTTTTTCTTCGCTGCCGGAATTGAATCTATGGGAAAAAATACTTTTTAACATCGGTTTCTCCATTCTGAAAAAGATAAATCGGCGCCTGCCGGTTTGTCAAGGACCTTTCGGACCCAAAAGCATCTTTTTTAAGGTTTCAGAGCGGCCAATTCGACAGGAATATCCCCATTCCGCTGAGCGGTCTCTTTCCAGAGTCTCAGGTTGTCATCCGACGGCAGTCCGCCGGGGAACCGTAAGGGGTATTTCCCGTTGAAGCAGGCCGTGCAGTATTCTTTCTCGGTTCCGTGCACCGCCTCCAGAAGCCCCTGGATGGAGATATAGTGAATCGTATCGGCGCGGACTTGTTTGCGGATTTCCTCGACCTGGTGGGTGGCGCCGATCAGTTCGTTACGTGTGGGGGTGTCGATCCCATAATAACAAGGGCATCGAAAGACAGGTGCGGAAATCCTCAGATGAACCTCTCGCGCTCCCGCCCGACGAATCATTTTGATGATTTTCCGCATTGTGGTTCCCCGGACGATGGAATCATCCACTACAACAACCCGCTTATCCGCCAGAACCGCTCCCACCGGGTTATATTTGATCTTGGCTCCGAAATCGCGGATTCGCTGGGTGGGTTCGATAAAGGTCCGGCCGATATAGTGATTGCGGATAATCCCCCAATCGAACGGGATTCCGGATTCTTCGGCAAATCCCAACGCGGCACAGGTGCTGGAATCCGGGATGGCGATCACCACATCCGCATTCGTCCGTCGTTCCCGTGACAGCACACGACCGATGTTCTTCCGAACGGCATGGACCTCCTTGCCGTAAATCCAACTGTCCGGCCGCGCGAAATAGATCAATTCAAAAATACACTGGGCAATCCGTTTCCGATTTGCGAATTGGTGGGATCGGACATTGCATTTCCGATCGACAATCACCATCTCCCCCGGATTGACTGTTCGGATATATCGCGCATTGATAATATCCAATGCACAGGACTCCGAGCAGAAAATCGGCGCTCCGTTCAATTCCCCCAGGCAAAGCGGGCGAATACCGAGCGGGTCTCTCAATCCCACCAGATATTCCGAATTCATCACCGTCATGGAATACGCACCGTTCAATTTCAGCAGCGAGTCCTGAAGCGCCTCCAGGAAATCATCCTTGCGAGACCGCGCCAGAAGGTGCGCAAGAATCTCACTGTCCGTCGTCGCACTGAAAATAGAGCCTCGAGATTCCAGATCGCTGCGAAGCTCATCCGTGTTGATCAGATTCCCGTTATGGGCTATGGCCACCCATCCCCGCTGGTATTGGCAGAGAACCGGCTGCACATTCTGCATATCGCTGGACCCGGTGGTCGAATAGCGAACATGCCCGATAGCACGGGAACCGATCAGGTTTCGAAGGACGGATTCCGAGAAAACATCCGCCACAAGCCCCATGCCCCGATGGTTATACACCATCGTACCGTCCGTTGTCACAATTCCGGCGCTTTCCTGGCCCCGGTGCTGAAGGGCATACAGCCCCAAATAGGTCATGTTGGCGGATTCGGGATGACCTGCAATCCCGAAAACGCCACAGGCGTCACGAATCGTTTCGCTCACTGGTTTCTCCTGAGATTCTTCCGAACTGCCGATGTCTTATCCGTACTCCCCTGACCTGTCTGATCCGCAACCGGGACACAAGACAAACAAACCCATTCCGGGCCAGTCTTTCTTTAACAGTTTACGTCCATTGTCGCGGGCTTTCAACCGAACAGCAATCGATGATTCGAGATTCTCTCCGGATTTCTCTCTGCCGGAACATGGAGAGGGCCTCGTGGGAATCCGGCAAATGGCCCACATCTACAGGTAAGGCATTCATGGAAGTATCGCGCGTTCTTCGATAACATAAGACATTCCAGGAAATGGCATCCGATGCCGCGTTCCGGACTCGGAGGAGATAATGCCCGCGACGATCATAGACGGCAAGGCCCTGGCGAGACAAATCCGTGAGGAGATTCGGCGGGATACCGAGATCTTCCTGCGCGAACATGGGCGACCACCCGGTCTCGCTGTGATCCTGGTCGGAGATGATCCCGCATCCAAGATATACGTGCGCAATAAGGCTCGGGCGTGCAACGAAGTCGGATTCTTCTCACGCCAGGAGCATCTTCCGGAGTCAACCTCCCAGAAAGACCTGATTGACCTGGTCGAGTTCTTCAACCGAGATAACCTCATCGATGGGATTCTAGTTCAGCATCCAATGCCGAAACATATCGACGAGGCCACCATATTTCGCACAGTCGATTCACGGAAAGACGTGGACGGATTCCACCCGCTGAATGTCGGTAATCTGTGCATCGGGCAGGAATGCCTGGTTTCCTGTACGCCGATGGGCATTATCGAAATGTTGCGGCGCTATGAAATACCGCTGTTGGGGAAACGCGCCGTTGTCGTCGGACGCAGCAATATCGTCGGCAAGCCGATGATCCAATTGCTGTTGCGGGAACACGCCACAGTCACGGTTTGCCATTCCCGAACCGTCGATCTTCCGGGCGAGTGCCGTAATGCAGACGTGCTGATTGTGGCCATCGGTAAACCGGAATTTGTCAGGGCGGATTCGATCAAACCGGGGGCCACGGTGATTGATGTCGGGACGAATTTCATCAAACGAAACGGCAAAAATGTCCAGGTCGGAGACGTCGCCTTTGAAGAGGCGAAAGAAATCGCGTCGGCAATCAGTCCGTCTCCGGGCGGCGTGGGTCCGATGACCATCACAATGCTTCTTTCCAACACTCTTCAGGCAGCACGGTGGCATGTGAAGTGAACAACGAAAACCGACCGATTCGTATTCTCGTTGTGGATGACGATGTTGTCAGTCAATCTCTGGTGCTGAGACGGCTGTCGAAGGAAGGATATGAAACGGCCGGCGCCCAAAGCGGATCCGAAGCGATTGATATGGTGGAAGAAGCGCCCCCCAACCTGATTTTGTTGGACTTGATGATGCCGGGGATGAGCGGTTTGGAGGTTCTGGAACGCATTCGGGAAATCCGAGAAAAAAGCTTTCTGCCGGTAATTATGATGTCGGCTCGAACCGAGGTAACAGACAAGGTTGATGCGTTTACCAAAGGGGCCGATGACTATGTTACCAAACCATTCAATTTCGAGGAGCTGTTGGCGCGAATCCGGGCGCAATTGCGAATCTCCGAGCTCCAGCGCAAGTTGGTTGATGCAGAACGATCGCGGGGAGTGTACGAAATGGCGGCAGCCGTATGTCACGAACTGGCGCAGCCACTGACCGTGTTGATCGGATACACCCAGATGCTGCTCCGAAAAGCCGACGGGGAAAATCGCAGAGTCCTCCAGCAGGTCCATGAAGCCGCCCAACGTTCCGCTGAAATCGTCAGGAAAATCCAGAGAGTCCGACGGTATCAAATAAAGGACTATACAACAAACACAAATATCATCGACCTGGATCTGGCCTCGGAAGGAGAGGAACCGAATATAAAAGAGGGGGATGCGGAAAAGCGGGGAGGAGGGATAAGCCGGATTCTGTCTCCCTGAGTGTGGGAGGACGGTCATTTCTCTCGGGCAATCGTTCCCGATTGCCTCCAGCGACCTACCCCGGGGACGCTTCCTTTCGGAAGCATGAAGCGAGCAACCCCATATCCCCTTTACTTGGTCTTGCTCCGGACGGGGTTTTCCGTGCCGGTCCCGTCACCGGGAACCGCGGTAGGCTCTTACCCCACCTTTTCACCCTTACCTTGGCTTTCCGTCGATGGCTCGTCGGAAAGGAGGCGGTTTGTTTTCTGTGGCACTTTCCGTCGGGTTACCCCGCCTGGGTGTTACCCAGCATCCTGCTCTGTGGAGTCCGGACTTTCCTCGAAAGGGAACACTCCCTTTCGCGACCGTCTCCTCCTCCCCGCGATTACATTATACCAGAAGAATCGGGGAAAGCAGCCGAAAAAGGAGAATCCTTTTTCCGTCGGGATAGGCTGTTCCCAAGAAAACACGCGTGCTGGTCATTCCGAGCGCACAAACCTGAGATCGCCACATCGCAGCCCTTCGCAGACTCCGGGCGGCTCCTCCTAAGAAATCTCGCCCATCGACAGGCACGGAGGCCTGTCCCACCAGTAGGCCAGGCGTCCCTGCCTGGCAGCTACCCAGTAGGCCAAGTGTCCCTGCCTGGCAGCTACCCAGTAGGCCAAGTGTCCCTGCCTGGCAGCTACCCAGTGGACCAGGCGTCCCTGCCTGGCAGCTACCCAGTAGGCCAGGCGTCCCTGCCTGGCAGCTACCCAGTGGACCAGGCGTCCCTGCCTGGCAGCTACCCAGTAGGCCAGGCGTCCCTGCCTGGCAGCTACCCAGTAGGCCAGGCGTCCCTGCCTGGCAGCTACCCAGTAGGCCAGGCGTCCCTGCCTGGCAGCTACCAGTAAACCAGGCGTCCCTGCCTGGCAGCTACCCAGTGGGCCAAGTGTCCCTGCCTGGCAGCTAACCAGTAGGCCAGGCGTCCCTGCCTGGCAGCTACCAGTAGGCCAGGCGCCCCTGCCTGGCAGCTACCCAGTGGGCCAAGTGTCCCTGCCTGGCAGCTACCCAGTAGGCCAGGCGTCCCTGCCTGGCAGCTACCCAGTAGGCCAAGTGTCCCTGCCTGGCAGCTACCCAGTAGGCCAAGTGTCCCTGCCTGGCAGCTACCCAGTAGGCCAGGCGTCCCTGCCTGGCAAAGAAGGGCGGAAAACACACTTTCTTCACCCAATCACCGGCCCCGCTGGAGGGAGGCTCGCGATGACGGGACAGGAACCGGGGCGCGGGAAGAATGTCTTTCGCTCAGGCTTCTTCCGTGATTTTCGGCCAGATTTCCAGGAAGAAAGCCAATCCGCACAGGAGAACAAAACTTACAACCATTCCACCAAGGGTCATGTATGTCCGCTTCGGAGACACCCGCTTATCGGGTTTCACGGCGGTTCCTGCCTGAACATCGGAGAAGCGTTGGCCCTCTTTCATACCGCCGATCAACATATCCGCTTCCTGAACCAGCCGTTGGTGAGTCGATGCCTGGTTTTCCAGCATCGTGATTTCGTGGCGTAATGCCTCGAGTTCCGATTCCCCTGTTTCCACGCGTCCCCGAAGGTCGTTGATTTCGCCGCTTAAAGTCGTGGTCTGGTTGCGAAATTCCTTTGTCGATACTTCCATCTCGGCAATTTCGGCCGCCAGGTTGGCCTTGCGACTGGAAGTTTGCTCTAAAGAAGCCTCTCCGCTCTCCAACTGTTTCAAAAGCGCTCTCTTCTCTTGAAGCGCCCTCTCCATTCCTGCAAGTCGCGGGAGAAGCGCATCCGGGTAGTTGGGTTGCATCTCAAATGAAGTCAGCAACTCGTGACGCAGAGATTCCCTCAGAAACGGAAGACTTTCCTCCTCCAGATTGAACTCATTCTGTTTCTCGGAGCGGTCCGAGCGGGTTTCCGCCACCCCGTACAGCAGGAGCCGTTTGGAGACCAGTTCCGCTTTCAGGTCATCGACAGCGGAAGAGGCCCGCAAGTCATGAAGCGCCTGGTATGCTTTCTGCAGCTGTTCGTCGATCTCCCTGGCGCGTTCCGCCACCCGGCCTGTCCGGTTCAAAATCTCCTGCCGGACAATCTGCTCCACTCGATCCAGGAAACAGCGGACCCACAGGTTCGTGATCATCTTCGCCCCGGCAGCCGTATCCAGCTCGCCTTTTACATCAATAATCGGTGAGTATTCCGTTTCCAGATTGGTCTCCTTCACCTTAGTCACTGTTGCGGAAAGCATCTTTCTCAAATCGAATATGGTCAGATCGGCCAGGAACTGTGCGTCCATGGTCACAACCGCTTCGATTTCATCCGCGTTCATTTGGCTGATAAGCCGCAAGTACCGTACCCGGACATCGGAAGAGTCCTGTAACCCCGGACTCTCCGCTCCCTCCGAATACAATTCCGGCGCTCCCTCGAATATCACCCGTGCCAGTTTCGGCAAATTCGTTCGTTCAATAAGGCGATAATTGTCGATCTCGCCTTCATTCAGCCCCAGGTTTTCCAGGAGGATTTTCTTCTTGCCGGGATCGTTCAAGACGGTTTGAAGATTGGTGTTCATCCAGCGCAGGCATTCCAATACGGTGGAAAGCATCGCCTGATCGGCCAACAGGCTTCGGTAAGCCACAACATCCAGGGGCCGGGAAAGAAGAGTCAACTTATTCTTGAACTCCGGCGTTGTTACCAGGATAAAACTCTCCGCTCGCCAGGTTTGAGGCCAGACCAGACTGGCAATGGCCACCACCACCGTCATCAGAAAGGTTCCGACAACAATGAGGTTCCGCCGTCGATACAGAATTCGGAGCGAAGAGATCAGGTCATACGCAGGCGGTGTGGCGTTCATGGGACACCTTTATATTGGAGTGGCTCGACTTACTACAGGGGAATGATGCGTGGTCCCGTGGAAATCGTCAAGCGGCGCTTACCCCTTCCATTGACACACACATGCCGCCTCGGTAGCGTCCACAAATCGGTCGAAGCTACAGGCTGGAAGACTGTGCCACCCACTTCTCCCTCTCTAATCCTGCGGGAGAGAGCCGGTGTGAGGGTCCTGTCGACCGCTACCCCCTCAATCCCCCCGTAAACGGGGGGACAACATTTGAGTAAACGGGGAAAAGAATGTGGGTAAATGAGGGGAAAGTCCTTGCTCCCTCCCCGTTTACAGGGAGGGCTGGGGTGGGGCAGGTTCACAAGGGGGAGAATCACGGCGGGGATGGAAATGAACAAGGCTCAATCTGTTGTGCAATCCCTCCGGCAATCGCTTGATCTGCGTCTCCTCGTATGGCTGATTCCGTTCGCCCTGGCTATGGCCGTCCTCGGCTCCAGTCCAAAAATCCTGATCGCTTTGATGGGCGCCATGGTCGTGGTGATCGTTTTTACATTCCTGCGGGAATGGCTGATCCTCGCTTTTTATGCCCTCATCGCATTTTCCGTGGAAATCGACCTCCGAGGCGGAACTCATGCCATCACGTTGCCGACCGAAGGATTGTTGCCCATTCTGTTCGTCTCCACGGCGCTGGTGATCCTGTTGACCGGTCGCTTGCGATACATTCGATCCCCCCTCAATATGGGGCTGGGATTGTATGTGTTCGTGATGTATGCATCCCTGCTGATTACCCGCGAGCCGATCAGTACCGTGAAAGCGTTAATCCGGGATTCGGGATACATTTTCGGCGGGTATGTTCTTCTGCAATTATTTGTAACAAATCGCAAGCGCCTGATTGTTCTGTTCTGGACCTGCGGCGTGGTTCACTTTTTTCTGGTGACGTACGGATTGGGAACCCAGGCCGTCGGTGGGATTCGGATCTACGATGAGATCGCCCAACCGTTTTTTGAGAATCATTGCATCTATGCGGCTTACCTGGTGATCTCGTTGTCATTCCTGATCTCATTCGGGCTGGGATACCTGCGGGGGATTTATGCCACCCTGGTGAATCTGGCGGCGCTCGTGGTGGCAGCGGCGGTAGGGCTGACTTTTGTGCGGGCCGCCTGGATCAGTGTGGCGTTCATGTTGTTGTATTTTCTGCTGCATTTCCGCAAGAAATCGGCCGGCGTGAACCTCCTTCTGGTTTTCCTGATTTTGGACCTTCTCGCTGTAGTGGTAATTCTATCCACCGACATCGGAAAACTCGTGATCGAGCGTGCGCGAACCATCGCCGACATCGGCTATGTGGCCAATTACGACCGCCTGGACCGATGGCTGGCGGCAATCAGCATGTGGAAAGATGAACCGATCCATGGTGTCGGATACGGGGCCTATCCGGACGTGTATCCCAAGTATGTTGTGTACCGGATGGCTTACTCCAAAGAATTGCGTATGGGTGCGCACAATCTGTATCTAGAGATCATGGCCGAAACCGGTGTCATCGGAATCAGCGCGTTTCTGATTATGCTGTATTTGTTCTTCCGCGAGGCCACGGTACAGGATCCGGGAGAGCGCGATCCCCTTATCTCCTGCACCCTGGCCGGGGCCAAGGGCGCCATGATTTCCCTGCTGGTTCATGCTTTTTTCAACAATTTGGGACCTTCGGACAAGATCGGAGTGAGCCTTTGGTTGTTGCTCGGATTAGTCCCGTGTTGCACAAGGCTGGCACAGCAATCATTGGGCGAGAATTGGAATCGAGAACCTTCCGAACCGGCCCCTGAATCTCATCCGTTGCAGCCCGCCACAGTCCCCAATCCCTGACTCCCGATTTTTGACCCCTGATTCACAGGTGGCCGGTCAGGACAGCAAAGAGAAACATGGCAGGAGAGGCCCACAACAGAGAATCCAACATATCCAGATATCCCCCGTGCCCCGTCGAATTATTGCCGGAATCTTTCACCCCCGCGTCCCGTTTCAGCATGGATTCCAGTAGATCGCCGACCTGCGCCAATACTCCCACAATAAGCGCCAGAGCCAAGACCTTCATCCACGCCATCGGTTCCAATGACATCCAGAATAAGTGACCGGGATCGACCCAGTATCCCTGGAGAAACCCCCAAACGGCCACACCCAGCAGGCAAAACAACAATCCGCCGATCCCACCTTCAACCGTCTTGTTCGGACTGAGAGCCGGCGCCAATCTTCTCCGTCCGAAAAAGGAACCAATGTAATATCCGCCCGTATCACAGGCACACGAAACCAGCATGACAAAACCCGTGAGCTGAACGCCGACATCCGAGGTACGAATTGCCACAAGCGTCGCCAGCGGAGCCGCAAGATAAAAAACCAGAAAATACGCCGAGGACAGAATCCGACGGCCATCTCGCCACCCCGCTGCGATCAACAAGGAACTCACAAACCATGTCCCGACAATCAAAACGGTAATCGTTCCGTCTATGGAACGAAAATAGGCGGCGAGCAACAATCCCCAAATCACCACAAGCAATCCGCAAAACACGACCTTGCCGTCGTCATCCACCAGAATCCGCCATAGCTCGACTGCCGACAGGGTCGCAAACAGGACGGTTGCCAGAAGGGTAAACTCCCTCCCGAGTGGGTGAAAGAGACACACCAGAAAAACCGGAATGACAGCCAATCCCGTCAGAAGACGGCGTTTATGCATGGAACAGATCCTTTCGTTCCAGTACACATCCGAATCAGACCTTTGGAATGATTCTGAGCATTATTCCCAATTCCGGGATGGAATTGAATGCTACCGGCTTCGGACCCTGTAGGGCCATGTGCCCCCTACTGGGTGTCCCAAGATCTATAGGGGCATGGCATGCCATGCCCCTACGGGGTCCACGAGCCTCAATCCGGAAGCGGTTTCCCTTTGGTCTCAGGGGAGAAATAGATCACGATCAAACCGAACAGGTAAATTGTTGCCATCACCATTCCTCCTTTTTGAAATCCCTGCGCCCCCTCGCCGAACATCCCGGCCAGAGCGCCCGCTCCAAGGACCCCGAATCCCGCAATGATCCGCCCGACATTGTAACAGAAGCCTTCTCCGGTAACTCGAATCCGGGTCGGGAACAGTTCGGGAATATAAAGCGGCAGCCAGCCGAAAAACGCGGTGACCCACAGGCCCGCAAAAATCCCCCACAGGCACATAGACATCCCAAATTCATTGTGCAATCCGTATAGCGCGACAACAGAGGCCCAGGCCAGTACACACAGCCCGGCGTAGGAGGTCCGACGGCTGATCCAATATCCCACCAAACCGCCCAGTATGCCGCCCACAACCTGTCCATACCCCTGCCACTGCGCCACGATGCCCGGCGCACTCGGCTCGACGGTAATGCTGCTTACATAAGAGGCCAACCAGAGAAACGAACCCCAGGTTCCCAATAGTGCCACCGTCGAAAGCAGGGAGGCGCAAACTGTCTCCCGTAAGAACGGTTGCGAAAACAACTCGCGCAATGAGGACGATTCTTTCTTCTCCCTGGACTGAATCCATCGCGGCGGCTCTTTTACAAAGAGTCGGACCAGAATCGCAATGATCGCCGGGGAAATCCCCGCCAGAAGTACCCATCGCCAGCTCTGCGCCATACTCTCAATGGGGATAACGGATTGAAACCAGCTCGACTCATAATCTGCAATCCCCTGAATAATCCGTGCCAGCGTGGCCCCAATCCAGAAGCCCGCATTGGAGGCGCTGCCGACAAGCCCCGCCAGCAGAGGGCGATTCTTTTCCGGCCACGTCTCCATAATCAACGCCACCCCTGCGCCCCATTCGCCCCCCATGCCCAATGCCCCCATGAATCGGCAAATGGCCAGTTGCTGCCAATTATGCGCAAACGCCGACAGGGCGGTAAATCCGGCATATACCAATACGGTCAGCATCAGGGTCTGCACACGGCCGATCTTGTCTCCCAACCGCCCGAAAATCACACCGCCCACTGCCGCGCCCCACAAAAACAGCGCAAAGGTCAGGCTCAAAATCCACTTTACCTCGGCATCCGTGTGGCCCGGCATGAGATCGATCAGGGCAGGCCGGGCTATCACTCCATAAATGCTCATCTCCATTCCATCGAACATCCATCCCAGCAATGCCGCGACAAGCGCCAGCCACATCTGAATCCGGGAAACACCCGGAACACCGGAACCTCCCTCACTTTGCCCTGCCGCTCGATTCATGGTTCACTCCTGCTTTTTTCCGTGCCTTTGACTCAGGCAATCGAAGGTCAACGAGTCAAACAGGTGAAACATTCCAGGTCAAGTGCGGTGAATTGGAGCCTCCCTCCAGCGGAGCCGGTGATTGGGTGAAGAAAGTGTGTTTTCCGCCCTTCTTTGCCAGGCAGGGACGCCTGGCCTACTGGTTAGCTGCCAGGCAGGGACGCCTGGCCTACTGGTTAGCTGCCAGGCAGGGGCGCCTGGTTTTACTGGTAGCTGCCAGGCAGGGACGCCTGGTTTACTGGTAGCTGCCAGGCAGGGACGCTTGGCCTACTGGTTAGCTGCCAGGCAGGGACGCCTGGCCTACTGGTTAGCTGCCAGGCAGGGACGCCTGGTTTACTGGTTAGCTGCCAGGCAGGGACGCCTGGCCTACTGGTTAGCTGCCAGGCAGGGACGCCTGGCCTACTGGTGGGACAGGCCTCCGTGCCTGTCGATGGGCGAGATTTCTTAGGAGGAGCCGCCCGGAGTCTGCGAAGGGCTGCGACGTGGCGTTCTCGTCCTTGTTATGCGCCCACAATTAGATTGCCACGCTTCGCTCCTTAGAAACAACCACAGGCTGGAAGCCTGTGCCACCCGATTATCGGGGATTTGCCGGGTGGCGCCGGCATCTTGCCGGTGGCCCCAGCTTCAGCCCGTTTCTTCACCCAATCACCGGTTCCGCCGGAGGAAGGCTCGCAAGGGCGGTTGTGGGCGAGATTTTTTAGGATGGGACCGCCCATTGGCGCTCGTGCAAGCCTGTGATTCAATGATTTTTATTCTGTATCACCCCCAGAGGATGAAGTCGATGGCCTCCAATCCTGCCTTCCTTGAAGTGCATCACCGCGCCATGGCGACGGAGTTTTCTCTGCTTTTATACGGCGACAACAAGGCGCGCCTGCACTGGGCTGCCGAACTGGCGTTGGAAGAAATCGACCGGCTCGAACACCAGATAAGTGTATTCGATATCACCAGCGAAATCTCCGGGATCAACGCCCGCGCAGCGCAAGAAGAAGTAATTGTCGAACCGGGGTTGTTCCATGTTCTACAGTTCAGCAAACAACTCCATGAAGAAACCGGCGGGGCATTCGATATTACCGTCCATCCGCTTGTGCGGGCCTGGCAGTTTTTCCGCAAAACGGGGACCGTACCAGATGCCGACACCCTCGCCGAGGCCTTATTGCGAACGAGCATGGATCATGTCCATCTGAATCCCGAACGGCGGACGGTCCGGTTTGATCTCCGGGGGATCGAAATCAATCTGGGAGGGATCGGGAAAGGCTATGCCGTCGATGCCGTCACTGCGATTCTTCGTCGCAACGGGATCGCCTCCGCATTCATCAATGCGGGCGGAAGCACATTTTATGCATTGGGCACACCCCCGGAGCAGGAGGGCTGGCAGGTGGGAATCCGCGATCCGCTCAATCCTGACCGGCATCTTGAGATCCTTCATTTGATGGACCGTTCCTTGTCCACATCGGGCAATTATGAGAGATTTATCCGAGCTGAAACAAGAACTTACGGGCATATTCTGAACCCGCGTTCGGGCCGGCCCGCCGAAGGCGTGTTGAGCGCGACGGCGCTGGCCCCGACAGCCCTGGAGACCGATGCGCTCTCCACGGCATTTTTTGTGCTGGGAATCGAGGGAACCCGAAAATACTGCTGTTCGAATGCGGGAGTAAACGCCATACAGTATATAAGGGAAGGCTCTGAGCGCTTCCAATTATACAAGATCGGTTTTGAAAAACCGGAAACAGGTGAGGAATTATGACGCAGAAAATGCAATCCGATCGGCGCGACTTTATGAAAACGTCCGGTCTGCTCGCTACCGCGATTTCCCTTGGCGCCGCTCCGTCCATCACGGCCAATGCCCAGGACAGCGGGAACCTGGTCAAAGTCGGCTGGATCGGCACAGGCGGGCGAGGCAATCACCTCATGCGAAAGGTGGTGAAATTGCCCAATGTAAAAGTCACAGCCCTGTGCGATCTCTGGCCGCCAAACCTGGAGGCAGGCAAAGGATATTGCGCCAACCCGGATGTGCAGACCTTCCAACGCCACGAGGAAATGCTGGAAAAAGCGGATATCGACTGCGTTGTGGTCACCAGCCCGCTTCATTGGCATGGCCGGCATTCCATGGCTGCCATGAAAGCCGGGAAAAATGTCTTCTGTGAGAAAACAATGGCGCTTACCGTGGAGGAAGCCAATGAAATGGTGAAAGTCTCCCGCGAGACAGGCAAGTTTCTTCAGGTCGGATTGCAGCGCCGTTACAGCCCCATTTACCGCAAGGCCGTCCACATGATCTACAATGAAGGTCTCCTGGGCCGCATCACCCTGATCCGCTGCCAGTGGAACCGGAATTACATCTGGCGTCGCCCGCATATCGGGATGGACTTCCCTCCGGGAAAGGAATACGACCTCGTTCGGCAATACTATCCCGATTTTGAACACTGGGCGAACTGGCGGATGTATTGGGAATACTCCGGCGGTCTCATGACGGAATTGGGAAGCCATCAACTGGATGTCGCCAGCTGGGTGCTTGGCTGTCATCCGTCGGCCGTCGTCGGTGTGGGCGGAAAAGACTACTGGCTGGATGACCGCGAAGTGTTTGATAATGTCAATGTCATTTATGAATTCAAAATCGAGCCGAATGAACAGAATCGCATGGCTTTCTTCTCCTCCGAGCCGCCGGACCTGGTGGCCCGCTACCAGGGCGAGGAGGCGTTGAGGAAGCTGAAAACCGACCCCTATGTTGCAAAGGTCGTCTATACCTCCATCGGGGCGAATGCCCACGATGGAGCCTCGGAACAGATCATGGGCGACCGGGGTACTATTCTCCTCACGACAACCAAAGGACTTTTCTTTGAGGAAGCCGCAGCGCCGAAGCTGGCTTGGGGCGATAAGGCCATGTCCAAAGCGGAATTGGCTGCCCGTGCCGCCGCAGTGATTACCTCCGGCGCAACCCACGACCTGAGCATGGAACCCCAGGAAGATCAGGGACAACCTTTCGCCCGACCCATGGTCGGGATGGACTTCGAGGATATCGAACTGTCCGATTTCTTCGACTGCGTCCGTTCTGGGCGACAGCCTTATTCCGATGTCATTAAGGGTCGCAACGACGCCGTTATGGTTCTCTCCGCCAACACGGCCATGATGCAGAACAGGCGGATCGAGTTGGGACCGGAACTGTATATATGATCGGGCAACAAAATCCTCAATGCGGGGTGAGATTGTGAGAAATTCGAAAAGGCATCGTCGCACGGGAGTCGAGGCGATGTCTTTTTTGTTATGTAAAGGCAGGGTTGATCGATCGAACGTTTGCCAAACCAGATATTTACGCCAGAGGAATAGAGAATGAACCAGATGCGTATTTCCTTGGGACTCGCGATTGCGGCGCTATTGTTGATTCCTTCCTGGATACAGGCGCAACCCAAGCGTCAAGCGCCACGCGCCTGCCCGCCGTTTTACCTGCGGGACAGCATGGGCAATGAAATCAATCCGTTCAAATGGGAACAGGAACTGGAGGACTGGAAAAAGATGATGGGGGATTTCGGCGACGGAGCGCCCACGGATCCCGCCGTCTACGGCATGTCCATTCCGCCTTACAGCCCGAAACGAACGTGCGGTGAATGCCATAATTACAACAAGATCACGGCCGGGTATCATTTCCGCATGGGGTCCGATGTCCTTCATGACGATTATGGGGCAAATAAAGATGACCCCTGGAGCATTTCGGACGGAATCTGCGGAAAGTTCAGCCGAATGTATTTCCTCCAATTCCCCCGCAAGCACTTCGCTAACCCCAATCAAATCGACATGGGCCTGTATACCTGGACATCCCGATGCGGGACCTGCCATCCTGGCGGTGGCCCCCTGGAGTTCGACCGGAACGGACACCGGCTGGATGATTACGATCCGCGCGGCGCGGAATCCTCCGATGGCGACTATTATGGCGCTCACTGGGATTTGAGCGGTGCGCTTGAAGCGGACTGCCTGTTCTGTCATCTGGAAACCTATTCCTATCAAGAGCGTTACGAACAGATCCAGGCGCTTAACTTCCGCTGGGCGCCCACCGCAGGAGCGGTCCTCGGCAAAGTCAACGGCTCGATTGCCGCCTATCTGGGCAGCCTGGAAGATCCCCAAGTAGAAACCCTCCCGCTGCCGACGGTCGAATACAACAAATCCCTGTTCCTTCCGGACGGCAGAGTGCATCTCCCCATCAAGCGACCCTCCGATCGTAATTGCCTTCTCTGCCACGATCTCTCCTTCACGGAGAAACATGGAACCACATTCGGCGATACGTACAGTGTTGATGTCCACAGCAAGCGGGGCATTCGCTGTATCGACTGCCACCCCGGCGGCCTGCACCACAATTTCGCAAAGGGTAACTCCCACGAATTGAGCGTGCGGGACGACTTGGATGGGACCGCGCACACTTGTGAGAAATGCCACACAGTGGGTCACCTGGGTGCGCCGAAAATGGTCCATAAAGGGTTGCCGCCGATTCACCTGGAAAAGATCGGTTGCGAAGTCTGCCATGTTCCCACCTTGCAAGTGGCTGCAATCGGTATGGTGGATGCCTCGCTCGGCAGGCCGATTACCATCATTTCCTCCGAAGGACCGTGGTTCGGCTACCGTGAAGAAGAAACAACACTGGTTCCACTCCGCTGGGCAGAAATTCGGGATGTGATCGAAAAGCTGGTCGAAGAGGCTTCCGAGTCCGAGAAAGAAGGGCTGAAAGACGCGAACGGCGATGGACTGCCGGATTTCGACACGGAAGAGGAAATCCTGAAGGCCCTTCAGGCGCTTTATCAGATAAAGGAATTTCAGGAACGACAATTGATCTATATGATCAAAACCAAGGTCCAGACCTTTGCAACGGCGTTCGAGGCGTTCCTGGTCTATGAACTCCAACCGAACCACACCACCCTCACGTACGAAGTGTTCAGAGATATACCGGAAGCCCCGAAGTGGCGTCCGAAATACGGCGAGGTGGTTGCCGAATGGCGACCGGTGTATGCCACCGATGAAAGCGGCAAGATCCGGGCATACAACAACCAGACCGCCGTCTGGTGGGGACACAAAGAAGGCGACATTATCGTTCCTCTGTTCTTGAGAGAGATCTCGGAATCGGTCGATGCCGCAGTCGCCGAGGCAAATCCCAAGGATGACGATAAAGAGATAATAAGACTCCACAAACCTCAAGATAAGTACATGAAGTTCTATAATGACTTCCTGGATAAGGATTTCGCCAAAGACCATGATGGGGACGGCAAGCGGGAAATCAACACCGAGACCGAAATCGCAAACTTTTCCGCCTTGCTCCGCAAGCATCTGGCCGGAAAGCGCTTTGAGAAACTCAACCCGGTCCTGGTCAGCGGTTCGAAGGTGTACGAGGCGGCCGAGGACGGTACGGTGAAATCTTACGAGCATCCGCAGGCCAAACCCGTATTGTGGTCGGTCAGCCACAATGTCGCTCCGCGTGGAGAATCGCTGGGCGCGGGAGACCGCTGCGAAGAGTGCCATTCTCCGGATTCGTATTTCTTCTTCGGCAAAGTCCTTCTCGATCCCTACAGTCCGGATGCCGATCCGAAACCGGTCAAAATCGCCATGGCCCAGATGATGGGATACCCCGATGCTCGACCGGACAGCGCACCCGTGATTGTGAGAACCAGCGCGTTTTTCAAATGGCTCACCATCATCACCATGACCTTGCTGGTGCTTCATATTATCGCAGACCTGTTCCGTCGAACTGTCGGCAGGAAGGGTGACTGAAAAGGGCAAGATAATGGAAAATCGCAATTCTAAAGGGCCGGAATATATCCAACGGTTCAGCCTTAACTTTCGCATTCAACATATCGTGTTGTTTGTCAGCACAATTACGCTTATCATTACCGGCATTCCGCTCTGGTGTCTCGGCAGACCGGAGTATGCCTGGAGCCAAAGTGTTGTGCAGGCGTTCGGCACAGTGGCAACCATTCGGTGGATTCATCGTGTGGCGGCGGTGGGGCTGATCGCCGTCTCGTTCTATCACATCCTGTACCTTATCTATTCGCGTGAGGGACGGCGGGAGTTCATCGAATTGCTGCCCATGCCGAAGGATTTCGTCGATGTCACGATAAAATCCCTGTATTTTCTCGGATTGACTAAAAACCAGCCGCGTTTCGGGCGGTATTCCTATTTCGAGAAGTTCGACTATTGGGCGGTGTACTGGGGCTGTGTGATTATGATCGGGACCGGCTTGGTGATGTGGTTCCCGGACATTGCGGCGAAATATATCCCGTGGCTGAGTTACGAGCTGGCCGCGGAGATCCATGCGGATGAGGCCATTCTGGCCGCACTCGCTCTGTTTGTCTGGCATTTTTACAATGTCCATTTCAATCCGTCTCGCTTCCCCGGAAGTGGTCTCTGGTGGCACGGCAGAATGACCCGCGAACAGATGATGAAAGAGCACCCGCTGGAATACGAGAAACTGGTGCGGAAGTAATTTATCGCCTTGCGGGACACGAAATATCCTTCTACACAGGGGCGGGTCACACAGACCCGCCCCTGTGATTTCCGGAGGTGAGATGCTCGCACGCCCCCACCCCACCCCTCCCCGTCAACGGCGAGGGAGTCTTCTTCTCCCCGTTTACGGGGGGATGAAGGGGGGAATAACCCGCTGGAGTGCCCTCTGATTGCAATCCGTATTACAATCCCGGCATGATGAGCGATTTCCTTGCGGCTGTTTGGTGGTATTTCCTTGTCTCCCTGTACGGTCTGTCCGTGTTTCCGATTTCATTTTTGATTTTTCGGCATTTCCCGGACCGTGGGTTGCTGTTGGCCCGCCCCCTGGGAATGCTTCTCGTGACCTATCTCTGCTGGGTTCTCGGCTATGCGTTCGGATATCCTTTTTCGGTATGGGGGGAGTTGCTGGTGATTGGAGCCTTGGCCGCTATTTCACTTTGGATTCTGCTGCCCCGATGGAAACGGATTTTCAGAACAGTCCGATCTTCCGCCGGATTTCTCCTGTTGGCGGAGGGACTTACCTTTCTGGCTTTTCTGCTGCTTGTACAGGCCCGCCGTCACGATCCGAACCTGAATCATACCGAGATGGCCATGGACTTGGCGTTTTTCCGTTCGCTCTGGCGTGGAAACGGCATTCCTCCTGTGGACCCGTGGTTTGCAGGCGAGCCGATCAATTACTATTACGGCGGATACATGATTTTCGCTGCAGTCAGCAAACTCTCCGGCCTGACCACGGGTATCGCCTATAACCTGAGTGTAGCCGGTGTGTTCATGCTGGCGGTGAGTGTCTCATTTGTTCTGGGGGCAGCGCTGACCGGATCAACGGTGTGGGCCGGGATTACCGCCCTGTGCGCCGCAATCATCGGGAATCTGGCCGGTGTTGTTCGGATCGTTGAGAACGGCAAAATCTATTTCAGCGGGTATGAATTGAAATGGGGATATCTATGGAATTGCAGCCGGGTGATTTATGACGGCCCGCCGGGTGCGGACACGGCCACAATTAACGAGTTTCCCTTTTTCGCCGAGGTCTGGGCAAACCTGCACGGGCACATGTCGAACATCCCATTTACGCTCCTGTTCGTGGCCTTGCTGGTGGCACTTCTGCGGAGCGGGCTGGATCGTCTGTCTGTCGGGACAATCTTGCGTCTCCGGTGGCCGCTCCTGTTGATTCTGGTGATTTCCCTTGGGGGACTTGGATTTGTCAATCTGTTCGATCTGCCCGTCTTCTTCCTGGTATATGGCTGTGCCGTCCTGACCCTGGTCGGGCAGGCACGGCAGAGGAAGAAGCCGACAGCGCATTTAGCGTTCCTGTGTTCCTTGTTCGCATTTCCCTTGATTGCGTACCTGGCTTATTTCCCCTTCCACCGGGATTTCATTCCGCCGCTGCAATATCCGGCAACATTTCCGTTCGGAAACGAGAAGGAAACCCTGATCCGATTTGCGGACCACCATTCGGGATTATGGGAGTTTCTCTGTGTCTTCGGATTCCACATTTCCGTTTTGCTCGCTTACCTGTGCTGGAAAGTCGGCGAAACTGCGCGATCGCTGGGCAAAGAAATCGTCGGGATGATCGGTATTGCGGCAGCAACAGTTTTCCTGATTTTTGCGGGGCTTACGGGTCATCTGGTATGGAGCGCGACACTCTGCGGCTCCGTCTTATTCATACTGCTCTTCATAAAGTTTGCGCTTTTCCCCTCAATGGGAAATAAGGCGACGAGTTCCGAACGGTTTGCGCTGGGAGCGATAGCGGTATGTTTATCGATCTGGTGGTTCTGCGAGGTGTTTTTTATCAAGGACAATTACGGCTGTCAGCGCATGAATACCCTGTTCAAGTTCCATTTCCCGACCTGGTTGATTCTCGGTTTCGCTTTGCCGGTTCTGGCGCAAAGGTTGTGGACGGAGGGGCAGAAAGCATTGCTGGTTGTTCCGGGGATGCTGATGGTGTTGTCCCTTGCCTGTCCTCTCATTTTCTTCGTCAATGTCCTCACCCGATCGGCAGATCCGACGCAACCCATGGCCCTTGACGGTCAGAACTATTTGAAACGGGATTTTCCGGCAGCTTATGAAATGATTCGCTTTGTTGATGACAACATTCCGGGGCAGCCGGTGATTCTGGAAGCGCCGGGGACTGCATACCAGTATGATGCGCCCGCCCCCGAAAATGTCCTCTCCGCCAACACCGGCGCGCCCACTGTGCTGGGCTGGGAGAACCATGAGGGTCTCTGGCGTGGACATCCCCAGGAAATAAGCCTTCGGAAACAAGACATCACTGTCATTTACAGCACTCCCGATATTCAGACAGCAACCAAACTGCTCAAAAAGTACGGGGTGTCGTATGTGTATGTCGGGGGGCAGGAACGAAGACAATATCCGGCTCGTGGATTCGAGAAGTTCGAGGGGCATTTCCCGGTGGCATTTCGCGGTATGGATGTGCTATATTGGGTCCCTTAAGCGATTCAGTCTTGCGAAACACTGGGTTTATATGCAATTCTGACAGGAAATCGCAGGACGGAGAAACCCGATGGTGATTCTCAAAGAATTGTTGGGATTTCTGGGTTTGGCAGTGCAGCTGTATATTTTTGCGATCATTGCAGCCGTTCTGATGAGTTGGGTTCAGCCGAATCCCTCCAATCCCATTGTTCAATTCATATACCGAATTACGGAGCCGTTCCTGGATACCATTCGGCGAGCCTGCCC
Organism: Candidatus Omnitrophota bacterium; assembly: GCA_029570205.1. GTDB lineage: Bacteria > Hinthialibacterota > Hinthialibacteria > Hinthialibacterales > JAKPRU01 > JAKPRU01. The sequence goes on along the minus strand of JAKQSI010000008.1, from coordinate 12,745 downwards.
GTTCCTGGTGGTCGGCGGTTTGGATCTCAGCCCGATTGCGGCGATCATGCTGCTGGAGTTCACATTTCAGTATTTGACCCGGATAATCAGCTGAAGTCATTGACGTTCCTGAAGTTAAAAGAAAACCACCCCGACCGTTCGGACGGGGTTCACGAGTGAGACACTCACGTCACACTTGCATTCGATGAATGCTGCTCACCCTTTGGTTCATCCCCAGGGTCTGTGCAGCCAGTCTCCCACTTGCAGTAACCTTATTATACCACTGTAATCTCTTTTTGCACAGATGGGTGAATGGCTCGGACGAAAGCAGGTTTATTGGGGTTGTTTGGAGCGGGCAGGGAACGCGGCGGCTCTCGGCTTGGGGCGCGTATCGTCGGATTGCGCAGTCTTGGCGGCAAGAACCTTGGCCAGGCTTTCGAGATTCTGGGCTTCCGGACGAGAGGCGGCCAGATTCTCTGCCTGGATGGCTTCGTAGACCTCTTTGCGGTGAATCGAGATATATTTCGGGGCATCGACCCCGAGTTTGACATGTTCCCCTTTGATATCAATAATCGTGATGACGACATTGTCGCCGACTATGATGCTTTCGTCCCGTTTGCGGCTCAATACTAGCATCGGTCAATCGCGGGCGGGATTATTCGCCCACGGCCTCCTCCGGTTTTCCCGCCAGCTCCGGCGGAATGTCCCGCAAGAGAAAATGCTTGGTATGGTATCGTTCATCCAGCAGCACCAGCTGTCTGGCCTTGTTGTTCGCCGGGTTGATAATCAGGGGTCCACGAAGATTGGTGGTGATATCCATGGGATTGAGCGGGATCACCACGATGGTCAAAATGACCGCTTGTTCGATGGATTCCAAATTCACTGTCTGCAATTCCTGGGGTTTCAGCGACAACTGATAGCCGGGGAAAAAGAGAAACGGATCGACGACAACAAACGCCAGATCCGGTTCCTCAATCGATTGCAGCCATATAAATGGAGCCTGATCCGGGTCGGCAATAATGGCGTACTTATGAAGCCCCGGAAAACCCAGAAGCCCTTCATCCATGAGAATAATATCGGATTCGGCGACTTCCAGTTCGCCGAAACGGAGCGTCCGGATTTTCATCGTGCCGCTTTCAGACATCGTCCTGTCAACATACCCACAAGGATACTGTGTTCATCGTAGCACAGCCGAAAGCAACTGTGGAGTACTTTTTTATCGAAAACACACTCTTTTTTTTCAGATTTGCCGATCCCGTCCGCCGGAATTGTGTTCCTCTGTGAGTTTCAGGAACACCGATTCCAGGCGATCTTTTGCGTCCCCATCCTGAGCCATTGCGCGCAATTCGTCCATGGTTCCCAATGCGATCAGTTGTCCCCGCTGAATGATTCCAATGCGGTCGCAGAGTTCCTCCGCCACATCCAAGGTGTGTGTGGAAAGAAAAACCGTCGTTCCTTCCCGACTTTTTTGCTTCAAAAGGTCTTTAATTAAACGCGCGCTTCGAGGATCCAGTCCCACCATCGGCTCGTCCAGAATCAGCACTGCCGGGTCGTGGATCAGGGCTGCCGTCATCACCACCTTCTGACGCATCCCGTGGGAGTATGACTCGATCAGATAATGCATGGCATCGGTCAGCCCGAACAGATCGAAATAATAGTGGATTCTCTCATCCGCCTTTTGTGGAGGGACATCATAGAGTCCCGCAACAAAATGAACGAATTCATAACCGGTCAGTTTGTCGTAAAGAAAGGGTTCATCGGGAACATAGCCCGTGATCGCCTTGGCCTTTTCCGGTTCCACGGAAAGGTCATATCCGGGTCGGCTGTCATCTCGACCGATGATGACCTGCCCGGAGGTGGGCCGAAGCAGTCCCGTGAGCATCTTGATGGTCGTGGTCTTTCCGGCCCCATTCTGTCCCAGAAAACCGAACAGTTCCCCCCGCTCCACGTCCAGATTTAAATCGGACACGGCCCGAACGGACCCGAAATGTTTTGTCAGATGACTGGTTCGAATCATTTCGATACCCCTTCCGATCAGTCGCTTACTATGCGAATACAGGCCCGAAGTTCAACGAGCTTCAAGAATTTTTACCTGCATTTTGCCGATGAGTTTGATTAGTTCGACCTGTTTATCGAGTGCGCCCTCATTCAGCTTGATATGTGTGGCATCAACCTCTGTCTGGCCGAACGTGCTGTCGATGGGCAGCCAGACCGGATTGTCATTGCCCAGCAGCACCTCATTCCAGGCATGGTAATAGAACGCGCCGTCCTGGTACACAATTCCCGCACAGATTTTTGTGGGAATGCCGAGGGATCGCGCCAACGCGGCAAACAGGGTCGAATGCTCATTGCAGTCCCCTTTTCCGCTTTCCAGCACCTCCACCGCAGAGGGAATCGTCACACGAATCTCTTTTCGGAGGCTTTCATGCAGCCAGGTCGTCAACTGCTTCACCGCGTTCCAGCGGGAACCCGCATTCATCGTTATTTCTTTGGCCTTTTGAACAATCCGCGAGTCGTTGCTTTGCACGAATGGGTCCGGTTCCAGACATTCCCGATAGTCTTTGGAGCCGGAGTACGCTATTTCCGGGGAGTCAAACCGGCCGATCAGCGCATCATAATCCGGTTTCCGCACAATAACGACAAGTTCCTCAGCATCTCTATCCGATTCCAGGATTTGGCGCTCTAAGTCCGGAAAGAGATCCGCCGGTGTGCATCCGGTGACCGCAATCCTCATCTCTTCCATATTTCGCGGATCCTCAATGACATAATCCACCGGAATCCTGGAGGCCGAAATCAGATCGGGACCGGTACCGGAAGCCACCGGAATTTCCCGTGCCTGCTCTTCCGTTTCGCGTTTGCATAAGAAACCAATCCCGGCCACAGAAGACTGCTCCCGAAACACAACGCCACCGGCATCAATCCAGGCATCCTCCTGGAATCCCTTATAGGAGAGCCGGATGTGATACACCGTGTGATTCTCCCCTTCCCACTCCATTTCGGTTTGCTCTTTCACAAGGACGTCCACCTGGTCCAGGCTGGTTGTCAAGGGATCGTAAATGGGAACGGTCATTTGTTTGCCGACCTCAATCCCCTCTCGTGCGACAACCAGATGGACGATATCCGGCGAGAAAATGGGGCCTTGCAGGGGATACTCTTTGGAATGGGAAGCCCCTTCGGATTTTGTGGTAACCATGAGGACATTCCCTTCCACTTTGCCGACACAGGAAATACTTTGCCCGCTGGCGGCAAAATGGAAGCTGAAATCGTGTAAGGCCAGATTCTGATCGACGGCTCCTTCGCTGACGGTTTTCAAATTGAACGGTATCCCCAAGGCGTCTATCCGCATTGTGCTTTGCGATTGAAACAGGTAGACCTTACCGCCGGCGCTTTTTGCGGTGGACTCGCCCGCCTCAGTCAGACGGAATTCGCTGTGCCCGATCTTAGTCTCATTGAGATAAATGCCCAGGAAATCCTCTCGAAGGACAAAGGTCCCGTTAGTCACGTCAACACGCCCTCCCTGTTCCAGAAAAGACCGGTCCGTATGGCGTCTCTGAAGAGTATAAACAGAGCCGATCCAGACCACGGCGATGACTGCCGTCACCAACATTCGTATACGCATCCAAGGATTCTCCTCGCCGATGGGATCTTGCGGCTTCGTTCGGACGTCGATACTCTATTATTGAGAATGATCCGATATTCCGACAAAAGAAACGGTATCACAGGAAAGGCCGACAGTCACAGTATCCTTGCGGCTTCGGGTCCCGGATGTGAGGAATTATGGTCTGGAGATGGTGCTGTTGCGCATTGGTGTTGCTTCTCCTCAGCGGAGGATGCTCCCGGTCTGTCCACTGTCCGAAATCGAATGTTCTGTTGGTGACCATTGATACCTGCCGCGCCGATCATACCACCCCGTACGGATATCCCGGAACTGAGACCTTGACCCTGGAGGCGCTGGCGTCCGAAGGAATCCTGTTCGAGGAAGCGTTCACTCCCGTCCCATTAACCCTTCCGGCACACAGTTCTCTCTTCACGGGTTGGTATCCCGCACGGCATGGTGTGCGGGATAATGCAAATTACATGCTTACCGATGATGCCGTCACCCTCGCGGAGGTCTTTCAACAGAACGGGTATGCCACAGCCGGATTTGTGGCGGTCATGCTCTTAAGCCGTCAACGCGGCATGGCGCAAGGGTTCGATCTGTTCGATGACAATTTCTCGGCCTTCGCTTACGGGACCGGTAACCCGAATGTGGAACGGAACGCAGAAGAAATCGCAACTGCCGCCATCCGCTGGCTCGAGACGAATAAGCGCTCCCCCTTTTTCCTCTTTGTCCATTTTTATGATCCACATATCCCTTATACACCACCATCCCCATGGGATGCGGAGTATGCAGATCGACCCTACGATGGCGAGATTGCATACGCCGATTTTCAACTGGGGCAGATTATTGTATGGATGCAGAAAAACGGACTGCTGGGGGATACCCTGGTTGTCGTCATGTCGGACCATGGGGAAAGCCTGTGGGAACATCGTGAAATGGCGCACGGGATGTTCTTGTACAATTGTACGTTGCATGTGCCGCTGATTATGCGCCTGCCGGATAAAGTGCGTACTTCTCGATTGGAAGGAGCGCGGGTGAAAGGAACCGTGAGCCTGATCGACGTAATGCCGACCATTCTCGATCTGGTGGAATTGCCTTGTCCCGAAACGGACGGGGTCTCCTTTGTTCCTTGCCTGAGTGGGAAACAACACGAGGTCGGACCGATTTTCGCGGAATCCATGTATCCGTTGTTTTTTAATTGGAGTCCCCTTTATGCAATTTACCAGCCGCCGTGGAAATACGTGCTGGCTCCCGAACAGGAATTGTATAACCTGGAAGAAGACCCCAAGGAAGAGAAGAATCTCTTTTCGGAAGATCATCCCAAGGTCGCGGAACTGAAACCGATCCTGCAGGAGGAAATTGCCCACCTCGAGGATCAGAGTCATGTCGCCGGGTTGAAACCGGAAAAAACCGAGATTCTCGGAGCATTGGCGTATGCCAGAGGTGGAACCATCAGTAACGCGACTCTCTCAAGTCTGCCGGACCCCAAGAGCCGGACCCGCGTGTATGTTCTGATCGACGAAGGATTGGCACAGATGGCCAGGGGGGAAATGGGGGCAGCGGAGTTCAGTTTCTTGCAGGCCTCCAAGCAGGACCCGGAGAATCCGTCGCCTTATCTCAACCTGGGAGAAATCTATGCCCGTCAGCGTCAATGGGCAAAAGCGCTCTTGTATACCCAGCGAACGCTGGACCTGGCGCCCGACAACCTGTGGGCACAACTCCAAATGGCGAATATCCTCCTCGAGGCGGAACGGTACGATGAGGCACGGAATCGCTTCCTGGCGATCCGGCAGGAGTTTCCTCTCCTCTCATCGGCCCAATTCGGACTGGGGCGGATTGCGGAGGCACAGGGGAATTATGAGGAAGCATTGCATTGGTACTCAGAAGCTCTTAGAATAACACCGAATCTACCCGGGCTGCGTGACTGCTTTCGCAGAGCGCAAGGAAAGATGAAACGACCGGCGGATGGGTAGCGGGCCTTTCCTCAATACCTCGTTTCATTGAGTACTTAGCCTGAGAAACCAGAGACTCAGGAGTAGTCATTCGGCGCGCAGTCCGTTCCCGCCGAACCCACAACTATCACCTGTTTCCACTCTCAAACAGCATTCTGACAGGAATGCTGACAGGCCAGAGGTCTGTGTTATGCGCAGCCTCAAGGAGCGTGAACCATGGAACCCACTCTGTTTATGTATTCGGCTGGAATCATTGCAGTGGCGATGCTCGTCTGGGATACCATCGAAGTGGGCCGCAACGATGCGGCGAATATCGTAAATGCAGTTTTCGGAGCCAGAGTACTCCGAAGGCGGACAGCGGTGTATATTGCCGGAGTCGCTGTTATCCTCGGCGCTTGTGCCGCATCACCCGTCATGGAAACGGCTCGGAAAGGCATCTTCGACCCGGAACAGCTGTCTCTCCGCGACGCGCTTTCGGTGTACTTGGGGGTCTATCTCACGGATACCGTTCTACTCTACTCATTCTCGGCCTTTGGAATGCCTGTTTCCACAACGGCGGGATTGGTCTTCTCCCTGCTGGGAGGCGGACTGGCCCTGGGGGGAATCGGAGCGGTTCATTGGGGCAAGACCAGTGAGGTCATCACGGCGATCATTTTTTCAATTCTCATCACCGGTCTGGCCGGTTTTGCCGTTCAACGTGTATTTCGGACGGTCATAGGGCAGGATTGTGAGAATCCAAAACAGGTTTACAAGCATGGGGCCTGGATTGCAGGATTCCTGCTCACGGGCCTTGTGTACTTCATTTTGATGAAGGGGATGAAGAACGTGGCTTTCATCAACACGGTCCGGACGAACACTTTTGATGTCTGGGGCGCTCCACTTGTGTTGATTGTCTTATGGACTGTATTCACCGTTGTGGTAGAAGCAATTCTATTGATCGGAAAGGACAGGGCCGCGCGTCGCTTGTTTTCGGGATTGGCGATCGTGGGAATGCTCGCGATTGCGTTCGCGTTCGGACAAAACGATTTGTGCAACAGCACCTCTCCGGGCCTTGCAAGCTGGCTGATTCTCCGTCATGGGGAAATTGCCCATCAGATTCCGGTTCCCACCTGGCTCCTTTTTTCGTGCGGGATTTTACTCTTCCTTGGAATGACGACACAAAATGCGCAGCGGGTGACACGAGCGGAAGTGAACACGGGCAGCCAGGGGGATGTGGTTCGACTGTATGCTCCCGCCTGGTGTATCACCCTTGCCAAATTGATTATGCCACACAAGGACGATCACAAAGTTCTGGCGCCGGAACCGCACCTGACAGAGAACCACAAACTGCAACACTACGACAGCTTGAGAGCCGCTGTAATTACCTCGATCTCCGGCAGCACAATTGCATTCGCTTCCGGGCTCGGTTTGCCGGTTTCAACAACGTATGTGGCTTTTGCCGCCGTTGTTGCCAGTGGGTATGCGGACCGAATCTTCCTTCGAGGCGATGCGCATCTGAAATTGGGGAGAACGATCTGGGTTATCTGCGGATGGCTCCTGTCTGCGTGCATCGCGGCGTTGGCAACGGCTACGTTTGCCAAGACTATCAGCCTTGCGGGGACCGTTGGAATTGCCCTGTGTCTCGCCGTCAACCTGACGGTTCGCCACAGAATGAAGAAGCGCGCGGATGCGCAGGAAGAACGCCTGATACGAGAAGCCGCCGAACGGAAAAAGGCGGTGCTGGGCGAACGCTTTCAGACACTCTCCGCAACCGACCATGATGACGAACGGATGTGACAACGGTCCCGCCGGATTCCTGTCCGGAGAGTCGATCCTGTCGAACGCCTATTCATCTATTGTTGAATGTAACGGATACCCAAGGCGCTCGGAATGTCCCAGGGCGATTTCCGCGACTTTCAACAAGATTACATGCGCGCATTTGCTAACGGATTAATCTCCAGTAAGAATATCGATCGGCCGATACACCGGGGCGGACACGGACACCCACCGATATCCTGTGAACAAAAGCCATCCCACCGAGGAAGCGTCTCTATCCGGGGAAATATAGAGGCAGTCGCCTTTACCGCGAGGCAGTCCTGGAGGAATGGTTCATTTGCAGTAACCTTCGTTATATATTGGATGAAAGAAGAACGATATCCCGCAGAGAAGACTTTTCGGTATATACCGTTCATCGGAGCCTCTCGTTGGTCCGGTTCGATATGGAAGTCATACAAGGCGCTGCAATTCCATCGTTTGTTCGACGTCTCTGGGTGGAGGAACTCCTGTTACGGCGCTCCTCGCGGATGGGCAATCGTCTGACTCGCAGCCTGGAGGACGCCACAATCGACCTCCTGCCTCACCAGGTGGAAGCAGCGGCATTCGCATTGAATCGGCTATTCTCGGGCGGCGCAATCCTGGCGGATGAGGTCGGTCTGGGGAAAACCATCGAGGCAGGACTGGTGATTTCTCAACTGTGGGCAGAAGGGCGCCGAAAGATTCTCATTATTGTCCCCGCCGGATTGCGACGACAATGGGTGGAGGAACTCTGGAGCCATTTTCACCTCATGGGCCGGATCATCGACCGTACCCGATGGAATGTCCTTCGCAAAGAAGGACCCGATACGCTTGTTTCGAGTTGCACAGAGGGACCGATTGTTGTGTCTTACGCATTTGGCTACCGCCGCCTGGATCCGCTGTCGACGGTCCCATGGGACCTTGTAGTAATGGATGAGGCCCACCGTCTCCGCAATGTCTATCGCCCTGAAAATCGAATGGCCCGTTCCCTTCGGGAGGCTTTCGCGAATTGCAGTAAACTCCTGCTGACCGCAACCCCGCTGCAGAACTCTCTTATGGAACTGTTTGGATTGGTCAGCTTTGTAGACAACCGGATGCTGGGGACCGCCTATTCGTTCGCCAAGAACTACATAGCCGACAACCGGGGTTGGGAACCTGTCAATACGGATGAATTACAGGGCAAATTGTCGGGAATTATGATTCGAACACTCCGGCGTCAGGTAGCCGATACGATTCGCTATACCCGGCGTTGCAGCGTCCTTCACAAATTCACACCGTTTGATGAGGAACGGGAACTGTACCGGCGGCTATCGGCCTTTCTTTCGCGAAAAGACAGCGTTTCCATCGGGTCCGGACAACAGCCGCTGATGATCCTGATGTACCGAAAAATCCTGGCGAGCAGCTCCTTTGCCGTCGCTCAGACATTGCTGAAAGTAATCAAAAGGCTTCGCGCCTGCCTGGAAGGTGTAGCGGAGATTCCTCCCGTGCCGGAAGATCTGGAAACGGAAATAGAGGAAGAAGAATGGCCGACTATTGACGAACAATCGGGCAGCAATACAGATGAACGATCACTTGGCGAATTCCGGCGGGAACAAATTGAGGAGGAATTAGCCGAGATCACGGGATGCTATGAGTTGGCGGCCGGGATTGCAAAAAATGCAAAAGGTGAAGCGCTGGTACAAGCCTTATCGTTATTATTCGAGGAAGCCCGGAAGAAGGGGTTTCCGGAAAAAGCGGTGATCTTTACCGAATCGCGGCGGACACAGCGGTATCTCTATGACCGGCTTTGCGAGGCAGGATGTGAAGGCGATATCGTTCTTCTTTCGGGAGATATTGTCGATTCGGCGGAGCGACATGACGTGATTCGGCAGTTCCGGGATGAATGTCGCATATTGATCGCCACGGATGCCGGTGCGGAGGGATTGAACCTCCATTTCTGCTCGGTGGTTGTGAATTACGATCTTCCCTGGAATCCCCAGCGGATCGAACAGCGGATCGGGCGATGTCATCGATACGGGCAACGTCACGACGTACTCGTACTGAATTTTCTTGCGGAGGACAACGAGGCGGACAAGCGGGTTTATGATGTATTGGCAACGAAATTCCGGTTGTTCGATGGGGTATTCGGCGCGTCCGACGAACCGCTTGGGGACTTAGAGAACACGGTTGCGTTCGAGCGTCGTGTCCTGGAGATTTACCAGACTTGCCGAACGCCGGAGGAAATTCGAGAGGCGTTCGAACGACTTCAGAACGATCTCAGCAGCGCCTCACGGAATCGGCTGATGACCGCTCGATCGCTGCTGATCGATCGATTCGACGAGGAGGTACAGAAACGATTTCGGCTGGTGGGAGAGCAGGTTCGGTCCACTCTGGACCGGGACGCAGAGGTAGTCAAACAGCTGATTTTCAGCCTGTTTGCCCATTTCCCCGGTTCCCGTCAGGGCGATTGGATTCTGCGAATTCCCGAACAGTATTTGTTGAATGTGCCGGGCATTGCATCCGAAATGGGGGTTTGTTTTGGGCCGTGTCGTTCTGAAAACGAAGGGGTGGTCGCTTTGTCTCCCGGCCACCCATTAGTAGATGAAATTATTCGTGAAATCCGCGCCTGTCAGCCGGTTTTGCCCGTGTTTCTACATCTCTGCCTGGGGAAGGTAACAGTCCCGATGAAATCTGTTTCCTCTCTTCTCGGTCGGAGCGGCTGGTGGTTTCTTTACAAGGTGTCAATTCGGTCTTTAGAGGAAGAAGATCACGTAGTGGATATTATCATCGTAGAGGAAGGCGGCTCCCCGCGGATCCTCGGAGAGGAAGAATGCCGATTGTTCCGACAGATGGCGGAGACCTCCACACCGGCCGGAAAAGCGATTCCCCCGCCATCCGCACCGATTTGTGCACTGGCCGATTATGCGGCAAAGGCAAAAGCGGAGAACCTTGAGACCGCGGTTCGTTTGTGGTGCGAACAGGAAGTCGAGTCTCGTCTCGAAATTCTGGATTCTTATGTCGATGCGGAGTGCATGGAGGCGGAGGCGCGGATTGAAAAGATCAAAGAGCGATTGAATGAATTGCGTGCCGGTCGCCGTGAGGCAAGGGATTCCGAGGAGCGCGCCCGGATGCGCGCGCAGGTAACGGCTCAGGAAACACGGTTACTGAAAGAGATCCATCGCTCAAACGAGGCGATTGAGAATCGAATTACCGAGAACCGCGCGATCCGCGCCGACCTGGAACGTCGCGCTCGAACGACTGCGCAGGCAGAGCGGATTGCAGTGGCGGCGTGGGAGTTGGTGTGGGAGTGACCGTGCGGGTTGGCAGACGTTTTAAAGTAATATAGCCAATACGTACCGGCACCATACGGAAATTCTCTCACCCCAACCCTCTCCCGGCGGGAGAGGGAGAAGAGGATCTTCGGATGGGTGTATGGGCAATTCATCAATTGCCGCTGCGTCCGTCATTCCGGCGAAAGCCGGAAACCAGCGTCCATACGAGGAATGACCCAAGTGTCCGACTGTTGGCATGAAACGGATCTGGCAAGAAAAACCAAGAGGAGACAGAAGATGCAGACAATGAGAATTCTTCGGGAACATCTATTCGTTCTTCTGATTGCGGGAATCAGTCTGATCCCGGTTTCTTGTGCGCATGAGCGGTGTGCTCTAAGGAAAAATTTCTGCGAAGGCGGGCAGCTGACTGACGCCGAGGTGGCAACAGTTCTCAGAATTGCGGAAAGGGTAGGAATAGACAGAGTTGAGGGAATAGAGACGAATCTGGGGCATCCGATAGGTGGCGTTTATGTCGTTGTCAAGGAGAAGGAAGCAAGGAAGGGAAACAAGGTCCGGTACCGGACGGTCACGCTCTGCAAGAGGGGGTGGGGGGCTGGCCGGTTAGAGCCTAAGCCTGACAAGATTGCCATTGACGATTTTCAGGAGAGCTCGATTACGCAGCACGAACTCACGGTTTTCGAGATCAATGGTCAAACACTCCGAATTGCTTTGGACCCGGATATTTCGGAAGAGGAGGCAAAACCGATCGTCGCTGCCTTGATTGCGCGAAGGTGGAAAAGTGATGAGATCTTCAAGACTAGTCTGGAATACCTTGACAACGGATGGATTCCGAGCCGTCTCCAGCGAGATACAGAGCGGGGCGGATACGGCTGTACACTCTTGAATGAAAACCAAAGACTGCGGATCAACTTCCTTGATTTTCGCTTTGAGAATGGTGAATTGATTGTGACCGGTGCAGGAGTAGCGGTGTTTTGAGCGAAACCGCGGGGGTACGTCGATTGACTCGTCCAGCCCTGCTCGGCGGATCGTTGATCTTATTGGAGAAATGAAGTATAATAAGAATTAATTCCGGGCGAATCTTGAAATGGGACCGTCTACTTAATGGTACCGCTGAAGGAGAACCCAGGATGAATAAGATAGTCCGATCCCGCGCGTTCACCCTGATTGAGTTGCTGATTGTCATCGCGATTATCGGCATTCTGGCGGCAATCGCCGTGCCGAATTTCCTGAACGCCCAGATTCGGGCCAAGGTCGCAAAGTCGATATCGAATGTCAAGATCCTGCGGGATGCCTACATTCAGTACGGCCTGGACAACAAACGCACCCCGGAACATTCGGATGTGATCACCGCGCAGGACCGCCTGACCACCCCCATGGCCTATATCAACTCCCGGATACCGGATGTGTTTAAAGAAGGACTCGAAGAACGCGGGCTGAAAGCTCCTCATGCAGGCTTGTACCATGCCGAGCCATATACCGAGATCATGCCCCTGGAAAACATGAAAACCTCCTTTCCGAATCTCTATGAAGGATTCAAGGCCGGTCATTCGGGGGTTGTATTGGGGTACGGACCGTCGCAGGAATATGACTATATCGAGTACGATTCCAGCAATGGGATACGAAGCCGGGGTGCGATATACAACTGGGTGCCTCGATTCCACCAGAAGGATTTTGCAACACCGTGACAACGGTGCGGACGGTCACAGTCGGTAGCAAGTGTGCAGAAAGGCTTGTTACATCTTTCGGGGATGCTTGAAATAGACAAACAGGCGTCCGAAATTGTCCCGATCCTTGTCGATCCGGTGGTACAGTTTCTTGATGTGCGGCTGGGCCAGAAAACGCAGAACATGTTTCTTGAGCTGCCCGCTGCCTTTGCCGGGAATGATCTCCACCTCGCCAATGCGTTTCTCGACCGCTTCCTCGATAACCCGGTTTAACTCCCTGTCGATATCCTTGCCCCGGTTGTAGATGTCGTGCAAATCCAGTTTCAGTTTTGCCATGGTTCGGTCTCCGGTGTGATTCGGTGTGTTATTACTCCGAACCCTAAATAGTAGGCATACTGTAGTAATGTCGCTTACTCCATCGCGTAGCGAACCGAAGGTGCGTGAAAGAAATTTCGGACGACGTCGGGCCGTTTCTGTGTACTCCGGAGATAGCCGCGCACATTG